>CAMKMD010000034.1 GCA_946413815.1 uncultured Ruminococcus sp.
ACGTGTAAACCCTTACCGGTGTGTAAGGTTTTACACGTCAATTATATTGTAACAGTAAGGAGAAGAACTATGGGCAGAATAGGATATATTAGGGTATCAACGGAACATCAGGAGACAGCTCGTCAGGAAGCTCTAATGAAGCAATATCAGGTCGAGCGTATCTTTGCTGAGAAGATGTCTGGTAAGAATGCAAACCGTCTCGAGCTGAAAGCAATGCTCGAATACGTCCGTGAGGGAGACACGCTTTACATTGAGAGCATATAACGATTTATATATTATTGATAATAAAAGGTGTTTGCTATATATTGACAACAAATTTATTCTATGTTATAATACATACAAAAGCAAGGGCGCTTCTCACTTTTGAGGAGCGCCTTTTCGTATATAAGGGAGGTATCACTATGGCTGCATTTGACAAGATTTGTTCGGGAATTCCCGAAATGGACACGGCACTTGATAATATAAGGCTCGGCGATAATGTTGTGTGGAGAGTTTCAGAACTCTCGGAATTCAAACTGTTTATGGAGCCATATCTCAGACAGGCTATCGCTGACGGCAGGAATATAATATATTTCCGATTTGCAAGTCATGACCCCCTCGTTGAGAACTGTCCTGAGGTAAAGACCATAAAAGTGCCGCTTTCCCACAGATTTGAGACATTTACCGTTGATATACACAATGAAATTGAAAAAGCAGGCAGGGACGCTTTTTACATATTTGACTGTCTTTCGGAATTGCAGGCAATGTGGGCGACCGATCTAATGATGGGCAACTTTTTCAGAGTTACCTGTCCGTTTCTTTTTATACTTGATACAGTTGCATTCTTCCCTATAATTCGCGGCAAACATTCAGTCCATGCAATCAATAAGATACTGAATACCACACAGCTTTTCTTTGACGTTTATTCTGATAAAAAGAATGTTTATGTACGTCCCGAAAAGGTATGGAATAGAAGCTCAGATACCATGTTCCTGCCGCACACTTATGAACCTGAAACGGGGCATTTCCGTCCCATTCTTGACGGCGTAAAGTCGAGCCGTTTCTATCAGGTTCTCGGCAATGCTCAGCGCTCCGCAGATGAGCAGTTCATGGACTCGTGGGACAGAAATTTCAAAAAGGCGAAGATACTCTATGACAGCGGTTTTGATATTTCGGAGCAATGCAGTAATATGTGCAATATTATGATGACGCGCGACTCAAAAATGCGGGAAATGGTCAAGAAGCACTTCAAGCCCGAAGACTATTTCAGCGTTCGTGATCACATGATAGGCACCGGCATGATAGGAGGTAAAGCCTGCGGTATGCTGCTTGCAAGAGCAATAATAAGAAATACCGAACCAGATATAGATGAAGTCCTCGAACCTCACGATTCCTTTTATGTCGGCTCTGATGTTTACTACACCTACATCGTTGACAACGATTTCTGGGGTATGCGTATCAGACAGCGTACAGAAGAAGGCTATTTTTCACTTGCAGACCAGTTCGCACAACAGCTTATGAACGGCAGATTCTCAGACGAAATGCGCGAGCAACTCAACCGCATTATCGAATACTATGGTCAGGATCCGTACATCGTCCGTTCGAGCAGCATCCTCGAAGACGGCTTCGGAAACGCATTTGCAGGCAAGTACGAATCTGTTTTCTGTGCCAACAGAGGAACTCCTGAAGAACGCCTTGAAGAGTTTGAAAAGGCGATAAAAACTGTCTATGCAAGCACCATGAGCCTTTCCGCACTCGACTACCGCAAACGTCGAGGACTTGACAAGCGTGACGAGCAGATGTCACTGCTTATACAGCGTGTATCGGGTTCTTACTACGGAGCATATTATATGCCGTGTGCAGCAGGCGTGGGATATTCCTACAGTCCGTACAGCTTTCTCAAAAGCTCCGACCAGTCCGCAGGAATGCTGCGTCTTGTCATGGGACTTGGTACGTCTGCCGTTGACAGGACAGAGGGCTCATATCCGCGGCTTGTAAGTCTTGATATGCCAGAAAAGACGGTATATTCCAGCTATGCAGAGAGACACAGGTTCTCGCAGGGCAAGGTCGAAGTAATAAACACATCCATTCATGATATGGAGCGCCTGCCGCTCCGTGATATTGAACCTGTTATACCCGAATATCTGCAAAATATTCTTCTCGAACACGACTACGACGCCGAGAGCAGACTGCGGGAAATGGGACGGAGAGTGTCCTCGACTTTTATATCCTGCAAGGGACTTGTAAGCAATAAAACACTGATGTCGCAGATGCAGAGAATGCTACGCTGCATACAGGACGAGTACGATTATCCCGTGGATACGGAGTTTACCATAAATGTTTCCGACAGCGGTGAATACTCCATCGACCTCCTGCAATGCAGACCGCTTCAGGTGCTCAAAGACAAAACAGGAGTTACTGTTCCTGACATACCGCAGGAGCATATTCTACTTGAAAGCAAAGGAGCTTCAATGGGACTTTCCAAAACTTCAAAACTTGATATCATCGTCTATGTTGATCCATTTGTGTACTATAATATGCCCTACAGCGAGAAGCATTCCGTTGCAAAGATGATCGGAAAAATAAACTGGCATTACCGCAATCGGGGCAAGCATATGATGTTGATGGTTCCGGGTAGAGTAGGAACATCATCTCCTGAACTTGGTGTACCTACGGCATTTTCTGATATAAGCGAATTTGACGTAGTTTGCGAAATGGAAGAAACACGGGCAGGCTACAATCCGGAGCTTTCCTATGGTAGTCATATCTTTCAGGACTTAGTCGAAGCTGAGATACTCTACACGGCTGTATTTAATAACAGCAAGACACTTCATTTTGCTCCCGAAAAGTTCAGAGGACTCAGGAATATGCTTGATGACATTGACGAAAACAGCCGACTTGATGAAGTTATAAAGGTTTACGATGTGAGCAGATGCAAATGTGAACTTTATAACGATATCAAAAACGAGCATTTACTTATTACTATTTAAAGCAATGGAGCTTCACTTTTGTGGAGCTCCTTATATTTTGGAGTGAAAACATTGAAACTTGTATTTCCGCCCATAGGGGCAAGAATCATGAAATCTGCAATTGCAGTCGGGTTATGTATGCTTGTATATTTCGTAAGGACACTTCTGCCGGTTGAAAACGGCATACCCTTTTACGGTGCATTAGCGGCTTTGTGGTGTATGCAACAGTACAACGACACAACAAAGACGAATGCGGTACAGCGTTCTGTGGGAACGCTTATCGGTGCGGCATACGGACTTGTATTTTTATTGCTGTTCCGTCGGATAAATGTTACTGTTCCGATGATAGTATATATATCGGCAAGTGCAGTGATAATCCCGGTGATATATACAACTGTTATTCTGAACAAGCGCAACGCGTCTTTTTTCTCATGTGTTGTATTTCTAAGCATTGCTCTGACGCACTCTTTTGACAATGATCCGTACATCTTCGTGTTTAACAGAGTTATTGATACCTTTATTGGAATAATTATCGGTGTAACAGTCAACGATTTCCGTCTGCCGATAAAACACGATACTGATAATCTATATGTAAGCGGAATTGACGATGTGCTTGTTTCCGCAGGATATTCTGCCTCATACAGCAAGGTGGAGCTGAACAGGCTTATCCGAAGCGGCGTGAAGTTCACAATATCCACTGTACGTACACCTGCTGTGCTTATGGACATAATGAAAGGCGTGGAATTACAATTGCCTGTTATTGTCATGGACGGAGCGGCACTGTACGACGTTAAGGAAAATCAATACCTTGAAACGGTATATCTTTCTTCAGATGTATCGTCAGTAGCAGAAAAAATCATATCTGCCTGCGGTCTACACTGCTTTGTGAACGTAATGCTTGATTCGACTCTTCTGATATACTACGGTGAGTTCAGGAACGACGCTGAACAGAATCTTTTTGAGTCTTGCCGACAGTCTGTATACAGAAATAATATCAGTTCAGAATACCGCAGAAGAGATGATAAGGAACGTGTGTTATATTTGACTGTACAAGGTTATGAGTACGGTATCCAGCTTGCAAGCTTCTATCAGCAGGGCAACTTCCTTCCTCATGTTAAAATGATGGATACCGGATTTGCTTCGCCAGAGCTTATGAAGGATTTCGGACTGCAATTCGGCATAATCCGCAAGCCAAGACCTTACGACACTACTACTCTCAACTACAACTGGCAGGTATGGGAGACAAAAGCGTTCTCAGTGTATGCAAATGCAACTGACGTTATTGATGAAAACGCAGCAGACGAAGCAGTTTACGCTATTCTGCGTTTTCTCGACAAGCAGGACATAATAACTGCGAACACTCCGCCCGGCTACATCACCAAGCTTATCGATGAAAGCAAAACAAAGCAGATACGCTCCGAAGCGGCAGGAGTTTTCAAGAGCTGCATCGAAATAGGCAAGCGGGTTGAGCGCGGCGATGTCCTCGGAACAATATCCGATCCGTTTGACGGCGAGACAGTTTCCGAGATAAGAAGCACTGTCTCGGGAACAGTATATTTTGAGTATTTTGCACCTCTGATAAACTCAAATACGGTGTGCTTCAAAATAATAAAATAGGAGAAAAATATGAGCAAAAAAGAATTTTCACAGACAAAAACAGTAGTATCTCCTGACGGAAAAACTATTACAACAATGAATGTCAGCGGCAGCAGTGAAACAACTGAAAACATCTCAACTGTCACGACTTCATTCACTACGTCCACCACAACGACTTCAACGACAACTATAACTACAAACAAGAACGAGGACTGAAAAATGATATCTTTGAACGATTACTTGTATTCGGGAAATACCGTACTTAAAATACTTCATCAGTATTCAAACGATCTTAGAAATAATGCAAAGTCAACACATAACAACATTGACCTTGCACACTCGAATTTTCTTATACAGATAATAGAGCTTCTTGAACATAACGACTTCCTTACCTCGCAGTCGCAGCGGATAAAGGAGTTCTACAAATATATGACAAGAGAATACCCGTTTTTAGCTTTCACCTTCAAGGGACGCATAAAGTCCCTGATACGCGCAGAGGAGAAGTTCAACGGGTATATCCTTGAATTCATCTACAAGTATTATATGAAAAACAGGAAGTTTCCCTCAGAAGCTGAAATAAAAAGCAAGCTGATATGCTTCCGCGACCTTATCGCATACCGCATAGTTATTTCAATGCCTGCCTGTCATATCAAAAACGGCGAATCAAGAAGCGACGTCGAACAGAAATACCTCTATGAGATAGCGGACGTTCTGCCAGAGTTCCTTGAAGAAAGAGGATTTACAGCAGAGCTTTCCGGCTTCACCGAGGAGAGATATTCAGACAGGCTGAAAGAAGCTGTCAGACCGTATTACCGTGACTATGTTTCAACTCCGCGCAGCACGGGCTATCAGTCGCTGCATATAACTTTTTATGACAATCTTGCACGCTGCTATACTGAATTGCAGCTCCGCACAAAGGAGATGGATGACTTCGCAGAGATAGGCGACGCAAATCATTTCGGCTATGAGAAACTGCAGGAAGCACGCCGTACAAAGCGTGATGAGCTACCTATAGGCGAATGCGTTTATTTTGATGAAGCCTATGAACGTCTTACCAAACTGCAGGAGCTTGAACTTGCAGACTTAGATGTGAATATGTTCAGCGCCATAAATAATCAGCTCATAAACGACGGCTGTGGACTTTTCAGAGGACGTCAGATCCTGCCTTTTGAACATTTGTCCCGTTTTCAGAACGACCTTATTGATTAGCAGTGCCTAATAAATTCTTTGAAAATGTTCATACTGTTATCATCCTTTGTGTAAGAAAACTCAGGGTGCCATTGTACAGCCCATAAGAACTTATGCATGGGCGAATAAACGGCTTCAACAAGGCCGTCAGGGGATTTCGCCATAGGTTTAAGCTCATCTGACAGTAAACGTATCCCCTGATGATGATAACTGTTGACAGAAAGCTCTTTTGTTTTGAGCAGTTCATACAGGGGAGTTTCGTTATCTATATATACTTCATGGCTTGGAACATCATATGGTGGCTTCTGACAATGTACAACAGTATCCGAAAACTGTGACGGGATATCCTGCCAGAGAGTTCCGCCAAGTGAAGCATTGATGAACTGAATACCTCGGCATATCCCGAGAATAGGTTTATTAAGCTGCATTGCATATTTCAGCAAAAGCGTTTCCATAGCGTCGCGCTCGGGGCTGCATTCTCCGCAGGCACCTATTTTTCTTGCCGAATATATTTCAGGGCTTACGTCCTGTCCTCCTGTGAACAAAAATCCGCTGCACATTTCTGTGATTTGTACGATATGTGTATTTTCACTTGTCAGCGGAAGCATTACAGGAAGACCGCCGGCCTCAATGATACCGCCGAAATATCCTGGAAGCATCCAATAGCTGTTTTTTGAGTGGTCAATAAGCGGTACAATACCTATGATTGGGGCTTTTTTCATAACGATACCTCCAAAAAAACAATAATGGTGCTGTCAATAATAACAGCACCATTGCTTTATTTATATTATATCGCTTATTGTAGAACATGTCAATATAATTTAATCGAAGACAGTATATAATCTAATAATAATGTTAAGAGCTTAATACAGCTCAATCAGTAGCTGAACGTTAGGTATAATTTATGAATAAGAAAATCATAAAGCTTGACGAGCCGACGTGAATAGTTACATTTACTTATGAGCATTAAACGGAATTATATTCTATGATAGCCTCCCTCGTGAGGCTTTAACTATCATTCTGTCGGCAAATCTATAAATGTAGGCTCATGCTTAGCCTCACGGACATATTTAAGCATATCATCACGGAGCAGGCGGACTGTCGATGTATTTATACCCGGATGTCCACAGATGTACTCCTCATTCATAAGATCATTATCAATGACGAGCTGGATGTTGTTATCAGTATCAAATATCAGTTCCAGCGCTGATACAGAGCCGGGGATAGTATGCAGATACTCCTGCATCTTATCAGCGTCCGCAAATGATAGACGGGCACAGTTAAGCTGCGATGTAAGGAACTTGGTCTTGAACGGCTTGTCTCCAGGCATAAGCAGCATATAGAAGCTTGTCTTCTGACGGTTACAGAGAAACAGGTTCTTACATATCTTAGCTCCAAGTACCTTCTCGATTGCCAGACAATCCTCCATAGTATCAGCGTGGTCATGGTCTGCTCTCTTGTACTCGATGCCCAGAGAGTCAAGTCTATCATATATTGCTACTTCGGGCTCGGAACGATTATTTGTTGGTCGTCCGCTGTAAAGAGTATTATCTATATTCATAATCTTACTCCTTTGATTATTATCTCTTCTATTGCATCAAATGTCGCTTAGTATAGGACAAAGCTCCATTATTCGCTTTTTTTCCAAACTTTTCATGTTTTATTTCTCGAGTTTTTTCCCAAGAAAGTTAGGTGAATTAATGGCTTTAAGGCCATCATTAAATACATAATTGTCACTGTAGTCTCTTGCATCGAATAATCCTGGTTCATATTCCTTTTCATCAGCAGATAGCCTAACAAGTAAAATGGAATTATCGAGCTTTATATTGCCGTCATTATCCAGAGAAGGACGACGTTCATAATCATATGTAGCTCCTATTTCTGCTTCTGGATTGTTCTTTGTCAGATTAGTTTCATGAAAAATGATACTGTCTTTTTTTTGTTCGCAAGAAAAATAAGCGACAACACCCTCATATGCATCCCACTTAACACCTGTATTATCATCAAAAAAAGAATAGAATACTCCTTCAAACCTGTTATCATAAGGAAGATCAGGTTTTCTTTCTCCGTATCCCACCTCATATACTCCTCTTTCCAGCCATACGAAGTCATCAGCGTCCGCTATAGAAGTAGTTTCAGCGGCTACGGAAGTTGGTGTCGCAATTGTAGTCGTTATAGTATGAGATGTAGTTACAGTAGAACTTGAAGTCGTTCTTGCAGTTGTCGTAACGGCTGTTGTTTTTGCTTCATCTTTCTTATCTTCTGAAGAGTCGATATTTTGAGAAGCACAGCCACACAACAAAAACAATGAAAGTGAAAGTACTAAAGCCTTTTTCATAATATAAATCATTCCTTACTGAAATTATATAATATATTGCTTCAAATGTCGCTTCGGGTATAGAATGTGCTTCGACCGCTGCCGTGCTTTAAGAGAAGTCCCTGTTCAACAAGCTGCTTGATAGAATTCTCAACCGAAGCCTTGCTTATTGTCGGGCAAAGTTCCATGACTTCGCTTTTGGTAAACTTACCGATCTTATTATATACAGCACGATGTACCATTTCTATTGCCGGCAATTTCTCATCGACCAATGCAACACGTTCCTCAAAATCACGATACGCAGCAAGAATAGTCTGCAACAAGTACTTTATAAACGGCGTGGTATCTTCTTTGCCATCGTTCCAGCCTTTATGACACTGTTCCAGTGCATCGTAGTAAATGTTCTTATTCTTGGCTATCTTACTTTCGAGGGAGATATATCTGCCAATCACATAACCGGAACGATACAACAGCAGAGTTGTAAGCAGGCGGCTCATTCTGCCATTGCCGTCATTGAAGGGGTGAATGCAAAGGAAGTCATGTATGAATACAGGTATCAAAAGCAAGGCGTCTATATCCTGAGTTGCAATAGTGCTATTAAAACTCTCGCATATCGCGTTTATTGCAGCAGGAGTTTCATAGGGCGGAAGTGGCGTAAACAATACGAATTCATGTCCGTTGGCATCAGTAGCGCTGATATAATTCTGAGAATTCTTGAATGTTCCGCCAATGCTCTTATGGGAATACTTATACAGGTCACGGTGCAGCTGAAGAATATAATTCGATGAAACGGGAATATACTCGTAGTTTTCGTGAATCGTATTCAGCACATCACGATATCCCATTATCTCTTCCTCGTCACGGTTTCTGGGCGTTGTCTTGTCTTTGACTAGCTGCAACAGACGAGTATTTGTAGTACGGATACCTTCAATCTCATTGGAAGCTTCAGTACTTTGTACCTTTGCAATCTCAATAAGTCGGTCAAGCTCGGCAGGTTTCTGTTTCAGATAAAGTTCCTGTCTGCCTTTATATTCGTGAATCTGGGCTACAAGACCGATGATCTCGCTGTCCCATGAACGTTTTGCAAGTATGCTGTAATCAAAGTTTCTCATAAGCTCGCACTCCTTTCTCATAATTATAATCGTTTTTAGGAGAAAAGTCAAGTGATTAGGCAATAATATCTCCTAAATCCTATTATGAATTAGGAGACAACTATTATTCGTTTCATTATATAATAGCTCCATTGATATAATCAGCACATTAATACGAAACAGTTGTTTTCTTGAAATATTCATATATAGAATCAGCTCCCATATAGGGAGCCGATTATTGATATTGGAACAGCCTTTCAGTGTGATTCGTGTGATTTTTCGTGTGACAGCCCCTGCATTTTCGTGTGATTTTACGCAGTTTCAACGTCACACGCGCATTTCTGACTGCATTTGCTTAGACAGCAGAAAAGCCTGTATTTCGGCGTTTTCCTCGAAATACAGGCTTTTTAATTCTGGCGGACAGAGAGGGATTCGAACCCTCGGTACGCTATTAACGTACACACGAGTTCCAGTCGTGCGCCTTAGACCAGCTCAGCCATCTGTCCACTTATATGGGAGACTTTTCTTAAGCCTCCCTTGGTGCGAGTAATGGGACTTGAACCCATACGTCTTTCGACACACGCCCCTCAAACGTGCCTGTCTGCCTATTCCAGCACACTCGCAAAGTACTTATTAATTATACATCAATCCGGAACGAATGTCAAGTGTTAAATGATTTTTTTATTTTATCACCATAAACTGCTCACATTTGTGAGTATTCTTTGTCTCTCTTCTCTCCTTCTCTTTCTCTCTTCTTATGCAGTTTTTCCTGTACCTCATCGCTCAGAATGCCTGTTTTTGCCTGTATTTCCAGTATTTCTGCATTGAATACTGCCGCCGGATATGGTATGATTAAATCATCCCGGAAGGGAAATAATCAGGGAGGTTAAGCTATGTGCTACAATGATCTTTTCGGCTTTCTCTGCCGGATCCTGAAGTGCTGCGGATGCAGATAAGAATGATGAGCCTCCTTTCACGGGAGGCTCTCTTCTTGACTCCTGTCCCCTGCTGTGTTATAATCAAGAAAAAGGAGGTATTGCTATGATCTACACATCACTCACTCTGAAGGCTATGGACATTGCCTACAAAGCCCATCACGGACAGGTCGACAAATGCGGAACCC
Organism: uncultured Ruminococcus sp.; assembly: GCA_946413815.1. GTDB lineage: Bacteria > Bacillota > Clostridia > Oscillospirales > Ruminococcaceae > Ruminococcus. The sequence goes on from CAMKMD010000034.1 coordinate 10,264, forward strand.
CCTACATTCTCCACCCTGTCCATCTTGCAGAGCAGATGAAGGACGAATACTCCTGCTGTGCTGCTCTCCTTCACGATACTGTTGAGGACACCTCTGTTACTCTTGAAGAGCTTGCTGAGATCTTCCCGCCTGAGGTGGTGGAGGCTGTCAGGCTGCTCACTCATGACAAAAACACTGACTACGATGAATACATACTCGCTATAAGGGATAATACCATTGCAAGAGCTGTTAAAACGGCTGATCTGATGCATAACTCAGATCCGGAAAGACTTGCCCTGGCAGACATAACTCCGGAAAAGAGAAATTCACTTGCCGAAATATACGGCAGAGCAAAGCGTCTACTTGCAGGCACAGAATAACAAATGATCCCCGGAGGCATCCAATGATGAAGGTCTCCGGGGCTCGTCATATATCATGGCAGAGTGTCAGTCATTTCTGTGACGGTAAGCGTAAATGCACGCAGTACCGAAGGATAATACCGTACCGGTTATCATAACAGCAAAGATCACAGAGGAAGATATCTTATTGGTGAAAAGATCATACAGTGAAATTATGAGTTCTATTATGCCGGTCGTCATTATAAGCCTGCCCAGCAAGCGATGCGTCTTGTTCCAGCAAACCTCGTTATTCTTGGTCCACTTGGTCTTCAGGCCCAGTCCCTTACACTGCTTTACCTGCGGCATGAAATTGCCGATAAAGATAAATCCCAGGCCTCCTATAATAAAGAGTATATTGTTATAGAGATCGAAGGCTCCGGCACGCTTACTGTTGAAATAAAACCAGACCAGAGCCCAGCTCATGGCTATATAGGCGATCTCTACGATAAGATATATCTTGGATATGGCTGAATAGTTCGACTTTTCGTTCTTTTTCCTCAGAACCCCGCAATTATATACCAGATTTAAAACCAATGATAACACAGGAAACAGCAGCAGTAACATCCGGTCGCTGATGCTGTTCCCGGCTCCGGAAAATACTGGTATGAGGAACACCGCCAGAAACACAGCCAGTATGTTTGCAAAGGTAAGAATGATGCAAATCCTGTGGGTCTTTTTCAATACTTCAAAATCCATCTCATTCACCGCCCCTTCCGAACATATCTGATATGCTCTTTATAAAGTCCTGGAATACCGTGGTATTCAGGCTGTAGGTTATTGTCTGTTTCTCCTTGAAAGTCAGAACAAGTTCTGCTTCCCGGAGTATCTTTAAATGGTGAGATACCGTGGCTCCGGATATCTCAAATCTTTCGGCGATCTCCCCTGCTGTCATGTCTTTTTCCTGAAGCATGGTAAGTATCTTTCTGCGAGTAGGATCAGCCATTGCATTCCATACATCCTTCACTCTATCACCTCATCAGGACGGCTGCAGTACAGGCGATATGCGAATACTGCCATAGCAGCAGTTACAAGCACTGTTACAGCCTCTGTGACTGCTATATTACAGCCGGAAAATGACAGATATGCGTATACTGCATCGACTGCGAAATGAAGGAATACTGCAAGGGGCAGGAGCCACAGCGAGCGCTTCTCCCGTGCAGCAAGGAAAACGGGTACAGACAGGCTTATGTGTATGGCTATGGCTGTAAGACGCTCGATATATGCGATAAGGATATCGGATATATCGGCTCTCACAAGGGACTGAAGTCTGCCATTCATCTGTTCGATATACTCCGGCGGCATCTTGGATAATGAAGCATCGAGCATTCCGGAACTGAAAAAATAGCCTACCATAAACGTTCCCATAAGGTTCACTGCAATAAGTAAAACTGCTTCAGCTCCGCCGTGACCTAAACCGTAGGTTACGGCTGTTCTCTTCGTGTCGTACTTTCTCAGCACGGTTTTGAATGCTATGAATCTGCCTGTCTCCTCGAACACTCCGGCAAAGACCGATGCCACAACAGCGGTAAGGAGAACACTGCTGCTGACCGCCGGAAGGGAGAGCACAATTGACTTGGGCAGGGCTTCGAGCACCATTGAAAAGATGAACCATACACACGCACCTATGAATGCCGGAAAGAAGGGTTCCCTTGTCTTTTTCCGCCATACCGCCCATATGAGTGCAACTATTGCGATTATACCGATTATCTCGGATAATATGAATATATATGTGCCAGAGGTAAATGTTACTTTTTCCATAGTATACCTCCTTTAACGGCATCAGCCGTTAACTATCTTCTCGTTCTCAAAGAGTCTTCCGACTACAAAGAGACCTAAAGCTGCTGCTGCTATATTAACGATGCAGGTAAGGAGAACATTGACTGCAGAAGCATTGACCTCCATAATGTCCTTCAGAAGAGTCATCGAGTTCCACACGGGTATCAGGTAGTTGACTGTTCCGAGCTTCTCGATGGAAGAGGCAAGGCTGTCTGTTGAACCGAGCATCGAGGGTATCATTATAACAAGCATGAATACCGGTGATATGGTCGTTGCCTGCTTTACGTCCTTTGAAAGTGAGGATACTATCATCAGGATGGCAACGAGTACAAATGCACCTGTTACCACTGCAAGAAGTATCATTGCGTAATCGGGGATGCTGTAGCTTATCTTTTCCTCCATGCCCATAGATTCGCCGAGCTTAGGCATAGCGAGTGCCATTCCGACAGATGCGGATATTGCAGCCACGACAGCTACGACGAGGATAGCAGCACTCTTTCCTATGGCGATACTGCTGCGCTTTGCGGGTGTGATGAGGAGCGTATTGAGGAAGCCGTGCTCCTTGTCGCCGGCTACGGAGTTTGCTCCGAGATTCATGCAGACCATGAATACAGCCATGAATACCATCATGCCGAGGATGCTCGCAAGGAAGCGGCGGAAGAAGGCATTCGCATCAAAGAGGTTATATTCAGTATCTGCATCGCTGTTGAAGGTGAAGATGCGGGGCTGCATGGAAGTAAAGGTCATGGAGAGCTGTGTGAAGAGCTCCATTGAGGAATCCTTGTCGGAGTTGTAGTAGATGCTCACATCGGAGATATCCTTTGCACCCGGCTCTGCTACCTTGAAGTCATCGGGGAATACAACGAGCAGGTCGGCTTCCTTGGACTTTATCTTCCCTATCAGGGCATCGGTGTCATTGCTCTCTGCCTTCTTTATGCCCAGCTCTGAGAGTATGTCTTCAAATTCTGCGGGAGCGCCTATGCTGTATGCCTCGGCTGCGGGGCTGGTGTCCTTCTCACCCTCTGTCATGGAAGTCATCAGCATCGAATAACCGAATACTATCACAAACGGAAGTATGAGCATCTGCATGAGTATCACCCTGTCCCTGAAGAAGGCTCTCAGCTCTTTTCTGGCAACTGTAAATATATCTCTCATGGCTCAGACCTCCCTTCCTGCGGTGCGCTCGGTGTAGATGTCATAGAAGGCATCCTCGAGTGAACGGCCGTTCATAAGGTTCTCAAGGGTGTCATTGGCGACTATCTTACCGTCCATTATCATGGCTGCGCGGTCGCAGACCTTTTCAACAAGGTCGAAGAGATGAGTTGAAAGGATAACGCACTTTCCGGCAGTCTTCATGTTCTGTATGAAATCACGCACCTCACGGGCTGCGATGATGTCAAGGCCGTTGGTGGGCTCGTCAAATATAACGAAGCTGGGGTCGTGTATTACCGATACAACCAGGGAAACCTTCTGGCGCTGGCCCTGTGAGAGCTTGCCGATAACCGTGTCGGCAAAGCGGTCTATGCCGAATTCACCGAACAGCTCACGCTTGCGGCGGAGTGCCGTATCCTTCGGGATATGATAGAGCTCGGCAAAGAAATCGAACATGATATCCGGTGTGGATTTCATATCGGGCTTTAAGTCTGTGGTAAGGAAGGAGAGCTGAGAACGTATCTCCTCCGGTGATCTTACAGCGCTTGTGCCGTTGTAGAGGGCGTCGCCGCTGTCCGGCTTGATAAGTGTCGCAAGCATACGCATGGTAGTGGTCTTTCCGGCGCCGTTAGGGCCGATGAGACCGAATACCTCTCCTGACTTTGCTGTGAAGCTTATGCCGTCTACTGCTGTCTTTCTTTTTTCTGTGATCCCAAGTGATTTCCTCTGCTTTTCGCTTATGGCAAAGGTCTTCACGAGGTTTTCTGCTTTGAGTACCTCCATGTTACTGTCCTCCATATCATTATTGTCACAAGAGTTATTTAGACGATCATCTAAATACAATATACCACTTCGCCGGACTTATGTCAAGAGGTATTTTGATGATTGTCTAAATACTTGTTAGTTTCGTCTTACATCTTAAAAGCATCGTTTTCTGTCTTTTGATGAAATAATTTGTCATTTTCCCTTGAAAAACGTATTGATATGTGCTATCATTGTATTTATGGAGGTGGCTTATGGGCAATTTATTCAACTGGTACAATTGTATCATTATCATAGTATTCTTTATAGATGCAGCGCTTTTCATGCGTGTAATGAAACTGACAGAAAAGGCGCATGAAGCTACTCATCTCACCTCTCATATTACCAATGTTCCTGAAAATGACAAGCGAAAGGAAAAGGAAGAGAGTGCCTCCGGGATCATTGGAAAGCTCAATCAGTGGTACTCCTTCTTTTCAAATACCGTCACCATATTCCCCCTGCTCGGTATGCTCGGCACTGTAATATCACTTTACAGTCTTGCCGGAGACCTCGCTGACAGCAGCACAAGTTTCTTCGCGGCTCTCTCATCTACGATATGGGGAATAGTGTTCGCCATAATAGGAAAAGGCGCCGACGCCTTCATCGCTCCTAAGGTGGAGGCTGAGAACAAGGCCTATGACCTGCTGGTTGAACGCAACAGCAACGAGAGAAAGTCAGAGGCAGCGGAATGAAGATCAAGGAACTGATACTCGATTTCACTCCCCTGCTCGATATCACCATGATAATACTCTTCTGGTTCATACTCAATTCCCATGATCAGACCGTGGCCATGAAGCAGAAGGCGGATGAGGCATCAGCTGCGGCGGCAAGCCTTTCTTCAGAGCTTGAGGAGAGGATCGCAGCCAGCGAGCAGGAGATGGAGAAATGGCGCTTCGAGGCTCAGCAGGAGCTTGATAACATAAGAAATGCGGACAAGGATGCCGCAGGGAATATGCAGGCTCTGCTCGATCATCAGAACGGTTCAAGCATCGTAATGGATCTTGTGATACACAGCGCCGGAGAATGGAGCCTGAGTGTGAGGAGCGGTGACACCCTTCTCGGAAGGACAGGCAGCGAGAGTGGCTTGTCAGTGACCGATAAGGATACCCCGGACAAGCTCGGGAAAGAGATAGTCAGTATTCTCCGGGCTGCCGGTACGGACGAGAAACAGACCATGATTTGCACTGTACTGTATGACGGCGATTCTCTCTACAGCGGACGTGCAAAATCTGCACTTGAATCTGCCCTGACCGATGTCAGGAGAACATATAAAAAAATGTACTGCTCTGTCATAGACAAGGGCACAGACAAAGGAGGTAATATCTATGAGTAAGGAAGGTAGTAAAGGAGGAGGCAAGGCTGTTGCCGGTATCGGCATAATAGCGCTCCTCGCCGCAGGTCTCTTCAAATTCCAGCCCTTTGGCCTGCCGTTCGGTTTCGACCCGTCCGGAAGCGGAAATGACAGCTCTGTATCAGAGGATAACAGCAAGGAGGAGACTACAGAGGCTCCCAAAGAGGAGAAGACGGAAGCTGCTTCAGAGGAGGCTTCTTCTGCAAAGGCAGATGTTACACTGTCAGGTAAGGAATACCTCTATCAGAACCGCAAGCTCGCACTGAATGACCTTGTGGAGGAACTCAGGAAACTCGGCTCAGATACTGAGGTTAAGATATTCACGGAGGATGACTACACTGCAAATGCAATGGACGCTCTGAAGAAAGCTCTCGATGAGGCCGGTCTCACCTACATGGTCGTGAACGAGAAAATGTGAAAAATACCCGCAGACATCTTATGCAATGCCTGCGGGTATTCTTCTATACAAGCTGACTGAGCAGCTCGTCTATATCTTCCTTACGTGCAAGGGTATCCGAGAAGGCTGTCGCACCTCCGCAGGCTGTTGCAAGCTTCAGTGCATAGTCATATCCTTCCGGTATGCCGGCTATGAACCCGGCAAGCATTGAATCACCGGCGCCTACCGAGTTGCGCACCGTTCCTTTGCACACGCCGCAGGTATGAACTCTGCCGCTCTCCTCGAGGAGTACTGAGCCGTCACCTGCCATGGAGACAAGTACGTTCCGCGCACCCATATCCTGAAGCCTGCGGGCATACTCCGCCGCTTTTTCGTAAGAGTCTATAGTAACTCCGAAAAGCTCTCCGAGCTCGGAATGATTGGGTTTTATAAGGAAGGGCCGGTATTTCAGGACATTGAGCAGCAGCTTTCCGGAGGCATCGACTGCCGTCATGATGTCCTTATCTGAGACATGGCTCAGGATGCGCTGATATACATCGTCTGAAAGACTTCCCGGTATGCTGCCCGCAAGTATCAGTATATCACCGTCACGAAGCTGTGCAAGCTTATCAAAAAGCTTTTCAAGGTCGCCCTCAGCTATATCCGGGCCTCTGCCGTTGAGCTCGGTCTCCTGTGCGGACTTGATCTTCACGTTGATACGTGAGTCGCCGTGAGGGAGACGGATGAAATCGGCCTTTACCCCCATGTCCGCAACGCCCTTCTCTATTGCCTCACCCGTGAAGCCGGCAGTGAAGCCGAGTGCGGTTGACTCTTTTCCGAGCTGGGCAAGAACAGCGGATACGTTGATACCCTTTCCGCCGAAGCATATACACTCCGACGATGCACGGTTCACTTCCCCGAGCTTTATGTCATCTGTATGTACCACGTAATCTATGGCAGGATTGAATGTCACTGTGTATATCATTTCACGGCCTCCTAATTCTGTGTGTCATATCGGATTATACCACCATAAACCCGAATTGTCAATATCAGCAGATAAACATCACAGCAACAGCATATACTTCTATATGGTGTCTGCGGCAGGCTTATATCGGGGGCGCTGCCCCCGTACCCCTGCCAAAGAGGCTTCGCCTCTCTGGACTCTCATTTCAAAATCCGACCTCCCCATTCATGGGGAGGTCGGATTTTGCAGTGGGATCCCAAAGGGACGCGTCCCTTTGGCGGGAGTTTGAGGGCAGAGCCCTCAATATCAGCCCGTCAAAGATATCACGTACAAGTTTATACTGTCGCCGTGATGTTTATCTCCTGTGCGGAGATGCGGCGGCGGAAGGTCTCGTCGTGCTCAACTATGAGCATGGTCGGCTTGCAGCTTATTATCAGCTCTTCAAGCTGTTTTCTTGAAACAACATCGAGGTAGTTGAGGGGCTCGTCCCATATGTAGATATGAGCCGGAGTACAGAGACTTGCAGCGATGAGCAGCTTTTTCTTCTGGCCGTCGCTGAAGCCGGATATATCCGTTGCGAACTGCTCACGGTTAAAGCCGAGCTTTCGGAGCAACGCAAGGAAAAGGCTCTGATCAAAGCCGTGTGCAGCGGCATAGTCCGCAAGAGAACCGCAGAGTCCTGTGGTCTCCTGCTCTATGCGGGAGATGCGCAGCTGATGGTTCATCACTATCTCTCCGGTATGGGGGACCTCCTCGCCGCAGATAAGCCGTATTATACTTGTCTTTCCGCAGCCGTTGCGGCCTGTGAGGGCAGTCACCGTCCCCTGCTCGATATCAAAGGAGACACCGCTGCAAACCTCCCTGTCACCGTAGTTGACGGCAAGGTCGCGGACACTTATGAGACGGCGGCTGAAATACTGCATCTGCGGAAGCTTCAATGCGGCTGTCGTTTCAGTATTCCGCAGGAGTGCGGACTTCTTTTCGATATCTCCGGCTATCCTTGTCTCAATGGCCTTGGAGCGGTTCATTAGCTTCTTTGCCTTGCGTGCCATAGACGGACGGCGGGATATGCTCTTTTCCGTCTTTGAAGGATCAAAGCCTATCTTGGAGCGCTCTATCCTGTCGGAGTGCTCCGCTGCCTTCTTTGCAGCAGCTTCAAGACTCTTGATCTCCCGTTTCAGCTTCTCGTTCTGGGTTGCCTCAAAGCTGTCTCTCGCCTCCTTGCTGCGTTCCCATGATGAGTAATTCCCGTTTTCGATCTCGATGTTTGCACGGTTTATGGACAGGGTATGGTCCGTACATTCATCAAGCACGGCACGGTCATGGGATACAAGTATGAAGCCCTTCTTGCTGTTCAGATAGCGGCTTAGTATCTGTCTTCCGCTGCTGTCAAGGTGATTTGTCGGCTCATCGATGAGAAGGAAACAGTTCTCCCTAAGGAAGAGCATCGCAAGCAGCACCTTAGTCTTCTCGCCGCCGGAGAGAGTACAATAAGGCCGCCATATAATATCCCCGCTCACATCGAGCAGCGAAAGCTCTCGGACAAGCTGCCAGTTCTCGGCATCGGGGCATATCTCCTCTGCGAGGCAGTACACCGGCAGCTCGGGGTCTCTCACCACGAATGGGAAGTATTCAAATTCCACACTTGCGGTTATCCTTCCGGTATACTCATACTCACCCATGAGGAGCTTCATAAAGGTAGTCTTGCCCCTGCCGTTCCGGCCTGTGAAGCCGAGTTTCCAGTCTGTGTCGATCCGGAAGCTGACATGATCGAAGATCACATCAGAGCTCCCTTCGTATGAAAAAGTCAGATCCTGTACATTGATCATTGACATAATATCGCCCTCCTGACAAATAAAATACCGCAGGAAAATGCTCCTGCGGTCTCTTGTCCGGTAAAGCGCATAAGGGCGCTGTAAGGGCAGCGGCATGGTATGGGTATACTCCGCCGCAAGAGACAAAAAGAGCGTATTTTTCCTGCATACAGGCACAGCAAACAAACGGACACCGGTCCGCGGATATTATGTGCTTTTGTGCCTTTAGTTCTTAGCAGGAAATCTTACGCATCTTTCCACCTCTTTCATAATTGATGTGTTCATTATATCACAGGCGCTTCAGTTTGTCAAGTGTCAGGCTGCTCTCTGGTGATGTTCTTTACCCAGCGGTACTTCATGTAGTGATGGTAAACTGCCGGTATCTTCACGAATTCATCAAGGGTGAGTATGAATGCAACAGCGAGGACAGGCAGCTTCAGGACGAATGCCGCAAGGGCGCCGAGAGGCACTACTACCGCCCAGAGTGTAACCACATCGCATATCATTCCGAAGCGTGTGTCTCCGCCGGATGGGAATATGCCGGATATGACAGTTGAGTTGAGGGAGTTGCCTATGATGTAGTATGACGCCATGAGCATCATATATTTAAGGTAGCCCTGTGCGGCAGGTTCAAGGGATATCACACGGAGTATCAGCGGTGTCACGGCAAGTATCACGACTCCGGAAGCCGCTCCGATGAGGAGAGAGAAACGGACGAAGCTGCCGCCTGCCTTCTTTGCCGCATCGAGTTCATCCCTTCCGAGCATACCGCCGAGGATTATACCTACGCCGGAGGCTATACCCCAGCAAAGACTCGCTATCATGCTGCGTACTATACCTGCAATGGAGTAGGCGGCTGTGGCATCATTGCCGAGATGTCCCATGATGACTGAGAACATGGTCACTCCCCCGCCCCAGCCGAGCTGGTTGATAAGGAGGGGGATGGTATAATGCCAGTAGTCCCTGTGGAGCTCCCTGCTGCTGCCGCGGAGCATCAGGCCTATACGCAGCGGAGGGCATTTCTTGTCTGCTACGGCCTTCAGCACACATACCGTCTCAAAGACCTTGGAGAGCACCGTTGCAAGGGCCGCTCCGGCTATGCCCATCTCCGGGAACACCCAGAGACCGAATATGAGACAGCCATTGAGGATGATGTTGAGCACGACCGCAGCAGAAGCTATGTATGTGCTGAGCTTTGCCCTGTCGCAGACCTTCATGATACCGTGATAGGCCTGGGTGAAGCCGATAAGCACGTAGGCCGGTGATACGGTCCTGAGATAGACCGCCCCTGCATCTATGAGCAGCGGGTCGGAGGTGAAGATGTGCATTATCTGCTTCGGGAAGGCTGCTGCACCAATGGTGAATACAGCACCCACAAGGAGCGAATAACGCATAGTTATGGCCAGAGTCTCCTCCACAGTCTTTCGGTCGCCTTTGCCCCAGTACTGGGCTGCGAGCACGTTGCAGCCGAATATGAATGCGCCGGAAAAGAGACTGTACACGAATGCGACCTGTACTGCCAGCGAAGAGGCTGACAGAGACGCCTGTTCAAGAAAGCCCAGCATGAAGGCATCGCTGGCTGATACCAGCGACATCATCAGGTACTGGAAGGCTATGGGCGTCACTATGGTAAACAGCTTCCTGTATATCTGTTTCTTATCGTACATATATTTCCCTCTCAATAAATAACCGTGAAAAATGTCCTGTCCCGTATAACCGGGGCAGGACATTGTACTTTTATATCCTTAGTCAGCAATGAATGCTGCAAATGCCTTATAGGCACTGTAAAGGTCTATCTTGGAGATTATCTCGAACGGTGCGTGCATAGATATTACGGGTACTCCCATATCTATAGTATCAACATCGAGATTTGCTATATAGGCTGCAACTGTTCCGCCGCCGCCCTCGTCTACCTTGCCGAGCTCGCCTGTCTGCCAGAGAACGCCCTTGCTGTCCATGAGACGGCGTATCCTGCCTGTGAACTCTGCGGAGGCATCCGATGTGCCGGACTTTCCTCTTGCGCCGGTATACTTGGTGATGCAGACGCCCTTGTTCACGTAGGCGCAGTTGCGTCTCTCGTTCACCTCGGGGAAGGAGGGATCAAAGGCTGCGTTTACGTCAGCGGAAAGACACTCAGATGCGGAGAGGACGTCCCTTCCCTCAGCGCCGAGAGCCTCTGCGATATCCTCAATGAAGTATCTGAGGTAGGATGAGCGCAGGCCTGTATTGCCGTCGCTGCCGGTCTCCTCCTTGTCGGTGAGGATGGTAACGGAGGTATGCACAGGCTTTGCTGAATCTACGGCTGCCATAAGAGCCGGGAAGGAGCAGCAGCGGTCATCGTGGCCGTAGCCGCCGATAAGGCTCCTGTCGAAGCCGATATCTCTTGCCTTGAATGCGGGTACTGCTTCAAGCTCGGCAGAGACCAGGTCTGCCTCGGTAATGCCGTACTTCTCATAAAGTATATTCATGATGTTCAGCTTTACGGACTCGCTTTCCTTGTCCTTGCTGAAGGGTCTTGAACCTACGATGATGTTGAGGTCCTCGCCTCTTATGAGCTTTGAAGCAGGTCTTGACATCTGCTCTGCTGCAAGATGCGGGAGAAGATCTGATACGCAGAATACGGGATCCTTGTCGTCCTCGCCGATATTGACTGTTACGGACTTGCCGTCTGCCTTGATGACTACGCCGTGAAGTGAGAGCGGGATAGTTGTCCACTGATACTTCTTGATGCCGCCGTAGTAATGAGTCTTGAAGAGAGCCATCTCGTTGTCTTCGTAGAGAGGATTCTGCTTCATATCAAGTCTCGGGGAGTCGATATGTGCAGCACAGAGCCTTACGCCTTCGGTTATAGGTGCTGAGCCGATGACTGATATCAGTACGGCCTTGCCTCTGTTGATCTTGTAGATCTTGTCGCCGGCCTTGAGCTTCTTTCCCTTTTTGAATTCCTTGAAGCCCTTCTTCTTCAGGAGCGCCTCAGCGTAGATAACTGCTTCACGCTCTGTCTTTGACTTGTCAAGAAAGTCCTTGTACAGCTCGGCGAAGTCACCGCTTGCCTTGATTTCCTCGTCTGTCATTGTATAGTAGCCGTTCTTTCTTTCAAGGAAGAGCTTTTCCTTTAGCTTCTGTGCGGCTGTCTTCTTATCTGCCATGATGATTCTCCTTATTCTGTATTATACTGCCGGATCAGTGCGCTTGCTGTAGAGCTCGCGTATCTTGTCGGAGACCTCCTTGGATATGCCTGTTACAGTCTCAAGTGATCCGTTGTTGCTGATTATGTAGTCTGAATGGGAGCGGAAGAATTCTTCGTCAAGCTGGGAATTCATGCGCTTCTGCGCCTCCTCCTGAGTCAGTCCGTCACGAACTGTGATCCTGCTTTCACGTATCTCCGGGTCTGCAAGAACGGATATGATTATCTCACAGAAATCGTCTGCACGGCTCTCAAAGAGTGTCGGAGCATCGAGAAGTATGAGCTTCTCGCCCTGCTCGGAATGGGATCTGATCTGACGGAGTATCTCACCGGTGATGTAAGGATAGATGATGGTATTGAGGGTCTCGAGCTTGGTCTTGTCTGAGAACACTATAGCTGCAAGTGCCCTGCGGTCGAGAGAGCCGTCCTCTCTGAGTATCTCCTCACCGAAGAAATCAGATATCTCGTCGAGACAGGGCGTGCCCTTTTCGACTACTATCCTTGCTATCCTGTCCGCATCTATTATGGCAAAGCCATTGCCTGCAAAGACCTTTGATACAGTGCTCTTGCCGGCACCGGTCTGTCCGGTGAGGCCTACCACGAATACGCCTTCAAGACTGTTCATATCCTTATCACCTCGAATCCTGCCGCCCTGATAAGGCGGTTATATACTGCAAGACCTACACCCTCGGACGAAGGCGCACGGACGTATACACGCTCTGCACCTGCCTCGTCAAGCTCGCGCAGGCGGCTGAACAGATAGTGAGCCTGTTCCTCGCTGCTGCGGCCGTAGGTCATATAGTTATAGGGGAAGCCTTCCTCGTCTCCTGTATAGAGCAGGAAATATGTCCCTCCGGAGCTGTGACTGTCCGCAAATCTCCGGAAATCCTCCGCAGAGGCCTCTACCATTATGATATGCGCCTTCGGGGAATAATGCTTGTACTTCATGCCGGGAGAGCTTACCTTCTCTCCGGCGGCGACTTCATTGAGTATCGCCTTGTCTATCACTACATCGCGGCATACCTCAAGGAGCATTTCCCTTGTAACGCAGCCGGGACGGAGTATGCGTGCTGTATGGTCGTCATCGAAGGAGATGACTGTTGACTCAACGCCGAACTTCGATTCGCCGCCGTCTACGACTGCCGCTATCTTCCCCTTCATGTCGCGCATGACGTGGGAGGCTGCGGTGGGGCTGGGGTAGCCGGAGGTATTAGCCGACGGTGCGGCTATGACTGTACCGGAGAGTTCTATGATACGGTGCATTACCGGATGTGAGGGAACTCTTATGCCGACTGTGTCAAGTCCGCCGGATGTGACCATGGGTATCCTGTCATTCTTCGGGAGCACCATTGTCAGGGGGCCGGGGCAGAAGCGCTCTGCAAGCCTTGATGCAAGGTCAGGTATGGATGTGGTGTAATCCTTTGCCTGAGAGAAATCGGCAAGGTGGACAATGAGAGGATTGTCCGCAGGACGTCCCTTTGCCGCAAATACCTTGCGGACGGCATCCGGGTCTGTGGCATCTGCGCCGAGGCCGTATACAGTCTCCGTGGGTATGCCCACTATCTCACCGCTGCTGATAAGACGGGCAGCTTCAGCAAGATCGGGCTCAGATGATGTTAAAAGCTTTGTTTCCATGATGCACCTCACTGGTCAGCGCCCGCAAGACGTGCAGCCTGGTCGGCTGTAGCAAGGGCGTCGAATACCTCGTCAAGGGAGCCGTTCATCATATCCTCGAGGCGGTATATGGTAAGGCCGATCCGGTGGTCGGTAAGGCGTCCCTGGGGGAAGTTGTAGGTGCGTATGCGCTCGGAGCGGTCTCCTGTACCTACCTGGCTCCTGCGCTCAGAGGCTATCTTGTCGTTCTGCTCCTGCTGCATTGCTTCGTAGATGCGGCTGCGGAGTATCTTCATAGCCTTGTCTTTATTCTTGTGCTGGCTGCGCTCGTCCTGACACTCGACCACTACATTTGTGGGGAGGTAGGTTATGCGTACTGCGGACTCAGTCTTGTTGATATGCTGTCCGCCTGCGCCGCTGGCACGGAAGTAATCTATTTTAAGGTCGGTGGGGTTGATCTCAAGCTCTACCTCATCTGCTTCTGCAAGCACTGCAACAGTGACTGTGGAGGTATGGATGCGTCCCTGTGATTCGGTCTCGGGCACTCTCTGCACCCTGTGGACGCCGCTCTCGTATTTCAGGCGGGAATAGGCTCCTTCGCCCTCGATAGAGAAGCAAATCTCCTTGAAGCCGCCGAGCTCTGTGGGATTGGCGGAGAGTACCTCCTGCTTCCAGCCCTTTGACTCGGCATACATGGTATACATACGGTAAAGCGAATTGGCAAACAGTGAAGCCTCTTCGCCGCCTGCACCGCCGCGGATCTCTATTATGACGTTCCTGTCATCATTGGGATCCTTCGGCAGGAGAAGTATCTTCAGCTCCTGAGTGAGGCTCTCCATAGCCTCCTTGCCCTCCTCAAGCTCGGACTGTGCCATCTCACGGAAATCACGGTCAAGTCCGCCGTTATCGAGGAGCTCCTTTGCCTCTTCATATCCAGTTTTAGCTTTTTTGTACTCCCTGTATTTTTCTATAATGGGAGTCATGTTCTTGAAATCCTTCATAAGCTGGGTATACAGCTTGTTGTCGCTTATGACACCGGGATCTGACAGCCGTTCACTTATCTCCTCGTACTTCTGCTCCATCAATGCGAGCTTTTCAAACATCAGTATTCTCCTTCCGGCTGACTGTCTTTATGCTTTTCTCGATCTTGTTACGGGGTACCATGAATTCCCTGCCGCAGTTCACGCAGCGGAGCCTGAAATCTATGCCGGAACGGATAACAAGCATCTCCTTTGCACCGCAGGGGTGGTTTTTCTTCATAGTCAGAATATCTCCCGGCTGTATATCCAAGGTCATTCCCTCCCATAATAAAAGCGTACTTACTTATTATAGCCTAAAGCCCTTCATAAATCAATAATTTGCCCGTATATTTTTTTCGATTTGTGTAAAAATAATAAAAACGTGCTTGAAAACATATTGAAGTCACACAAATTAGGTGTATTTTATCTGTGTTTGATAGTATTTTCACTGAACAAAATCTGTATTCGTGGAGGTCTATATTATATGATAACAAGTATAACCGCCGATTTTCACTCGTCCGAAATGGGTTCTCTTGCCGCCGACAGGATACGCAGTCGCATACCGGGAGTATATTCCGCCGTCCTCAGGACCCATGACGGGGTCGCCGCAAACCGTTCGGGGAATGCCGTTCCCACCTTTGCCAACAACTTCAGCATGAACTTCATGACTGCGCAGGTCCCCGGCGACAGGACCAGTCCCCTTCCGGCGGGCGGCAGGATATATATCGTCTGCGACGGAAGAGGCATCGATGAGATAAACTCGCAGCTGAACAGACTCGGCGCTGTCAATATCCGGTGCAATCAGCCGGCTTTGTAGAATAATCCTGCTCTCCGGTGAATATAACTGTATCAGGCAGCAGCGCTGCCGGAGCATGAAAATACGGAGGTACAGCCATGTATTATTTACCGGAGGGAACACTTATAAAGAATGAGGAGAACACAAGGTATATCTCCTCGGCGGATGGTCTCAGGGAGGCTATGGACAAGGGTATCATACTTGAGGGGATAGCCTCACTCTGCGGGGCATCCCACGACCTGACAGTCGAGCTGCCCTGCGGAAGGGGCATCATCCCCCGCAGGGAGGGCGCTGTCGGCATAGATGACGGTACTACACGGGATATCGCACTGCTTTCCCGTGTAGGAAGGGCGGTCTGCTTCAAGGTGGTTTCTGTTCAGACTGACAGCAACGGCAGGGCTGAGGCTGTGCTTTCAAGAAAAGCTGCACAGGAGGAGTGCCTTGAAAGGTACATAAGCACACTGCGTCCTGGGGATGTCATCGGGGCAAGGGTCACCCACCTTGAACAGTTCGGCTGCTTCGTGGATATCGGCTGCGGGCTGCCTTCTCTTATACCCATTGACGCAATATCCGTATCCCGTATCGCGCATCCATCAGACAGATTCACTGTCGGGGACAGCATAAGGGCTGTTGTAAGGTCAGTGGACGGCAGGCGGGTATGCCTGACACACAGGGAGCTTCTCGGCACGTGGGAGGAGAATACGGCCGGTTTCTCAGCGGGAGAGACTGTGCCCGGGATAGTGCGCTCGGTAGAGGAATACGGGATATTCGTGGAGCTGACGCCGAATCTTGCAGGTCTTGCGGAGCTGAGGGACGGCATAGCTCCGGGGCAGAGGGTGAGCGTGTTCATAAAGGCTGTGATACCGGAAAAGATGAAGCTGAAGCTTGTCATCGTTGAACCCTGTACGGATATGCCGGAGCATACAAGGGATATGGAGTACTGCTTCACCGGTGACAGGATGGAGCACTGGGTATATACTCCCGAATGCTGCGGGAAGAATATCCGGACTGATTTTGTCTGAGATACGGAAAGGGCGGACTAATGTCCGCCCCTGCTGTTATTCCGGTATTATGGTATTCGGAGGTGTTCCGTGTGTGGGTACTGAGAACTCTCCCCTGCCCATAAGGAAAAGGCTTATAGTCGTAAGGTCTGCTACGTTCACCTCGCCGTCATCGTTGAGGTCGCAGTCGGCTTCCTTAGTCTCCGATATCAGGCGCTGTCTGAGGTATACAAGGTCGAAGACATCTACTGCGCCGTCACCGTTGATATCTCCGGTTATACGGAAACGCTCGACCGGCTCGAGTATCCAGAGCTGATCCCGCTCACCGGAGCGTGGTTTCCTGCCGGCTCTGCTGCCGTTGCCGTCTCCGTCAGTGCCGAGGGCGCTGTCGGAAGAGCCTGCCGGAGCTATAAGATAGCTGCCGTCCTCACGTTCTATGAATACACATGACTGCGAGTCGCCTTGCGAAAGGCCTGCGCCGCTGTCTGTAAAACCGAGACTGATGCCTTTATCGGCTGACGAAGAAACGATGCTGTATGCTTCGCCGTTTTTCTTTATGTACCATGAGTTGTAGTCAGCTGCGCCGTCCGCCTCATACTGTACTACGCCGCGTCCGTTCTCTGCTCTTCCGCCCTCTGCTGTAAGATACCTGCCTGTTGCCGCATTCTTTATACGGTAGAAACCTTCCGGTACCTCCGCACTCTTCTCCTGAACGGGCTGTACAGGTTCAACCGGCTTTTCCTTTCTCGGATAGATCTGTGTGAAGAGCTTCAGGGACTCAAGAGGCTTGCCGCTGAAATCGAACATAGCCTGATTGTCAAAGCCGGAACCGCCTGCGCCTGTGGCATCCTTATCGTACTCCCCTGCTGCATCAGAAGCCCAGCCGGAGCCGTACTTGTTCCAGTTCTCCTTCTGCTGCTCATAGCTCAGCGAGGGAAGTCCTATCCATGCGGGCTCCCAGTAGAACACGCCTATACCCTTGCTGCCTGTTTCGGCAACTGTACGGAATACATCAGTGATCGCCTGAGCCTGTCCGTCAACGGATACGGGATAGGAGAGAGTTGCACCGCTGCTGCCCTGCTTCACCGAATCAGGGAAAGCATCACCGTCTTCATTGGTATACGGGTAGGCTGTTTCGGCTACCATGACGTACTTGCCGTATTTATCGGCGATATTCTTCAGCTCCTTGCGGAGATTGTCCAGCGAACCGTGCCAGTAGGGGTAATATGAGGTCGCAAACACATCGTAGTCAAGACTGCATTCCTGCATCACCTTGGCATACCAGTCGAAGTAGCCGGATTCGGGATTGGTGAAGTGATGGCAGATGAGTATATCCCTGTTGAAGTCCCTGACCGCCTTTTCACCGCTTGAAAACAGGTCGCATATCTTGTACATATCCTTCTCGCCGCAGAAAAAGCACTGCGTCTCATTGCCCACCTGCACCATGCCGATATCTCCGCCAAGCTCTGTGACGTGCTCAACTACCCATTTCGTCCAGTTGTATATCTCGCCTTTCAGCTTGTCATGGCTGTGGGGTGCCCAGTATTTCGGTCGGGTCTGCTTTGCGGGATCTGCCCAGAAATCGGAATAGTGGATATCCACCAGCAGCTTCATGCCGTACTGCGCTGCACGCTTTCCTATGATACCCGCCGTATCCACATCGCTGTTTCCGCCGCCGTAGGTATGACCGTTCCCGTCATTCGGCTCGTTCCATACCCTTACACGGATATAGTTAACGCTGTTATCGGCAAGAGTCTTGAAGATATCCTGTTCCTGTCCGTTCTCGTTATAGAACTTTACCCCGGAATTCTCAAGGGAGACTATGGTGGAGATGTCAACTCCCCTTATGGGCTCTCCGCCGTTGAAGGACGGATCAAGATACTGATAGGTCACGCTGTCGGCTGCCGAAGCGGAGAACGTACAGCTGCCGGAGGTGATGCCCGCCTGCCCGAGCGCAATTACAAAGGCTGCGGCAAGAGATACTATCTTTTTCTTCATTGTGTTCAGCTCCTCTTCTTCCGCCGCTTATGCAGCCGCCTAACTGCACGGCGGATAATCTATAAGTAAATTATACATTGACATTGACGGATTGTCAACGAAATAATGCTTCTTCTCACTGCGATTCTGTCCAACATAGACTGAATATGTCAACAGCTGTTGTGCATTATTACAAAGTTGCCGTGAAACTGTAGCATTTTGCCCGGTCCGCCCGATTATATTGTACGTAAGGCACAGGAAAGTGCCGGATGAATGGAGGAAAGACAATATGAAGAAGAAAATAGTAATGTTAATGACACTTGCAATGGCGCTCACAGGCTGCGGTATCATGGAGCCTGCCGCACCCTCCGGAAATACAAGTGCTGCAACGGAAGCAGCAGCCGAAAAAGAAACTGAGGCTGCAACTGAAGCCGAGACCGAAGCTGCAACTGATGCAGCGACTGAAGCTGCAACTGAAGCAGGAACTGAAAAAGCTTCAGAGACAGCTGCTCCTGCTACTGAGGCCGCTGCCAGAACTGAGACCGCAGTCAATACTGCTGCACCGGCTGCCGAGGCATCTGAATCAGCAGCAACAGCTGCCGATGAGGCATCATCTTTTGCTGACCCGTTTGAAGGCAGCTACAGAGAGAGCCTCAGCGGACGATGCGTGATTACCCTCAAAAACAACGGACACGGCTATGACGGACATATCCACTGGTCAAGCTCTGCTTCAGAATGCTCAGAATGGGATTTCTCAGGCGAGTTCAACGGCAGACAGGTGCTCTACTATAATGACTGCACAAGGGCTGAGCGTGTATACACCGAAGACGGCAACTATACCGAGACCATAATCACCACGAACGGCACAGGCTATATCAGGATAGCCGAGGAGGGTGAACACACCGGCCTTACCTGGGTCGATGACAATGATGATTCCGGTGCTCAGTATTTCTATGAGAAGGAAGATACTCCCGTTCAGTAATGACATCCCCACATTTTACATAAACCTCCTTAATACTCTGCGGACATCCGCAGCATAAGCAGAACGCTCCTCCTGTCGGTTGCAGGAAGAGCGTTTTGTTTTTATCGTTCATCAGACACAGCTGCGCAGAAAATCAAGCTCCTCACGGTTGGCCTGTCTTCCTGACTCGCTGCGGACGTCGCAGTGGAATACGTGTCCGAGACTGTTGTTCTCGTCGCCGTATACCTTATACTCATATCTTACGCCGGCTTTTGTAAGTGCATCGACCATGACCTGCTGTTCGTCATTCATAAAGTCGTTGACGGCTGTCATAAGATAGCAGGGCGGGAAATCGCCGGTTATATTGAATACTACATCGAGAACGGAGAGTGCTCTCTCCTTATTCTCCTTCGGGAGAGTATGGACAAAGGCCATCTCCTTGCTCTTTGTGGTGAACATACCGCAGTTGAGGCCGAGCCCGCGTATACGGAGACCCTTCGGGAAGACAACTCCAAGCCGCTCCCTGAGCTCCTCGTTTGTGAGCACCGCTGCAAAAGCAGCCATTCCTGTTGCGCCGGCAGAATCGCCTATGCCGAATATCCTGTCCGGGTCGAAGCTGTACTCCTCTGCTTTCGACATAACAAAGCCGAATACCTTGTTCATATCCTCGAATGCTGCCGGATAACGGTTCTTCGGTGCAAGACGGTAGCTGGGATTGACTACTGCAAAGCCCTGCTCTGCAAGGGACATACAGTAATAGCGGTAGGTCTCCTTGGTGCCGTACACCCATCCGCCGCCGTGGAAGTTCACTATGACGGGGAGCCTGTCCTTCTTCTCCTTCGGCAGGTATACATCCAGGAGGTTCCACTTGCCGTGAGGGCCGTAGCTGATATCCTCATGGAGGGTTATTGTATCGGGAGGAGTAAGTCCCCTGTCGCGCTTATCATCGCTGCGCTTGCACATCATCTTGAAAAGAAAGGTCTGGAATGACATATCATGACTCCTTTCCCGCGTCAGAATGATTCTTCATGAGCTGGTCAAAGGTTATTCCGTATTTATAGGCTATCTCACGGGCATAGCTCTTGCCGTCAGGCTTCTTGAAGGATATCTTGTAGGTGCGCTCCCCGTCCCTGTTTTCCATGACGACGCTTGCCGCCCTGCATACCGCTCCGGGGACAGAGCTTATCACATCTGCATTCTCTGCAAGCTCATGCATATGGGTATTGAAGCAGGTGCGTGCACCGGTGCAGCAGAGGTATTTAAGCACGTCCTCCGCTATGTAGAGGGATTCCGTATGGCTGGTGGTGGCAAAGGATTCGTTGAAGAGTATAAGGCTGTCACGGCCGGCTGTAAGGCATATCCTGCGGAAGCGCTCTGACTCCTCCCCGAGACGTCCGAGGGCGACGGTGCGCTCCTCCTCTGCCGGGAAGTGAGTGTAGATGCCGTCACAGGGACGGATCTCCGCAGAAGCCGCCGGAACGAAGAGGCCGCTCTGATACATGAGGAAGGCAAGGCCTATTCCCTGTGTGAGTATGGTCTTCCCGCCCCTGTTAGGGCCTGTGAGTATCTGTACAGTGGTATCGTCCGTGAACTCTATGTCGTTGCATACGATATCATCAGTGACAGTGCCTTTCAGTCTGCATATCGCAAGACGGATATTGTAGAAATCCTTCATGAAGGTATCCTTCTCGGAATACACTCCCTGACAGCAGGGCAGTCCGAGCTCCGTGAGCTGCTTTTCAAGGGATGTAAAGCGAAGATAGAAGAGGAACTCGTCAGCAAGCACAGAAAAGGACTTCACGCTGACATTCACATACTTGTCAAGTGCCTTCCTGAGCTTTCCGGTGACGGAGGGAAGCATACGCTCGATGATACTGTTGAGGTTGTTCATAAGCGGGCTGTCGTATGGGCGGTTATGCTTCGGAGTGCTCCTGTTCATGCGCTTCTCGACCATGTCAAGGCCGTCATCAGGCATCTCCATATTGAAGGGGAATATCTTCTTATCGTTTATCTGATCCTTGCGGTGATACTTGATAAAGCGCTTCAGCAGTCCCTGCTCGCCGAACCAGAAGCGGTTCAGGGAGAGGATACCTACCTCCTCCGGATAGAAATCCTGATCGAGGTTGACTCCGAGAGTCATGCTCCTTATGTCGCTGATCTCTTCGCCGATCTCTGCGATATCCTCCGCAAGCTCGTCAAAGCCGCTGTTGCTGTAGACATCCTTCATATATGCGGCAAAGCGCTTCATGCCCTCTGATGCGAATTCCTTTCCCTCCAGGGCCTTCGCTATACGGCGTACTGATCCGACATAGCTGTCAAGTGCCCTGAGACGCATAAAGAGATCCCATATAGTGGAGGTCTTGTCGATAGTGTTCGGGCGGTCATTCACATAGAAGCTCATGGCATCGAATATCTCATGGAGCTCCTCACACAGTCCGGGATCTGAGCGCAGGTCTGAATAAATATCCCTTCTGTAATCTATGATGTTCCTGCTCACGGGCATATCCGTGAGTATCCTGTGTATCACCTCAAACTCCGTACTGTTACCGGAGACGCTGTCTGCAAGGAATTCAACAGAGAGGTCGTTGGCTGTATCATCGCTGAGTGTGAAATAGGTGCCGCTCCCGTCAGGAGACAGGAGGCTGAATCGTTCTGTTTCCGGCTCTCTCATTTCAGTGATCCTTTCTTATATTTATAGTATACTATCATTCTAACATATCATAAATAGTATGTCAAATCATTTATTGCAGAAAAAGCCGCATAGTAAAAAGCTATGCGGCCTGTCATTTATTTGAGTTCTGCTATGGTCACGCCGTCCTCGCCCTCGCCGAAGGTTCCGAGACGGAAATTCTTCACTGAGGGGTGTGAGCGCAGGCGCTGGTGGACTGCCTTGCGGAGAAGTCCTGTGCCCTTGCCATGTATTATAGTGATGGTCGAGATATTTGACATCACTGCCTGGTCGATGAAGGCATCGAGCTGATACACACCGTCGTCACAGGCACAGCCGCGGATATCAAGCTCCAGCTTTCCTCTTCGCTCTGCCTTGACGCCTACTCCGCCCGCTCTGCGCTGGGCCCTGTTCTGTCCCTTCTTGGGAGCGCCGGGATAGCTTACCTTCTCGGTCTCCTCAAGACGCAGACGTGAGATGTTCATCTTGGTCTTCATGACACCCATCTGCACGTACACGAAGTCGCTGCCATCCGGTTCGCCGGAGACTATGCCCTTACGCTGAAGGTCAACTACATAAACCGTATCGCCCCGCCTGAGCTTCCTCGGGAGGACGTACTCCTCGTTCGGGTCCTTCTTGTCGATGGGATTCGCCATATCATACATCCTGTTGAAGCTCTGCTTGGTGCGGGACTTCATGCCGGATACATTCGCGCTGAAATCCTTCTTGTCCTTCTCCTTGCGGAGCTTGTCAAGCTCGTCAAGAAGCTCATTGGACTCTGCCTTTGTGGCCTCGATTATGCTCATGGCCTGGCGGCGTGCCTTCTCAAGCTCCTCTGCACGTGTGCGCTCCATCTCTTCGCGCTCATGACGGATAGCCTCTTCATGCTCGGCTGTCTCACGCTTCAGACGGCGTATTTCTTCCTTCTGGCGTTCAAGCTCTATACGTGCCGCTTCGAGCTTGCCTATTACCTCTTCCAGCTTTGTGTTGGCCTCGCTGACGGCTGCCTTCGCCTCGGCGATAACATCTGCCGGCATACCGAGGCTCTCGGATATGGCAAAGGCGTTGGACTTGCCGGGAGAGCCTACTATAAGACGGTAGGTCGGGCGGAGTGTCTCTATATCGAATTCACAGGAGGCGTTTTCCACGTTCTCGCTGTTGATAGCGAAGACCTTCAGCTCCTGGTAGTGTGTGGTCACCATGAGCTTTGCGCCGGATGCCATAAGTCTGCGGATTATAGCTACCGCAAGGGCGGCACCTTCCACCGGGTCTGTGCCTGAGCCCAGCTCGTCAAGGAGGACGAGAGAGTTCTCGTCGGCGGTCTCGATTATCTCTATTACCTTGTTGGTGTGTGCCGAGAAGGTGGAGAGGTTCTGCTCTATACTCTGGCTGTCGCCGATATCAACGAGGATATGGTCGAATACGGATATGCGGCTGCCGTCTGATACGGGTATGAGCAGGCCGCACATGGTCATGGCTGCAAGAAGTCCCGCTGTTTTGAGGGATACTGTCTTACCGCCCGTATTCGGGCCGGTTATAATGAGCGCCTGATAGTCTTCGCCGAGGCGGAGGTCTACAGGTACTGCCTTTTTGCTGTCAAGCAGGGGATGGCGTGCCTTTTTGAGCTCTATCACTCCGTCATCCGTTATCAGCGGCATGGAGCATTTCAGCTTTGCCGCTAAGTTCGACTTGGCGAAATAGAGGTTGAGCTCAGTTATCACCTTGTAGTTCTGTGCAAGGGTATCGGCGTAGTCGCCGCAGTCGCTGCAGAGCTCACGGATGATGCGCTCTATCTCCTCCTGCTCCTTGCCTTCGAGTATGCGTATATCGTTATTGGCCTCGACTATGGCCATAGGCTCGATGAATATGGTCTGTCCGGTGGCGGAGGTATCGTGGATAAGGCCGCTCACCTGTCCTCTGTACTCCGCCTTGACGGGGAGAACAAAGCGGCCGTCACGGATGGTGACATTGGCCTCCTGGAGATACTGCTGAGTGTCCTTGTTCCTTATCATCTTGTCGAGAGTCTCACGCAGCTGCATACCTGCACGGTTTATCTTGCGGCGTATGGCAGCCAGCTCCGGGCTTGCGGCGTCGGATATCTCCGTATCTGAGATTATCGAGCGCTCAAGCTTTTCAAGGAGCCAGTCGTTGGGCTGGAGCTGTGCGAAAAGGTAGCTCAGCTCCGTCTCCACGTTCTCACAGGTGCTGTACCAGCGTGCAAGGTCACGTATCTGTCTGAGCATGGCAGCTATATCCATAAGGTCGCGCAGGGAGATGACTGCTCCCTGCTTTGCTCTTGCGGAGACTCCGCATATATCCTTGAAGGGGGCAAAGGGCGGTGTGCCGAACTGGACGGACAGACTGAGCGCCTGATTCGTTTTCAGATTCTCGTAGCGGACTCTCTCCGCATCGGTGTCCGGTCTCAGTGCGAGGGCCATGCGCCTTGTCTCCTCGTTTGAGGTCAGATCTGCGAGCATTTCCAGTATCTTGTCGAGCTCCAGTGTCTTTAAGTATCTTTCCATAATTTCCTTTCTGTATTTCTGTCTTTCAAGTTATGCCCCTCTGTTGGTACAGAGGGGCGGTATTTACTATGCTTTTCTGAATTTCTCCATTTTGATATTATGATCCTCGTCCGGTTCTGAGGATCCGTTCTTGTAGTCATAGCCCATACGCTTGTAGAAATCCACGGCTGTCAGTGAAGCCGGTATCTCTATACGCTCTGCACGCAGGAAGAACTCATCCTGCTCGAGGGTCTCAACTATGAGCCTGCCAAGCCCCCTGCCCTGATACTCCGGAAGCACGAAGATAGTAAAGAGACTGCTCTCCGTGGTGCTGCCCCAGTAAGGGCCTATTGAGCCTGTACCGACTATCATCTCTCCGTCGCAGAGCACGTATATGTGCATCCAGTTCGAGCACTCTATAAGCTTCTCCGGTGTCTTTCCGGCAATACAGAGCTCTATCAGTTCCTCACCGTAGTCCTTTACGTTGCAGGTGCGCATGGTGCGGGCGATGACTTCAGAAAGCTCCTGTGCGTCTTCCGCTCTGAAATGTCGTATCTCCATGTCATATCATCCCTTTCTGAGTGTCATTCCTACACAGATGCCGTAGAAGAAGGCAAGTGCTGCGACTGCGATCAGCAGTATCAGTCCGCTGACAACGAAATAAAGCGGTATCACAGTGAGCAGAAATCCTGCCAGTGCAAGACCTGCGACCTTTCCGCCTGATGCTCCGGCTTTTGCGCTCCGGAAGCATATCACAGACAGTACAATGCCTGCGATAAACATTATAATGAATAGTATCAGTGTTCCTGAGATTCCTCCGTCCATTTGCGATTCCTCCTATTGGTAGAATGACTGTAGATCGTTTGCTGCAAATTATGCCTTATTTATCAGAGCCTGGCTGCATCGTATTCAAGGCCGTGCGACTTGCAGATCTCTTCAACGACAAGATCCTCGCCCTTGATCGACGATTCAATGACTGTCTTTGCGATATCTTCAAAGGATACACGGTCTGCAAGCTCTGCGCTTGAATACGGTGTGATAAAGAAAAGATAACGGTACATGAATCCCACATATCCCGCAAGATCGATATCCTGAGTTGTTACCTCCGGAAGTGATCCTCCGATCTCTGAGAGAATGAAATCCATGTTCTCGTCTGCGGTCTCAAGCTGGAAGCGTGACCATTCCGCATCAAATTCCCTCCTGCAGAAATCAGACTTCAGATACAGTGCGGAGAATTCCTCCACGCTGTAATTCTTCTTATATGCAAGCTGATATATACTTCTCTGAACATTGCAGATGTCATATACTGTGCGGTCCATTGTATATTCCTCCCATGCAAAACACCTGAATGCCGCATTACAGCAGCGATCTGTAAAAATCAAGTGTTTTAAAGTGTTTTTCAAGATGTGCTGTTATGTATGATGACGAAAACTCCGTCAGGGCACCCTGCACCTTGTCGGAAACCCGGAAGTTGAAGAGCCTGTCGAAGTCTGCAAGTACGATATGCCTTACTGCATTGAGTACAGGCAGCTTTACCTTCATATACTCTGTCCGGCTGAGTTCCTCTCCGGCCTTGTCAAAGCAGTCGGAACAATAGAAACCGCCGTCACGGATGCAGAAGAAAAGTTCTTCCGGCTCGAACACACCGCAGCCGCGGCAGCCGAGTATATCCGGCATATAGCCGGTATCTGCCATGAGCCGCAGCTCGAAGATGCTCCTCACCAGAGCCTCCGGCCGAAGACCGTTTTCAAGGTAGTGCAGGCAGTTCAGCAGGAGCCTCAGATTTGTCTCCCTGCCTTCCGTCTCGCTCTTCTCGGGGGTGCAGTATACCGCCACCTCCGCAAAATAACTTGCAAGAGACAGCTTTGTAAGGCTGTCCCTCAGTCCGTAAAAAATATGTATCGGTTCTGCGCTGTTGAGAACAAGCCTTCCCCTGCTCTCATTAACACAGAACCGTGAGTATGCAAATAGCTGTGTGGAGCTGCCGGTCTTTCCGTTTATCTTGCGTGCGCCTTTGACGGATACCTCGGTAACTCCGTTATCCTTTGTAAGGATATCAATGAATTTGTCCTGCTCGCCCACCGGACGCTCCCGCAGGACGATCCCCTCTGTTATCGTCATGGGTATATCCTGCTTTCTCCGGGCTCTCCCGGTATGCAAGGTAATCTGCTATGCTTCCGGTAAGGACGAACCTGTCCCAAAGCTGCTCCGTGTCCATTCACAACAACTCCTTCCGGAGCTATTGTGTGTACACTGAGCGGTAAATATTTCCGGTACTATTTGTCAGACAGACCGAAGCTGCGGATGAGGCCCTCGCGGTTGCGCCAGTCCTCCTTGACCTTTACCCAGCATCTGAGATTTACCTGTATCTGGAAGAATTCCTCAAGGTCAAGACGTGCGGCGGTGGAAGCCTTCTTCAGCATCGCTCCGCCCTTGCCGATGATTATTCCCTTGTGGGACTCTCTCTCGCAGTATATTACTGCGGATATATCAAGGATATCCTTGTCGTCACGCTCGGACATCTCCTCTACTCCGACTGCAATGCCGTGGGGCACCTCGTCCTTCAGGAGCTCAAGGAGCTTCTCGCGTATCATCTCGGCGGCAAGCACCTTCTCCGGCTGATCGGTTATCATATCCTCAGGGAAGAAGTACTGCTCCGTCTCCTGTGAGAGCTTCATTATCTCGGAGATGACTATATCAACTCCGTTGTTCTCAGTCACGCTTACAGGGATAACCGCCTCGAACTCAAGGCCTGAGGTGAATTCGGCTATCTTCGGCGCCAGCTCATCCATGCTGCGGAGAAGATCTATCTTGTTGAGTACAAGTATCACCGGCATCTTCTCCCTGTTGAGAGACTGTATCAGTTCTCTCTCCTGGGGCGCCATCTTCCTTGTGCAGTCCTGCATGAAGAGAACTGCATCTATGTCGCTGACAGACTCCTTGACGGTGTTGAGCATATGCTCGCTCAGCTTGTTGACAGGCTTGTGCATACCCGGTGTATCAAAGAACACGAGCTGCACATCATCTATTATGCGTATTCCGGTTATACGGGTACGTGTGGTCTGGGGCTTGCTGCTGACTGAGGCTATCTTCTCGCCTACTATGGCATTGAGCAGCGAGGACTTTCCGGCATTGGTATGGCCGGCTATTGTGATAAACGCTGTTCTCGGCATTACTCTGCCTCACTGGGGCTTATGAAAGTAGCGTCACGGGAAATACCGAGCTTCTCAAGCACGGATTCCTCCTTCTCGCGCATTATCCTCTGGTCGAGCTGACTTGTCTCATGGTCATAGCCAAGAAGATGGAGCATGGAATGTACAGTGAGGAAGCCTACCTCACGCTCGAGGGAATGGCCGTAGTTCTGTGCCTGCTTTACGGCTGTCTCAAGGGAGATGACCACATCTCCGAGCTGTACAGCGCCTGTCTCGGGATTTGTCTCGGTTTTTCCGTTGTCGCTTGTGAGCGGGAAAGAGAGGACATCCGTTACGCTGTCCTTATTCCTGTATATTTTATTGAGATTCCTGATCTCACTGTTGCTTACGAATGATACGCTGACCTCTGCGTCCTGCTTGAATCCCTCTGTTGCAAGAACGGCCTGGCAGCATCTCCTGATGAGGAGCCTTATACCTACCGGCACCTTTACCTCTGTCTGATTGTTCTTTACGTATACCTTTAGCTTAGGCATGCTTATTTCTCCCTTCATTGAATTTTTCGTATGCTTTGATAATATCCTGTACAAGGCGGTGACGGACAACGTCCTTTTCCGTGAAACGGTGAACTGCGATGTCGTCGATGCCCTTTAATACCTTCATTGCTTCGACAAGTCCCGATCTGCCTGCGTCCGGGAGGTCTATCTGTGTTATATCTCCGGTTATGACCATGCGGCTCTCATTGCCGAGTCGTGTAAGGAACATCTTTATCTGCTCCGAAGTCGTGTTCTGAGCCTCATCGAGTATGATGAATGCTTCGTCAAGCGTTCTGCCTCGCATATAAGCAAGAGGAGCGACCTCGATTATGCCCTTTTCCATATATCTCGAAAAGCTCTCTGCTCCGAACATATCGAACAGCGCGTCATAGAGCGGGCGGAGGTAGGGGTCTACCTTATCCTGCAGGTCTCCCGGAAGGAAACCCAGCTTCTCGCCTGCCTCCACAGCAGGACGGGTGAGGATTATCTTTCTTATCTTATGCTCCCTGAAAGCCCTTACCGCCATTGCAACGGCAAGATATGTCTTTCCGGTTCCCGCCGGTCCTATGCCCAGAACGATGGTGTTCTCCTTTATGCAGTCTATGTACCGCTTCTGCCCGACAGTCCTCGGACGGACTATCTTTCCTGAGGAGGTAAGACATATCCCGTCTCCCTTGAGCTCCTCGAGCTGCTGCTCAACGCCCTCCGAAACCATGGAGGTGACATAGCGGATGGTCTGCTCGCTGAGGGGCTGGCCTCTCTCACTCATTTTAAGAAGGTGCTCCACGGCTCTTGCTGCCTCAGATACTCCCGGTTCCTCGCCGATGACCTTTATATCACCCTGTCTGTTGACCACAGACACGCCGTACTCCTTCTGTATATTGCTGATATTGCCGTCGAACTGGCCGAACAGCTCAGTGAGCTGCTCAGAGCTCCCGGCACGGATCACTTTTTCTGCCATTCAACTCTCCGTTTCTCCGGCTTCGCAAAGATATGCTTCCGCAGGAAATGCCCCGCGTACCGCAAGAGCCGAGTTGGAATATGCATGATCGTCTGATACTTCTTTAAGCACCTTCACCTCATCCGGGAAGATTATCTTCTGATCAGCGTCACGCAGCTCCAGCTCAAGT
The DNA here is from genome assembly GCA_946413815.1 of uncultured Ruminococcus sp. GTDB lineage: Bacteria > Bacillota > Clostridia > Oscillospirales > Ruminococcaceae > Ruminococcus. The sequence goes on from CAMKMD010000034.1 coordinate 39,414, forward strand.
ATGGCAAGCCGGTCAGAATACGGATATACATCCAGCTCGAACAGCTGTCCGAGATAATCAAAACGGTATCTCGTCTTTTCTACCGTCACAAGATCGGGGTTGCGCTCTTTGAGGAGCCTGTTGTATTCCTCCTCCGTGATCTCACGTTCGGTCTCATGCCTGGTGACATGGGTATAGAAGATCTTCTCTGTATATTTATATGTGAGGACGCCGTTGCGGCTTATGCAGCGCACCCTGCGCTGAGATCCGCCCTTCCCGCTTTTAAGATAGGTCTGTATGATATCTGCGCTCCCCACGATGTTCAGCTTTTCAAGCTGCGGCTGTTCCACAAGGAACTTCCGCTCGATCTCGAGTCCGTCTGTCATATAGTATTATCCGCTCCTGTTTCTATGATTAGTTTTCCACAAAATATATTATACTATAGTTTTTGATAATTGTCAACAAAATATTTTGTTACGATTTTCTCTTTATGACAAAATATCTAAAAATTTCATTTTCAACAATCATTGTTGATAGTTCGCCTCTCAGCACTGTATATGCAGATAATGCGGTATATCGGCGGACACAGTCGCCTCCGGAGCAGCATATCCGGGCTGTTCTCTGCTTTAGTAAGGCTTTTGAACAGATCAGTCTTAATAATCAACAAATTTCATTTCCGCTCCACAGTCAAAATGTACATATATATATAATTCTCTTAATTTTCAATAGAGGTACTTGCAAATTTCCCGAGTGTGTTGTATAATGAATATATAAATTTTTAGGAGGTAATATCCCATGTCAGTTAAAGTTGCTATTAATGGTTTTGGCCGTATCGGCCGTCTTGCATTCAGACAGATGTTTGATGCTCCCGGTTATGAGATCGTTGCTATCAACGACCTTACAAAGCCCTCAATGCTTGCTAATCTTCTTAAGTATGATACCGCTCAGGGCGGTTACTGCGGTAAGATCGGTGAAGGTCTTCACACAGTAACAGCTGATGATGAGGCTGGTACTCTCACAGTTGACGGCAAGACTCTTACAATCTATGCTAAGGCTAATGCTGCTGAGCTTCCCTGGGGCGAACTCGGTGTAGACGTTGTTCTCGAGTGCACAGGTTTCTACTGCTCAAAGGCTAAGAGCCAGGCTCACATCGATGCAGGTGCTAAGAAAGTTGTTATTTCTGCTCCCGCAGGCAATGATCTTAAAACTATCGTATTCAGCGTTAACGAGAATACTCTTACAGCTGAAGATACAATAATTTCTGCTGCTTCTTGTACAACAAACTGCCTCGCTCCTATGGCTAAGGCTCTTAATGATTATGCTCCTATACAGAGCGGTATCATGTCAACTATCCACGCTTACACAGGCGATCAGATGATACTTGACGGTCCTCACAGAAAGGGCGACTTCAGAAGAGCAAGAGCAGGCGCTGCTAACATCGTTCCTAACTCAACAGGTGCAGCTAAGGCTATCGGTCTTGTTATTCCTGAGCTCAACGGCAAACTCATCGGTTCTGCTCAGCGTGTTCCAGTTCCAACAGGTTCAACAACAATCCTTACAGCTGTTGTTAAGAAGGAAGGCGTTACAAAGGAAGCTATCAACGCTGCTATGCAGAACGCTGCTTCTGAGTCTTTCGGCTACAACGAGGATCCTATCGTTTCTTCTGACGTTATCGGCATGAAGTTCGGTTCACTCTTCGATGCTACTCAGACAATGGTTAGCCAGATCGCTGACGACCTCTATGAGGTTCAGGTAGTTTCCTGGTATGACAACGAGAACAGCTACACAAGCCAGATGGTTAGAACAATTAAGTACTTCGCAGAGCTTGGCTGATATATCTTTTGATATCGATTATCCCTGTCGGTTTTCCGGCAGGGATTTTTTGTGCTTATTTTTACAAATATTGTAGAAATTTGCTGTTTACATTCAGCTGATAAAATGATACTATTATCATTAGATAAATAATAAAACAAAGCTTTTATTGCTTTGTCAGGGGCGCAGTTTATTATAGGAATGAAATTATGCATTGCTATGGGGGTGTTATCGTGTCTGAAAAGTCCGCTGGGTCGTGGGTGAATAAGCTGTTGGGCTTTTTTAACAGTACCTCGAATTTCAGGATAATTTTTATGCTTGTGCTGATGTTTGATGTAAGATATCTTGCACAGACGGCTTATAATATCGTGCTTTCACTTATGGGCTTATGGGCGCTGTTCCTTTTTGCAGACAGAATGATAGTCAAAAAACGCATACACCGTGTAAGGTACAGATATATCATCTATCTGTTTCTTTTGAGTGCCTGTATTTCGGTCATACTGCACAGTGAGAGAAATCTTATGGCAAATATCGTCACGCTGTTCTGGATGACGGTCTGTTTTTTCCTTTTTTACGGCTCCCATGCGGAAAAAAGCAACTACAGACTTAAAAAGGAGATGCGTGTCTGTTTTGATGTGATAAACTTTGTCACAACGCTTATAATGCTTGTGAGTCTTGTTCTGTTTGCTGTATTCCCTAAAGGATTTACGCTGATGGGCTTTGAATTCTGTATAATAGAGAGCCGCTTTGTCGGCGTTATACCCAATGCAAATGTAACGGCGTTTTACTCGGTCGTATCGATAGTGTTCTGCACATTCCTGCTCAGAATGCGAAGGTCTGACAGAACTATAAATATAAAATACAGGATATGGTACATAGCATGTATCATCATAAATTCATTTACGCTCATACTTACCGACTCGAATGCGTCACTGCTGTTTATGATGGTCTATATATCATTCTGGTTTTTCTATGAGCTTTTCAAGGAATTCAGTATAAAAAAGCTTTACACTATATTTTTCAGGCTTACAGCTACATTCCTTGCATGCGTTACAGTAGTGGCGGCGCTTTTCTTTGTTCGTGTAGGAGTTCAGAAAACTATATCCTATATGTTGAATGAGCGTTTTTCACAGATATCCGTTTCAACTACTCTTGATGCGAATAACGGAGATATGGAGCTTGAAGAACCTGAGCCTGAACCGGAGGTCTCGGCAGGTGAAGAAATAAAGCCTGAAAAGCCCGAAGAAAAAACTTCTCTCGGACATGAGAATAAAAATATAGACAGCGGAAGATACACTCTCTGGCGGCAGGCTTTAAGAATGATAGAAAAAAATCCTGTTTTCGGTATCGGCAAGGATAATATATCGGATTACGGCAAAATTTATATAGGCGGAAAGGGAATAAGATATACAAAGATAGGCGATCATCAGTATGTAAACTTTCATAACGGTCTGCTTACTATAGCCGTCAGCTATGGTATTGTAGGACTGAGCCTTTTCCTCGTGTTTGCTGTGACTGTGGCAAAGGCTGTGCTGAAGGCTATGTTCAAATATAAAACGAGAAGAAGGCGTGACGGAAATGTCCTTGTTCTCATAGCGTCGTTCAGCGCGGCTTACTGTGTTTACTCAATGTTTGAGGTCGCGCTGTTTGTCGATTATACATACAGGGTGTTCATTTTCTGGCTGGTCATCGGTCTCGGAATGAGCTATGTATTCAAATATCGCAGACAGGATGCATATTCTCACGGCGTTGATATAAATGCTCACGATGACAGCTCTGAGCTTGTATATCTCCGCAAGAAATTTTCAAAGATAAAAAAATAAAAAGGAGAATGAATATGTCAGAGGTATATTATATCGATCATCCGCTTATAAAGCACAAAATAACGATGCTTCGTGACAAGAGGACAGGAACCTATGAGTTCCGCAAGCTTGTCGAGGAGATAGCTATGCTTATGGGATATGAAGCGCTCTCCGATATGAAAACTAAGGATGTAAAGATAAAGACGCCTATAGAGGAAACTGTACAGCCTGTTCTTGACGGCAGGAAGCCTGCCATAATACCTATACTCAGGGCAGGACTCGGAATGGTGAACGGACTTCTTTCGCTTATCCCGACAGCAAAGGTCGGCCATATAGGAATGAAGAGAAATGAAACAACTCATGTTCCGGAGGCTTATTACTGCAATTTTCCTCCGCACATGGAC
>CAMKMD010000035.1 GCA_946413815.1 uncultured Ruminococcus sp.
CAGGCTATCAAGGCTAACGGCGTAATGAAGAACGATATCGACTACGTTGTCAAGGACGGCGAGATCATCATCGTTGACGAGTTCACCGGACGTCTCATGCTCGGCCGCCGCTTCAATGACGGTCTGCATCAGGCTATCGAGGCCAAGGAAGGCGTTAAGATCAAGAGCGAGTCACGTACACTTGCTACCATCACCTTCCAGAACTTCTTCCGTCTCTACACAAAGCTCTCCGGTATGACCGGTACTGCTATGACTGAGGAAGACGAGTTCAAGGAGATCTATAAACTCGATGTTATCGCTATCCCGACCAACAAGCCTGTTATCCGTATCGACCACAACGATCAGGTATACAGTACAGAGAAGGGCAAGTACCTGGCTATCATAGACAAGATCATCGAGTGCCATGAGAAAGGCCAGCCTATCCTCGTTGGTACAGTATCCATCGAGAAGTCCGAGCTCCTCTCCGCAATGCTCAAGCGCAAGGGCGTAAAGCATGAGGTACTCAACGCAAAGCACCACGCAAAGGAAGCTGAGATCGTAGCACAGGCAGGTAAGCTGGGCGCTGTAACTATCGCCACCAATATGGCCGGACGTGGTACCGATATCATGCTCGGCGGTAACGCTGAGTTCCTTGCCCGTGCAGAGCTGAGAAAGCGCGAGATCCCCGAGGAGGTCATCTCCGAGGCTATCGGCTTCGCTGATACAGACAATCAGGAGATCCTTGAGGCACGTAAGCTCTACCGCGAGCTTTACAACAAGTTCAATGCAGAGGTAAAGGAAAAGGCAGTCGAGGTAAGAAAGGCCGGCGGTCTTTACATCCTCGGTACAGAGCGTCATGAGTCAAGACGTATCGACAATCAGCTCCGCGGACGTTCCGGACGTCAGGGCGACGAGGGCGAGAGCTGCTTCTTCCTCTCCGTAGAGGACGACCTTATGCGTATCTTCGCAGGCGACCGTCTTGAGAATATGATGAAGGTGCTCAACGTTGAGGAGACAATGCCTATCGAGAGCAAGTCCCTCACAAAGATCATCGAGTCCTCACAGAAGAAGGTCGAGGGCAGAAACTTCAGCATCAGAAAGAACGTCCTCAACTACGACGACGTTATGAATACACAGCGTGAGATCATCTACAAGCAGCGTGCTCAGGTGCTTGACGGTGAGGATCTCCACGAGAGCATCCTCAAGATGATGGAGGATCTCATCACTTCAACAGTAAATACCTATCTCCCCGACGAGGATATCAAGGACGAGTGGAACCTCATCGGCCTCAAGGAGTATTTCCTCGGCTGGCTCATCGGACCTGAGGATCTGGAATTTGACGAGGATGAGCTCAAGGATGTCAGCAAGGAGGATATCATCAGCGCTCTCAACGAGAAGTGCGGCGAGATCTACCAGGCCAAGGAGGAAGAGTATGGCTCCGAGACCATCAGAGAGCTGGAGAGAGTTGTTCTCCTGCGTACAGTTGATACAAAGTGGATGGCTCATATCGATGATATGGAAGAGCTCAAGAAGGGTATCGGTCTCCGCTCCTACGGTCAGAGAAACCCTGTTATCGAGTACCGTTACGAGGGCTTCGAGATGTTCGATGCTATGGTTGACTCCATCCGCGAGGATACAGTACGTATGCTCCTGACAGTAAGACTCCAGTCCAACGAGGCTCCCGAGCGTGAGCAGGTAGCCAAGCCTGATGCACCCAATGCAGGCTCCGGCGACGGAAGCTTCTCTGAGGAAGTACACGTAAAGAAGATCGGCGATAATGATCCCTGTCCCTGCGGCAGCGGCAAGAAGTACAAGAAGTGCTGCAAGCTGAAGGATCAGGGCAAGGCATAAAACCAGGAAAACACAAACACCCTGCCACTTATGGCAGGGTGTTTTCAGACAGCCGTAAAAGGCGAAAGAGGTGTTTATGAAAACGAGACACATAGCAGCTGCGGCACTCAGCCTGCTGCTCATGACCGGCTGCGGGAATTCCGTCGGCGTAGCTTCAAAGGCTCCGTCATCAGAGCCGGAGACGGAGCCCCTCACAGAGGCTCTCACAGAAGCCGCAACGGAGGCACCTACAGAGGAGATAACGGAGGCAGGGACGGAAGCAGTGCCGGAGGAGACAGAGGCCGAAACAGAGCCTTCCACCATAGATTACGTAGCGGAGGATATCCGCTGGACCTGCCCCGTTCAGCCCGGCGAGGAGGCATGGGAGGTGGACGCCCGCTACACCTATGAGGTAGAGCCCGACGGAGTCCATGTATACTATCTCGGCAGCAGAGTACAGGTCCTTGAAGCAGATTGCTCCTGGTGCGCAGAATACGACAGCCCTGCTTCGCTGCTGACCATCAAGGACTATGACATGGACGGATTTGCCGACCTTTTCATACCGGAGAATGCAGGAACTCCCGACCAGTACGGCAGGTACTACTGTCTCAACACCTCTACCGGACGCTTTGACAGCTGTGAGGAGCTTGACGACAAGCTCGGCGGGGCACTTGCAACTGTAGGCAGCGACGGCCTTATCAGCATACACAACAAGGGCAGCGCCTCCTCCTATGAGGACAAACAGTTCCGCTGGTTCTCGGGAGAGCTTGCACTTGTACAGCGCAAGGTGCAGTACCTCGGCTCTGACGGGGAACTCTACATAGATACCTACAGCGTCATGGGCACCGATGAGGAGCTTGAAGGACGCGAGCGTGTACTTCTTGATGATAACAATGAGTGGCTCGGTACTGAGGATGTACCGCTGAACTGAGGTGTGATATGAGCGGATACAGTGTTTTTGCCCGTTATTATGACGAGCTTACGGCCAATATCGACTACCGCAGGCGTGCGGAGTTCTTTGACGCTATAATACGCCGCTTCCGCAGCACAGAGGGCGGTATACTCCTTGACCTGGCCTGCGGTACCGGCAGTATTTCACAGGAGATGGCAAGACTCGGCTATGATGTTATCGGAGTAGACCTGTCTGATGAGATGCTCGGCATAGCTATGGAGAAGAAGTACGACAGCGGGCTTGATATACAGTACCTCTGTCAGGATATGCGGAAGATAGATATGTACGGCACGATAGATATAACGATATGCGCCCTTGACAGCATAAATCACCTTCCGTCGGCAGATGATGTAAGGCAGGTATTTGAGCGTGTGGCCTTCTTCTCGGAGGTAGGGAGCATATTCATCTTTGACGTCAATACTCTCTACAAGCACCGCCATGTACTTGCAGACAATACTTTCACCTATGAGACGGAGAACGTGTACTGCGTATGGGAGAACTCCCTTGACCGTACTACGGATGAAGTCTCCATGCACCTTGAGTTCTTTGAGCGCGAGGAGAACGGGCTCTGGTCACGCAGCTCCGACAGCTTCACGGAAAAGGCCTACAGCGAGGAGCTTATCGAGTCCATGCTGAGAGATGCGGGCTTCGAGATAGCCGGCAAGTACGGCGAGGACAGCTTTGATGCGCCGGCAGAGGACTGCCAGCGCATAGTCTACGCCGCAAGATGTGTCCGCAGCGGACAGAAGACGGACTGAATACAGGAGGAAGAGATATGGGAAAGCTTTACAGAGCGATTTCCGCAGACGGCTCTGCATTTGCAGCCGTCCTTGACGGAAAGGACATAGTTTCAGAGATAGAGAAGATACACAAGACATCGGCGGTAGTAACTGCCGGTCTCGGCAGGCTTTCGCTTGCCGCATCACTCATGGGCTATATGCTCAAGGGTGAGGAGGACAGCATCACGCTGCGTATCGATGCAGACGGCCCTGCCGGTCAGCTCGTTGCAGTAGCTGACAGCCGCGGAAACGTAAAGAGCTGTGTGCAGAATGCAGTGGTGGAGATACCGCTGAATGACAAGGGCAAGCTGGATGTTGCCGGAGCAGTGGGCCGTGACGGCACTCTTTCCGTAGTAAAGGATATGGGTCTCCGTGAGCCCTATGTGGGAGTTATCCCCCTTGTATCCGGCGAGATAGCGGAGGATATAGCAAGCTACTACGCCACCAGCGAACAGATACCCACAGTATGCGCCCTCGGAGTGCTTGTAGACACCGACCTCAGCGTAAAGTCAGCAGGCGGTTTCCTTGTACAGCTCCTGCCCTTCGCAGACGAGAAGTGCATAGACATCATAGAGAAGAACGTAAGCTCCATGCGCCCCATATCTGCTCTGCTTGCAGAGGGTGTGACACCGGAGGAGATAGCCAATATGCTCCTTGACGGACTTGAACCCAACGAGCTTGATTCAGCATCTCCTGTATACCGCTGTGACTGCTCACGGGAGCGCACGGAGAAGGTGCTCATCAGCATAGGCAAAGAGGAGCTTTCCTCTATCGCTGCCGAGGGAAAGGATACCTCAGTATGCTGCCATTTCTGCGGCAAGGAGTATGTCTTCACTCCTCAGGAGATAGCAAAGCTGGCCGAATAAGCCATTAAGGAGAGATATATGTACGAAAACAAGACAGAGGAGCTGCCGGTAAAGGCGGTCCTTGCCTGTGTGGACACCGGAGAATTCGATGCCGAAGTATCGATAGCCGAGCTTGCTGAGCTTGCGGCGACTGCCAACGCAGAGGTAGTCGGCGATATGATACAGCGCCGTCCCACCTATGACCCTGCGACCTGTATGGGCACCGGCAGGCTTGAAGAACTGAAGGAGCAGCTTGATGCTCTTGGAGCAGAGCTTGTCATCTTCGACCATGAGCTGACCGGAGTGCAGGTGCGCAATATAGAGGATATACTCGGAGTGCGTGTTATAGACCGCACCACTCTGATACTTGATATATTCGCCCAGCGGGCACGCACAAAGGAAGGCAAGCTGCAGGTAGAGCTTGCACAGCAGAAATACCGTCTCCCGAGACTTACCGGACTTGGTACGTCCCTGTCAAGGCTCGGAGGAGGTATCGGTACAAGAGGCCCCGGCGAGACCAAGCTGGAGACCGACAAGAGACATATCCGCAAGCGCATAAGCATACTTGAGGAGCAGCTCGAGGAGCTGAAAAAGCACCGCAGCTTCTCACGTTCACGCCGCCGTAAGGACGGTGTGCTCTGCGCCGCTATCGTTGGATATACCAACGTAGGCAAGTCAACCCTGCTGAATGCCCTGACAGATGCGGGAGTGCTGGCTGAGAACAAACTGTTCGCGACCCTCGATACAACCTCACGCTCCATAGAACTGCCGGACGGCAGGAGCGTGCTGCTGATAGATACTGTAGGACTCATACGCCGCCTGCCCCATAATCTGGTCGAGGCTTTCAAGTCCACCCTTGAAGAAGCCGCATCTGCGGATATCATTCTCAACGTGCAGGACCTTTCCTCTCCCGAGAGGGAAGAGCAGGCTCAGGTCACACGGACACTCCTGTCAGAGCTCGGCTGTGACGGGATACCGCAGATCAATGTCATGAACAAGTCTGATGCCGCACTCCACAGGGATACGGTGTTCGAAGATGATACAACCGTTATAATATCCGCAAAGCACGGCGGCGGCTTTGACCGGCTGCTGGAGTGCATAGCACGCAACCTCCCCGAGACGGCGCGCCGTATGAAACTGCTCATACCCTACGATAAGGCAGGCTTTACCGGCAGGATAAGAGCGACCGGCAAGGTTTTCTCCGAGGAGCATACCGGGAACGGCACCATAGTTGACGCACTCGTTGATGTAAAGCTTGTAAAGGAAGCAGAGCAGTACCTCTGCAGGGAATGAAAAAAGCTGCACGGCCATCGTTACCGTGCAGCTTTTCATTATTCTTCGTCAAAGGAATCAAGGTCGATACCGCTGAGCAGCACCTTGAGCTCTGCAAGCTCGTCTGCTGTGAGAGTAACGCCCTTTCCCATCCTGCTGTGATCAGGTGACCACTCACGGATATCGTACTTGGGCTCATGCTCGTTCCAGCTCACCATATTGAGCTCCTTTGTCCAGCCCTTGGCATTCTCTGAAAGAACACCCAGCTTCTCTGTGATCTCGTATTTAAGCTCTGCCATAGTTATACTCCTTTCGATTGATACTTATATAATTTTAACACAAGCAGAGTGTTTTGTAAATACCCAAAAAATTTAATTTAATTCCTCCGCATCGGCATTTATTATTATACTGTATCTCTGACAGATTGATATTGAGGGCTCTGCCCTCAAACTCCCGCCAAAGGGACACGTCCCTTTGGAATCCCGCTGCAAAACCAGCCATCCCCATGAATGGGGATGGCTGATTTTGAAATGAGAGTCCAGAGAGGCTATGCCTCTTTGGCAGGGGTGTGGGGGCAGCGCCCCCACTATCTGTTCGACAGAGGTACCGTATAGAAGTAAATGCTGATACAGGGGGCTTATTGACATTTTTGTTATTTCTGATATAATATAATTATATATAAGCAAAAGTAAGGAGGCTGTGAAAAGTGAGCGATCTTGATTTCTATCTTGACGGACTAAGTCAGCTCCCCGCCGTAATTGAACGAGGCGAGGACAGTCAGCAGGAGTTTGCGGTAACGATGCTGCAATTCCTTCAGCTTGAGCATCTGTACGAATCCGCAATAAACATTGTTACGACCTATCTCAATAATCTTGACGGTGAATTCAACGTCAGGTTCCAGCGCAACCCGATACACAACATTGAGAGCAGAGTCAAGTCGGCGGAATCCATAGTCGGAAAGCTCCAGAAGAAGGGGCTGCCTGTAACGCCGGAATCAGCGCGCCGCAATCTGCTTGATCTTGCGGGAATACGTGTGACCTGCTACTACATAAGCGACATCTATGAGCTTGCGAATATGCTCACAAGGCGTGATGATTTTGTCCTTATCAAGCAGAAGGACTATATCAAAAACCCGAAGAAGAGCGGTTACCGCAGCCTTCATATGATAGTCAATGTACCGGTGCACCTTTCCACCATGAAGGTATATGCGCCGGTGGAGATACAGATACGTACAATGGCCATGGATTTCTGGGCGAGCCTTGAACATCAGCTGAAATACAAGACCACGGCGGAGATCACCCCTGAGATATCAGAGGAACTCAGAGCCTGTGCGGATCAGATAGCAGAGACAGATATGCGTATGCAGAGGATATTCATGGAGATCAGCGATCTTTGATAAGGAAAGGAAGCAGAGAAATGGCATTTTGCAAGTACTGCGGAAAGAAACTGGAGGAGGGGGAGTACTGCGGCTGTGAGGAATCGGTTGCCGCTGCCGCCGCATCGCTGGAGGCAGCAATAGAAGCTCCCGCCGAGGAAGTCCCCGACCCTATGGAGATGTACATAGACCCGGTCGAGAATGTTCCTGACCCCGACGCTATGGAGGAAGGATACATCAAGCCGCTGGAGGAGGATGTTCCCGACCCTCTTGAAAAGGCGGAGAAGAAGGAAAAGAAGCACAAGGAAAAGCGCGAAAAAAAGCATAAGGAAGGAAAACACAAGTCTGGGGAAAAATCTGCACCGCCTGTACAGGAGAGAAAGCGGCATGACAACACAGCCGAGACAGCAGCCCTGCCTTCAAAGAAGAAGGGCGGCTATCTGAAGGGCTCGCTCCTCTTCATCGGTATCGTACTCGCACTTCTGCTGCTTACCTTCATGCTTATGAAGATACTCACCGGCGGCTACAAGTCACCCGTCATCAATATGGAGAAGGGCATAACACGCTGCCGCTCCGAACGCATAATCGAGGCTATAGTACCCGAGAGCAGGATAACAGAGGTTAAGAATGACCTTATCGCCGAGGATGGCAAGTGGAAGGATGTCACCGACGACCTTGACGAATACCTTGAAGGCATCAGAGACCTTCTGAGGGACGGCGGCGACAAGCCCAAGGCCGAAATAAAGATAGTCGATAAGGACAAGGTGACCGGAAGCAATCTCAAGAGCATCCGCAAGGCCTTTGACAGCATCGAGGAAGAGGTAGGCAAGGCCTACAAGCTCAAGCTCGAGATAAACTATGCAGGCAGGAACGGCAGGTTCAATGTCTACAGCGTCAAGCTGAAGGGCAGCGGCTGGATACTCTTCGCCGACGAGAAGACCTCTGACAAGCTGTGTATGATATTCCGTGATGAGATAGACAGCTTCGGCAGGGAAGTAGTGAGAATGGCAAGAGGCTATAACGATTCTCTCTCAAAGTTCGGCTGGAAGACTGCCTTTGATATGTTCGGCATAGATACAGACAGCAGCAGCTCCGAAGTTGAAACGGTGGAGTAAGCGTCCTATGGATTATAAAGTTAAGGGGAGAGACATAATAGTCTCCGAGCCCGACCTCGACCTCGACGAAACTCTTGACTGCGGTCAGGCATTCAGATGGAAGAAGATGCCCTCTGACTATGACTGCACCTATACAGGACGTTTCGTGAATACGCCTCTCACGGTCTCACAGACCGGAAAGGGCAGCTTCATCTTTCACGACACCACAGAGGAGGAATTCCTCACGCGCTGGGTGGATTACTTCGACCTCAATACGGATTACAGCGAATTCAAACGCTGCTTTTCCGAGGACGAGACTCTTTCCAAAGCCTGCGCCTATGCGGGCGGTATAAGACTGCTCCGTCAGGACAGCTGGGAGTGTCTTATATCCTTCATTATTTCCCAGAACAACAATATCCCCCGCATAAAGGGCATCATCGACCGTCTCTGTGAGAATAACGGCGGAGATTTCCCGGATGCGGAGGTTCTTTCCCGGGAGACTCCCGATACCCTTGCGTATCTCAGGAGCGGCTTCCGTGCGAAGTATCTCTGTGATGCGGCTTCAAGAGTCAGCAGTGGAGAGACAGACCTCTCTGCCATAGCAGCAGCCCCCATAGAGGAGGCGCGAGCGGAGCTGAAAAAGATACTCGGAGTAGGCCCGAAGGTGGCGGAATGCGTGCTGCTGTTCGGTATGCACCGCACAGAGGCCTTCCCGATAGATGTATGGATAAAGAGAGTACTTGCGGAGTACTACCCCGGCGGTTTTCCGGAATTCGCAGCAGCCAATGCCGGCATAGCCCAGCAGTATCTCTTCCATTACATCAGAACAGGACTGAAATAAACAATGCCCGGAAGGTATTCCTTCCGGGCATTTTCATATCACAGCATAGGTGCGAACATATTGAGCACCGCACCGGACAGCTTTGAAAGAAAAGGGCTGCACCGGCATTCTTCATATGTTACCTCATGGGACAGGGACACAGTAACATCGAAATCCGCTGCGATCTCGTCGATCACGCTGCATCCGTAGAGTATGGCTGCCGACTCAAAGTGCAGGTAGAAGCTGCGGTAGTCAAGGTTTATGGTGCCTATGACGGCAGTCTTTCTGTCGGCAATGATAGTCTTGGCATGGATGAAGCCGGGGGTGTATTCGTATATCTTCACACCGGCGGCTATGAGCTGCGGATAAAGAGTCCATGCGATGCGGTAGACGTACCACTTGTCCGGGATATGCGGAGTTATTATCCTCACCTCGACTCCCTTCTTTGCTGCGAAGCAGAGGGCGTTTATCATCTCCTCGTCAAGTATCAGGTAGGGAGTAGTGATGCAGACGGACTCCCGGGCGTTGTTGATAAGCTCGAGATAGGCCAGCTTCCCCACAGGCTCATCATCGAGGGGGGAATCGGAGAAGGGCTGAACAAAGCCGTCCGCAGGGCCTTCAGGCTGCTGCTCCGGAATGGGTATATCCTGTGCATTCAAAGGCGATGAAAGCTCGGAGATATCCCACAGCTGACGGAACATGACGGTGTAGTTGCGCACAGCCTCACCGCGTATCATTATACCGGTATCCTTCCAGTGTCCGAAGCGCTCCTTGCGGTTGATATACTCATCCGCAAGATTGGTGCCGCCTGTAAAGGCTGTGATACCGTCGATTACTATTATCTTCCTGTGGTCACGGTTGTTCTGTATGGAGGAGAGCAGGGGACGGAAGGGATTGAAAGCAAGGCACCGCACACCGCTCTCCCTGAGCTCGGTGAACTTTTTCGAGTGCTCCTTCATGCCTGTGCCGATGCCGTCATACATGAGCCTTACGTCAACTCCCTCGCGCGCCTTCCGCATCAGCACCTCAGAGACAGCGTCGAGCATATATCCCTCGGATATTATGAAATACTCCATGTATATAAATCGCTCAGCCTTTTCAAGCTCTCTCAGCATGGCCTCAAACTGTATCTCGCCGAGGGGGAAGAACTCTGCGCATATGTTCCTGTATACCGGGAATTCCCCGCAGCTCAGCACATATCTTGCCAGATTTGCCTGGTCGGGAGCGTCCTCTGTAAGCGCCTTCATGACCTCCTCTGTCTGTGTCAGATGTTTTGCCGTCTGCTCGCGGTATCGCTTTTCCAGTCTGCGGGGCAGCTTCTGGGTGTTCTTGAAGAACAGGTATGTCAGTCCACCGAAGAGGGGCACCACGCTTATGAGGATTATCCATGCCAGCTTGTAGGAGGCAGGCTCCTGCTTGTTCATAAGGTATACAACCAGCACGACATCGAGGACTATAAGTGATACATATACAAAATAGAATCGTTCTCCGATAGCAGTAACAGCAAGCATAAGCAGCATTATCTGAAACAGGAGCAGCAGTACGGTTATAGCGGCGCGGCTGAATATCCGTCTGAGTATTTTTCCGGGCATAGTGACCTCCTTACTGGATTTTTCCTGTGAGATGTGGTATAATGTACAGGTGGTATCATTTATTGCTGTATAATGCTATTATACCACGAAAGAAGGAAAAAAGGAAGTGTACCCGTGAAAAAGATATTGCCATACGAAAGAAAAGTCTATTTCTACGAGACAGATAAAATGAGCATAATGCACCATTCAAACTACATACGTATTTTCGAGGAGACCAGAGTAGACATGATGCGGCAGAGCGGTATGCCCTTCAGCTATATCGAAGAGGCAGGCCTTATGATGCCTGTCCTCTCAGTATCCTGCGCCTACAGGAGTCCCCTCAGGTTTGATGAGCCCTTTGCGGTATATCCGCATATAACCCGTTTTACCGGTGTAAGGCTTGAACTGTCATACCGTGTGGTAAGCCGTGAGAGCGGACTTCTCTGCGCCGAAGGCACCTCCTCTCACTGCTTTACGGATACCGAAATGAAGCCTGTACGGATAAAGAAAACGCATCCCGATATATACAGCCTGTTTGCGGAGTATGACGGATATGAGGTTACGGACTGACAGTTAAATTGATACTTGTAATTTCTGTATAGTTATGGTATAATATAATATATATATTTTCTGTAAAGGAGAATCAGAATGGCTATTACTGAAGCAGTTGAGAACTATCTCGAGACGATACTAATCCTCTCAGAGAAGCAGCCGGATGTTCATGCTATAGATATATGCTCATATATGGGCTACTCACGCCCTACAGTATCCATAATCCTGAAGAAGATGAAGGATGACGGACTTGTTAACGTGGATGCAGATAACCACCACATTACGCTCACAGACAGCGGCAGACAGGTCGCAGAGCGCATCTACGACCGCCACAAGACTATATCCTCCTTCTTTGTATTCCTCGGCGTCAACAAGGATACCGCAGCCGAGGACGCCTGCAAGGTCGAGCATGATCTTTCAGACGAGACCTATGAGAGACTCAAAGCCTATCTTGATTCTCTCGGCAATAAGTGATCCCGGAGGAACAGATGAACAAATACCAGAAATACAGACAGGAGCACCCGGTATTCGTATACCGGTCCTATGACATAAAGGAGACGGCTGACACGGTTGAGGTCAGCTATGTCTTTGATATCCCGGGGCTTGCTTCGTTCACCCCCGGATGGAGCTTCCCGAACCCGGAGGGATTTACAGCTGCCGGCGATCTCACCCTTGAAAGACTTGTATTCTCTCTCGGCATGGCGGAGGCTGTGAGCTACTGGAAGGCAGTATGCTCTCCGGAGATGAGAGTGGAATGCGGTGAGCTCAGCGGTGAGCAGATCAGGTGGTGGAAGAAGCTTTACTTCCTCGGCCTCGGCGAGTTCTTCTATGTGAACGATATCACCGCAGACCGTGAGGATTTTGTAAACATAGTGTCAACAGGTTCATTTGCCTGCACAGTCCCCGCGCAGAGAAGCGCACCTGAGGGCTGCCTCGTGCCCATAGGCGGCGGAAAGGACTCCGCCCTCACCCTTGAGACTCTTGTGGAGGCAGGCATGAAGTGCCGCTGCTATGCTATCAACAAGCGCTGCTCCATATCAGCCACAGTTGAAGCAGCAGGCCTTCCTGAGAATGCCCTCATCACAGCACAGCGCCGCTTCGACCGCTCCCTTGTGGAGTTCAACAAGCAGGGCTACCTTAACGGCCATACCCCCTTCTCTTCCATCGTTGCATTCTCCGCAGAGATAACAGCATATCTCAGCGGCCTGAAATATATCGTCCTCTCCAATGAATCAAGTGCCAATGAGAGCACCGTCATCGGGCAGGAGGTCAACCACCAGTACTCCAAGAGTTTTGAGTTCGAGCAGGACTTCCACAGCTACGAAGAGAATTACCTCGGCACGGGGATATACTATTTCAGCTTCCTGAGACCTCTTGCGGAGTTCCAGATAGCAAAGATGTTCGCAGCGCACAAGAAATACCTTCCGGTATTCCGAAGCTGCAACCTCGGCAGCAAGGTCTCGCCGGATATATGGTGCGGCGAGTGTCCCAAGTGTCTTTTTGTTAGTATAATACTCTCCCCCTTCCTTACAACGGAGGAGATAATACAGGTATTCGGTAAGGATATCCGTGATATGGAGTCTATGGCCGACTACTTCACAGAGCTGACCGGTCAGTCAGACCATAAGCCCTTCGAGTGTGTAGGCAGTATCGATGAGGTCAATCTGTCCGTTTCTCTTGCCATCAGACGAATGGAAGAACAGGGCGAGAGACTGCCGCTGCTTTTTGAGAGGTACCGCAGTTCAGGTCTTTACCGCCCCGAGCTGCTCGATGCACAGAACGCTGAAGCCTGCAGCGCATTCAACGGGGAGAACCTCCTCCCTGAGGAATTCCGGGCTATACTGAAAAAGGAAATGGAGCGTTTGCTTTGAACAGGTTTATTGAATACATCAGGGAATACACAAAGGACAAGACAGTATGTATACTCGGCTTCGGCAGAGAGGGAAAGGCCACATACAGGATACTGAGCGAGTACTGCTCTCCTGCTGCAATAACCATAGCCGACCTCAATCCCGTGAGCAAGGAGGCAAACGGCCTTCCCGATTCCGTGGATATCGTCTGCGGCAGTCTCTATCAGGAGTGCCTTGAAAGGTTCGACCTTGTATTCAAGAGCCCCGGCATCGTGCTTGAAAGGTCTCCCCGGGATCTTAAATGCACCGTTACCTCCGAGACTCAGGTATTCTTCACGGTATACCGTGACCAGATAATCGGCATCACCGGCACCAAGGGCAAGAGCACCGTTACATCACTGATATACCATGCACTGAAGGAATCAGGCAAGGACGCCAAGCTTGCCGGCAATATCGGCATACCGGTATTCGATATCGTTCCCGAGATGAAGGCAGAGTCAATAGTGGTATGCGAGCTTTCCTGCCATCAGCTTGAGTATATGACAGTATCCCCGCATATCGCCGTATTCCTCAACCTTTATGAGGAGCATCTTGACCATTACGGCACTATGGAACGCTATTCCAATGCCAAGAGGAACATCCTCCTCCATCAGCACGAAGGTGACTGGCTCTATATCAACCACGACCTTGAAACAGAGGATACAGGCGCAGAGATACGCACTATGTCCTCCGCTGCGAAGGAAGCCGATATCTACGTCCATGACGGCATAGTAAAATGCGGAGGTATAGAGTATCACATCCCCTGTGACAGCGTCAAGCTGCTGGGCATCCACAATCACTACAATATCGCCGTAGCCTATGAGGTATGCTCCCATTACGGCGTAACAGATACCCAGTTCCAGTCAGCCCTCTGCACCTTTGACCCGCTCTCACACCGCCTTGAATTCGTAGGCAGATTTGCCGGCATCCGCTGGTATGATGATTCCATCTCCACAGCCTGTGCAACAGCCATCGAGGCTCTGAAAAGCGTTCCCGATCCGGGCTGCATACTCGTCGGCGGCATGGACAGAGGCATCGACTATACTCCCCTTGTGGAGTGCCTTGCAAAGTCGTCCGTACAGGTCATCTGCATGGAGACCTCCGGCAAGAGGGTATATGATATGCTTCTTGCAGCCGGTGACGAGGTATCATCACCTGAGAGGATACACTATGTTCCTCACCTTGAGGATGCAGTCAGGCTGGCAGCAGAGGTAACTCCCGAGGGAAAGAGCTGTGTACTCTCACCCGCAGCAGCAAGCTACGGCATATTCAAGAATTTTGAGGAGAGAGGCGATGTGTTCAAGTCGCTGGTAAAGTCTCTCTGAGGTAAGAAACGCAATAAAAGGCGATAAAGCCATAGTACCTCTTGCATGAATGACGGGCGTACTACGGCTTTTTGTCATCAGTGACGCCGATACGGAAGGAGTCGTTGAAAATGAAAAGGAAACTGTTCTGCGAAATATCACCGCTGACCTATGCAATATCAGAGAAGAAATGTATTATCGAAAGGTACATAAAGGACTTCTTCTGCGCTCCGCGCTTTGCGGAAAAGAAGCGGAAGGAGAAGCTGCCGGTCCTGATATGCCGCCATAATTCCCTAATCAGGCGCCGCCTCGGCAACGTGGATATGCGCCTTCAGGAAAACAAGGCAGTCAACCTCTCAATTGCCGCACCGAAGCTCAACAGGATACTGATATGCCCGGGTGAGACATTTTCTTTCTGGCATCTTGTGGGCAGGATAAGCGAGAAAAAGGGCTATAAGGAGGGACTCACCATAGTCTCCGACCACCCATCCTCAGGTATCGGCGGCGGAATGTGCCAGATGACCAATCTGATACACTGGATGGTGCTCCATTCCGATCTTGATATAGTCGAGCACCACCATCATGACCAGATAGACCTTTTCCCGGATTTCAAGCGCAAGATACCCTTCGGTACAGGAACCTCCATACTCTACAACTATCTTGACTACCGCTTTAAAAACAACACGGACAGGACATACCAGCTCGTCATATTCACCACTGACGAGTATCTCTGCGGAGAGCTCAGAGCCAGTGCGCCGCAGAAGTACAAGTATCACATCTCAGCGGAGAATGTCTTTTTCTCACGTGAGGAGGACGGAGAGGTGTACCGCAACGGCGAGGTATACCGTACAAAGGTAGACCGCCGGACAGGGGAGCACGTCTCCCGGGAGCTCATACGCAGAAACCACGCCCGCACCGTTTACGATACATCCGGCCTTGAGATCAGAGATCTTACAGCAGGGGCATAGGATATAATAATAGTCCGGAAGCAGTCACATCGGCTGCTCCCGGACTTTCTGCGTTTATGGAAAAAAGAACTCCCCGCCGGAGCGGGGAGAGTGTGATCACTTTTTCTGACCGGGTAAGATCGGGAGCTGTGAAGCCTTGATCAGACCTGCATCAAGCTGCTGGATGGTGATAGCGTCGGAACCTGTGATAGAACCGTCGTTTTCGTAAACATCAGCATTTCTCTTGCCCTGATCTGTCAGAGCGAACTTTGTCTGGTTAGCAATGAACTGGAGTACAGCAACTGCATCGGCAACGTTTACCTTGCCGTCGATGTTTGCGTCGCCCCACTTGATGCTTGTGCCATCAGTTGCGCCTGAGCTGCCGGGACCGGGAGTACCGCTGGATGTTCCAGTCTGTACCTTTGAACCGGATGAAGCATTGGAGTTGTCTTCCTTGGGAGTTGTGCCGTCAGGCTCTACGCCCCATACAAGCTCCTCGCCTGCATACAGTGTGATCTTGTCGGTGATAGCAGCAGCCTCGTTGTCATCCTCGAAGGATACAAGATCAGCATAGCTGTAGTCGTTCT
Organism: uncultured Ruminococcus sp.; assembly: GCA_946413815.1. Classification (GTDB taxonomy): domain Bacteria; phylum Bacillota; class Clostridia; order Oscillospirales; family Ruminococcaceae; genus Ruminococcus. Next base: position 15,797 of record CAMKMD010000035.1, read on the forward strand.
TGGAATCCCATGAGGGGTATACGCACTTCTCTTCGTCCATAGTAGTGCAGAGAGCGAACTGATATACACGGCTTCCGTAGAAGTCACAATCCTTCCACTGTATCTCGATGTAGTAGTTGCCCTTGTCATCGTACTTGAAGGGACCTGAGAACTTAGCCTCGTTCTTGCCGTCCGAGTAGCTCTTCTCCTGGTCGTAGTCGATACGCGGCTGGATGTAGTTGATGTCGTATCCTGCTTCAGTGAGCTCGGAGATGTTGAAGTAGTATCTCGCCCTGAGGTCACTCTCGAACTTAGGAGGATTGATGGTTCTGTTGTATACAACGATCTTGAGCTGAACGCTTGAATCCTGTTCCTGGTTCTTTCCGCCTGCTACATAGAGACCTACGGGGAGGGGATTGCCCTCTTCGTCAATCTGATTGTAGCCGGCCTTTGCATTGCCGGACATATCGAAGTTCTCGATGAGGTGGTTCTTGTCCTCGAGCTCCTTGCCCTTTGCGCCGAAGTAGTAGTACAGACCTGCAAGGTCGCCGCAGAATGCAGCGTTGTAGTCGTCTGTAACCTCGTTGTAGATGTAGTCCTTTGTAATATCAACGTGGACATCATTCAGGTCAGGACCGCCGACCAGAGCACCCCAGAGAGTGTGTACCTGGTTTACCGGATCCTCCATGCTCTGCTTTGCTGAGCAGTGTGAAGAACGGTGGTGAGGCTGTGTAGCGTAGCTGTTGCCGTAGCCTACCTCATAAGCGTAGCCCATGGGGTTGTCGCCGAGGATGTATTCCATCTGATCCTTAGCCCAGTTAGCAAAGGTCATATCGCCTGTGGTCTTGGCGTATACCATAGCCTGGAGACCTGCGGCTGTGTTGTAACGTGCGCTTCCGTATCCTGCAACTACTGCGTAGCCGTTAGGAGAAGTAGCGATGAAGTTGTTTACCTGCTCGTTATCGGGGAGGTCCTTGATCTGATCGTAGGTCATAGGCTTGTTCCAGATAACGTCATCCATACCGAAGTACTTGTGTGTAGTGGTCGGGATGTAGAACTTTCTGAGCTTCTTGCCGTCAGCGTCAACTGACTTGTCAGTTCTTGCATTTACCTCAGCTGCTGTAGCTGAATCAACACCTGACCAGAACTCAAGGTTCCAGTGGAAGATGTACCAGTCACGGGCAGTATTGGTAACAGGAGCAAGCTTAGCGAATACGCCGCCCCATACGGTATCCCAGCAGTGTACCCAGATGTTCTGCCAGCAGTTGCCGGTATCTGTCATGATACGCTTCATGTAACCTATGTAGGGGTGTGCGCCCTTGTCGTTTTCTGTGGTCTCGTCAACAGCAACGATATCGTTGATGTAGTCATAGTCCTCTGTACAGTAGTAGAGCCATACAGCAGCCCATGCCAGCTCATCGTAGTCGTAGCTGGAGGTATAGAAGCCGCCGTCATAGCCGAGGCTGAGAGCGGTCGGAACTGTACCGGGAGTCCATGTCTCCATGTGAGTCTCAACAGCGAAGTCATACAGAGCCTTGGCGTACTTGAGAGACTTCTCAGCATATTCCTTGTCTGTATCCTTGAAGTTGAGGTAGTTGATAGCGAGTGAAGCAGCAGCGCCGGCAGCCTGATCGGATGCGGGCATCTCAGCTGTAGCGAAGTAAGCAGGACGCTTAACGCCGCATGAAGATGAAGCAACTACGGTACCGTCTACCTGAAGCTCAGGAGGACACCAGTAGTTATGGTCGTTGTTACCCTCTCCGACCTGATAGCAGTAAGCGATGACCTTATCATCGTCATCCATGAAGGTTACCTTCATGAAATAGTCATTGATCCAGCGGAGCTCGTCCTCTACGTGACCGTCAAGTCCGAGATCCTTGTAGGCATCGCGGAACTCGTAGTAGCCCCAGCCTACTGTTGAAGCGGAGTAGCTTCCGGGAAGACCGAACTTTACATGGTCGCCGGCGTCGTGCCAACCGCCGGTGAGATCAAGTGTTCCGTTTCCGTCGGGATCGAGGTACTTCTTGTTGGCGTCGATGAACTTCTGTGACATATTGACGCCGACATAAAGATCAGGATCAGTTGAGCCTGCCTTGTTCTTGCCGTCGTCAGCCTGTCCGATGCCCTGTCCGTCACCAAGCTCCTCATCGGTCTTGCCCTTGTTTACCTTGGGCATAGGATCCATTGGCTGAAGCGGGATCTCGGCATCCTTTACGTGGCAGTTGCCGCGCCAGGTGTAGTATCCGTCATTTGCGACCTTGTCGCCGCACTTGTTGGCGTCGTAGAAACAGAGCGCAAGCTGGAGTGCTTCGGCGAAGTTGTCATAATTGTTCGGATTTTCCTCGTCGATCACCGCAGCGTTTGCGCCTGTAAACACGCTGCCTGTGAAGACCAGTGCTGCAGCAGATGCCAGTGCAGCAGTCCGCTTCAGAAGGTTTTTTGTCTGCATTTGAAACATTCCTTTCATTTGATTTTCTCTTGTATAAAAAGCGTATGATCCGGTTCCGGTCACGTCAGGCGATATGTCCACCCTGCCATGGACGTTAATTGCCGTCCGTACCGGACCAGCCCTTACAAGGCATAGATAATGATCAGAGCTTTCCGGCCTCCTTGAGCCTGTCAAACACGATATTATAACCGTCATTGCCGTCCTTGAGTGAACGGTTCACACGGCTGATAGTAGCGGTGCTTGCACCTGTCTCTGTGACAATGCTGTTGTATACTCTGTGCTCGTCGAGGAGCTTTGCCACATGAAGGCGCTGGGCGAAGGATTTGAGCTCTATACTTGTACAGAGATCATCGAAGAACTTGTAGCAGTCATCAACGGTCTCAAGTGTGAGGATAGCTTGAAAAAGCAGATCCATGCTTTCAGATTTGATCTTGTCTATCATTATGTATTGACTCCAATCTGCCTAAAGGCGGTATATCCGGAAAGCTCACATACTTTCCTACTTTACATTTTAGCACAATAACACGAAAAAGTAAAGGGGTATCTGAGATTTTTCGGACATTCCTCTCCTACTCTACATAATAGCATATCAGGACAAAAAATGAAAGTCAAAATTTGCTCTTTTGAACATTTTCCATAAACAGGATTTGCGCCTATATAGCTGCGAATCCGATGTTTTCAGCAATATATGAGTAACCATATATGACGGAGATATGAGTTGCACAGCTGTGAAATATATGATATACTTAATGAATAGAGGTGATAATATGTTACATATTTACTGTGGAAACGGAAAAGGAAAAACAACAGCAGCGGTGGGGCTGACAGTAAGAGCAGCCGGCAGCGGAATGAAGGCAGTATTCGTTCAGTACCTGAAGAACGGTACCTCCTCGGAGATATCGCAGCTGCGTGCGCTGGGAGTAACAGTAATGGCAGCGGAGAGCTGTACAAAATTCACCTTTCAGATGAACGATGCGGAGAAGGGTGAACTCAGAGCAGAGCATGACGCCATGACAGAGAAATGCAGGAGTATGCTCGGAGAGAGGGTACAGCTCCTCGTCCTTGACGAATTCATCGGCGCATACAGCAAGGAACTGCTGAACAGAGAAAAGGCGCTTGCACTTATAGATGAGGCGAAGGAGAAAGGATGTGAAGTTGTCCTTACCGGCAGGGACCCCGCCCCGGAGCTTGAAGAGAGGGCTGATTATATAACAGAGATGAAAGCCGTGCGGCATCCCTACGACAAAGGAGTGCAGGCACGGAAGGGGATTGAGTATTGAAAAACAGCTGTAAAAGCCTCCTGAATTCTGAGACGGAATAAAGTGTGTAAGTGTAAATTGCTCCACGTCTAACACTTAGCCATTCCAAAGGCAACGCCCTCAGAGTAATCTGAGGGCGTTCTTGTGCGGGCGTATACTACTTCACAATTCTAAACCGGTTTTGCCAATCCTGCAAGGTCAGTTATCTGCTTAAATGAAAAGAATCGCTGACAATTACAAATAAAAAGCGCCCCACAATTGCGGGGCGCTCTTTTATGCTGTTATCATGCGAAATAGTTCTTGGCTGATGTGTAGTAGACCATCATAGACTTGAGTATCTCCTTCAGGCTTGCGCTTGAGGAAGAACTTGCAAGCTTCTTGCTGGTGTATGTTGGAATGCTATAGGTCAGTGTATCACTGATATTCTTGTTGTTTTCCTGTATAACAGCCGTTACAGCCTGCATGGAATCCTTTGCGGCAATGCCTGTAAAATCGCACCTGAGCTCGTTTGCGTAATCGCCCTTTGTGAACTTGCTGTAAGGGATATTCACTGTCTGGCTTTCACCATGGACGTTATTGTATGTGAGATGCAGATTTACCTTGCTTGTGTCAACGCCGCTGCTAAACTCCATGAAGTACACAAGAGCGATGCTGTTGCCGAGATTCAGGTTCTTTCCAGTGAACTTTGCCTTTGCGCCGGAGAGAGTCTGAACTTTTTCATAGTTCGGTACGTTGATGTTATTGAAGTTTGATGCGTATGCCTTCTGCTGTGCTGTAAGGTTCTTGTTTACAAGATCTCCTGTATTGTATTTGAAGTACTGCTGAGCCTGTGCGCCGTAGTTGAGCATATCCACAAGGAGAGTTTTCAGCTTTCCCTGTGTATCGCTCTTGGTCAGCTTATTCATGGCATACTGCTTTATGCTGTATACATCCGCAGTGCTGGTGAAGATCTTGTCGTTTTTCTTTGCGCTGAGAACAGCGGTCACGTTGCTGCCCATTTCCTTTGCGGCTATGCCATTGAAACGGAATTCATATTCCAGACCGTAGCTGTTGTCTGTCGGTGTGCCCGCCTTTATTGTCGTTTGCTTGTAGGTCTTGTTTCCGTTTGCATCGAAGTATTCTTTTATCAGAGACAGTTTGATGTCAGTGTATTCTTCAAGGCCGGCGGCAGGAACGTAGTAAACTATACTGAGGTTATTGCCGAGGGAGACATTATGGCTGAACTTTACATCCAACTTGTTTATGTTTGTGAAGTATCCTGGACCGCCGTCGCCGTCTATACGGGCATAGTCGCCGTGGTTGTAGTCATAGCTGTCTCTATAGCGCGTTCCATTTCCGCCGACGATGCTTGTGCAGTATAAGAACATATTATGAGCGTCACAGTTCTTCAGATTCCATGAATCCTTTACATAAATCGTTTTCAGCTTTTCACAGCCCTGGAACATTTCCCATATTTCTGTTGCATTGTCAAGTTCCCAGTTGTCGGCTCTTACTGTAGTGAGGTTCACACACTTATAGAACATGGCATCCATCGTTTTAATGTTGCTTGTATCAAGGTTTCTGAGATCAACAGAGGTCAGGTTATCACATTCCATGAACATTGAATCGGCCGACGTAGCTTTAGTTTTCTTAAAGCTTCTAAGATCGAGTGAAGTTAAGTTTTTGCAGTATGCGAACATATATACAAGAGAATCAGCGTTGCTGATATCGAAGCTGCTGACATCAAGGTCTGTAAGACTTGTGCATCCATTGAACATATTTATAAATACACTGACATTGCTTGTATCAAAATTATGAAGATCAAGCTTTTCTAAGCTTGAGCACTTGTTGAACATATTGGACATATTCACGACATTTGATGTATTAAAGCTGCTCACATCAAGTGTTTTAAGATTGCTGCACATTGAAAACATTGTCATCATGTATGTTACATTGCTTGTATCAAAGCTGCTCAGATCAAGCGATTCAACACTTGATCCGCTGAACATATACGCCATATCTGTGACTTTAGATGTATTGAAGCTGCTGAGATCAACTGTTTTTAATCCGCATTCATTGAACATACTGGACATAGTTGTAACATTTTTTGTGTTGAAACCGCTGAGATCGAGTGCAGTGAGTGATTTACATTTATCGAACATGCATCCCATATTAGTAACTTTGCTTGTATCCCAGCCGTCCATCTTAATTGTGACAGCTTTTTCACATCGGTAAAACATACAACTCATATTTGTAACATTGCTTGTGTCGGCATTAGAAAGATCAATGTATAATACGTCTGAGAAACCCGCGAACAGATAATTACAATCAGCAGGAAGGACAGTTCCTTTCTCGGCAGTAATGGTCTTAACAATTCCGTGTTTGCCACCCCAATAGAGCTTTACTTCTTCCGCATCAACATTGCCCTTAAGTGTAAGTGTTCCTGTTTCATTGTCAAAAGAAATGCACGAAGTTGCCTCCGCCGTAATAGAACTGTCACTGATAGAGAATCCGTCGGGTACAAAAGCCGGTGCTCCGGCTGTAAGCAATAGAGCGAATACAAATGCAGTAGTTTTTTTGATTATATTCATATTGTTCCTCCATAATAGTAAAATTATAATGGTAAATTGCATAGCACGATGATCGTATGAATTTCCGGAAATCTTATGTCATATATACGTCATAGCTTTACCATTATATCATAAAAGTATTTAAAAAGTCATTAAAATATTATTATTTTTTTGTTACAAAAAAAGACCCGGAGATAATCTCCGGGCCGGAAATGGTAATCAGTTAATCTCTTTTGATGGCCACGATACCCGCATCTATCTTCTGGATAGTGATAGCGTCAGTACCTGTGATACCGGGATTCCCGTCAACATCTGCATTGATAAGTCCCTGAGACTGTATCGGGTACTTGGACTTGTTAACGATATACTGGAGTACTGCAACACAGTCGGAAACGGTTACCTTTCCGTCAAGATTTGCGTCTCCCGGAACCTTGCTGACAGCAGCCGTACTTGAAGAGGTCGGCTTGACAGCTGTGGTAGTTTTAGGAACAGCTGTAGTCTTGGGAGCGGCAGTAGTCTTTGCAGCGGCAGTAGTCTTTGCAGCGGCAGTGGTCTTTGCAGCGGCAGTGGTCTTTGCAGCGGCTGTAGTCTTTGCGGCAGCCGTAGTCTTTGCGGCAGCTGTAGTCTTTGCGGCAGCAGTGGTCTTTACAGCGGCAGTAGTCTTTGCGGCGGCTGTAGTCTTTGCGGCAGCAGTGGTCTTTGCAGCGGCGGTAGTCTTTGCGGCAGCCGTAGTCTTTGCAGCGGCAGTGGTCTTTGCGGCAGCCGTAGTCTTTGCAGCGGCTGTAGTCTTTGCGGCAGCAGTGGTCTTTGCAGCAGCAGTAGTCTTTGCAGCAGCCGTAGTCTTAACAGCCGCAGTAGTTTTTGCGGGAGCGGTGGTGGCAGGTGTTGTTGCGGGAGCAGTCACCGGAGCAGCAGGTGTGGTGCCTGTCATGGTCAGATATCCGGGAGTTCCTTTAGAATCGATGCAGGCATATGTTCCGTCGATAATGCTGCTGTCAAAAGGAGTGCCGTTTCCGCCTGAAAGGCTTGAACAGGAATAGAACATAGAGCTTGTATTGGTATCCTTTCCGATGGCCCATGACTTGCCTGCGTATATGGTTTTAAGTCCCGAGCACATATTGAACATATTGCTCATTTCTTTTACCTTGCTTGTATTGAAACTGCTGACATCGAGTTCGGTAAGAGCAAGGCAGTCATAGAACATGAAGGACATATCGGTGACCTTGGCTGTATCAAAGGAGCTGATATTGAGCTTGCTGAGTGAATAGCAGTAATAGAACATATTGGACATAACTGTTACATTGCTTGTATCCCAGCTGCTGAGATCAAGAGATGTCAGGCCATAACAATAACCGAATGTCATAGTCATATTGGTAACATTGCTGGTGTCAAGGCCTTTAAGATTAAGTGAAGTCAATTCATAACAGCCGTAGAACATGGCGGACATATTAGTGACTTTACTTGAATCAGCATTTGAAAGATCGATTGAAGTAACTGAACTGAAGTTTATGAATAGTGCAGAGCAGTTTTCAGGCAGAATCGTGCCCTTCTCAGCTACAACAGATTTGACAGATGAACCGTTGTAACTTTTCACCTCAGCCGGGTCGATTGTACCGCTGAGGGTCAGGGTGCCGGTCTTTTCATCGAAAGTAACGGCTTCAGCTGCATCTGCTGTGATGGAATGGGTGCTGACCGGAGCTTTGGAGATCCCGGACGGTGCGGCACCTGTGATGAGTGCGAATGAAAGGAGGACAGCAGCTGTCCTTTTAATAAAACTCATTATTATTCCTCCGTTTAAGAAATATGATATTATGGTTTCTGGGTTGATTGTGTCATTATATGACACAATGCTACTATTATATCATATATGATATTAAAAATCGTTGAAATAATATTATATTTCTATGACATTAAAATAACGGCGTTAAATTAAAAGTATGTACATTCTGTTAACTGATAAATGCATCAAACAAACAAGGCCCGGAGGCAAAGATCCTCCGGGCCGGAAATAGTATTCACTTAACCATATCAGAAAGTAACGAGACCAGCGTCTATCTTTTGTATCATGATAGCATCTCCGCCGGAGATACCCTCCTGACCGTCGATATCCGCATTGACGAGACCCTGGGGCTCGATGGGGTACTTGGACTGGTTAGCGATGTACTGGAGTACAGCTACACAGTCTGAAACAGTAACCTTTCCGTCGAGGTTGGCATCACCCGGAGTTGTCATTCCGCTGCTGCCTGAAGTGGTCTCAGCTGCTGTAGCGGTCTCAGCTGCTGTAGTGGGCTGAGTTGCAGGAACAGTTGTGACAGTAGTCTCTGTGGGTGCAGCAGTTGTAACGGTCTCAGGTGCTGTTGTGGAAGCGGGCTCTGTTGCTGTAGTAGCTGGGGGAGTCGTGGGTCTGGGCTGAGAACTTGCACCTCCGCCGTAGTAATCAGAAAGTGAGATTCCGTTGCCGGCCTGACCGAGCTTGATCTGATGATCGAGACCGATGAACTGTCCGCCCTCTGTCTGCCAGAGTGCAGGCTTTACGAATTCATACTTCTCCTCGTCCCACTTGCCGAAGTCATCGTATACAAGTCCTCCGGTATCACCTGAGTTCTCGTTGAAGCACCAGAATGTGTGGTGGATGTGCTTGTCGATCATATAATCGCGGAGCTCCTGCATCCAGTGCTTGTTCTCGCCGGTCGGGTCGTGCTGCTTGTCGATGAAGCCGCCCCATTCACCCATGAGCAGGGGATACATCTTCTCCTCAACAAGGTAAGCCCATGTATCGTACCAGTAATCTTCAAGGAGTGACTCGCGTGAGAAGGTCTTGGAATCGTCGTCCATATAGAACCATTTCTGCTTCCATACCAGCGGGCCGTAGTCATGAGGTGAGTAAACGATCTGAGATTTGAACTTGCCGATATCTACAGGGTTGTCCCTTACGCCTCTGAGGTTTCCGCCCCACCATGCGCCGAATATCTTTGAAGGCTCATCGTAGTGAGCGTAGTCAACAGCGGGAGTATTCCAGTCTGCACCCTTCTCGAAGTCGGGGTAGCATTCGATACCCTCGATCATGATCAGCAGATTGGGGTTCTGGTTGAGGCAGGCCATAGCGCCGCGCTCAGCAGCAGCCTTCCAGTTGTTGTGGTCATTTGAATCATCCCACTTGGCGAACTCGCCCTCCTCCGGCTTTCCGTGAGGCTCGTTCTTGAGATCGATAGCGATGATGGTATCATCATCCTTATAGTAGTCGCAGAACCACTCGAGTGCCTCGAGCCAGTCCTCCTCTGAGAAGTTGTTGTCATACCAGAGGGGCTTCTGATGACCCATAGCAGCAGTAGTAGCGCTGTGGATGTCTACCATGATCTTCATGCCGTTCTCTCTGCACCAGTCAACAGCCATGTTCCAGATATCGAAGCTGTACTTCAGCTCATACTGACCGGCGCCGTCAACTCCGCCGCCCACTGTGAGCTCGGGGTTCTCGTAGGGGTTTACCATCATGGTGACCTCACCCACACCGCCGCCTGAATCGGGACCGTGCTTTTTCCACTGGAGGAGTATCTGTGTGGACATAGGTACACGCAGGAGGTTGAAGCCGTGGTCGGCTATCTGATTGAGCATACTGTGCATATTCTTCGACCATACGCCGTCGAATACCTGACGTCCTGCATTGTAACCGAACCAGTTTACGCCGGTGAGCCATACAGGATTTCCGTCCTTGTCAACTACTTCGGCGTTCTCGTTTACGTGGAGCCAGTCGTCTCCGTTTGCGCCCGGTTTGTCTTCAGCCGTTGCCGGAACACTGGTGATGGAGAATGTACCCAGCATCACAGCGGCAGCGACAGCGGACATGAACCGCTTCAGCTTGAATTTTTTCATAATGATTTCCCTCTCTTCAGATCGTGCATAATCAGCCGATCTTATATTTTACCTATATTATACAACAATAGTGTTATGTTGTCAATAGATTTGTGGAGCGTGCATCTGCTGTTTCAATACAGATATATGATAATAATACTTCAATCTAACAAATTATGCAATATCTTTTAAATTGATCAGCGCTTCATTGTTGATATTGACAAAAAGAGTGTTTTCTGATAGAATAATTATGTATTGCTGAAAGGAGGGAATGCTTTTGATCGCCGCAGAAGAATGTGACAGAATTATAAGGCAGTATTACCGCGAGATATATAACTACTGCTTTGCACATCTCGGATATAACAAACACTCTGCGGAAGACTGTACGCAGGATGTGTTCGTGACCTTCTTTGCAAAGCATGAATCGCTCAGAGCAGAGCAGATCAGGCTGTGGCTTTACCGGGCCGCTGACCTGACGATTAAGACCTTCCTCAGAAAGAACGGCAATACCGTAAGCATAGAGGAGGTACCGGAGGTGCAGGAGATCCCGGATGATACGGTATTTCCCTCCGGCAGGGAAAGCCCTCTGGATGAGCTTGATGAGGAGGAGCGTCTTATCATAGAGACGTACTACAGCACTGATTACGGAAGCAGGACAAGCGCAGCTAAGCGCCTTGGAATGAGTCTTCCTTCCCTTTATCAGAAGGTCCATAAGATCAAATTAAAGTTGAAAGGCGGTAATAATAGACAATGATACCTGTTGAAAATTGTGCAGTTCTACAAAGATTCTCTACGCTGATAAAAAGTCGCCTGTTTTCCGACATTTATATAACAGAAGGAAATACAGCCGCCGTGAGAGACAGTCACTGTGACTGTAAGGAGAGGATCCTATGAAAGAAAACTTAAAGATAAAAGCTGTTCTCGGTGATGATACCGCCACCATGGTATCCGAGCTCCAGGTTCTCCTGAACGAAGAGCTCACCCGACCTGAGGATCAGCGGGATTTTGATTACATCTCCGAGCTCACTCAGTCCATTGCAGAGCTTTCCGGTGCTTCCCTGACTGAGGAGGAGCAGGAGAGGAATATCTCAGCTATAATGACTGAGGTCAGTGCAAACAGAAACCGCAGCAAGATATCGGTAGTACGCAGAGTATTATCGGCAGCCTGCTCTTTCGCACTGATATTTGCAGCCGCCAACTGCATAAGCTTTGCCAGCTTCGGCTCGGATATCTTCCATGCCACAGTAAACTTCGGCCAGAGCGGCTATGTTGTGGATTTTGCCAATACCGATCCCAATAAATACGGCATTCCCACCAAGCCCCCTGTGGAAGCGGCGAATCCGGAAACTACTACCGCTCAGACGACAGCAGCAGTGCATGCAACAGAGCCGCATGGTGCAAAGGGGCCGGATCCTGATGACAAGGGTCAGATGCCTGTTCCGGGTGAAGATGATGCGCAGTCTCCTACAGCCGGAGTGACAGAACCCATTGAAATGACAGAAGCACCAATGGTAACGGAGCCCATGACAAGAGCCGATGCAGCCAGCCAGAGCGGAATCAGATCTGCCATCGGTTCAATAATCCGCAACCGCTGTGAATCAGCAGGCTTCACACCGGTAACTCCTCCGGATGACTACTTAATCAACATGGAGCTTGAGGATTTCAGCCGCGTAGAGATGGAGAAATCCGAGGACTACTATTTCACGTTCTCAAACGATACTCAGCAGATCGATGTGGTGCTTGAGCATTATCCGAACCGTTATGAGATGCCTGAACTGAAGATACCGGGCGATACCTACCGCTTCAGCGCAGAGGATTATCCCGTCGGACAGGTGTTCTTCTTTGAGGATGAAAATGTCAATACAGCTTTGTTCGTAAACAACGATACTATATATACGATAATTGTCCAGAATATCGATATGGATGAGCTTCATGATATTATCGCTGTTTTCGGCGGCAGAAACTGAGGGCAGCGGAATGTTACTGAAAAAGTGTATTTCCGCAGTTCTTACTGCGATCATCGTATCGGTCAGCTGCTTTGCTGCACCGTTCATGAACGTCAGCTGTGTTCATGAACCGGGCACCGGACTTATCTCCAAGTGTGTCCTCCAGTGCAGCTACAGCAGCAGTGAACCGGGAGCGATCAGACTGACCGCCAAGACTCAGGGACTTGCCGTAATGGAAAAAATCGGCATAAAGAGTCTTCTCATCAGCAGATGGGATTCACGCGCACAGGATTATGCGCCCTATAAGCGCCTTGATTCTGTTGAGGTGAAGATCGCAAGATATGCCCTGATAGACAACATGAAGGTCGAACTGCCTGCGGGTGATTATCACGTAACCTGCCTTCATTTCGCCGAAGGAGCGACCAAGAAGCTCGGTTATTCGGATCAGTCCGTGGACAACGAGACCTATGTAAGAGTCGAGGAGGACGCCCCCGTACCTACCTCGCCACCCACTACTGCCATAACAACCACAACAAAACCGGTAACTACCACGACTACTGCCGTAAAGCGCAATACACCTGTGACGACGGTACCCGGAAAGAATGCAGGCATCAGCAGCATCTCCGGACAGACAACAGCACAGGCAGGCAGCGGCATTCAGGCAAACGGAGCCTACAACGCAGCAGCGAACAGCTCCACCGTCCGGGCGGCAGCTTCCGGAAACACAGCAACGACTGCCGCACCGCAGACAACGGCGCCGCAGGGGACCGCACAGCCGGCTTCCTCTCCGCGCACAGGTTCGCCGGCAGCAGTCCCGGCAGGTGCCCTCGCAGTATCTATTGCTGCAGCAGTGGCTGCCGGTAAACGCAGACGTTCCTAAGGGGGAACCTTTTCAGATAATCAGCAGTCGGCCGCCGGAATCATCCGGCGGCTGGCTGCTTTTCTGTTTCTCTGCCTGTTTGCGGAGTGGGATATAGTTTTTTCTTTCATCGTCGGAAAAATCTGTGAAAAATAACGAAAATATACTTGCAATTGTGAACATTGTGTGATATAATAGAAATGCAGTTTTGCGTGATTTTATTTTTGAAAGGAGGTTGTGGAACGGTTATTTCCGGTCCATACAAAGCTATGTCAAAACTATGTATCCTTATCACCATCCTCGTGTATATGGGGATGATGGTAGTCATCGGTGCGGTGTTCTCAAAGAAGAATTCCGGCGTCGGTGACTTCTATCTCGGAGGCAGAAAGCTCGGCCCGCTGGTATCGGCAATGAGTGCAGAGGCCTCTGATATGAGCTCCTGGCTCCTCATGGGTCTCCCCGGAGTCGCTTATCTCTGCGGCGCCGCAGAGGCAACCTGGACAGCCCTCGGACTTGCTGTCGGAACCTACCTCAACTGGCTGTTTGTTGCCAAGCGCCTGAGAGTATACTCCCAGAAGTGCAACAACTCCATCACCATCCCTGATTTCTTCTCGAACCGTTTCAGGGATGATTCACATCTCATCATGGGTGTTGCCGCACTTATCATCCTTATTTTCTTCGTACCCTATACAGCTTCCGGCTTCTCCGCCTGCGGAAAGCTCTTCAATCAGCTCTTTGACTGGGATTACCACATGGCAATGATAATCAGCGCAGTCATCATCATCGCCTACACATCCCTCGGCGGCTTCCTTGCAGCGAGCTTTACGGACCTTATCCAGAGCATCGTAATGACTACTGCTCTTGCAATACTCGTTATCTTCGGAGTACATACAGCCGGCGGCTTTGATGCAGTTATCAATAACGCAGAGGGCATCAAGGACTATCTCGCCCTCACAATGACCACAGACGGCAAAGGCAATTCCGTGAGCTACGGCTTCATAACGATAGTATCCACTCTTGCATGGGGACTCGGCTACTTCGGTATGCCCCATATCCTCCTCCGCTTCATGGCTATCGACGACAAGAACAAGATAAAGGTATCAAGACGTATCGCATCCGTATGGGTAGTTATCGCAATGGGCGTTGCAATATTCATCGGATTCATCGGAAATGCACTTACAGCAAACGGCAGCATCCCTGCTCTTGAGGACTCCGAGAAGGTAGTTCTCCAGACAGCCACAAAGCTCAGCGAACACAGCGTGCTTGCGGCACTTGTAGCCGGTCTCATTTTTGCAGGTGTGCTTGCCTGCACCATGTCCACTTCCGACTCACAGCTTCTTGCAGCATCCTCAAGTATGTCAGAGAACATCCTCAAGGGTGTATTCAAGAGAGAGCTTGATGAGAAGAAATCCATGCTCTCCGCAAGAGCAGTTCTCGTCATCATAGCAGTTCTCGGCGTTATCCTTGCATGGAACGAAAACAGCTCCGTATTCCGCGTAGTATCCTTCGCATGGGCAGGCTTCGGCGCGACCTTCGGCCCCGTAATGCTGGCTTCACTTTTCTGGAAGCGCACCAACAAGGCCGGCGCACTTGCAGGTCTCATCGTTGGCGGTATCATGATTTTCGTATGGAAATTCGGTATCAGACCTCTCGGCGGCGCATGGGATATCTACGAGCTCCTTCCCGCATTCATCTGCGCACTGATAGCTATCGTAGTTGTATCACTTGCAACAGCACCTCCCTCCAAGGAGATAACAGACGAGTTCGAAGCTGTAAAGGCAGAGCTCTGATAATAACGAAAACAGCCCGGGATCTGAATGGTGATCCCGGGCTTTTTCATAATTATCACTGTATATTGTTGATTGTATATCCCTCAGGGATCGTATCCGGCGCATTTCTGGATGCATCAGCTTCGCTGTCAAAGCAGAGATCCTCTGTGTAGACATAGAACACAAGCCCGCCGTTTTCGTTGAAGCCCTGTTATTTGACAGCCGTCAGTTCTCTGGCGTACTGTCTTCTTCATCTACCTTGTTGATACGCCATCCGTTCTCTGTGTTTACGATAGTAAATATTTTCTCAGGGATAATATAATCATGGACTTTGCTCAACTCTGTCTCTATTACAGATGCGATTATATTGCCGTTTTCATCAGTATACGCACTCATGTCATATTCGCTCGACACTAACTGATCCATGCCATTATCATGGATACCTTTTTCGATATAGTATCCATTTTCCGTGACACACATAAATGGACTGCCGTTAACATCTTCTGATGCTTCGGTACATATTTCAAGTATCTTCTGTCCCTGCTCCTCATCGAATATCTCATAACAGCACTTTTCTATATCCGCCCATGTGGGATACTTCTGATCGGTAACAAGATAAAACTCTCTCTCATACTCAAACTGACCGTCATCTGTTTTTATTGTCCTTGTAACAATATTATTCTTGTCAACTTCAAGGTTTCCTGCAAAAAGGTCACATATAAACTCCCTGTATGAGTCAATAAGCCCCTTTGCCACAGCGTCGATGCTCTTCTGCTCATCTTCAGCCCTTGCCGCTTTTGCTTTTTCTGCATCCTCAGCGATACTCTCCTGAATATGCCTGTTCTCCTCGGCTACAGAAGCTTCTATACTTGCTGCCTGTTCTTCGGATAGTGTTGCGGTTTCTGTTCCTGCAATTCCGGTACCGGCAGCCGGTGAAGTACCGTAGTGGCTTATCAATATCGTGCTGCCGCCTATCCCTGCGACAACAAGGACTGCCGCAGCTGCAATGCTTGCAGCTTTGTACCACTTCGGCCTGCGATATCTTTCAACTCCTGATACCTCGTTACTGCCGCTGTCGGTGTATATTTCGTACTTTCTTTTACTCATAGCGTAAAGCCTCTCTTTCTGCCTGCTGTCAAGGACGGGATACCCGACCGCGAGCCTTTCGGCAGTCTTGTCGTCGATATTGCTGAATACATCACTGGATCTCATAAATATCCCTCCTCGCTGATACCTGCCTCACTCAGCAGCTTCTTCAGCTTTTTACGTGCACGGCTCAGCCGCTGCTGTACTGCCGTGCTGCTCAGCCCTGTGAGTGAAGCGATCTCTTTTGTGGATTTTCCGTAGTAGTAGAAGTAAACGATTATAGATGAATCCGGCTTCCCGAGAGCTTCGATGCAGTCGAGAACTGTTTCGCTCATGGCGGATCGCTCCGCTTCGTCGGCTACATTCATATCTGAGGGCAGCTCCCTGATATTCTCCGCATCGATAGATACAGTCCGGTCGGCATCAGGTGACAGCCGTCTGAAATAGCTTATTGCAGTGCGTCTTGCTATGGTTCCTATAATGCCCTTCAGATCGCCTTCATGTCCGCTGCTCGTGTCAAGATAGCGGAACACCGCCGCAAAGGTATCGTTAAGACATTCATCGATGTCCTCACCTCCGGCGCAGCCCTTGAGCTTGTTGGCGCATATCACATAGACATAGCCGCAGTATTCGTCGAAAAGCGCACGTCTTGCCGCCTCAGAAGACTGTTCTGCATACCTGCGCAGATCCTTGTCTGTCATCGTTTCACCCCTTTGAAGATCTTCAACTGATACACTCGTTCTGTGAAGTGTATTTCTGACATTATTTAATGATTTTCTTTTTCTTGTATGTTACGGAGCTGTTCCCTAAAAAAATTCCCCGAAAGGTATTGAAAAATTCTCCGGTATGTTGTATAATCATAGTATAGTGCTTGATGTACAAAAAATAAACAAGGAGTGCATTTCAATGTATAATGACCTTATGGATTCGATCGGCTTCGTAACAGGCTACGACCCCGAAGTGGGCGAGGCTATGAATCAGGAGCTTGCAAGACAGAGAAGAAACCTGGAACTCATCGCCAGCGAGAACATCGTTTCTCCCGCAGTTATGGCAGCAATGGGTTCTGTACTTACAAACAAGTACGCTGAGGGCTATCCCGGAAAGCGTTACTACGGCGGCTGCCAGAACGTTGACGTTGTTGAGCAGATCGCTATTGACCGTGCCTGCAAGCTGTTCGGCGCAAAGTACGCCAACGTACAGCCCCATTCCGGCGCACAGGCTAACACAGCTGTTTATTTCGCTCTTCTCCAGCCCGGCGATACTGTTCTCGGTATGAGCCTTGCTGACGGCGGACACCTCACACACGGTTCTCCTGTAAACATCTCAGGCAAGTTCTTCAACTTCGTTTCTTACGGCCTTGATGATGAAACTGAGACTATAAACTATGACGAGGTTTATAAACTCGCTAACAAGCATAAGCCGAAGCTGATCGTTGCCGGTGCTTCTGCTTATCCCCGTGCACTCGATTTCAAGCGTCTCTCAGAGATCGCAAGAGCTGTCGGCGCACTCCTTATGGTAGATATGGCTCATATCGCAGGTCTTGTTGCAGCCGGCTGCCACGAGTCACCTGTACCCTATGCAGATATCACAACAACAACAACTCACAAGACTCTCCGCGGACCGAGAGGCGGCCTTATTCTCACAAATAACGAGTTCCTCATCAAGAAGATCAATTCCGCTATCTTCCCCGGCACACAGGGCGGCCCTCTGATGCACGTTATAGCTGCTAAGGCTGTATGCTTCGGTGAGGCTCTCAAGCCTGAGTTCAAGGAGTATCAGCAGAGAATAGTAGCAAATGCAAAGGCACTTGCTGACGGTCTCCTCAAGAGAGGCTTCAACCTCGTTTCCGGCGGTACAGACAACCACCTTATGCTCGTTGATCTCCGTCCCTTCAACATCACAGGTAAGGAGCTGGAGCACAGACTTGACGAGGTATATATCACAGTAAACAAGAACGCTATCCACAACGATCCTGAGAAGCCCTTCGTAACAAGCGGTATCCGTATCGGTACACCTGCTGTTACTACAAGAGGTCTCGGTATCGAGGAGATGGAGAAGATCGCTGAGTACATCTACCTCTGCGCTACTGATTTCGAGGCTAAGGCTGACGAGATCCGTGCAGGCGTAAATGCTATCTGCGAGAAGTTCCCGCTCTACAAGTAATTCTGTAAAGACAATACGGGACGGACTTCACTGTCCGTCCCTTTCTTTATCGTATCGCTGCTGAGTCTGCGGCGGTGCAGGAGGGTATAGAAGAATGGAAAGAGTAACGCTGAACGAGCTGGGTTTCAGTTCAAGAAATGAAGCTGTGTCTTTTCTGAAAAAGCTGTGGCGGCAGGAAGAGACGGAATGTCCGCTCTGCGGCAGTATGCTTGAGATGCTGCACGCTAAAGCCAAGAAGGACGACTGCGACTGGCAGTGCAGAAGATGCAGCAAGGTCTACAGAACTATCCATCTGCTTGACGAGATCAACGAGCAGATGAAAGACTGATATAAAACCTGAAAGAGGAGGAGAACTATGTCCGCACCCTTAGCAGATAAGAGTTCCATCAGTTTTCGTTTATATTCGTTAGCTGTTGTTTTGAGCGTACTGACGGCTTGGCTCGGAATACTTGGCTACGGAGTATATAACGATCTGAGAGTTTATTCCATATACCATAATTCTCCTGATGATTATGGCCAGAAACTGCATTTTGTCGATCTCAAAGCAGTTAATATAGATATTGCTGTTATGTCAGTTCTTTTGTTTATGTTTCTGATAACAGCTATTTCATGGGGCAGATACTTTAAGAAGAAGCAAGATAAATTTGACGGTGCAGTAATATCTGTTGTTACTTATATAATAGGATTGCCGGTACTTGGCATGGTATCATTCGCCATTTTTGAAGCTTTGATCTAAGATGAAGGAGGCAACATATGTCCGCACCCTTAGCAGATAAGATACGTCCGGCGTCCCTTGAAGACGTCGTAGGTCAGGAGCATATCCTTGCTCCCGGCAGACCTCTCCGCCGTATAATAGAAAGCGGCAGAGTACCGAACATGATATTCTACGGCCCATCCGGCGTGGGAAAGACCACCGTTGCACGCATCATAGCCGAGAACTGCGGAATGTCGCTGCACAAGCTCAACGGCACGAATTCCTCTCTCTCCGATATCAGGGACGTGGTATCACAGATAGGCTCTTTCGGCTCAGAGAACGGCATTCTCCTCTACCTTGACGAGATACAGTACCTCAACAAAAAGCAGCAGCAGTCACTCCTTGAATACATAGAAAACGGCGATATCACGCTTATCGCCTCCACCACCGAGAACCCCTACTTCGCAGTATACAACGCCGTTATCAGCCGCAGTACGGTCTTTGAGTTCAAGCCTGTGCCTGCCGAGCAGCTCATACCCGCAGTACGCCGTGCCTTCCGTATAATAGGGGAGGAGAGCGGAACGGAGATAGTCGCCTCTGACGAGGTGGTACGCACCATAGCCTACAGCTGCGGCGGCGATGTCCGGAAGGCCATGAATACCGCTGAACTTTGCGCCCTCTGCGGGGAGCAGAAGGACGGTAAGAACGTCCTCACGGAATCATCCCTTGAGATACTTGCCCAGCGCAGCAATATGCGCTACGACAGGGACGGCGACCAGCACTATGACCTGCTCTCGGCCTTCCATAAGTCCATACGCGGCTCTGACGAGAACGCCGCCATCCACTATGCAGCGCGTATCATGGAGGCAGGGGACATAATCTCCCTCTGCCGCAGACTTCTCTGCATAGCCTGCGAGGATATCGGCCTTGCCTATCCGCAGGCCATACCCATAGTAAAGGCCTGCGTGGATTCCGCCGTACAGCTCGGACTTCCGGAGGCTCGTCTCCCCATAGCCGATGCGATAATCCTCCTTGCCACAGCTCCTAAGTCAAACAGCGCCTACAAGGCCATGGCAGCAGCGATAGAGGACCTGAAGACCTCCGATGCCCTTGATTTCCCGCGGCATCTCCAGAACGTCCATTATGACGGTGCCGGAGCAAAAGTAGTCGGACAGCATTACCTCTACCCGCATGATTATCCGAACCACTGGGTACGTCAGCAGTATCTCCCGGATGCCCTTGCCGGACACGTTTACTATGAATTCGGCGAGAACAAGCAGGAACAGGCAGCGCTCCAGTACCGCAGGAAGATAACAGGGGAGAGCAAATAACAAAATGAAAGCCTCAGCATTTCTGCTGAGGCCTTATTATATTATTCAATTGTATTACAGTGTGTTTCAGTGAGATTCACACCGAAGGCTGAATTACTTATTCGGACCAACCCTGCCGACTCCTTGCGGACCCCCGGTCAGGATTCAAGCAGTCAACCATTGTAAGAACTCCGGGAAATGGTTCCCATTGGAATCACCCTTTAACTTGAATTTTTACATATATTCCAGATACCGTTCACGCACTCGCTGCGTCGGCGGTACGGATAATTGCTTGTTCTGCTTTGAAACAGTTTTTTAGTCAGGATCTCATTGGACTCACCTTTCTATAATGATATATCTAAAGACTTCAGTCGGAATTTCAGGATCAACCTGTATTCTTCTGAGCTTAGACATGAAGCCGTTTCATTCAGCAATGCGTCTGCATTTCGATCAGAGTTTATCTTGAATACACTATTCATCGGAACAGGTAATTCTACCTATATTCCCGTTTATTTTTCCGAACGATCAGCAAGCCCGCCGGCTTCACGCTGCATAACTGAATTCTCTTCCATTGGACTCACCCGCCTTTCCGCATTTTATAATTTACATTGAGTACTTGGCACTACATCCGCCGTTCCTCAGTCCAAGTAAATTCAGCTTGGAGTAGCTTTTGTTACTCCTTTTCCTTGATTATATGTTACCATATCTTGTGTTAAAAGTCAATAGTAATTATAAAGAATTGGATAAAATTTAGTGTATTTCGTCAGGTAGCACAATAGGAGTATAAGTTTATGCGCATTCTGCACAATTGACAGATGTTTCCGGTATCCGTTTCGTATACCGGAGTTGTCAGATTTGCAGATTATATTCACACGAGTTCCCTGAGAGCTGCATTCTGCTCCGGCGTGAGCTCCTCCATGCCTTCAACATATCCGTTTCCGATGTAGGGCTGATACATTATACCATCAAGCACAGTTCCGTCCCTTAGCCTTATGGTTATCCTGTGGTCTTCACGCAGAGGAGCAGAGGGATCGTTCTGATAAGCCTGATATGCTGCTGTAAGCCAGGGCGGAGTACCGATATGCGCCGGCAGCTTGCTGTAGTCCTCCGGCACCAGCTCACAGAGGATATCGTATACTGCCTTTATCCTCTCCGGATCGGTGATGGTATCCTGCTCTGATATGACGAAGAGTCCGTTCTCCGGCACGCTTATGGTGTATTCGATGCTCTGTATACCGTCTGCTTCTACGATCCCGAAGAATGCCATGCCTTTTCTGAAGCCGGATGCGGTGTCTGTATGATTATCCATGAAGATGCTGCACTGCTCCCCCTTCCTGACAATGATAAAGGCCTTGTTATTGCCGGCGGGGGCGTAGTAGTAGACGTCTGCCCCTGCAAGGGAGGGTGCCTGTGACTCAGCTCCGCTGATGCCGTGGTATTCTGAGGTGCTGTCCACCTCGGCTATCCTTCCGATATAACCGCCGAAGTCGGAGAGGGAGATATCCATCTTTATGCCCTGTGCCTGATACTCGTCCGTACTGAGCTGTCTGTAGAAGCCCTCTGTCGTCCTTATATCCACATGGTGTTCCTCGTCTTCGCCGTAGCTGTCTGTGTTGGGGTCGATGTATCCTGCGAAGGGCTGCCAGTAGCAGCCGGAAGCATCAACTCCGCCCTTGTGTACGGCGGATGATTCAGTAACAGGCTGAGTGACCGGAGCTGCTGTTGCTGCTGTAGTCTCCCGCACGGAAGAATGCCCGGTCCGTGAAGTGAGGGAGGTCTGAGTGTTCTTTCTTACTGCTGATGATGCTGCCGCGGTCAATGCAGCCGGAGGGTGAACTGCTGTGTTCTGCGCATTTGCCGGACCTATATCATCCGGTATGTCCGCGGCATCTGTTGTACTGACGGCAGATGATACTGTGTTTGCCTCAGTCGTTGCTTCTTCTTCAGAAGCAGCAGCTGTGGATGCTTCCGTTGATGTTTCCGCTGCCGGGGTATTATCACCGCCTGAAGACGGAGTACCGCTTAAAACCGGCTGTTCCGGCGGAGTGAGCATATCCTTCGCCCTGTGACCGTTTATCAGGGCGACAGCCCCTAAGGTAAGGGCAGCCGCAGCAGCAACAGATACTGCCGCTGTGATATTCCGCCTTGATGATACTGGTGCAGCCACGGATATATCGGCCTCTCTGAGCAGGTCATCGTCTATCATCCCTAAGGCCTCGAAAAATCTCAGTTCATTCATTATCATACCCTTCTTTCTCTAAAAAGGCTTTGAGTTTTTTCCTTGTCCGGAAGAGACAGGTGGCGACGGTCTTTTCCTTGAGACCGTAGTACTCCGCTATCTTTGCTATGGGGTCGCCGTACCAGTAGCGCCTTATGAAGACCTTTCTCCTGACTTCGTCCTGAGTACGGAGAAAACGGCTCACCGCATCTGCAAGCAGTTTTCCGTCAGCCATACCTGTGTCAGGTGCCGGGATCATCTCAGAAAGCTCTTCTATACTCACCGTCATGTCAGAGCTTCTCTTCTGTGCGGTGTTGTACTGCAAGCGCTTTATGGCGATATTCCTGACAATGCGGCAGAGATAGAGCTTCAGGTCGTCGGGCTCTTCCGGAGGGATGTGGTTCCATACCTCGTAGTAGGCAGTATTAACGCATTCCTCCGCATCCTCTCTCTGTGAGAGGATATTCCCGGCTATATACAGGCATAGTCTGCCGTATTTTTCCTTCATTTCGGCGATAGCATTTTCGTCTCTTTTCCTGAACAAGTCTATTATTGATATGTCATCCATTGGATAAGCCTCCTTCCATGAGGCGTTGAGGACCTCTTACCTATATAGTCCGATTGCACAGGGGAAATATTTCACTCCGTCAAAAAAGTTTTTCCGGAAACAGCAAGGCCTGAAAGCATCAAGGCTCTCAGGTCTTTTGTCTCAGAGTATGATTGGCTTGTATGCGAGAGCCTTGTCTGCTGCCTCCTCAGGGGAGAGCCCCTCAAAGAAGAGGTAGTCAGTTATCTTAGGGTCAGCCACGCCGCTTTTCAGCTTCATGACAGCCCTGTCAGCCTCCTCCTCGGTTTCATATCCGCAGCTTATCAGCTTTGCAGCTATCTCTATTATCTCTTCTCTTGTAAGCTTTTCCATGGTAGTTCTCCTTTATCTTACCTCGAAGCTGTAATCACCGTGAATGGGGATATCCCTGGATTCTATCCTCTCAACACTGCCCAATGCGTGGTCTTCAAGGGCGGTGATAAGGTCGCTGATATCCCGGGGAGTGCCCTCCGCCTCCATTTCGACGGAGCCGTCCGGCAGATTTCTCACCCAGCCGGAGATGCCGTATCTGTCGGCGGCGGTGCGTGCCTTCCAGCGGAAGCCGACGCCCTGCACGTAACCGTAGAAAATGATATGCCTTCTTATCTTATCCATTACTGTCCTCCGTTCCAGAGCTCTGCCAGCAGCAGGGGAGTGCCGCTTATCATTTTCTTTATCTCTTCCTCGTTGTCAAGGTGCATAAGGTATACGTGTACACCATTCTCCGCCAGCTTTACAAACTCCGGCAGATGGTCGCTGAGATACATATGCACCTCGCTGTACAAGAATGCGGCCTCGGTATAAAGGTAAGTACCGTCCGTTATGAAGGGCATGAAGTTTTTGAGGGTACTGCTGTCCCCGGTGTATATGACATTCTTTCCGCCCACATTCAGGTGATATCCGAAGCAGCGTCCCTCAAGAGGCTTTACATGAGCAGTGGGAACAGAGGAGACCATCCACTTCCTGTCAAGCTCTGATGCAGTGATAAGCTCAAACCATTCCTTCTCGCAGCCCTCGATGCGCATAAGGAGGAGTTCAAGGTCCTTCCTCACCTCCTCTGAGGGCGCTACGACGGTGACCTTCTTCTTTTTGCCGCTTGCGAACCATACATACTGGAGCATTGTACCGACGCTGCCGCTGTGGTCGCCGTGGGTATGGGTGACGAGTATGAAGATATTATCGTATTCTGCCCAGTTCATCTTCTTTATCTTCTGATAGGATGTTGCCGGGCAGTCTATAAGTACAAGCTCATTGTCCTCCGTGAAGAAAGCGGAATTCTGCTCATCCGCAAATGCAGAGCCTCTGCCTAAAAACAAAAGCGGTCCTCTCGCAATTATATCTGTTCCTGCTGCCATAGTGATTACCTCCTGCTGTTTTTTACATTATAACACATCAATGCGGATTTTACAATATATCCGTACAGACAGAAAGGACGCCCGTGAGGACGTCCCTGATGGTCTTATTATTCAACGGTTACGCTCTTTGCGAGGTTTCTCGGCTTGTCAACATCATAGCCCTTTGCTACAGATACATAGTATCCGAGAAGCTGGAGCGGTATAACGGAAAGGCTTCCTGCAAAGTGGGGATCAGTCTGGGGGATGTATACTGTAAAGTCTGCAAGATCCTCCATGCTGTAGTTGCCGTAGGTGGTAAGTCCTACAAGAGAAGCACCGCGGCTCTTTACCTCAACCATGTTGCTGACTGTCTTCTCATAGAGGTCAGGCTGTGTGAGTACGCCGATTACGGGTATGCCCTCCTCGATAAGGCTGATAGGGCCGTGCTTGAGCTCTCCGGCAGCGTATGCCTCGGAGTGTATGTAGCTGATCTCCTTCATCTTGAGGCTTCCCTCAAGGGAGATAGCGTAGTCGATGCCTCTGCCGATGAAGAATGCATCCTTGGTGGCAGCGAGCTTGTTGGCGTACCACTGGATACGCTCCT
The DNA here is from genome assembly GCA_946413815.1 of uncultured Ruminococcus sp. GTDB lineage: Bacteria > Bacillota > Clostridia > Oscillospirales > Ruminococcaceae > Ruminococcus. Next base: position 40,451 of record CAMKMD010000035.1, read on the forward strand.
TGTCCTCGAGAGTCTTCTCGATCTTCTCCGGAATGGTATCGAGCTCCTTCAGCAGAGCCTCGTATTTCTCCTGATCCATTTCACCTCTTGCCTTGGCAAAGCCGATAGCAAGGAGATAGCCGGCGATGAGCTGGGTGCTGTAGGCCTTTGTTGTAGCTACAGAGATCTCAGGTCCTGCGAGTGTATAGAACACATTGTCAGCTTCACGGGCGATGGAGGAACCTACTACGTTTACGATTCCGAGAGTTGCGATGCCCTGATCCTTTGCAAGTCTGAGAGCTGCAAGGCTGTCTGCTGTCTCACCGGACTGGCTGATGATGATAACAAGGCTGTTCTTTACGAGAGTCATCTTCCTGTAGCGGAACTCGGATGCGAGCTCAACACGGACAGGGATAGTGGTGAAGTCCTCGATGACATACTGTGCAGCCATACCAACGTGGTAAGCTGAGCCGCAGGCAACGATGTAGATCTGAGAGATCTTCTTCATCTCTTCATCGGTGAGTCCGATGCTGCTGAAGTCTATTACGCCGTCCTTGACAACGGAGTTGATGGTATCTCTTACTACCTTGGGCTGCTCATGGATCTCCTTGAGCATGAAGTGCTCGTAGCCGCCCTTCTGAGCAGACTTGGCATCCCACTTGATCTCTGTGAGCTCCTTGGTGATCTCCTCACGGTCGATGTTGTAGAAGGTAACAGTGCCCTTGCCGAGACGTGCGATCTCCATATTGCCGATGTAGTAAACATTTCTTGTGTAGTTGAGTATAGCGGGAACGTCAGAAGCAACGTAGGTCTCGCCGCCTGTGATGCCGATGATCATGGGGCTGTCCTTACGTGCTGTATAGATCTCGCCGGGGTAGTCGTGGAACATAACGCAGAGAGCGTATGAACCTCTGATACGGATCATGGCGCGGGCGATGGAATCAACAGGGCCGAGGCCGTACTTCTTGAAGTAGTAGTCGATGAGCTTTACGGCTACCTCAGTGTCTGTCTGTGAATTGAAGGTATAGCCGCTCTTTGTGAGCTTCTCGCGGAGCTCCTGATAGTTCTCTATGATACCGTTGTGTACGGCGATAACGTTCTCGTCGTCACTGGAATGGGGATGAGCGTTGAGAGTTGAAGGCTCGCCGTGTGTAGCCCAGCGGGTATGACCGATACCGCAGTCGCCGTGTACAGCCTCACCGTTGTTGGTCATCTTCTGGAGCACTTCGAGTTTGCCCTTTGCCTTGACTACCTCAGGATCCTTCTCACCGTCACGTACAGCGATTCCGGCTGAGTCATAGCCTCTGTATTCAAGCTTGGAAAGTCCGTCAAGAAGTATAGGAGCCGCCTGACTGTTTCCTGTAAAGCCTACTATTCCACACATTATTTGTTGTCCTCCTGTTCTTAGAACTGCCGTTTTCCGGCAGGAAAATATATATTTAATTATACACTATCTCAGAAGTTTTGTCAATGATATAATAGTTGTGATCGTCAGTTCTTTATACTCCCTCGTATATCTTTAAACTATACGTCTGGGCCCTGATGTCAAATGTCTCGATATAAGGCTGACTCTCCTTATAGATCCAGCGCTGTATAAGGGCAGGTTTCAGAGCGAAGAGCCGTTCATTTTCAAGGGAGGTGTATGCATCGTATGATCCCCAGAAGCATTCCCGGAAGGCTGTACAGAAACTGGGATGACCGAGGGGGCGGCCGAGTTCACTGCATACGCCCTCTATCTGTATATTGTCGATGCAGAGGGCGGCATTCGGGTTAGACATAAGCTGACCGTACTTCCTGAGTGTGATATCCGTCTGAAAGCAGAAGCAGCCGTCAAGTAGGACAACGCTCATCATCCTTGATGATACGATACCGTCAGCGGCGGTGGAGAGCACCATTTTTCTGCCCTTCCCGAACTCAGAGAAGAAGAGGGAGAGCTTTTCTGAAAAATCGTCCATAGAGATTATCCTTTCTGCGTAAGAAAAAAGTGCGCTCCCGAAGGAACGCACTTTGTAAGAACTTATTCCGGTAGATTAGCCGAGCTCAGCGAAGTACTTGATTGTTCTTACCATCTGTGATGTGTAAGAATTCTCGTTGTCGTACCATGAAACAACCTGAACCTCGTAGAGACCCTCACCGATCTCACAAACCATTGTCTGTGTAGCATCGAAGAGTGAGCCGTATCTCATACCGATAACGTCAGAAGAAACGATCTGATCCTCGTTGTAGCCGAAGGACTCGGAAG
>CAMKMD010000036.1 GCA_946413815.1 uncultured Ruminococcus sp.
TTTTGTTTAAGACCAGCGGGCTAAAGTAGGCTATCGCACAGGCAGCATGGATGAGTACTGCCTCTTTTAAATCATCGCCGGAGACAATACCGTAAAACATTAATTATGAATCCCCCGCCTTCCTTCATGCTTAGATGATACTTGACAAATTATCTGGAAAGATGTATAATAAAATAGTATAATTGTATTCTTTTGGCGGGGCTGTACACTGACATAAAAGGCTCCGCAGATCGGAGAACGTTATGGAATATCTCGAAAACAGAGAGCTTTCATGGCTTAAATTCAACAAGCGTGTTCTCGAAGAGGCGACAGACAAGGATACACCTCTTCTGGAGAGGCTCTCTTTTTCTTCTATATATCAGAGCAATCTCGATGAGTTCTTTATGGTGCGCGTGGGCTCCCTCAGTGACGCTGCAAAGAACGATCCGGAGCGCCGCGACAGCAAGACAGGTCTCACTCCGGCTCAGCAGCTCGATGCGGTATTTACCTCTGTCCGCAGCCTTCAGCCGGATGTCGAGGAGGCATACAACAAGACCATGACGGAGCTTGCCGCTTATGGCTTCGAGCACGTCAGCTATGACAAGGCGACTCCCGATGAGCAGCACTTCCTTGAGCTCTACTTCAAGCGTGAGATAAAGCCCTTCATTTCGGGTATAGTGATAAATGATCAGCTCCCCTTCCCCTTCCTCAGGAACAAGGAGATATACGCTGCCGTACAGCTCAGCTCCAAGAAGGATGTATCTATCGGCATAGTGCCCGTCAGCCATGACGGGGGCGAGAGGATGATACCCCTCGGCAGCGACGGAAAACGGTTCATACTCACGGAGGAGGTCGTCCTCCGCTTTGCGCATCTGATGTTCAAGGGCAGCAAGGTGCTCGACCGCACTCTCATAAGAGTTACAAGAAGCGCGGATATCATGGTATCTGACAAGGGTACGGATTTCCGTGAGCGCATGGAGGAGCTCGTTGCAAAGCGCACCAAGCTTGCTCCCATGAGACTGGAGCTCTCCAATCCCTTCAGGCGTGAGGCTCTCGATTATATATGCCGTAAGCTGAAGATAAAGAACGACAGGGTGTTCGTATCACGCATACCCCTCGATCTCTCCTACCTCTTCCAGCTTCAGGAGCTTGATACCAACGATCAGCTCCACTACCTTCCTCTTACTCCCCGCAAGCCGGAGATGCTCGCGGAGAACAGGAGCGTATTCTCTCAGGTCAAGGCACATGACGTACTCCTGAGCTATCCCTTTGAATCCATGACCGCTTCCTTCATAAGGCTCCTTCAGGAGTCGGCGGAGGATCCCAAGGTCGTATCCATACGCATAACCCTCTACAGGCTCGCAAAGAACAGCAAGGTCATATCCGCACTCTGTACTGCCGCAGAAAACGGCAAGGAGGTGCTCGTTATGATCGAGCTGAGAGCCCGATTCGACGAGGAGAACAACATCGAATGGTCAAGAGTGCTCCAGCAAGCTGGCGTAAAGGTAATATACGGCCCCCGGGAGTTCAAGGCGCATTCCAAGCTCCTCCTTATCAAGAGAAAGGCTCAGGGCGGCGGCTTTGACTACGTTACCCAGATCGGCACAGGAAACTACAACGAGAAGACTTCGACCCTGTATACCGACCTTATGGTCATGACTGCCGACAGACAGATCGCAGAGGACGCTGATGAGGTGTTCCGTGCACTGCAGAACGGCACCTACCTTGAAAGGCCTTACAAGCTCCTGGTATCGCCCCTCGCCATGCGTCCGAAGGTGCTCGAGCTCATGGATCAGCAGATAGAGATCGCAAAGGCCGGCGGAGAGGGATATATCGCCGCTAAGGTCAATTCTCTCTGCGACAGGGTCATCATCGACAAGCTTGTTGAGGCTTCGCAGGCAGGCGTAAAGGTGGAGCTCGTTGTAAGAGGTATATGCTGCCTTATCGCAGGCGTTGAGGGCTACACTGAGAATATCACGGTGCGCTCCATCGTCGGACGCTTCCTTGAACACAGCCGTATACTGATATTCGGCAAGGAAGGAGAAGGACAGCGCATCTACATAGGCTCGGCTGACTATATGTCAAGGAACACCATACGCCGTGTGGAGGTCTCTGCTCCCATTGAGGACGAGAGGATAAAGAAACGCATCCGTGAGCTTTTCAGCATCCTTATGCGTGACAACGTCAAGGCAAGGGAAATGCGCCCTGACGGTTCCTATGTCCGTATCTCGCCGAAGGACGGCGAGGAGGCAGTGAACTCACAGGAATACCTCTACCGTGATGCCTACAGGCGTCAGGATGAAAAGGCTGAGCGACAGGAGAAGCTCCGTGCGAGACGTGGGAAGGCTGCGGCTGCAAAGAAGCCCGCTGCAAAGAAGACTGCCGCAGGGAAGACTTCTTCCGGAAAGACAGCAGTGAAGAAAACTGCCCGCAGAAAGGCCGGAGAAAAGACAAAAAAGTCTTGAATTCCGGTTCAGGATGTGGTATAATACAAATACTGACCGCATGGAGACGGTCAGCAGACTGATTTTGAGGATATGATAAATGATAGGTTTCTATAACTATACCGTTATTCTTACATATCTGAGCCTTGCTTCGTCAGTTCTCGGTATGTGCTTTGCGTTCGGACTCGGCGCAGACCAGCCGAGACCGACTCTTGCAATAATCTGCCTTATGGTATCGGGATTATGTGATATGTTCGACGGAAAGATCGCACGTACCAAAAAGGACAGGACGGAAGAGGAGAAGCAGTTCGGTATACAGATTGACTCGCTCTGCGATGTCATCTGCTTCGGCGTGCTGCCGTCTGTCATCGGATATGCCGTGGGCATGGACAGCCTTGCAGATGTGCCGGTGCTGGTACTGTTCCCGCTGTGCGCTGTGATACGGCTTGCGTACTTCAATGTGACAGAGGAATTGAGACAGAAGAAGACTTCAGAGGTGCGGCATACCTACGAGGGATTGCCGGTAACAAGCGTTGCACTGATACTCCCGCTGATATACAGCTTCCACAGGGATATCGGTCCGGAGTGCTTCCCGATAGTGTACGGAGCTTCGCTGTTCATAATAGCCATCGCATTCATCACCCGCTTCAGGATCAAGAAGCCGGGCATGAAGACCATGCTCTCCTTTATCGGAGTCGGTGCGCTTGAGCTTATATGGCTGATATATAAGACGAAAACTAAATAATAACTGCCGGCGGAGGATATTCTGCCGGATGCGGGTCTGTAGCTCAGCTGGGAGAGCGCTGCGTTCGCAATGCAGAGGCCGAGGGTTCGATCCCCTTCAGATCCACCAACAATTAGGGCGTATACCCGTATAAAAGTTTTGCCCCTGAGCGTTACACAAAACGTTCAGGGGCATTGTGTTTATTTATACTGAAAAGACGGATCAGGATAAAGCAGCTCTGAATCTTTATGCTTCAGCAGCACCTGTCAGTTCTTCTCTGAATTGATGAACATATCGTATATCCTGCGGATAGCTTCCGGCAGGTCGTGCTCACTGACGCCGATGATTACGTTAAGCTCGCTGGAGCCCTGATCGATCATCTTTACGTTGATGCGTGCGTGTGCCATTGCAGCAAAGATACGTGCAACGGTACCTCTTGTATTCTTCATGCGTCTGCCGACTACTGCAAGGAGTGCGATGCCGTCCTCTATTTCAAGGTGGTCAGGCTCTACCTCTCTGCGGAGGTCGGCTATGAGCTTTTCGCGTACTCCGTTGAGGCTCTCTGTATCAACAGTGATGCTCATGGTGTCGATGCCTGAGGGCATATGCTCAAAGGATACACCGTTGTCGTAGAGCACCTTCAGTACCTTCATACCGAAGCCGAGCTCGCTGTTCATCATGGCCTTCTCGATATTTATGGTGCTGAAGCCCTTTCTGCCGGCGATACCTGTGATGGTGTGGTGGAGGCTCTCCTTGCTGAAATCGTAATCGTTGGATACGATCATAGTGCCTTCGTCCTCGGGACGGTTGGTGTTCCTGATATTTATCGGGATGCCTGCGGAGCGTACCGGGAAGATGGCGTCCTCGTGGAGAACGGATGCGCCCATATATGCAAGCTCACGGAGCTCTCTGTAGGTGATGGTGCTTATAACATCGGGATCCTCGACTATGCGGGGATCTGCTACGAGGAAGCCGGAAACGTCTGTCCAGTTCTCGTAGAGCTCTGCTCTTACCGCATTTGCGATGATGGAGCCTGTAACGTCGGAGCCGCCTCTGGAGAAGGTCTTTACGATGCCCTCTGTGGTCCTGCCGTAGAAGCCGGGGATAACTGCGTTGTCAAGGCCCTTGATGCGCTCGCGTACTGCCTCTACTGTCTTGTCGAGGAGGAGAGTACCCTTGGTATCGAATACGATGACATCGGCTGCATCAATGAAGTTGTAGCCGAGGTATGCGGAAAGCACCTTGCCGTTGAGATACTCGCCGCGGCTTGCAGCGTAATCCTTTGCGGGGCGTGCCTTGAGCTCGCGTACTATGGTATCGAATTCCTCATCGAGAGAGAGGTCGATGCCGAGACCCTCGATGATGCCGTTGTAGCGGTCCTTTATCTTCTGGATGTCCTCGGAGAAATCGATGCCGCTTCCGGCCTTCTCACAGCAGCTGTAGAGCATATCTGTGATCTTGATATCCTCCTTGAAGCGCTTTCCGGGTGCGGAGGGCACTACAAAGCGGCGCATGGGATCTGCCTTTATGATAGCGGCAGCCTTCTTTATCTGATCGGCGTCTGCGAGACTGCTTCCGCCGAACTTTACTACTTTAACCTTATCAGCCATTTTTATCTTTCCTTTATATAAGTATTTTCTGTGCTCAGTATCAGTCACGATATCAATTATATCCCATTTTACCGCTAAAATCAATTGACAGATAAGCCAAATATAAGAAATGATGAACTGTGTTTTTGGTGAATACGCTTGTACACCAGTGGCGGACAATTTACAGGCGGAGCAATATTGTGCGCATACTGTGCAATATATGCGTTGCATTATTTCACATAATGAGTTATAATAATTATATATACGTTCTGTAAGGTCCGGAATTGCCGGACTGTTCAGGCAATACCGCAGAGAGGCGGTACTGCATTTTTATAAAGGATGGTGGAATAATGAAGCTGCAGCAGCTCGAATATGTCATCGAGATAGCGAGGGAGGGCAGCATCACCGGAGCCGCCAGGAAGCTGTATCAGGCACAGCCCAATATAAGCATCGCACTGAAGGAGCTGGAGGCTGAGATAGGTATACAGATATTCTGGAGGACGGGTTCCGGTATGACGCTCACCCCGGAGGGGGAGGAATTCTTCATAAGAGCAAACAAGATCATCAACGAATTCCATGCCCTGTCCGATGACTACACAGAAAACAACGATACAAGCATCACATTCAAGGTAGCCGCAACGCGCTCCTCCTACATCACTACCGCTGTGGGAACATGGATCAACAGGCTGAACAGTGAAGGACGCAACTACAGTATGCACTTCCTCGAGATGAACGCAAGCAAGGTCATCGACGATACCGGAGCAGGCAAGTTCGATATCGGCGTCATCAGAGTGCCCGCAAACCAGAGCAGGCTCTACGATGAAAAGCTGAGCGACAAGAAGCTCACAGGAGTTCTCCTCAAGGAATTCTCCATGAGCATCATGACAGCTTGCGGCAGCGTACTTGAAAACTATGACGATGTCCCCTTTGAGAAGCTCCGGGAATGCACAGAGATAATGCACGGCGATGAGGATATCAACCTCTTCCGCAAGAATCACATCAACCCGGATTACGATATGGAATCCGTCGGGAAGATAGTCTATGTCTACGACCGCGGAAGCAAGATGAGTATGCTCCATACCATAAAGGATTCCTATATGTGGGTAGCGCCCATGCCGAAGAATGACCTTATGCGTACCAATACTACGATAAAGAAATGCTCCTACGCCTGCGTACCTATAAGGGATATAATCGTATACAATCCCGCTCACCCGAACATGAAGCTGATAAACTCCTGTATCGAGAGCCTTCAGGAGTTCATGTCCAAGGTCGCAGATGTCTGATCATCGCTCCGGCCGCTGAAAATACCGCTCAGCAGGGGGACGGCTGCGCTGGCGCCGAGAGCTATGGAAAGATCCTTCGCGGTGAGCAGCTCTGTGCCGAATACCTCACGCAGCTGCGGTACTGCCACGGCTGCTGCAAGAGCGGCGGCTGAGACCAGCACCGAGAGCAGGAGCTTCGGGTTGCCGCTTATTATCCCTCTGCGGAACAGAGGGCTGCGCTCCGAGCGGCATTCAAAGACGTGTATAAGCTGCGATACCGCAAGGGTGATGAGCGCCGCAGTCCGGCAGGCCCCGAGCCCTGCGCCCGTGTGCATGACTGTCGTAAAGGACGCAAGCGCTGATATGCCTATGAATATACCGCGGAATACTATCTTCCGCATGAGCCCTCCGCTGAAGAAGCCTTCATCAGGCCTTCGCGGGGGCCTTTTCATTATATCCTCCTCCGGCGGCTCGAGACCGAGGGCTATGGCAGGCAGTCCGTCCGTAACAAGGTTGACGAGGAGTATCTGCACCGGCAGCAGCACCACCGGCATCCCCATAAGGATACCGAGGAACATGGTCAGCACCTCACCGATATTGCAGGAGAGAAGATAGCGGACGAACTTGCGGATATTGTCGTATACACATCTGCCCTGCCCGACTGCCGTCACGAGGGTCGCAAGGTTGTCGTCAAGGAGTATCACATCGGCGGCCTGCTTTGTGACATCGGTACCCGTAAGCCCCATAGCCACGCCCACATCCGCTTCCTTGACTGCCGGAGCATCGTTCACCCCGTCGCCTGTCATGGTGACTATCTCACCCCTGCGCCGGAAGCTGCGTACTATCCGCAGCTTGTGTGCCGGCTCTACACGGGCGAAGACGGTATACTTCCCTATGATGCGGTCAAGTTCATCGTCGGACAGCCTGTCAAGCTCTGCGCCGGTCATCGCAAGGCCTCCCCTGAGGAGTCCCGCCTTTGCAGCAACGGCAACAGCGGTATTCTTATGGTCTCCGGTTATCATGACAGTACGGACAGAGGCGGCGGCACACTGCCGTATAGCTGCTCTTGCCTCCTCACGTGGCGGGTCCAGCATACCAGCAAGGCCGAGGAAGACCAGGCCGCCCCTTCCGGGCTCCATGCGCGGGGTGGAACAGTCCGCAAGGGCAAGTACACGGAGCGCCCGGGATGCCATATCCTCTGCGGCAGCGGTAAGCTCCCTTCTCTCCGCAGTGCCGAGAGGGCGGAGACTGCCGTCGGTATCGAGGTACTGTGTGCAGCGGGGCAGAATGACCTCTGCTGCGCCCTTGAGGTACATACGCCTGCCGCCGGAGGTATCGCAGAGGACAGCCATGAACCTTGTATCGCTGTCGAAGGGCTGGCAGTCAAGGCGTCGTATACCGCCGAGAGACTGCTTCGTGATGCCTGTCTTGGCAGCGGCGACAAGGAGGGCGGCTTCAGTCGGGTCACCTGTTACCTTCCAGTCGCCGCGGCCGGTTATGCTCCCCCGGCTGCGGCTCTTCACAGGGCGGTCTGAGGATATGGAAGCATCGGAGCAGAGCACTCCGCAGGTAAGGGCGGCAGTGAGGGCTTTTTCGTTCCCGGGATTCACTGCAGCCGGGCCTTCCTCTGTAAGGTGCTGCACTCCGCCGGTTATGCGGTAGCCGCTGCCGGTGAAGGTATAGCTTCTTCCGGCTGTGCGCAGCTCTGTGACGGTCATACGGTTCTCGGTTATGGTGCCGGTCTTGTCGGAGCATATCACGGTAGTGCAGCCGAGGGTCTCTACGCTGTGGAGACGGTTCACAAGAGCCTTCTGCTTCATCATACGGCTGACTGCAAGGGCGAGGGCTATGGTAACGGTGGCGGGAAGGCCCTCAGGTATGGCAGCTATGGCAATGGTGATACCTGTCATGAGCATGGCGAAAGGGTCCTCGCCCCGGAGTATACCTGCACCGGCGACGGCGAAGCATACAGCCAGACAGATAACCGCAAGCACCTTCCCGAGCTCCCCGAGACGCTTCTGCAGGGGTGTCTGTGAGGTGCCGATGCCCTCTATCATACCGGAGATGCGCCCCATCTGTGTATTCATTCCCGTTGCGATGACTCTGCCCCGGCAGGTGCCCCTGACAGCGGATGCGCCGCAGTAGATGATACAGGGACGGTTGAGGGAGTTATCGGTATCGCCCTCCCTTGCAGCGCTCTTCGGCACGGGCTCGCTCTCGCCGGTAAGGAGAGATTCGTCAGAGGCAAAGCCTGAGACGGACATGACTGCGCAGTCCGCAGGTATCCGGTCCCCCGCCTCAAGCTCTATCACATCCCCCCGGACAAGCTGGGCGGCGGGTATCACAGTAAGCTCGCCGTCACGCCAGCACTTTGCAGACGGCGCCGTCATGGAGCGCAGGGCTTCAAGGGTATGCTCCGTTCGGAATTCCTGAACGAAGCCGAGCAGGGCATTGAGCAGGACGATGATGACTATGGTCACGGAGTCGGTGACTTCGCCGAGCAGGAAGGATACCACGGCTGCCGCAAGAAGTATCATGACCATGACATCACGGAACTGATTCACGAATATCCGCAGAGGGCCGTTACGGTTCCCGCCGCCGATGACGTTCTCTCCCTCCTCCCTTAGCCTTGCACGGGCTTCCTTTTCTGTAAGTCCCATAAGACCGCTCCTTTCACTGCTTTTTCCATTAATACTATGCCGTAAGGGGACTTGTTATGACTTGACGGAAAGGCAATGACAGAGCAGTCCGGTATGGGACATGGAAGATACAAGGAAAATGTATTCACGGGAAAGGCAGGAAAGCTGCGGGGGCGTGCGGCTGCTTTTTGTCAGTATCGCACAACGTCACCCTGTCCTCCGTCGGAAAAATATTACACAACTTACTCTTGACAAAGCCCCTGAACTGTGTTATACTAATCTCAGGAAATGCAAATGCGCTTTAAAGTGTTACAGCGCAAAGCGTGAAAATCACGTGAAAGGATAGAAAACCATGAAAGAATTATCAAATCTTCTCGATTACAGGCCGGGTATCAAGGCCATTGACGCAACTCTCCGTGACGGAGGTCTTGTAAACAGCTTCTTCTTCACAGACAAATTCGTGAAGAATCTCTATAACGCTAACCTCCGTGCAGGAGTTGACTATATGGAATTCGGCTACAAGGGCGACAAGGAAATGTTCGATGTTGAAAAGTTCGGCCCCTGCAAGTTCTGTGATGATGACTACATCCGCTCCATCGTAGGCGAGAACAACACCGACCTGAAGATAGCTGTTATGGCTGATGTTGGACGCTGCAACTACAAGGAGGATATCCACGACAGGAGCGAATCTCCCGTTGACCTTATCCGTGTAGCTACATACCTCCACCAGATACCCACCGCAGTTGATATGATAGAGGATGCAAAGAAGAAGGGATACGAGGTAAGCTGCAATATCATGGCTATCTCGAACGCACAGGAGTCCGATATCAAGGTCGCTCTCGATATCCTCGGAAAGTCGCCTGTTGATGTATTCTACATCGTTGACAGCTTCGGCTCACTCTACCCCGAGCAGATAGCACGTATCGCCGCACTCTACTCCGAGTACGCTGATAAGTACGGCAAGAAGCTTGGTATCCACGCACACAACAACCAGCAGCTTGCATTCGCCAACACTATCGAAGCAGTCGGCGACGGCGTTGACTGGCTCGATGCCACCTACGGCGGAATGGGCAGAGGTGCAGGTAACTGCTCTATGGAGCTCCTCCTCGGCTTCCTGAAGAACCCGAAATACAATGTATACCCCGTTATCCAGTTCATCGAGGAGCACATCACTGCTCTCCGTGAGCAGGGCGTTGTATGGGGCTACGATATACAGTACCTCCTTACAGGTATCTTCAATCAGCACCCGAGAACTGCTATCCAGTTCACAAACGACAAGAGAACAGATTACTCCGAGTTCTACAAGGAGATAATCGCTCAGGAATGATAAATGAAAAGAGCGCACCTGCGGGTGCGCTCTCAGTCTGTCAATAAACCTTACATTCACAAATAAGCGGGGCGATGTAGGCATCGCCCCCCTACATTTTGCTATGGAGGAATCAGCGTTTGTAGGGGCGGATGCCCACATCCGCCCGCCGTCATATATATCGGTTGTAGGGACCGCCTTTGGCGGTCCGCGGGGTAACAAACCGATGTGAGAGATGCGGGCTGCCAAAGGCAGCCCCTACACAAGCAAACATATAACAGCCAAAATGAAGGGGCGCACAACGTGCGCCCCTCAGTCTGTCAATAAACCTTACATTCACAAATAAGCGGGGCGATGTAGGCATCGCCCCCTACATTTTGCTATGGAGGAATCGGCGTTTGTAGGGGCGGATGCCCAAATCCGCCCGCTTGACTTCTGCCATAACTGACTTTTTTGACAAACTGAGAGCGCACCAACCGGTGCGCTCTTTTTGTATCCCGGAGCTGTCCTTCAAAGACATCTCCCGTTATTTCTCCTCACTGTTATAGGGCGAATTGCCGGGCTCGTTGATGAAATCCGCAACGATGAACCTGGGGCGTGCCTTGACCTCGGAGTATATCTTTCCTATGTACTCGCCGATGATACCCAGTGCAAGGAGCTGGAGGCCGCCGATAAACCATATGGAGCACATGGTGCTCGACCAGCCTATCTCGGAGAATCCGCCAATCTTGGCGATAATCGACCAAAGGATAGCGATGATGCTGACAACTGACATTATCATGCCGACGCTGGTTATGAGCTTGAGGGGCTTTACGCTGAATGAAGTGATGCCGTTTACTGCAAATGCAAGCATCTTCTTGAGGGGGTATTTGCTCTCGCCGGCGAAACGCTCCGCTCTCTCATAGAATACGCTGCAGCTCTGGAAGCCTATGAGCGGCACCATTCCTCTCAGGAAGAGGTTGACCTCCTTGAAGTTGGCGAGCTCCTGGAGGACTCTGCGGCTCATTAGACGGAAATCAGCATGGTTGAAGACTACATCAGCTCCCATTACCTTCATGAACTTGTAGAAGCCCTCTGCGGTGAAGCGCTTGAAGAAGGTGTCGGTATCACGGGCGCTGCGGACACCGTATACTACCTGATTGCCCTCGTAGTACTTCTCCACCATGGCGTCTATGGTGTTGATATCGTCCTGAAGGTCGGCGTCCATGGTTATAGCCATGTCGCATATATCCTTGACGGTCATCAGGCCGGAAAGTACAGCGTTCTGATGTCCGCTGTTGTGTGCAAGGTTGATGCCGGAGAAGAAGGTGGGATCGGCCTCATGGAGCTCCTGTATTATGCTCCAGGTCTTGTCCTTTGAGCCGTCGTTTACGAATACCACACGGCTCTCCTTTGAAATGAGACTGCGGTCGATGAGCGACTGGTACTTCTCCTTCAGTCTTTTGGCAGTTTCATGGAGGACCTCCTCCTCGTTGTAGCATGGTACGACCATATATAATATCTCAGGTGATGACATGGAAATGCCTCCTTTTCTTATTTATAAAGTAATACATCTATTATATCACAACCGGCCTGTTTCGTCAACTTTTTTGTCCTCAGGAGGATAAGGGTAAAACTGCGGTATAAAGGCAAATACGCCGTTTCCGGAATGGGGTGCTGAAAATCTTACAAAAAAACAGATATTTTTACTTTCATAACTATAGACAAATTAACCAAAATATGATATAATATTTGTGAACTTACAACAGAGCAGAACGGGTGCAAGGTCCGCAGCTCTGAAATCTGCCTGAGACGGGCAAGAAAGGAACATATATGCTTCACGAAAAATCATGCGGAGCCATTGTGTACAGGAAATTCCACGGCAACACGGAGATCCTCCTCATCAAGCATATCAACAGCGGACACTGGTCCTTTCCCAAGGGTCATGTGGAAGCGGGCGAGACTGAGGTGGAGACAGCTAAGCGTGAGATAATGGAGGAGACCTCCATAGACGTAATCATAGATCCCACATTCCGGGAGACAGTTACATATTCGCCCAAGAAGGATACTATCAAGGTGGTGGTATACTTCCTTGCGAGGGCGAAGAACGTTGACTTCCGTCCTCAGGAGGACGAGATCGCTGAGATACGCTGGGTAGACATATCCTACGCCGGAAATATCCTTTCCTACGAAAACGATAAGACGATCGTTTCCAAGGCGAAGACCGCAATCAAAGAGGCTCATTGAGATATCCCCCTCATACCGAGGGGGGTATTTTTTCTTTTCAGGCGCCCGCCTCAGTCCTTCTTCTCCCTCTGCGGGAAGACGAGGGCGGCTGCAAGTCCGAAGAGGAGTGCTGCTCCTATGCCTCCTGAGGCTGCTGTGAGGCCGCCGGTCAGGACTCCTATGAGTCCTCTTTCATCCACCGCCTTCCGGACGCCCTCTGCAAGGAGATGCCCGAAGCCGGTGAGGGGAACTGCTGCACCCTCTCCGGCGAAATCAGCAAGGGGAGCATATATCCCGAGGGCCGAAAGTATCACCCCTGTGATGACGCAGCCCGTCAGTATCCTTGCAGGCGTCAGCTTTGTCCGGTCTATCAGCACCTGTCCGGCGGCACATATGGCGCCTCCGACTATAAAAGCCTTTATCATATCCCATATCATGTCCTTACCCTCCTGAAATGAACAAGATGCGCTATGGCAGGGATGCTCCCGCCCTGCTGAAGGCTCAGGGGCGACATGAGCGCTCCTGTAGCCACAAACAGTATATCCTCCGCCCTGCCGTCTCTCAGCAGAGGGAGAAAATGCCCGCAGAGCACCGATGCCCCGCAGCCGCAGCCAGAACCGCCGCAGTGGGTATCAAAGGGGTCATCCTCGTCTGCTCCGTATATCATGACGCCGCAGTCACGGTGTCCGCCGCCCGGGTCTATGCCCTCCCTTTCAAGAAGCTGCGGAAGCAGGACGCTCCCCACCTTGCCGAGGTCTCCGGTGACGATGAAGCTGTAATCCGCCGGACGGGTGCCTGTGGCAGTGAACCACCGCAGAAGGGTATCAGCTGCCGCCGGAGCCATGGCTGCCCCCATATTCGTTATATCCTTAATACCCATATCCGTGACAGCCCCGATGCAGCCCCCCGCTACGCTGATGCGGCCGGTATGCGATATCACGGCAGCACCCGCCGCTGTGCAGGTGCGCTGTGAGGTCGGAGTTCTCTGTCCGCCGTAGGAAAGGGGCTGCCGGAACTGCCTCTCCGCCGTGGAGAAGTGGGAGGAGGTCACGGCAGCGGAGCGGACAGATATACCGGAATCTACGGACAGTGCGGCAGCAAGCAGAGCCTCCGCCATAGTCGAACAGGCTCCATAGAGCCCGAGATAGGGCACGCCGAGCTCCTGATGCGCCTCTGTGGATACGGTACACTGTGCGCTCAGGTCTCCGGCGCAAATAAGCCCCATATCCTCCGGCGCGATACCCGCCTTGTCAAGTGCAAGACGCAGGGTGCGGCGCTGGAGCTCGCTCTCCGCCTTCTCCCAGCTTTCGCAGCCGAGCCGCGGGTCGGAGTGAACTTCATCAAAGCAGTCCCGGAGAGGCCCCTGCCCCTCCGTACCGCCTGCCGCTGACGCCCAGCTCTCCGCCCTTATGTCACCGCCGAAACGGAATACTCCCTTTGCAATAAGTTCAGCCATAATTTCCTCCAGGATGTTTGATACAGATAGTATTCCGCATCTGAGCCGGTATATTCGTCAGAGACTATTTATCCGCATGATACCGGCACAACAAAATTTCCCTAAGCTATTGCAAAAAGCTGAAAAGTATAGTATAATTATTAGGATAATATAATCGGGGATTATGGCTTAAATTAAGCCACAGCACTAACACTCTCCCCGAAAACAGAAGGAGGAACAGCTTTGTCAACAACAACCGCTGTCAGCAAGAAGCCGGCCGGCGCTCTGCAAACCCCGGACGCAAACGGGAAACGCGGGAATTTCTGGGTAAACAGTTTTCCGTTCTATGCAGCCGCCTTTCTCATACCTGCTCTGCTGACTTTCATCGCCTATGTACTTTTCGGAGTATATCCATTCAATGTGCGCTCCGTACTTACCCTTGACCTCAACGGTCAGTACGTCCATTACTTCGAGGCTATCCGTGATGCCTTCTGGGGCGGAAGAAGTATGCTGTACAGCTGGGAGCGAAATCTCTCCGGAGGCTTCCAGGGAGTTATCGGCTACTACTTAGCGAGCCCGTTCACCCTTATAGTCATACTCCTGCCAAGGAAGATGATACTCGAGAGCCTTATGATAATGCAGCTCTGCAAGATAGGAGCTGCCGGAGTCACCTTCTCCGTCTACGCAAGGCACTCAAAGGGCATGGACAAGCTCTCATCTGTGATATTTGCGACGATGTATGCGCTCATCGCCTTCAATGCCATCCAGATGATAGACCCCATGTGGCTCGACGGCCCGATTTTCCTTCCCCTTGTGATACTCGGCGTTGAGTATCTCGTGGATGACGGCAGGAAGCTCAACTACGTCATCCCGCTGGCTATACTCTTCATCGCCAACTTCTACATCGGCTACATGGTAGCTATATTCGTAGCCATCTACTTCATTTACTATGTATTCTTCGGAAGCGAGAGAAAGTTCAAAGGTACAGAGGATTACCTCAAAGTGTTCGGCCTCATGGCTCTGGCGACCTGCATCGTGCTGATGCTCAGCTACATCATGATAGGCCCTGTTTACAACGCTCTGTCACTCGGTAAGTTTGATTTCTCCAAGCCCGATTACTCCTTCCGCACCATGTTCAACCCCATCGAGCTGGTGCCCACTCTGCTCCCGAACCAGTACTACTCGGTAAACGTTGACGAGGGAACGAGACTTTACGGACGCCCGGAGATATACTGCGGCGTGCTCACAGTTACTCTCCTCCCGCTCTTCTATCTCAGCAAGAGCATCAGACGCAACCGCAAGATAGGTTATTCGCTCCTGATAGCAGTTCTCTTCTTCAGTATGTGGATAAAGCCCATCAATATGATGTGGCACGGCGGTCAGGACCCCAACTGGCTCCCTTACCGTTATTCCTTCCTCCTCTCCTTCGTGCTCCTGAGCATGGCGGCAGATGTATTCCCGAAGCTGAAGGACGAAAAGGTATCCTTCCGCATCTCCTCCTTCATATTCGCAGGCATATCCCTGCTGGTATACCTCTTCGCTATCCAGATGAAGGGCTTCAACTACAACGAGGAGAAATACAAGTACGTTGCCAAGCTCCCCTATACCACTGAGGAATCCCTCGACGGCGAGACCTTCACAAGGTACTGGCTCGGTACTATCGCCTTCGGCCTTGTACTTGCTGCGGTATACATCCTCGCAGTCAATATCTTCAGCGGACTGAAAAAGAAGTCTGCCCGCACCGGCCTCGTCCTTGCGATGGCAGCTGTAGTCATCTTTGAAGAGGGCGTGAATGTGTACGATACCATCTGGAAGGTGCACAAGGAGGTATACTACTCCGAGCACAAGACCTACGATGAGATACAGAGCGAGCCCGCCCTCGTCGATGAGCTCGAGGAGCATGACCCCGGATTCTACCGTGCAGAGAAGACCTTCTTCAGAAACGTAAACGACAACCAGTCATGGGGCCTGAAGGGTATCTCACACTCAAGCTCTGTTATGAATACCCGTATCATCAACTTCATCGAGACTCTCGGCTACACCACCAAGAGCTATGAGACCCGCTATGACGGAAATACTCCTGTAGCAGACTCCCTCCTTGGCATCAAGTATGTCTTTGATGACCCCAACAGAAACCACGACAATTCAGAGGATCTGCTCAGCCCGTACTACAACAAGATATACTCAAGCAAGTATATCAACAACAGCAGCAAGGAAGCAACTGTGGATATCTATGAGAATCCCGATGCACTTGCAATAGGAACCATGGCCGATGACGATATCATCCGCCTCAGCTTCCTCGGCAACGACAACCCCTTCAACAGCATGAACAACTTCATGAGCTCCCTCACCGGCAATACACCGGATTACTCCGGAGTACTTGAGCCCAAGGCTTACTTCAGACGCCTTGCAGATCCGACAGTCGAGCTCAATGAGTGTACCGAGAAGGACTACAACGGTCAGCACTGCTATGATGCGAACCCGCAGGCAGGCGACCCGACTGTACGCATCCATATCACAGCCGAGACTGACGACTACATCTATATGTACCTCAAGTCCGACAACCCGAAGAAGTGCAATATGTGGCTCGGTGTCAAGGATCCTGCCGACGGCGAATACAAGGGCAGAAAGAGCGGTACATCACAGCTTGACGGCTTCGGTCCCTACTACGAGGGCTATGACTACTCTATCGTTAACCTCGGCAAGTTCAGCGCCGGAGAGGAGATCGAGGTAAGACTCACCATCCTCCAGCAGGACAAGTCCGGAGCAAACGAATACATCATGGTCAAGGACTTCCAGTTCTATACTCTTGACTACGAGGCCTTCCACAACGATATCCAGCAGCTCAAGCAGAACGAGTGGCAGCTCGATATGAAGAAGACCAGGGACAACTACCTCACCGGAGAGATCGATGTTCAGGACGGACAGCTGATGTACACTTCCATCCCCCTCGAGCCCGGCTGGACCATCAAGGTGGACGGCAAGAAGATACCCGACCTCTACACCGACACAGTAAAGAACCCCGGCGAGTCCAACGAGATGCACGTTTACCAGAACAACGCATCTGAGGCAACAGTCGGAACAGTCGCCATACTCAATGCCCTCATCGGCATCAAGATGCCGGCAGGCCACCACACCGTTACCATGAAGTATACTCCTCCCGGATTCAACACCGGAATAGTTACCTTCATCATCGGTGCAGTTCTCCTCGTTCTCCTCTACAGCAAGGACAAGAAGACCAACAAGGTGCTTCTTGAAAGAGCGAAGGAGAAGGAGCGCATAAAGAAAGGCCTTCCCGCAGAGAATGAAGCTCCCGCGAAGAAGACCGCTATAATCAAGTCCAAGGGCGCTCCTGCGCCGGCTGAGCAGAAGCCTGTAAAGGAAGAAGAAAAGCCCGCATCTGTCCAGGAGGAAGCCGCCAAGGCAGCCGACAAGGAAGTTGAGGAAATGTCAGCTTCCGAATACCTTGCCGCTGTTGAGACCAAGCAGATCAACAAGAAGACCGGAACAAAGAAGAAGTCCGGCGGCAAGAAAAAGAAGAAGTAATAAAAGGAGCCTGCATCGTTTTGATGCAGGCTCTTTGCTTATTCCGCCGTCTTTTTCATCTTATAGTATATCAGCACCGCAAAGAATGACGTCAGCTCGCCTATAAGTACGCGGACTATCTGCATCTCGTCAGTACCTGTATCGGTGACTACGTGCAGCAGGTTCGTCACAACGCAGTTATTGAAGAAATGGTCGGCAAGGCCTATCCAGACACTGCCGGACATACGGAAGAGGAGCCCCCACTTTATGCCCATGAGCGCGGACAGTACCACATAACCGATGCTCATTACTGCGAACTCGCCTCCGCTCATCTCGCCGTCCACAAGACTGCGGAAGGGTGTGACCAGGTGCCACAGACCGAAGAGCAGGGCCGCAAAGAGAAGAGAATATGTCTTCGACTTCTCCTTGTCCACATAGGTCATGAAAAAGCCTCTGAACAAACCCTCCTCCATCCATACGTTGATGATATTGAAGCCTATGCACATCAGCATGAAGCCGATGCCCGTCTGCTTCACCACATTTCCCGTGAGGGAGAAGCCCGTCGTGAAGAATTCCATATGGCCGGGAGTGCCGTTCTGCTTCAGCATGATGAATTCAGCCGCGAAGGCAATGGAGTAGAATACCGTACACAGCAGCATACCCTTTACAAGGTCAGCTGCCGCCTTCTCCCTCCTGAAACCTATATCACGCCATTTCCAGCTCAGCCGCCACAGCAGCACGAACAGCAGCACTATGCCGAAGACCTTGTTGATGAAGCATTCTGCAAAGACTGTCTCGTCTGTCCGGATGACCATGACCTCAAAGGTATGTACCACGAGGCAGTCAATAAAGATAAGTATACTGTTCCTTACTACGTTCTTTTCAAGAAAATCTTTCAAAGGTTATTTCTCCGTGGCTCCGTCGGCTTCAAGCAGGCGGTCGAGTATCGCTGCGGCTGTAGCTACAAATCTCACACAGGGCCTTACCTTGTAATACTGCTCCGTTCTCTTCTCGGGCTGCGGGTCCTTTGTGACGCTGAGCCCCTTTAGCAGGTCGCGGCATATAATGGTCTCATGCTCCTTTCTGAACTCCTCAGCAAGAGACTGTATTCGCTTGTAGTGGGCGGCTTTTTCCTTGTCGTCGGCTCCCGCAGCCGGGTCATAGCCGTACTTTATACCGGCAACCATGAACATTGCCGAAACAGCGCCGCATACCTCCCGCATACGCCCCATACCTCCGCCGAAGGAAGAAGCCAGCCTTGCGGAGAGCTCCTCGTCAAACCCTGTGACGTCAGAGAATGCAACGAAAACCGCCTGTGCGCAGTTCATGCCCTCCGAGAAGAGCTTTGCCGCTCTGTCTGCATGATCGTATTTCATATTGTACCTCCTGTATCCTGTCAGGCTTATGCCTGTTCCTTATATTATACATCAAATGGACATTAATTGCAATAAATAAAGGATATCCGTTCAGGCTGTGCGGATATCCTCTGTAAGTCCGGAAAACTGCATATAAAAGTAATAGCTACGCCGGGACAGCATAGCTAAAGAAAATGAGAAAAATATAGAAGGGGAATTGGGGGATTTCTTAATCCTCTTTAAGTATATAGTCTGTACCTTAAAATAATCTTAAAAAACATAGTTATTTTATTTATTTATAAAGTGATGTATTTTTGTAAGGGTGATGCAGGAATAAAAAAGCGTGCACACAAGATGCGCACGCTTTTCATTATCCTGGGTCATATCATCCCTCAACAGCAACAGCAGCCTCAAGAGCTATCTCCATCATATCACGGAATGTGCTCTGTCTCTCTTCTGCTGTGGTAGAAAGTCCCCTGAGGGGGCAGTCGGAGACTGTGAGGATAGCAAGAGCGTTCTTGCCGGCGCGTGCGGCGTTCATATACAGCGCGGCGGCCTCCATCTCTATGCCGAGCACGCCCATCTTCTGCCACTGGGCAAGGCTGTCCGCATCGTCGTAGAAGGTATCACTGGAGAGTATGTTGCCTACATGGTAATTGCATCCCTTTGCAGCAGCCGCCGCAGCAGCAGCGGAAATAAGGCTCCAGGAAGCGGTGGGGGCGTATGTA
Organism: uncultured Ruminococcus sp.; assembly: GCA_946413815.1. GTDB lineage: Bacteria > Bacillota > Clostridia > Oscillospirales > Ruminococcaceae > Ruminococcus. The sequence continues at coordinate 19,192 of CAMKMD010000036.1, forward strand.
CCGGGGAGCCGGTACTGTGAAGCGTAGTTCGAATTGGTGCTTGCGCTCATACCGATGATGACATCGCGGAGCTGCACGTTATCGGCGACAGAGCCGGCAGTACCGACACGGATGATGTTCTCCACTCCGTACTCGTTGAAAAGCTCCCAGGAGTAGATGCCTATGGAAGGCATACCCATACCGCTGCCCTGTACGGAAACGGGTACTCCCTTATACGTTCCGGTATAGCCCAGCATACCTCTTACCTGATTGTAGCATACCGGAGAATCAAGATAATTCTCGGCGATGAACTTTGCTCTCAGGGGGTCGCCCGGCATGAGCACGGTTGCGGCGATATCGCCTTTGTTGGCACTGTTGTGTGGTGTTGGCATAGTGGTTCCTCCTTATGATATTATCTGTGGTCGGAGAGTATCTTTAGTATATCTGCTCCGTACTTTTCACACTTCACATCACCGAATCCGGATATCTTTTTTAACTGCCATATATCCGACGGGTCTTTTCTGATAATCTCTTCAAGCTGTGCGTTATTGTAAATAAAGTACGGCTTGATGTTTTCTTCACGGCTTTTGTTGTATCTGTAACTCTTGAGAGCCTGATATACCGGCGTAGATTCCAGATTGGCAGGCTCATTTGCCGGCGCTTCGGGAACCGGTTGAGCAGCTTGCGGGGCGGTTGAAACAACCGGGGCAGCCTCAGTGGCATCGTCTGCTGTCTCGGGAATAATGTCCTTCTTGTATTTCTCAGTGTAGTCCTTGGTGTTCTTTACACTTTTTTCAAGGAAGAAATCGGCCAGTTCCTTCATTTCCTTATCTGACATTTTAGGCGCACTGGTCTTTTCGTTCAGTTCCTTTATGTAGCTGACAAGCTGGTCGGCTTTGATAACCTTGCCCTTTATCTCTGCCGGAGCATATCTCATTTTCAGCACCGATGAAGGATTTGCAAGCACGATTATAGATCTGTAGTTTTCGTTGAATATCTTATCAAATGCACCTCTCAGCAGCAGCGGTTTTGATTCACGCCTTATCTCATGTATCATATCAAGATGGCGCTGATTCTGTGTGACCGGACTGTAGATACCCTTCTTGACATACCTGTTGCCAAGCTGCACTTTTCTTGTGAAATTGCCCTGATTATCGATATCTATCTCTCCGTAGAGATTTTTGCATTCTATGACTATAACGAGCTTGCGAGTCACAACAAGATAGTCTATCTGTGTGGTAAGTCCGTCACGTTCAAAGAACAGGTCGTGCATGACATACATCGGGATGTGACTGTTCCTGAACTCGAACATGAGGTTTTCTTCGCCCTTGATACCAAGCTGAGTGAGCTTGATATCCTGCTCGACCTGCGGCCTGATATCCGCAGGCGCCGTGTTCAGATAGTCAGAAAGCTGCTGGAGTTGCGTTGCGGCTTCGCTGTCTTCTTTGAGTATTACAGGGTCTCTTAGTTTATCAAATAATGCCATAAAGAACTTCCTTTCGTCTTTATCTCCTCATCAGCTTCTTTGCAGTATCTATAATAGCCTGATAGCTGCCGGCTATGATGACCAGGGTTAGCAGAACGAGCCACAGTATATAGAGCGGCGGCTGGAATATCATAAGAGCGCACATAACGAGCAGGGCTGCTGTATTGAGCACCGACTTTACGGGATTGAAACGGAAGGGCACATAGTATCTTGCATCTACGATACGCAGCCAGAAGCAGACATAGTAGCTTACAAGGGTAGCTATGGATGCGCCCTGGATTCCCCATTCGGGTATCAGCACCCAGTTGAGTATCAGGTTCACAACGCAGGTCACAAGCGCCGTCCAGAAGGAATTGCGGGTGTGCTTGGTGGCGGTGTAGATACCGCCGAGGAACTGGTCAACTGCGGTAAAGAGTGCCGCAACGACAAGTATGGGGGAATAGATATATACCATGCTGTACTCCGGATGAGTGCTGGTATTTACCAGTATCGCCGTCACAGGCTTTATCAGGAGTATCAGTCCGGCCGAGGCTATGAAGAGTATGGCCTCGTATGCGGAGTATACCCTCTCGTAGAAGGTGCTGCGGTCGGCTGATTCGTTCTCGGTTATGGCTGACATATTCCATGCCTGGAAGAATATTGTGGATACCATTGAGATAAGGTTGGGTATGCGGTTGGCAACACCGTAGAGTCCCGCAGAGCCGGCGCCCAGGACTACCCTGCTGCTGTGCATATCGCGGATAAAGAAGCGGTCGGAAAGGCTCGTTATGGTCCACATTACGATGGTGGGAACGAGGGGCATGGCGAACCTTGCCATATCCTTTGCCAGCTTCGTGCTGACGGCGTGGATATCAAGGAACCTGCCGAGGCCCGCCATCTTGAAGAGAAAGACGGAGGAGCAGAAATCCGAGAGTATAACAGAGAGCATGAAGCCCTTTACGCCCCAGCCGAGCCCTCCGATGAATACCACATTGAAGAGGAAAAGGCTGAGGGTCGCAAGTATGCCGTCGAGGGAGAAGAGCTTGACCATATCCCTCGCCCTTACGAACTGACTGAACAGCATTCGCAGGGTGGACATACAGGTATAGGTTATCAGCAGTATGGTATAGTCATTTATGAAATCCAGCAGCGGCATCATTTTCAGGAGCGGCACTATCAGCGCTACTCCGATAAAGCCGACCGCAGTCATACAGGCCGAGGTGGAGAATACCTGCTTCTTGTCGTAATGGCGGTCAAGGCCGAAGCGTATAAGGTATTCCTGAAGGCCAAAGGAGAATATGGGTATGAGGAAGAGAGCGGTGTTTTCCAGCATATCCTTGTCATTGTAGTCTGCCGGGCTCATGTGGTGGGTATAGAGATTCGTGAGCAGCAGTACAAGGATCTTTGAGCCGAAATTACCGATAGCGAATATAACGGTATTGAACGCTAACTTTTTGTATTTGTTCATCTGTATACAACTCCGAATGAAGATTTTTTACTTTATAAGATATACAGATATATTATATCACATTTCCGGAGCTTTGTCATTATCTTATTAAAAAAATATTTCAGAAAAGAGAAAAAGCTCTCCTTGCCTATAGGAGAGCTTAATCAGAGGGAAAGTTGTAGGGTCTTTTGGCTGTGCAGGGGTCAGACTGTACAGCCATTATGAAGAATAGCAAAAACAAGAGGTCTACCGTCCGTTAATGCTGATGCGGCTGCCTGTTTCCGCACCGGGGAAAGCATAAAGGGACGGATGATACCGGAAAAGAGGGAGGTCCGGTATCTGTAGATCACTTCAGTTCGCCTTTGGAAGGCTTATCATGAACTGTGTCCTGTGTTTCTGTCTACAAGTATATTATACAGTATGTTATCGTTTTTTGCAATGAATTATACTATCTGATTGAGAAGATTATTTTAATGTTCACAGTTTGTTATATAATATCATCTTGCAATTCTGCATGGTTTATGATACAATAGTGTATATATAAAAGTCTGCTGTGTAATATACGGCGCATAAAGGAGGGATAGAAGTGAAGAGACGAAAGCTGATAGGTGTTATCATTACGGACTGCTATGTCCGTTTTCAGGAGGATATCCTGAGGGGCGTCATCCGTCAGGCCTTCCGAACCGGCTGCGATATCGCCGTTGTCACGCCCTTCAACAACTTCTATTCCCATTCTCTCCACAAGGATACCGAGAAGGAGATATTCAAGCTCCTGCTCTCCGACCGCTTTGACGGTTTTCTCTATGACCGTGCAAGCTTTTTCGGGGACGAGATAAAGAAGTATCTTGATTCTCTCCTCCTCCGCACCGGGAAGCCGGTCATGCTCCTTGATTCCGACGACCACCGCAGCTTCGAGAGCACCTCGATAGATGATGCCGAGGCCTTCGAGACCATAACCTCCCATCTTATAGAGGTACACGGACTGAGGAAGATATACTGTCTCACCGGACCGAAGAATGCCTATGTTGCCGAGGAGAGGCTCAAGGGCTATAAAAACGCCATGCGCAGCCACGGCATCAACCCCGAAAAAAGCTGGATGCGCTACGGCGATTTCTGGAAGGATTCTGCAAGACAGCTTGCAGCCGATATAGCCGGCGGGAGCATCGGGAGGCCGGAGGCTGTGGTCTGCGGAAATGACAATATGGCCGAGAGCCTTATTAGCGCCCTTGCGGAAAACGGCATAAGAGTGCCGGAGGATACAGCAGTCACAGGTTACGACAATAATCCCGATGCGGCAGGCTTTGAGCCCAGCATAACCACCTACTCCCGCCCGAATTTCCAGATGGGCGCAGAGGCCTTCAGGAGGCTCTACCGTATAATCACCGGAAGGATATGCAACAAGATACCAAACCGGGAGGGCGGTCTCTGCATAGGCGAGAGCTGCGGCTGCGGAGTAAAGCGCAGCAAGAGAAAGCCTGACCGTCTTGACAGGATGATAGGGAACTACGAGAAGATACTCTTCCGTGGCGATATGCTCTTTGATATCACCAACGCAGAGGATCCTCCCCAGTTCTCAGACAGGCTCGACAGCCATACATTTATACTGTATAAGATGAAGGACCTCTTTGTCTGCCTGACAAAGAAATACATGGATTCCGCCGCCGGCAGCTTTACGGACAAGCTGACCTTTGAATGCGGCGACGATGTAAGGCTGATACTCTCCAAGCACGGCGTTGAAAGACGCTATCCGGGGCCTGAGTATTTCAGCTCGGCCGATATTCTTCCGTTTTTCTCGGAGGAAAGACCCTTCCCCTCAGCCTTCTATATATCACCCCTGAACTACAATGACAATTTCTTCGGCTATGCAGCTCTCTCTTTCGGAAAGAGGGATATGAGCTTCAGCTCCCTGTATGTACAGTGGGCTACCTATGTGGATATAGCGCTTGAACAGGTGAGGATACGCTCCTTTATGAACAGCGTCATCTCCAACGCCAACAAGGCGCTGCTCTATGATGACTACACCGGTCTCCCGAACCGCAACGGCATGATGATGGAGTTCTCAAGGAAGCTCTCCGCCGATGCCTGCGGCAGCCTTGAATGCCTGCGCTTCGAGCTTACGGGCATTTCAAAGACCTACTATCAGAGCGGCGAGGAGAAATGCCGGAGGATAGTTGCCGGATTTGCGGATGCCGTGAAGAAATGCCTCGGCGACGACGAGATATGCGGACTCTGGGAGAATGATGCCATTGTCGTCCTCACTCAGCGCCGGAACCGCTCCGAGGAGCTGTACCCTCTTGTATGCGCCCATATCAGGGAGAGCACAGGCACAGACAGCTGCAACGTGGATTTCGTCCTCGGTATGGCAGAGGTGCCGCTGACCCCGGACCAGAGCCTCCCCGACGCCATGCACCGTGCCATGGTCAACAGGCTCTATACCTACAGTCTCTCAGAGCAGAACAGCAACCCGCAGTTCGAGAAGCTGTGTATGCTCCGCAACCGGATGATGAAGAACCCCGAGAATTCATGGAGCATCAGCGAGATAGCAGACGAGCTGTACCTCAGCAAGAGCTATCTCCAGAAGATATACAAGAGCTATTTCGGCAGCAGCATCATCGAGGAGATGATACATTTCCGCATCGACAAGGCAAAGGACCTTCTTGTGCATACCGATATGACCGTAACGGAGATATCAAGAGAATGCGGCTATTCATCCTACAACTACTTCGTCCGCCAGTTCCGTGCGGAGGAGGATATGTCGCCCTCGGAGTACAGGGCATCGGCACAGAATACTGCACAGTAAGACGGCATACTGCTTTTACGGAAAACTGACAGGCGTATATGCTGCCCCTCAGTCTGTCAATACACCTTACATTCACAAATAAGCGGGGCGATGCAGGCATCGCCCCCTACATTTTGCTATGGCAGAATAGGCGTATGTAGGGGCGGATGTTCACATCCGCCCGCCGTCATATATACCGGTTGTAGGGACCGCCTTTGGCGGTCCGGTGGGTAACAAACCGATGTGAGAGATACGGGCTGCCAAAGGCAGCCCCTACACAAGCAAACGTATAACAGCCAAAATGAAGGGGCGCACAGCGTGCGCCCCTCAGTCTGTTAATACACCTTACATTCACAATTAAGCGGGGCGATGCAGGCATCGCCCCCTACATTTTGCTATGGAGGAATCGGCGTTTGTAGGGGCGGATGCCAACATCTGCCCTCTTGACTTCTGCGATAACTGACTTTTTTATGCACCTACAACGTTTTCACGTTGTACTGTGCTGTTTTCCCGCCCCCTTATGGAGATACTGTCACTATCCCGCATAAGGAGGAATGATATGAAAGTAATCGCAAACGGGAAAAAAATCCCGACTCACGCCTTCGGCGAGCTTTTCGTACATGGCGAGAAGCTGGCCGATACTATAGAATTCGTCGTGGACAGATACTACGGCGGCAGCGACCTTGGGGGCTGCACGTTCTGCATCAGAGGTCTCACTGAGGACGGCTGGGAGCTTAACCAGACCCTTCTGCCGGTCATACTCGATAACGAGATACATCTCAGCTGGCGGGTATCAGACAATTTCACGGGCAGAGCCGGAAAGCTGCGCCTTGAGCTGAGAGCGAGCCGCACAGGGGAAAACGAGGAAGAGCTGCTGATACTGAAATACCGTATGCCGCCTGTAACCGTCGCCCCAACCATCGCCGGCCCTAATGGCCCTGTACCCGAAACTGCCGAGCAGGCTGTCAGCCAGATAAACGAGGCTGTTGCGGAGGGGCTTGAAGCTCTTATTGAGGAGCAGGAGAGCTTCGACCTCGATGAGGTCAGGGCAAGACTTGACGCCATGGATGCTGCTATCGCCGTATTCCTTGCCCGCCCTGAGGTCATACCCATGACAGCGGCGGAATACGCCTCTTCCGTCCATAAGGAGAACGCCCTGTACGTCATTATCGGGGAGGATGAAGCATGAGAGGAAGAGGCACAGCAAGCGACCCCTATATCATTACGTCTCCGGCAGAGCTCTACGCTATGGAGACTGTCGGCTCCCCGGGTACTTACTTCGCCCTCGGCTGCGATATCGATTTAGGCGGCACTCCCGCGGAGGAGACATTTCTGCCCGTGGTGCTCAACTGCCGCCGCCTTGACGGCAGGGGGTTCCGCATACGCAACATTCTTTCGGTGCTTCATGAGGGGGCAGTCTGCATCTTCCTCATACCTCCGGCGGCAGAGAGTCCGGCTTTGAAAGACCTGGTCATTGAGAACGCTCATCTCACGGCACCGGCAGCGGGGCTTTTCGGAGGCCGGCAGACAACTGTCACACTGGAGGGGTGCCGCATATCGGCCTCCCTCACCTGCACGGGGGCGGCATCGGAGGACTTCAGCATCTTCGGCGCTCCTGTGGATGCAGTGCGCTGCTCCTTCATGCTGAAGATACGCTTTGAGCATCAGCAGTCCATACTCAGCGGAGGCAGCCTCTCCCGCTGTCAGTTCAGGCTCGATATGGAAGCGGGACATATGTTCCCCGGAACTATGGGGGCTTACCCCCTCTTTGAGAACGTCAGCGCCTCCGACACCTATTTCATGGGCAGGATAGAGGGCTGTGACCCCTACCGCACCCGCTGCCTTATCTTCAACATCGTGACCCTTATGAACTGTTATGCGGTGCTGACCGCCGAGGGCGAGGCCTATGTCACGGATACCATCAACACACGCGCTGCCACTCCCTGCTTCTACAACAATGACACCGGCTGCACCGGCACTCTGATACTCAGCGCTTTCAACGGTCTCACTCCGGAACAGTGCAGAGACGCCGCCTATCTCCGCTCCATCGGATTCGACTGCGGAGGAGGTGAATGATATGGGGTTTATGATAATACCCGGCAGGAACGATGGCTACCCCTGCATCCCCGAGCTGCCGGACCTGCCTCAGAACGCGGATATGATACCCCCTCTGCCGGATATGTACCTGCGCTGCGAGGAGGGCGTGAACGGCGGATATCCCGCTATACCGTCACTTTCCGCCCCTGAGCTCTTTCTCTCGCAGTTCATTTCGGCATCACATCCGACGGGGGTGATGTACTTCGGCGAGGCTCCTGTCAGAGCAGCCTTTTTCGGGGAAGAATGCGTGCTTCTGAGGTGGTGAGAAGCGGCAGAAATAAAAAAACGTGAATTTCAACAAAATAGTGTTGACAAATGAACTCAAACAGGTTATAATATATACATGGAGTGGAATATAGGATTATACGAGAGATCGTATTAAAGTTGATGTTCTGTTTTCCGCTTCGCTGTAACAGGAGGTTGGTCCAATGGCACGATCAGGAAATCACAATGATGAGACGGTCTGCGGTACCATTTCTGTTCATTGATATGCTTCAGATGTAATAATTCACTATACAAAAAGAGTCTCCTTCGCCCTCTGCGGAGGAGATTTTTTTGTTATGGCAACAAAGGGATAAAACAAGCTCCCGCAGAGTACCGGTGTACCCTGCAGGAGCTTATTGCTATCTTTTTATCCTCAGAAGATTCGCCTCACCGGAGGAGAGATGCCTCTCGCTGCCGTCCGGGAGGAGTATCATCAGGTTTGCGTTGTCGTCAATGCCTATGGCACGTCCTGAAAGGGATATACCGCCCACGTTCGCCGTGACCTCATGGCCTGTGAGCAGCTCGCGGCGGCGGTACTCCGGCAGGAATTCCCGTGTCACCACTCTGCCGAGATAGAGCTCGAGCCGGCCGAGCAGCTCGGCACAGAGGGCGCTGCGGCTGACGAGTACGCCTGTCTCGTCCTCTATGGAGGTGACTATCCTGCTGAGCTCCTCGCCGAAATCATCGCCTGTCTTTCCCACGTTGATGCCTATGCCTATCACCGCATAGTCCAGCGACTTCATCTCAAGGCCGAGGGAGGCCTCCGTGAGGATGCCGCATATCTTCTTCCCGTTCATATACAGGTCATTCACCCATTTTATGCGGACGCTCTGTCCGCAGAGGGCTTCTACTGCCTCTGCCGCGGCGCAGGCTGCGGCTGCTGTTATCATGGCTGCGGCGTCAAGGCCGAATTCGGGACGCACTACGATACTGACATAGAGCCCCTTCCCCGGAGGTGATATGAACGACCTTCCGAGTCTTCCCTTTCCGGCGGTCTGGCGGTCTGCGACTACCGTAGTGCCGTGGACTGCTCCGGCCGAGGCGAGCTTCTTGGCGTAGTTGTTGGTGGAATCGGTCTCATCGAGTACCACAAGGCTCCTGCCGAGACGTACTGTTTCAAGGCGTGCAGATATCAGCTCGGGAGAAAGGCGGTTGCTGTTCTCAGCTATGCGGTAGCCTCTTGACTTGACGGACTCTATCCGGTAGCCCTCTGCCTCAAGGGACTTCACTGCCTTCCATACGGCATTGCGGCTGACTCCGAGAGCTGCTGCGGCTGCTGTACCGGATGTGTATTCGTCTCCGGCCTCTGCAAGTATCTTCAGCAGGCTTTCCTTTACGTTCATGATACTCTCCTTTCGCGGGAAGTTCCTTTATCCGCCGAAAACAAGGCGCAGGACGTTGAGCACTGTTTCGCCGGAGCTGTTTGAATAGATTATCTCAGCCGCCTTGTCCGGCCGGTTGGTTATGATGTTATCGACACCCATTGATACCATGCGGCGGATGTATGCCGGACGGTCTACCGTCCATACGAATATCCTCTTGCCGTTCTGGTGGGCGTTATTGACTACTGTCTGGTTTACGAAGAGGTAGTTCATGCTCAGGGCATCCACGTTGTTCATCTGCGAGAATGCCATTATTGTAGACACATTTGCAATTATACCGGTCTTGATGGTCGGGTCGAGCTGCTTCACCCTCCTGAGGGCGGGATAGGAGAAGGAGGTCACATAGCAGGAATCCTCGATGCCGTATTCCTGAATTACTGCGACTGTCGCCTCGGCTGTCCTTACGGGCTCGCCGGCATCCTTTATCTCGATATTCATAAGCTTCTCGCCGTCTACCAGTGCGAGCACATCGGAGAGGAGCATTATCCTTGCATCATCGAATTCACCGCCGCTGCTGAACCAGCTTCCGGCAGAGTACTTCTGGAGCTCGTCGTAGGTATACCCCGACAGCTTTCCCTTTCCGTCAGTAGTCCTGTCTATGGTGAGGTCGTGGAAGACCACGAGTTTTCCGTCGGAGGTGAGCTGCACATCCAGCTCGATATAATCGGCGGGACTGTCCACGGCGGCCTCAAAGGCATACTTCGTGTTCTCCGGAGCGACCTTGGAGAAGCCTCTGTGAGCAGTTATCTGGGTATCGGAGAGTATGCCTACATTCAGGCTGATATTGCCCTTGTAGAGCGCCTTGACGTAGGAGAGGTTGAGCAGAAGGCCGGATACAACAGTGCCGCACATTATGACCGCCCTGACAGGAGAAGAGAGCTTGCTGCCGCTGCGTTCGGGAAGTATCACATTGTCTGAGCTGTCGATATCCTCAAAGAATTTTGATGTGAGCCAGCATATTATCACAGGCCCCGAAAGGAAGGAGCCTATTGCAAGGAATACCTTGCTGCCGTAGCTGAGCACCCTGAGAGAGGAGGTCAGAGCCCTGCCCGGACGGGAAAAGCCCTTGATGAAGAGCAGCACGACGAAGCTGACTGCGAATACTATAACGGCAGTCATCAGGGCGAGGAAGAGGCTCCAGAGAAGGAGCGAGAGCGCCATCTTCAGCTTTCTGCCGTTCAGAAGCTGTCTGCTGCGTACTGATGATTCACGGAAGCTGAGGTCCGTGAGGACGAGAAAGTGCATGGTATAGCTCTTTCCGGCAATGATGACGACGAAGAGGAGCTGTATAAGGATATAGACTGCGATAAGCCCCTTCGTGCCGGCGGAACGGAATATCTCCCTCAGCACAGGCATGAGCGGTGCGGTGAAGGAAGCCGAGGATAGGGTGAACTGTGCCATAGGCATATACACCATAAACAACAGGAAGCTGAATATGCCGCCGCTGTGGAAGGCCTTGCGTAGGGAATAGATACCGGTGCGGAACATATTCCCGACGGATATCCGTTCCCGCCTGAGATAGCAGGCGAAGCAGCCTGTCAGCGCCGTAAGCTCCACGAAAGAGAATACTGCTATGACAAAGAGCATAATGACGAGGAAGGCTACAGTCGCAGGATTTTTCAGATAGGTGAGGATATGCTCATCGGAGAGGTACTTTATATGCGCCGCCTTCATGGTGACTTTCAGCAGCAATGCCATTGCGGGTGCTCCTATAGCGAGCACGACGAGCCTGAACAGAAGCTCGAAAAGAAGAAAGCTCGGAGCGGAACGAACGAAGGCTCCGGCAGATTTGAAGAACTTTTTCATAGTTATCTCCTGAACCGTTTATTGACTATTTCATTATAGAACTATTCGGGGGAAAAGTCAATAATTAATGTGTGTTTATCAGGAGCCGCTGCCATACAGCTGCCGGTCAGAGGTACAAAAAAGCAGGGCGGTGTTATCAGCACAGCCCTGCATCTTTCATTTGTATGTATACTGCGTCGCCGCCGGTTATGCCGGGGATGCCGTCACAGTCGGCGTTCAGGAAGCCCTCGTTATAGAGGGGATATTTCTCCTGATTGGCTATATACTGCAGCACTGTCACGGCGTCGGATAAGTTTACCACACCGTCGCAGTTTGCGTCGCCTGCGTGTACTGCGGCTGCTGCTGCCTGTGTTGCGGCTGCCGCCTGCGTTGGTGCGTAGTCTGCTGTCTGTCCGGGTTCATCGCTCGTGCTGCCGCTTCCCCACTGATGCCAGCCTCCGCCGCCTATATACCCTTCTTCGCCGCCGGAATACGGGTCATAGCCGCCGGGCTCGTCATAGGACGGAGCCGCCGCTGCCGTGTTGTTGTATTTTATAACAGCGTTCCCGAGTTCATCGTTTGGTATACCTACCGAGATCTCCTGCCACTGCTCCGGTGTCCCTTCAAATACTATCTCCGCAAGAGCACTGCAGCCGGTGAAGGCGGAGCTTTCGATATATGTGACGGTTGAAGGTATGGTCACGCTCTCGAGAGAGGTGCAGCCGTAGAAAAGACTTCCGTTTATCCCGATGAGACCATCGGGTAGGCGCATCTCCTTCAGTGCGCTGCAATAGGAGAAGGCCGAGCCCTCTATCTCTTCGATATGGCCCGGGATGTATATGTGCTCGAGGGTATAGCAATGGCTGAATGCGCTCATGCCTATGGTGGTTATGCTGTCCGGCAGCGCTATTCCGGTCACGCTGTAGCAGGAGAAGAAGGCCTGCGGCGCCACGGCTGTGACTGCACGGCTGTTTATCTTCTCCGGCACTGATATCATGCCTTCGGCATCTCTCTGACATTTTGTGAGGGTCAGGGTAGAGTCAGTATTGAAGTTGTCGAAGACGAGAGGCTCCTTCCTGTAAAGGACGGCCGCTGCCTGACCTGCTGTCATGCAGGTCACGGAGACAGCTGCGGCAAGAAAGACCGCAGCCGCTCTGTAAAGTTTTCCTATTCTCATTTCCTTATTTCTCTTATCTCTTAATTACGCCCGCATCGATCCCGGGGATCGAAAGTGCTTTTTCCCTGTTGTGTCCTCTTGTCCTCCGGCATCTTCATATACACAGCCTCTGTGCTATGAGCCTGTGTTGTACTGCGGTGCTGTGAGAACTGTTTTTCCGGATATGTTCGGCTTGTCATAATTGACGGCACAGCCACTGACCGCCTAAATGCCGGTGCCTGCGCCTGCTTCTGCGGCGGGCACGCCTGCCGCCGCTCTGAAGCCTGCCGCAGCTCCATCGGGGAACTGCGGCGGAGTTTCCCATATTCATCCTTATACCATTTTATATAGATATCATGTTTTCTGTTTTCAGTTAGTCTTCTTCGGAATAACGCCTGCGTCTATCTTCTGTATTGTTATTGCATCGTTGCCTGTGATGCCTGCTTCTCCGTCAGCGTCCGCGTTCCTGAGGCCCTGCGGTGAGAGTTTGTACTTGTTCTGATTTGCGATATACTGGAGAACTGCAACTGCATCCGCTACCGTGAGCTTGTTGTCGATGTTCGCATCACCGGTAATGTACTCATAAGGCGCGTCAAAATGCAGCATATCATTGTTTATTGACTCGTCATCACCGTATGCGTGGATATCTTCCTTCTCTATCTTCGCCCAGTCCTTGTCTGTGCCGGCATAGTAAAGGTCGTGGAATGCCTTGCAGTTATGGATGGCGCCGTCGCCTATCTTCGTTACGGACTTGGGAACGTAGATCGCGGAGAGATGCTCACAGCCGTCAAATGCGCCCTCACCTATGGTAGTCACGCCGTCCGGAATGACTACGGCATCTATATTTATGTTGCCTGCAAAGGCGTTGTCAGGTATCTCTGTTATGCCCTCGGGAAGGATAACGAAGCCCTGATATTCTGTGGCTACAAACTCGGTGGGTTTGTAATCGCCGTATACGAAATGGTCGTTGATGATGACTGCCTTCAGGCCGTCGTTCATATCGTCAACGCTAACCTTCTCCCAGTCTTCCTTAGTGCCTGCGTAGGCGATGCCGAGGTCATTGATGGACTTGTCTGTTCCGTTATGGCTGTCTCTGTCGAATACCTCATCGCCCACTCTCTTCAGTGACTTCGGGAGGTATACGTTCAGGAGGCTCTTTATCTCTGCGAAGGCTCTGCCGCCGATAGAGGTGACGCCCTCGGGAACGGTTATCTTTTTGATGTTCTGACTGCATTCGAATGCGCTTCCGGCAATGACCGTTACGCCCTCGGGTACAGTTACATTTTCAAGATCCTTGCCCAGCATGAGTACATGACCGGCCACAAGCTCATAGTTTCCGTTAGCCTGTGATCTCTCGTTCACTGCGCTGTTGATCCAGTGGGTGTTATCGAATGCGCCTGCACCGACATACTCGACAGCTGCGGGCATATCGGGTGCTTCAAGGCTGGTGCAGCTGTAGAATGCACACTTCTCTATGTTCTTCAGAGTGGAGGGGAGCTTTACCGTCTTCAGGGATGTGCAGTCCTGGAATGCACACATATCTATGTCGGTCACACCCTCGGGGATGGTAACGCTTGTGATGCTCTTGTTGCCTGTGAATGCGCCGCCGGCTATCTTTGTCACGCCCTCGGGGATGACTGCGTTGCCGTTCACTCCGTATGCCTTTTTCAGCACGCCGTCAACGATCTCGTACTTTGCCTCAGGTGAAGCGGAGCCTGCGAAGTAGAGCTCAACTGACGATCTGAGATCCGGCTTTGATGCCAGTGCGTCCCAGTCGGCTTCAGTGCCGCCGTAGTATACCTCAAGAAGATTGTCGCAGCCCTTGAAGGCATCGCGGCTTATCTCCTTTACTGATGCGGGTATGATAAGGGAAGTCACCCAGCGGCAGCCCTGGAAGGCTGAAGGCCATGCATCGCCGCTCTCTACGGAAGAGTAGTCGTTAGCTGCTGTTATCTTCGTAACGGGGAGCGTATCAACATCCTTAAGGTCATAGTATGACTTGAAATCCCTGAGATCCTTTATGCTGACCTCGGAGGGGATCTCCAGCTTGTACAGTGCGGTGCGCCTTACATCCACAAGGGAGAGCTCCTTTGCCTCCTTGTTGTAGCTGTAGGTGAAGTCGCCGTCCTTGATGATGTTGAGGTCAAAGCGGTCGGGATGTGTGACGAGATCGGGCTGTTCTACCGGCACTGTAAGAGCGGTATTGCCCTCTGCTATGTCGATCTCCTTCCACTGATCCTTTGTACCGCCGTATGTGACGTACTCGATGTAGCGGCCGTAGCTGTCAGAGCCGCGTCTGAATGCGTCCTTGCCTACTGATTTCAGGCTTGCGGGGAGAACTACATTTCCGATGCGGTTGCACTGATTGAATGCGCCCTCGCCTATGGACTCCACGCCCTCGGGGATGACTACCTCTGAGATATTGAAGCAGCGCTCGAATGCGTATTCGTTGATATGCTTTATGCCCTCGGGGAGGATGAGGCTGCCGGTAGCCGGTGTGCCGTCAACGAGTATATCGTTTATAACAAGGTAGGGATTTTCCTTCTGCTTGTTCTCCTGCCAGAGAGAAAAGAGGAAGGCGCCTCCGCCTATCTCGGTAACGCTTTTGGGTACATTCAGATTCTCCAGCGCGAAGCAGTCAAAGAACGCCAGCTTGCCTATCCTTGTTACGGTGTCGGGTATTTTGACGGAAGTAATATGTGCATCGCTGCGGAATGCATCGTCTGCTATCTCAGTTACCGGTATAAGTCTGAGCGGCGCAGTGAATACCGTCTGTCCGTCGACCTTTGCCGACTGGTAATCACTTGAAATATAGTTCTCAGGTATCTCTATCTCCGTTCTCACGTTGCCCGGAGCCTTGCCGTGGCATACCGCATGGTCTCCCTCGATGCTGTAAAGAAGACCGTCCTGCTCCAGGTATTCCGGCGGCCTCTGGGGCTTTGAACCGGTGCAGAGGAGGGATGTCACGTTCTCGCCGTTCAGCTTCTTGACCAGCATTCCTCCGATGAACTGGGGCTTTGAGGGAATGGGGGCTGCAACATGGCCGTGCATCTCCTCTCCTGTCTCGGGGTCAACATAGAGGGCATCGGGGTAGTAGTTTATGGTGAATGCGCCCTCTCCGCCGACTGTTACCGTGGTTTCGGCAGCGTAGATACTGCCGCATACTGTCTGTCCGCCGGTGAGCTCAATGGAGAAGCCCTCCTCACCGAAGATGGTTATGGGGATGTAGTTCGTATAGCTGATGGTCCAGTCATCCTTGCAGTCTGAGCAGAGGATGCCCTTGCTGCCCTTCTCAAGCTTCAGAGCGCCCTTTACGAAGAAGGTCACTGTGCCGTAAGTATCGGTCTCTACGGTTATGGTCTTGTCTGTATCCAGGTTGTCGAGGACTACTACAAGATCGTTGTCTCCGGCCTTGATAGTGATATCATCGGGCAGGCTCTTTATTGTGCAGCTTCTGTCGAAGCTGGTGAGCTGTGAGTTCTTTGTGATTATGTATGCTGCCGTATCAGCCTCTGCGGTATCGCTTATCTGTGAAAGCGAGGTTATGGAGGAGTAATTATCCGACGGCGGATCTGCCTTTGTTGGCTGGCTCTCGTTTCCGGCCGCATAGACCGTATTAAAGAGCTGCGGTGCAGAACTGAGTGTGAGCGGTGATGATGTGAATGTGAGTGCCGCTGCCATTGCGGCGGCAAATAGTCTTCTGGGTTTCATATAGGATACCTCCCTTGGATTATGTCTTATCTCCGGGGCGACCGACCCCGTTAGTGGATGTGATGTCAGCAGAGTCCTGCGTCTATCTTCTGTATCATGGTGGCGTCGCCGCCTGTTATGCCCTCTGCACCGTCTATATCGGCATTGGCTATGCCGTCAGCGGTGAGGGGGTATTTCTGTTTGTTTGCTATGTACTGGAGGACTGCAACTGCGTCTGCTACAGTCACCTTGCCGTCGCAGTTGGCATCTCCCTTTCTGATCTGCGGTTCTGCGCCGTCTTCGGAAACATGGAAGCTGAGGCTCAGCGAAGGAGATGATTGGGAGTCCAATAAGAAATCAAAATCTGCATCGCCGGGGCTGAGTGCTTTTACAGTGTATGTAATTATGGTGGCTCCGGGCTCGTCCGCCTCTTCCTTTTCTGTGACATCATAGCAGATGACATCCTTGCCCTTCTTATCTGAAAGCTGAATATCGTAGGATCTGCCGCAGACACGGAACGTTACACTGTCGCCGACTTTAAGACCGGTCCTGACATCATCCTCTATCCGGACAAAGGGCTTACTTGTTTCTGCATACTGTTCTTCCGGCTGTCCATACTTATTTTCCTTGGTGCTGAGAGGCACGCCGTCAATGTCATATGCCGGTATACCACCGTTTTCAAAGGAGAACTCGATGCTGACGTTATCCCAGTCAGTGGATCTGCCTGCGTAAGATACTTTGGTGAGATTGAAGACGGAATTGAAGGAGTAGCTCACATCTCTCAGAGTAGAGGGAAGATTTACCTCTTCAAGATTGAAGCAGTTGCAGAAGGAGTCTCTTATCTCCTCAACTCCCTCGGATATAGTGAGCTTTTTCAGATCAAAGTTGCTGGAGCCTATATAGAATATGGATCTGACTCCTTCGGGTACGGTGTATTCCTCCGCATTGGGAACAGCAAGCAGGGTCTGACCGAATACAGGCCTGTCGGATTCCAGCAGCTCTGCGTACCATGGCGGGCGGTTGCCCTCATCAGTGCCGAAGGAATGATTGGTGAGCTCTATATACTTATCCGGTGCTATGACCTCCGTAAGCGCAGAGCAGCCTGTAAAGGCGTTATCGCCTATGGATTCGATGCTGTCGGGCAGTGTGACAGAGGTGATATCCTTGTTGAGCATGAAGGCTTCATCGGCTATCCTGGTCACGCCGTCCGGTACTACGATCTTGCCCTTGGCGTGTGAGCCGTTGACAAGAACGTTATCCTCTACGACGATGGAGGATGTCTCCCTGATGTTTTCGATGAAGTGTACAGACACGCCCTTTGGCAGGTCAACATCGGCCTCTATTGCCGACCATTCTTCTTCTGTGCCGTAGAACCACAGATCTGCAAGTGAACAGCATCCGGAGAATATCTCCTTGCCGAAGTGCACGGCCTTGCCGGTGAGGCTTACCTCCTTGAGATTTGCGCAGTCTGCGAAGGCTCTTTCTCCTATCTCGGTGACGGACTGATTGATGACGACAGAGATGATATCCCTGTTGCCCTCAAAGGCGTTGTGCGCGATAGACGTGAAATTCTTGCCGACGTATACATCTCCGTAGCTGTCACGGCCGTCAGAGAGCACACCGGTGCTGCCGTAAAGCTCCGAATCGGAATATCGCATATCAGAGAAATGTATCGTCACATTATCGGAAAGAACGGGCTTGCTGAGCATCTTGTCCCACTTGTCCTTGGTGCCGTCATAGTAGACATCTCTCAGAGCTGTGCAGCCCTCAAAGGCGCTGATAGCTATGGAATCCACCATGTGCGGGATCCTTACGGAGACCATGCTCCTGCATCCGCTGAACGCCTTCTCTCCGATGCTCGTGGTATAAGCAGTAATGCCCTCGAATTCAGCGAAGGATTCGCATATATCCACCTCTCCGAGGACATCCGGGTCACAGTGGGCGAGTTCAGCCTTGTAGCCGCAGATGTTGTATTCAAGTCCGCTGCTGTCCTTTTTCTGGAGAGGATAGGCCTTCTGATAGTGCATGTGATAGTCGGTATCGAAGCAGTCATTGCCCTCGCCTATCTCCACAAGGCCGAAATCCGTCTTGCTTCCGGCGTAGTAGATATCTCTTTGATGGCTGTGATAGAAGGCATTCTTTCCTATCTTTTCAAGAGACTTCGGAAGGGAGACGCCGTTGATGTACTGGCAGCCTGCAAAGGCATTTTCACCTATCTCCTCAACGCCCTCGGGTATGCTGACGAACTCTATGCCGCTGTTCTCTGCGAAGTGGTCGGCTATCCTTTTGGTGCCCTCCGGGATCATTACCGTTGCAGCATTGCGGAAGCCTACGGCAGTGCCGTTGATGACAATGGCACCGTCATACTTAGAGCACAGATCAGCAAAGGGAGTGCAGGAAAAGGCTTCTCCTCCGATATCTGTCAGGGTGCTGGGATATTCTACGTACTTCAGATACCCGCAGCCGTAAAATGCGCGGTACCCGACTCTTGTCAGAGTGTCGGGAAGATTTACCAGGTACAGATGGCTGTTGCCCTTAAAGGCCTCGTCAGCTATCCTTGTCACCTCGAGACACGGCACATTCTTGAGTATCTGTCCGGGCGTGACACGAAGCGGGATGCGGTCCTTCAGGTATACATAGTCTTCGGTATCATTTCCTGATACGATGGCGACATGGTCATCCTCAAACATATACTTCACGCCTTCGCAGACCACGTATTCATTGCCGTCCTCCTCGAAGTATTCGTACAGATTGCCGTTGAAATACAAACTGTAGCCGTTCTCGTCTTCGTAGGCGGTGTATGTATCCCCTTCGGTGTAGTTGTTATCTGCCTCAGCTGTCATTCCGGCAGACTGTGTGAGTGCTATTGCAGCTGCCATAGCCGCAGCCGCAAGTCTTCTGTGTTTCATGATTGATTACCCTCCTTGGATGATGTCCGCTCCTCACTGCACAGCTGCATATGTATCGCCTGACCCTGGCTCATCTGTGCGGTGACGGTCATTTTCTCTCTATTTCAAAACAATCGGAACAGAAAGGCTCTCTCATATATTTAAACGATACAAAACGGCAGATGTGCTGAGTTTTTCTTAAAGCTGGATTCAACTTTGTAGGAATGAACAAATGCGCATCTGCCGTTTTGTGAATTGTATATAAGAAGACTCTGTACAGGCCTTACAGCCCTGCGGAGCTGTACAGAAAAAGTCCGATGTTATGCCTGTATTGTGACATCAGTTGCTGTCTGCAAGGCGTCCCTTGGAGATGCTGTCCTTATCGACGTCGATACGCTCAAGGACTATCTCCTTCAGCACCTCCCGGAAGCCTATCTCCCGGTAGAAGCTGACACGTACATCAAGGGCAAGCAGGAACGCACGCTTGCCGAGATTGTTGAGGAAGAGAGCGAGCCATTTGAGGAACTCTCTTGCGTAGCCGCTTCCTCTTGCAGCGGCCTTTGTGGCTACCTGTCCTATGAGGACCTCGTTGCCGATATCGAATACCACCGAGGCCGTGGTGCTGTTGCGGTAGGTGAAGACACGGCTTATGCCATGGCGGCAGCGGTGGGAGGTATCGGTGTACCACAGGGAGAAATCCGCGATATTCGGAAAGCCCTCGCTGAGTATCTTGTATACGTCCGGGAGGTAGGGGTCGAAGTCCACATACTCCTCGGCGAATTTGTAGCTGTTCTCATCAGGGACGAGCTCAAAGACAGTGCGGTTGAGCTCCTGATAGCGGTCGCCCTTCTTTATGCCTTTGAGTATCTTCTGGTCGCCTTCTATGCGGAAGGGCTGGTTCATCTCTATGAATATCTGGAGCTCCTCGGTAGCTCCGAGATAGCCGTCCGCACATATTATCAGCGTGGAGTTGATGATGAACATATACCCCGCACAGCCCGGGCGCTCGTTGTCTGTCACCTTGAAGAAGCGGCAGAAGTCATAGCCCGGCCCGTAGGCCTTCATGTATGCGAGCATCTTGCGGCCGGAGAGAGTCTGCATGAGCAGCTCCCGGTCGAGCTCCTTTTCGTTCTGTATAAGTTTTATCATGTCTCGTGTACCTTTTCTGAAAGCAGTCTGACAAGCCTGTAGGAGCTTTCAAGGTCTGCTGTATCTATCACGCAGGAGGCGGAATGGAGGTATCTGCAGGGGAGAGATACCGCAAGCGTGCGTATGCCGCCCCGTGTGATATGTATAGCTCCTGCATCGTTGCCGCCGGCTATCATGGTCTTGGTCTGGCAGGGAAGGCCTGCCTTTTCTGCGGTATCAAAAGCAAGGCGGTAAAGCTCCCTGTCGTATACGGTGCTCCTGTCCATGAAGCCGACTACGGGGCCGCCGCCGAGGGCGCATACCCTCTTCTGGCCGGATACTCCGTCTATGTCTGCGGCGGTGGTTGATTCGAGGACAAGGGCGAAGTCCGGGTCAACGGCGAATGCGGAGGCTCTTGAGCCGCGGAGACCTATCTCCTCCTGCACGTTGAAGACGAACCAGGTATCGTACTCCACGCCCTCCTGTATCATGCGTATCATCATGGCGCAGCCGGCACGGTCGTCAATGGCCTTTGAGCGCACTCTGCTCTCCCCCAGCTCTGCGAAGTCGGGGAGAAAGTAGGCGCAGTCGCCGATGGTGACATACTTCTCTGCCTCCTCACGGCTGTCCGCTCCGATATCTATGCTGAGTGAATCCCAGTCGGGGGCCTTCTCACGCTCTTCCTTGGAGAGGTTGTGTACTGCCTTTGAGCCGATGACTCCGGGTACTGAGGCGCTGCCGACACGTACCTGACGGCCTATGGCAACCATGGGGTCTATGCCGCCTACGGGGGCTATGGCAAGGGTGCCGTCATCCCTGATGTATGTTATTATGAAGCCGACCTCGTCCATGTGGGCGCATATCATCAGCTTATTCTCCGGTGTCTTCCTGCCCTTCTTAAAGCAGATAAGGCTGCCGAGCGGATCTGTGCGGTATTCGCAGAGACCGTCTATTTCCTTTATTACAGCCTCTCTCACTGCGCTCTCATCGCCGGAAACGCCGTTCACGGCACAGAGGCTGCGGAGGAGTTTACTGAGCTGTTCCATGTTCACGCCTCCTTTATGTATTCTGCTATAAGTCTGCCGGTGAGCTCCACGTCAGTGAGGTCGATGACCTCGGCGGGAGTGTGCATATTACGCAGGGGGATGGAGACGGTGCAGGTCTTTGCGCCTTCACGGGCTACGGAATACCTGTCAGCATTCGTGGAGGTGAGACCGTTCATGACCTCCGGCTGCCAGGGGATGCCGGCTTCTTTGGCTGTGGCTATGAGGTCATTTGTGACCTCACGGGAGAGGGACGGGGAGATGCCTATCATGGGGCCCTTTCCGAGGATACCGCATTTCTCCGGGTCCTCGCCGGGTGCCATGGCGAAGCTGACGTCAACGGCAAGAGCTATATCCGCATCGAGAGCATAGGCGCCTACAGCTGCGCCCCTCTCGCCGAGCTCCTCCTGAGCGGAGAAGATGACTGCCACATCGTATCTTGTGGGGCAGCCCTTGAGCAGGTCAAGGGCATAGAGTATGGCTGCCATGCCGCAGCGGTCGTCAAGTGCGCCGCCTGTGAGACGGTCTCCGGCAAGGGAGGCACACTTCACGTCGAAGGTGACAGCATCGCCGGGGGATACTATACTGCGGAGCTCCTCGCCGGTCATACCTGTGTCTATGGCGGTATCGTCATACTCCGGTACACCTGCGCCACCCTTGGAAAGATGGGGCGGGACGGAGCATATAACGCCGTTTACAGCTCTTGTGCCGTGTATCACTACGGGCTGGGCGGGGAGAAGTCTGCGGTCTATGCCGCCGAGGTTTGAGAACTTCACGAAGCCCTCATCCGTAACAGCTGTGACGATGAAGCCTATCTGGTCGATATGCGCATCAAGCACGAGGAGAGGCTTTCCCTCACGGCGCTTTCCGGTAAAGCCGACCACGTTGCCGTTTATATATTCAGCATCAGGGCAGTACTCTTTCAGCATTCCGAGAGCGGGCTGAGCGGCGCCATCCTCCCTGCCTGAGGCTCCGAAGGCCTCGGACAGCCTGATAACTGTATCTTTTATATCCATCTGGATCGTCCTTTCGGTATGTATAATTAGTCATTATATATTATAACATAAATCCTGCGGAATTTCAAGAGTTATCTGACGATATGAGATGTTCCGGTGAATATTATTCCACTATACGGATTCCTATTGACAGCACATCTTTTGTATGATATTATAAAATCATAAAACATTATCAGAGGAGGTACAGGCATGGATAACAATAGCAGCGAGAGATCTCTCCGGACAGGAAGGGACAAAAAGCTCCACAGGACCGCTTTATTCGTATGGTGGCGCGTCAGCTTCGTCCTCTCTTTCCTTGTCATGTTCATCTTCGTTGATACCGGGAACTCCTTCCTGCGCAGGCTTCCGAAGCTGCTGCTCCTTTCGCTCGCAGCCTCTGTGGTGCTCACACTTCTGCTCATATATGGTGTCTTACCCTTGATGAACAGATTCCAGAAGCCCTATTCTGCGCTTCTCAGGAAGCTTCTCGCTGAGGGAATGACGCCGGAAACAGAGAGTGAACTGAAGGATATGTACAATAAGTGCAGGGCCAACAGCACAGCCGCCGACTACACACAGTCTATCGGAATTATACTTGCCAACCACTACACCGAGGCCGGTGACTATGAAAAAGCACATGAATATATGGACGCCATCGATAACTCCATGAGCTTTGAATACAGCAATATCCCCACATATCAGGCGCGTATCCTCGAATACTTTGCGCTTAAAACAGCTCTCGGAGCCGCTGAAGGCGGACGCTCCGGCGCTGAAGCGGCTTACTCTCAGGCAAAGCACTTCTTTGAGAAGTATTCCGGCACGAATCAGGTAAACGCCTTCTGGACGGCACTCGGTACGGCTGAATACCTTATCGCCTGCGGCGAGCCGGAAAAGGCTGTTAAGGAGATAGAGCCCTTCATGGATTACAAGGAGGCAAAGACGGATGTCCTTCTCATGCTCGCAAAGGCCGCAGAAGCCATGGGCGACAATGACAAGGCAAGAAAATACATCAACTTAGCCTGGGACTCGGCCACATCTGTCTACAACAGGAATATCGTCGAGCAGAGAAAGGCTCGTCTGAAAAGCTGAAAGGAAGGCATAACGGACAAAGTCCGGATAACACGCATAACAAATGGGCGCACTGCTGTGCGCCCATCAGTCTGTCAAAAAAACTATATCAATTAAGGGGACGCCCTCTCTTGCAGGGCGTCCCCTCTTCAAAAACAG
>CAMKMD010000037.1 GCA_946413815.1 uncultured Ruminococcus sp.
TGTCACCACTGTAGTCAGCAGTTAGGACTATGCTAATATTGTACCAAAGGAGTTATCTATGTTCACTATCGATCTTACAAGCAGAATACCTATCTACGAGCAGATCTGCGGTAATATCACAAGTCTTGTATTAAGTGGCACACTGAACGAGAATGACCAGCTTCCGAGTGTCAGAAGCCTTGCAAAATCGGCAGGTATCAACCCCAACACTGTTGCAAAGGCTTATCAGGAACTTGAGCGCAATGGTATTATCTATTCTGTTCCGGGCAGGGGCAGCTTTATCTCAAAACCTGACAGTTCCGGTTTCAGAGAAGCAGCTCTCAAGGAATTCGATGAAGCAGTAAATGCTGCTCTGAATACAGGCATACCGCCTGATGACCTCAAGGGACGAATTGACATAACCTATTCTTCCAGAAAGGAGAAAAACAATGATTGAACTAAAAAAAGCAGTTAAACGATTTGATTCATATGCGGCTCTTGACGGAGTTGATCTTAAGATCGAGAAGGGCGCTGCTTTTGGTCTTCTCGGTTCAAACGGTGCCGGTAAATCGACTATTCTGCGCCTTTTATCCGGTATCTACAGACCTGATTCAGGTGAAGTGCTCATCGACGGCAAGAAGGTCTATGACAGCGAAGAGGTCAAAAGCAGAGTTTTCTTCATAAACGACGAGACCGTACAGTTTGCCGGGTATACACTGAAAAAGCTGAAAGACTACTACAAGAGCTATTACAAAAACTTTTCTGAGGAGCTCTTTGAGAGCTTGCGCAGCAAGATAAAACTGCCGCTTGACAAGAAGCTCAATACATTTTCAAAGGGAATGAAACGACAGGCTATTGTAATAATCGCCATCGCCTGCAAGCCTGATTTGCTCCTGATGGATGAAGCTTTTGACGGTCTTGACCCGACAATGCGTATCATAGTAAAAAAGATGCTTGTTGATGCTATGATGGACAGACAGATGACCACCGTCATTTCTTCACATAACCTCAGAGAGATCAATGAGATCTGTGATACGGCCGCATTGCTTCACCAAGGAAAGATTATATTCTCGCGTGATCTTGACAGTGTAAAAAGCAACGTTCATAAGGTTCAGGCCGTTTTCGAAAAGGATCCTCTGGGTAACTCAAAAGAATACACCGCTGAAGACTTCAATGATCTTGAACTGCTTCATTTCGAGAGAAATCAAAGTATTTACTACCTCATAGCAAAGGGCGAGGAGGAAGTGATCAAGTCTGCTCTTCTGCCCAAAAAGCCTTTGCTTCTCGAAGTGATCCCCCTCTCTCTTGAAGAGATATTTATTTACGAACTGGAGGTGCTTGGTTATGACAGCAGCGACATCACAGAAGAATAAGTCATTTTTTGGAATCAGATTCAAAAACAACATTAGCGGCATCTCCCGTTTACTTGTCGTACAGATCGTACTTTCGCTCCTCGGTCTTCCGCTCGGATGTATAGCCGCACTATATGCTTCTTATCTTGATCAGATTGATTCATCCAAGTATTTAACATATGATCCGACCGGTTTCATTGTTGCGTCGGTTATCTCCATTGGCATTACGCTCTTCCTCGGTCTTGGAATAGCACTTCATTCCTTCAGATATCAGCATAAAAAGAGTCTGACAGATATGCACCTTTCCCTGCCGCTGAACAACAGAGACAGATTCTTTGCAGACTATCTTTCAGGTCTTGCTGTATATGTTCTTCCGCTTATTGGCGCGATCCTTATAACTCTTGGTATTCTTGCATTTGCACAGAGCTTTATTGATGATGCCAGAGAACTCATGCAGGGACATATAAAAGAAATATTCCTTGTGATCTGGATATTCATTATTGCTCTTGTGATGTTCTATACGCTCTGTGTACTTGCTCTGAATTTTGCAGGAAGCAAGTTTGAAGCGGTATTCAGCTGTATAGCGCTTAACATAATGATACCTTCTGTAATTGCCTGCACATCCTTCAATATAATCAAAAGTGCTTCCTTCGGTATGAATACAGATGCGTTATTGACATCAAATCTGATGACGACAACCAGTCCCATCGGAAATATGATCTATTTCGCTATCGCAATGGAAGACATTGATCTTGACACATATTCTTTTCCGCTCGCTATATGGACACTTCTTTCCCTTATTGCTATCTTTGTATATCTCGTGCTTGCGTATATACTCTATAAAGTCAGAAAAGCAGAGGATGTATCAAAGCCTTATGTATTCAAGTGGTATTACTATCTGGTGCTTGTTTCAGCGGTATACTGCTTCCTTTCAGTTTTCTTCCTGACAGAAGCAAACATCATGCCCGGAATCATCATCGCTGCCATACTCTGGTTCATTCTTGAGGTCATCACACGCCGTGGCTTCAAACGTATATGGGTCGGTGCGATCTGCTTTGCCGGAGCGATCGCTGTTGCCTTTGGCATCAGGGCGATCTGTGACAGTTCCAAGGGCTTCGGTCTTACGAAGTATGTGCCTTCCAAGAGCATGGTATCAAGTGTTACAGTATCTTATCACAGCGGTGAAGGATATATATATGATCTTAAATTCAAAGACAGAGAAATCATTGACGATGTCGTTGAGCTGCATTCCAATATCATAGACAGATATAAGAATCCTGATAAGTATAGCTATGTTGAACTCGGCAACACGGACAGTGAAAACAAAAAGCAAAGACTTATCTTTGATTCGGCTCGGGTAAACATTACATATGCTCTAAGAAATGGTTCGAGATGCACAAGAGAGTATTACTGCACTTCGGATATTTCTGCGAAACTCTTTACAGATATCCTCCTGTCTGATGAATACGCAGAGATGATGGGCGATCGCATCTATAAAGATGCAGAACGCACATTGCGACATTTTGAATACGATGGTATGCCTGTGCCTAAAGGTGCCCAAATCACAATTGAAGATAAATTTGGTATCTCAAATACTACCAGGACTCTTAATGATAATGAAATAAAACGTCTTTCTGAAGCTTATACAGCCGATCTGAAGAATTTGACTGCAGATGACCTGAAAAACAGTAAGATATGGGGCAATTTTACCGGAAATTATGACAATTTCATTCTCTCCTCTTTTGACAACACAATAAGCTTACTTCTTGATCTTGGTTACAAAGAACCTGTGATCAACGAAAAGGCTTTTGGCAGCGATGCAGCTCATGATATTTATGCTGCTATGATCGGCCTCTATCCTGAACCAGTAGTCTATGCTAAGGAGCATGACTACTACAGCGAGTCGAAAAACGGCAGTTCGCCTTATTTCAGACCGTACTACGACTCGTATTACGAAGATACAGACAAAGGCACCAGAAAGGAAACTATGTCCAGCTTCCATTTCTGTTGGTACCATAACAAGTCCTATTTGGTAAGCGCTAATCTTCTGGAGTTTGATAATGATCTGAAGGAGCTGTTAGACAGAGCGACCTATCTGGTCATAAACGAAAAGCTCGCCGGTGTTCTGGAAATAAACAGTAAGATGTACTTTATCCCTGACGAGGGTGATAATGCAGAACTCGTTGAGCGAGTTTACAATAGTCAGTTTACAGATGCTATAAAAACCACGTACGACTACTATAATTAAGCTTAATCATAAAACAGCGTCCCCGGCATTGACCGGAGACGCTGTTTTCATGTATAGTTATGGCTCTGTTTTAAAACCATATCCTTGACCTTCATAAGAGAAGTGGTTGTACTGCGTTCGTTTTCTGACAGCTTCATCTGAATGAACTTGATCGTTTCTTCATAATCAGGAATCATGATGTGTTCAAGAGCATTTACACGGCGGCGGGTCTTCTCAATCTCGTCTGCCATGAGCTGACAGGCCTTCTCGATCTCCGCAAGCCTTATCATCTTAGGAAAGATCTCACTGAGGGAACTTACAGCTCCGTCGAGATCAATGGATGTAAAAGCTGTACCGTATGAATAGATATCAGAGGTGTCGCTTGTGCGGTACTTTGGCTTGAACACAGGGATATAAACGCTCATAACGTTCTTCTCGCCCACATCAAGCTCCACCTCCTGCTTCGGAAGGAGCAGGGCTGTTTCAAGCAGCTCGCTCTGCATAACTGAGCCTGCAACTGCCATACATCTGTTTGAATCGGCGATAGCAGCTTCGACTTCCGCTCTGAGTTCACGATTCTCACGGATAAGATTCATGAACTGACGCATAAGCTCATCGCGCTTATCCTTCAGGAGCTTGTGTCCCCTGCGTGCGGATTCGAGCTTCTTTTTCAGCTTCGACAGCTCCATTCTTGTTGGATTCACATTAAGCCTTGCCACAGGGAATCACCTCACTTTTGTTCGTAATACAGGTCGAGATACTCTTCCCTGATTCGGCGGAGCTCACTTCTCGGCAGCAGTCTTAGAAGCTCCCATCCTATTGAAAGAGTCTCTTCAATACTGCGGTTGTTATCAAAGCCCTGGGAAACATACCTGCGCTCAAATTCGTCTGCAAACTTCGCATAGATAAGATCTGTAGGCGTGAGAGCAGCCTCGCCGAGAACCACCATGAGCTCCTTGGCGTCCTTTCCTCTTGCATAAGCTGAGAACAGCTGATTCATGGTATCAGAATGGTCGGCTCTTGTCTTGCCCTTGCCGATACCCTTATCCTTCAGTCGTGAAAGTGAAGGGAGTACATCTACGGGCGGATTTATGCCTTTACGGTAAAGCTCACGGGAAAGGATTATCTGTCCCTCGGTGATATATCCGGTAAGATCGGGGATGGGGTGGGTCTTATCATCCTCAGGCATGGTGAGGATAGGTATCATAGTGATACTTCCCTCTCTGTCATTCTGTCTGCCGGCACGCTCGTAAAGCGAAGCCAGGTCTGTATACATATATCCGGGATAACCACGTCTGCCGGGAACTTCCTTACGTGCTGCGGAGACCTCACGAAGGGCATCGGCGTAGTTGGTGATATCTGTAAGGATTACAAGAACGTGCATCCCCTTTTCAAACGCAAGATATTCAGCAGCTGTAAGTGCCATCTTCGGTGTAGCAAGGCGCTCGATAGCCGAATCGTTTGCAAGGTTTACAAATAGAACAGTTCTGTCAAGAGCTCCTGTCTCGCGGAAACTGCGTACAAAGAACTCGGATTCCTCAAAGGTTATACCCATTGCGGCAAATACAACGGCAAACTGCTCATTGTCGCCGAGAACTCTCGCCTGACGTGCTATCTGAGCGGCAAGCTGAGCATGAGGAAGTCCGCTGGCGGAGAATATCGGTAGCTTCTGACCTCTTACAAGGGTATTGAGTCCGTCAATAGCGGAAACTCCTGTCTGAATGAACTCCTGCGGATACTTTCTGGCTACCGGATTCATAGGAAGACCGTTTACATCCAGACGCATATCAGGTATGATCTCAGGGCCGTCATCGATGGGTCGTCCAAGGCCGTCAAATACACGGCCAAGCATATCTTCGGATACACCGAGTTCCATCTGATGACCGGAGAAAACTACTGCGCTGTCCTTCAGATTGATTCCAGCTGCATTCTCAAAAAGCTGTACAAGGGCATTTGAACCGTCTATCTCGAGAACGCGGCAGCGTCTGCGCTCACCGTTTCTAAGACGTATCTCGGCAAGTTCTCCATAGGTGACGTTCTCTACGTCCTTAACAAGCAGCAAAGGACCAGCTGCTTCCTGTATTGTCCTGTATTCTCTTGGCATCAGTCATCCTCCTCAACGAGAAGATCGTCAAGCTCGCCGGAAATTTCACGGATAAGCCTGCCATATTCCTCATCTGTATCATTTTCTTCGACATATTTGAAACGGCCGATCTTTTCACGTACTGCAAGGCCTGCTACAGCCTCGACATCAGCGCCTTTGGCTATGACATCGGCTGCCTCGTCATTGAAGCCGAGTATAAGCTTCATCATATACAGCTGCTTTTTAAGGCTTGTATATGTATCTACTTCATGGAAAGCAAGCTGATGGAGGAAGTCTTCACGGATAGAACGTGCTGTTTCCATTTTAAGGCGATCATTAGCTGAGAGCGCATCCATACCGATGAGCTTTACTATCTCCTTCAGCTCTGCCTCTTCATGCAGTATCTGCATGAATCTTGCTCTGCATTTCATCCACTCGGCAGACACATTGTTATTGTACCATTCTGCAAGAGAATCAGCATAAAGAGAGTAGCTCGTCAGCCAGTTTATTGCTGGGAAGTGACGCTGGTATGCAAGGTTTGAATCAAGTCCCCAGAATACCTTGACGATACGAAGCGTAGCCTGTGATACAGGCTCAGAGATATCGCCTCCGGGAGGTGATACCGCGCCGATAACTGACAGAGCACCTTCCCTGCCCTCTGTACCGTTTGAGATAACACGGCCTGCACGCTCGTAGAACTGAGCAAGACGGCTGCCGAGATATGCGGGATATCCCTCGTCGCCGGGCATTTCTTCAAGACGTCCGCTCATTTCACGGAGAGCTTCTGCCCAACGTGATGTAGAATCGGCCATAAGAGCAACTGAAAAGCCCATATCACGGTAGTATTCCGCAATAGTGATTCCTGTATATACAGAAGCTTCACGAGCAGCAACGGGCATATCCGAAGTGTTTGCGATAAGCACTGTACGCTCCATGAGTGATTTTCCTGTCTTAGGGTCGATCAGTTCCGGGAACTCATTTAGTACGTCTGTCATCTCGTTGCCGCGCTCGCCGCAGCCGATGTAGACAATAATATCGGCCTCGGCCCACTTTGCAAGCTGGTGCTGGGTAACGGTCTTTCCGCTTCCGAAAGGACCAGGTATGGCGGCTACTCCGCCCTTGGCTATCGGGAAGAGACAGTCTACTACTCTCTGACCGGTGACGAGCGGCATATCAGGCGAAAGCTTTTTCTTATAAGGTCTGCCCCGTCTTACTGGCCATTTCTGTAGAAGATTGAGTTCCTTGTCTCCTGAAGGAGTCTCTATAATGCATACAGTATCAGTTACTGTAAACTCTCCCTCTTTAACGGACTTAACTTTACCGGATATACCATTTGGTACCATAATCTTATGAAGGACTATATCTGTTTCCGGTACTGTTCCTATGATATCTCCGGATGTGACGGTATCCCCTGCTTTTACAGTCGGTGTGAAAGCCCATTTCTTGTCGCGTTTGAGCGATGGCACTTCAACGCCGCGTGCAAGGCTGTTACCGCAGACTTTACGGATATCATCAAGGGGACGCTGTATGCCGTCATAGATGCTTCCGATAAGTCCGGGGCCAAGCTCTGCTGACATGGGCTCGCCTGTTGATTCAACAGACTGACCTGTGCCGAGGCCTGATGTTTCCTCATATACCTGTATTGATGCACGATCTCCGTGCATTTCGATAATCTCACCTATAAGTCTTTTGTCGCTGACACGAACAACATCGAACATATCAGCATCACGCATTCCCTCTGCAACTACCAGAGGACCAGATATTTTTACAATTGTGCCTATACTGCTCAAGATTTATGCTCCCTTCTGATTCAGGATATCGGATCCGACTGCCTTTTCTACTGCTTCATGCAGAGCTCTCATCCCTTCACCTGTATTGCCTTCAATGGCAGGGATAAGAACGATGGAAGGCAGTTTGCTGCTCCGGTATTTCTTTATGGTATCGCTGACCAGCATGGCTGCCGGTTCGGTTATATAGATCACTGCAAAATTATTGGCTGCGAGCCTGTGTATCAGCTTGCTGATCTTGTCAGGAGCGGTCTCACAGAATACGGAGAGACCGAGTGCTGCAAAGCCGGAAACGCTTGCAGTATCTCCTATGACTGCTGCCTTGTATAAATCATTAGTTTCAGCCATATAGCCTCCTCAAACGCTCTGTGATAGTTGAATCATCTGCTCCGAATTCCTTGCACACGCCCAGAATCCTCAGATTTTTCAGCTCTGTTTCTGATGCGATATAATATGCTGCAAGCGGCTCAGGCCCGAATGAACCGAGTCTTGCTTCATCGGCAAGCTCCATTATGATATCGTCGCTCCATTTCTCAAATTTTGCAGGAGAAGTCTTCAGAAGTGATGCGCCTTCCTCATACTCCGTGTAAGACAGATATTCAAACAGGGATTCTGTTCCGGAGAGTGATGCGGTTATTAGCTCCTCTTTATCAAGCCCGGGGCTGCCTGCGATCGCAAGTTCAAGAAAACTACGGTTCTTTTTCATCAGCGCACAGCGATAGGCTGTTTTGATATCTGCACAGGCTGCCGTGAGCTGAGCGTAGCGCTTTATAAGGCTGCAGCATTCATCTGAGGCAGTTATCATTTTTCTAATGGATGCTGCATCGATGAAGGAATCTGCAAGCTGCCCGTCAAGTGTACGGGTAAGAAGTTCATATGCTTCCTCGGCCGTATTGCGTATTGTATCGTCAAGATCCTCAAAATCCTTGTGGGAGATAAGAACTGAAAGTTCAGACAGATCGAGTGAAGTGGGCCTGATATAATACTTTTCAGGTTCTTTTCCGGCGATAAGCGCTTTCAGAGCGGCCTTCAGATTATGAAAGTCGTTCTTGTACAGCAGTATCTTCAGGTCATTGCATTCAGGAGCATAGCTGCTGATCAGCGACCACACGTTTTCAAGAGAGAGAGGGGCATCTGTCCCTTTTTTTGAACGGATCAGGGCGTTTAGCTCAGAGCCTCCGGGAGCGGATACGAGCTGTTCCATATCAGATCGGGTAAGCAGGCTGCCTTCAAGTGCTTTGACGGCAGCTACTGCATCAGCATATCTTGTATCGTTTGTGAAGCTCATTTACTCACCTTCCCG
The DNA here is from genome assembly GCA_946413815.1 of uncultured Ruminococcus sp. Classification (GTDB taxonomy): domain Bacteria; phylum Bacillota; class Clostridia; order Oscillospirales; family Ruminococcaceae; genus Ruminococcus. The sequence continues at coordinate 8,732 of CAMKMD010000037.1, forward strand.
AATAGAACAGAGGCGGCTGTATCTCTTACTGCATCACGCTCTGAGACCATAATGTCGCTGAATGAACAGTTTTCTGATACGAGACCGTATGTAAGTACAAAGCCGTTGTCGATATCTGCCGGTTCAGATGATATGGCGATATCAGTATCTGCAAGATTGCTTACAGATTTGCGGAAGCTGTCGGGAATGCGTGCAAGATCACCCTTACTGAGTGAAAGAACGCCTTTCCCGCTCTGTACACGTTTCTTAATTAGTTCAAGAATAACACTGAAATACTCCTCAGCAGGGAGAGAACAGAGCTTTCTGAGAGTAGCCTCTATTGCTTTGTCAACGAGCTCTACCTTATATGCAAGCACCTTGCGCTTCATATCCGCATCAGCTGAAGCGCATGAGTTTGCATATTCTCTTGCAAGCTGATCCTTTGACTTTCTGACCGATTCTTCATAAGCAGCCTCAGCTTTCTCATTGCCGTCAGCCATGATCTGGTCAGCACGCTTTTCTGCGGCGGATATAATACTGTTCTCTGTCTCTTTCTGCTGTGAAACGATGATATTCAGGATCTCTTCAATTCCTGCCATATCGCTACCTCCGTTATACGGCGATGTTGTAGATCATCAGGATAGAGATAAGGAGTGCGAGGATCGCATATGTCTCTACCATAGCAGCCATGATGATTGCCTTTCCGTTGTGATCAGGCTTCTTTGCTGTGATACCTACGCCTGCAGCAGCTGTCTTGCCCTGTACCATGCCTGAGATGAGGCCTACTATAGCTATGGGAAGAGAAGCTACAAGGAAGGCTATGCCCTGCTCGGTTGTGAGTGAAACGGGAGATCCGCCGATGATGCCGATACGGCTGAGAAGAAGAATAGCTGTAAGAAGTCCGTAAAGTCCCTGCGTACCGGGCAGAAGCTCGAGTATCAGCACCTTGCTGAATTTTGATGGGTCGACGGAGACAACTCCGGATGCAGCCTCACCCACAAGTCCTACTCCCTTTGCAGAACCTATTCCGGCTAAGAGTGCTGCAAGTGCAGCTCCTATTATAGCAAGTACCATTCCGTTAGTCATTGATATTTTCCTCCTTGAATTTAATATACTGTGTATTTACGGTAAGCGGCTCGAATTCCCTGCCGCCTCCGGTGTAGAACTTAGAGAAGAGCTCTACAAACTGTAGTCTGTCGGTGTGTACATAGGCACCGAGCAGGTTTATAGCAAGATTTGCTGTGTGTCCTACTATGAAGACAACGATAAGCAGCACAAGCTTGACTATCTTGTTCTCAGGCATAGTGCCGATAAGGTTTACAACTCCTGCAATGGAGCCTGTTGCAAGTCCGAGAGCGAGAAGTCTTGAATACGATAATATGTCACTCAGCCAGCCTGTTGCAGTATTATACAGAGCATAGAGACCGCCGAACAGCTTGCCGGGGATGGATTTGGATGTACGGCCGGCAGTGAGCAGCAGAAGTACAACACCTGCAACAGTCATGTAGGTACCGATCTTCATAAGAGGTGCCGGAACTTCGGAAAGAATGCTCGCTCCGAGAGGGGCGACACCGGTTATGAAAAGGTATATCGGGACTGCATCGAGAATAGCGTCAAGTTTCTTTCCCTTATCCCATGACATCTTGAAGGCTACGGCGACTCCGAGGAAGAGATGCAGGATTCCTATTCCGAAAGAGAACAGCAGCAGCTTGATAGGGTCTGCTATCGGTTCAAACCAGAGAGCAAGACTCCCGCCCTCCTTGCCGAAAAACTCACGGCCTACCACCTGTACGATATCACCGAACCAGCTGCCGAACAATGTTCCCCAGAACACAGTTGATATTCCGCAGTTCCGGAACATTGTAAGAGTCTTGCGCATACTTTCTTCGAGCTTGAATTTCTTTAGCGCAATTACTGTTCCGATGACCATTACAAGCCCGTAACCGGCATCGGAAAGCATCATACCAAAGAGAAGGTAATAGAAGAACGACATGACCGGAGTCGGGTCAACGTCCGCCCTTGAAGGCATCGCATACATCTTCGTTATGCCTTCAACCGGTGATGAGAATCGGCTGTTTTCAAGTAATACAGGCACATCCTCATCTTCTCCCGGATCAGTGAAGGTTATTGCTGCGGTATACCTGGATTCAATCTCTTTTCTGATGGATTCTGTATACTTTTCCGGTATATATCCTGTAAGGATGAATGTGCTTCCGGTAAATCCTAGTGCATTGAGGGCATCATATTTGTCCTTGCGCATGGTCAGGTAATCTACCGCAAATCTTAGTTCTTTGCGTTTTTCAGCAAGGCTTTCGATAGTCTCGCCTGCTGCTTTCGCTTTCTCAAGCAATTCTTTCCGCTGTTTTGCATAGTCCTCAACAGCCTCGGCAGGAGTACGCTTGTCGGTTCCAGCTATAGAGACAAATGAATTCTTTCTCAGGACTTCTTCCGTTTCAGCTGCTACTTCCTTTGCGCATATAATAAAAAGATTAGTCTGCTCCTTTGAGCCTGATATCACTTCTGCAGAAGCACCTTCAGGCAGCAGCTCTGTCAGCTGTTCTTCTGAATATTGCACAGGAAGAGTTCCGATAAATGCTGTAGTTGCTGCCGTCCCGCGGAAATTCATTGGGATATCCAGCGGCAGCCAGGCTCTGAGAGTGTCACAGGTGACCTCAAGCTGTGCGGCCTCTGCCTGTGCGTCTGCAGCAGTTTTATCACAACGGTTTATCTCTGCTGCAACATTGAGGATCTTTTCAAGCTGCATAGCCTCTTTGCCGAAATCATGCTTTTCGATCTCGATCCGTCCGCCGAGCAGATCAGAAAGCCCCGGTTTTTCCGGTGCATAGCGTTCCAGTGCGTCAAGCGCCTGAGATGCTGTATTCCGAAAACGTTCAAACTCTCCGGTAACAGCAGACACGCTCGTTTTTTCGAGCCCTTCTTCACTGTTAGAGCATAGTTCGACGACTCCTCTTCTCTGTAAAAGCTCTATGATCTTTTTACTGTCGGTAAGCGGTGCAGCAAGCTCGATCTTTTTCATGGTCAGCTTAGCCATATACCAACAATCGCCTCCTTAACTGAAAAAGCCTTTGATGATCGAATCAACAGCCGCATCCATATTCTTTTCAGCACTGCTTTCAAGAGCTTCAAGAGTCTTGTTGCATTCAGCCGCTGCTTCTGATATATAATCAGAGAGCCTGCTCTGATTCTCCTTGCGTATCTTATCGGATTCGGACATAGCCTCGGTGAGCTTTTTCTGGACTGCAACAGCAGCCTTGCTCTTGGCTGAATTGATTATCTCTTCGGCTCTTCGCCTTGCATCAGCATTCTTCTTATCAGCCTCAGCTTCGGCTTCAAGTATCTTTTTTACAGTTTCTGATGCCATCTGATACCTCCTCGATCAAAACCTGTCTCACTCAGCAGTATTGCTCACGGTGTAATTACAGGCATAGAATTAGGCAATAATTAAAGAAAAAGGGAGTTACCCCTACAGACAGCTCCCCATTGAATCTTTAATCCATAAAAATATTATAGCAGATTAATATTGTCGTGTCAATAGCGATTCTGAAACTTTTTTAGCAAATTATGTTTTGTATATCGAACATTATATATGCGAGCATTGCAGTTGGTATGACACACGACGGTATAAATATTGACTTTTTCTGTTTAATGTGCTATAATTATAACGATATACAAGCATATCATATCTGTTCCGCAACGGGACTAAGCTGAGGGGTGAGCTAAATTTGAAAAAATATCTTGGTCAGATCATATTTAATATTGCTATGGCTGCAGCGGCTGCTTTGCTGTTTGGTGTGGTCCTTGCAGGTGTGGAATCAGTTGCTGCAAAGATAGCCGGTATCATTGCACTGATGTCTGTCGTCACGCTCGGCAACTACAGATTTGTTACGCAGGCTGCATCAGGACGTAAAGCGTTCCAGCCCCAGTATACCATCACTGAAGCTACCTTTGACAATCTGAACGAGCCTCAGGATTACATAAATGTCCTGAAGAATCTCAAAGATTACAGTCTTTGCAGGCAGGAAGCTCAGAAGATGATCGATCAATGGCATTCATTTAAGAAGAAATCAGAGACGCTCAATGCCATAAGTTCAAGCGGAGGCGTTTATGATGTTGTCAATCAGGACGTTGAATCGGTAATGCTGAATAACATGGTGCTCTTTATGAAACGTACCGCAATAATGCAGTCTGCATCAAAACAGGAGGTTCTGACGGTACATAAGAATTATCTTAAAGAACTCACTGACAGCAATGATAAGATACTGAATGATTACACCAGTCTGCTGATTGAAGCTTCACAGCTTACCGGTGAGGATTCAAGCAAGGCTGAGATAGAATCGCTGCAGCTGCTTATCGATTCTATCAGAAACTATCGCAGCTCATTTGAGAAAGGAGATACACAATGAAAAACAAGGTTCCTGTAATAATCGCTCTTGTAGGTGTAATTGCAACCATGGTGCTCATCACCGGCGTACTGAAGTCTTCCAAGAAGCCTAAAAACACCGGCATAAGTATCACCAGTGAAGCTGAAGCACAGAAAACACTTAACAATATCATGAAGGACGTCACTGTAAAGGAAGCGTCAAAGATCAAGAGCACTGTGGACTACTCAGACAATACTGTTGCAAACCTTCCGAATATCGAGACAAAATATCCTCTCACCGTTACAGGTCAGGGTGACGTTAATATCGAGATCTTCTCCACTTCGGAGAAGGCTGGAAAGAACAACAACGGCTGGCTGAATGAGATAGCTGAAGAATTCAATAAAAGCCGTCCAACACTTGACAACGGCAGAGTCGTTTCCGTCAGTGTAAGAAGCATCCCCTCAGGAGCTTCATGCGACTACATCGCAAATAATGTTTATATTCCTCAGGCTTACACCCCGTCAAATGAGCTTTTCGGAGAGCTTGCAGTCGAGAAGGGAGCCAAGCTCACTCTCGTTGAGGAGCAGCTTGTTGAGAATACTGCCGGTATCGCCATTTCAAAGAGTACTAAATCAAATATCGAATCAAAGTACGGAGATTCCAATTTTGAGCACGTAATTGAAGCTGTTGTTAACGGTGAAATCCAGATGGGATATACTTACCCCTATACTTCTGCAACAGGTCTCAACTTCCTTATTAATGCGCTCCAGTATTTTGACGGTTCTGATATGCTCAGCACTGGTGCTATTGAGAAGTTTCAGAAGCTCCAGAAGGGCATCCCTTTTGTATGCTACACCACCGACCAGATGGTAAGCGCTATGCAGAACGGAACTTTACAGGCCGGAGTTGTTGAGTATCAGGCATATGTAAACAGCGCAGCACTAAAGGGTGCATATGAATTCATTCCTTTTGGCTACAAGCACAGTAACCCTCTTTATGCTGTCGGCGATCTTTCTGCTGATCAGAAGGAGGCACTCGAACTCTTCTGTGATTATGCCATGGACTCCAAGGCACAGGCTCACGCAAAGGAATATGGCTTTAATCAGGGACTAAGCTACAGCTATAACACAAAGAAGCTCAGAGGAGCTGATATCGTTAGTGCTCAGATGCTCTGGAAGCAGGAGAAGGACTCCGGTACACCTACTATCGCATTATTCGTTGCTGATGTTTCAGGAAGCATGATCGGCGATCCTATTATCCGTCTCAAGGCTTCCCTGCTGGAGGCATCGAAGAATATCAACAGCAATAACTATGTAGGTCTTATCTCTTACAGTGATGATGTTACCGTTAATCTTCCGATCGCTCAGTTTGACCTTGAACAGAGATCTTACTTTGCCGGTGCGGTCGAGAACCTTAAGGCTGTCGGCAATACCGCTACATATGATGCTGTTGCAGTCGGCGTAAATATGATCAATGAAATGAAGAAGAATATGCCTGAAGCTAAGACAATGCTCTTCGTTCTCAGTGACGGCAAATGCAACAGAGGCACAAATTTTGCTACTGCTGCCGGTATTCTTTCCTTCTATGGCATACCTGTATATACAATAGGCTATAACGAGGATATTGATTCGCTGAAGGATCTTTCCTCCATAAACGAGGCGGTTTATATCAACGCCGATACTGATGATGTTGTATACGAACTTGCAGCACTCTTTAATGCGCAGATGTAATCCATCAGTTGAATAGTAATTAAGCGGCTTCCGTTATACCGGAGGCCGCTTTTGCGTTTTAATTATTTACTTGTTTTTATTGAGTTTTCTGTACTCAGCAGCAGTGATGCCGGTCCTTTCTCTGAACTGGCGCATGAAATGATTGGGTTCGCTGTAACCGCAGTGGTATGACACTTCATTTACAGGAGTATCAGTAGAGATAAGCAGGTCTTTTGCCTTTTCAATGCGTGCGGAGATAACATCTTCCTTTGCACTTATGCCGAACTCCTTCTTGTATATCCTATGGAGATAGGTCCTGCTGATGTTCAGCCTTTTTGCCATCTCATCGACGGACATATCCGATTCCGGATGAAGCCAGATCATTACACGCAGCCAGAACAGGTCGGAATGAAGCTTGTCACATTTTCCCGTAAACAGTGTGTGCCTCGAGGCTGATACAAAGTTTTCTGCCTTTTTGGCCCTTTTATCTGCGGATCTTTCCAGATATATAGCTTTTGAGAGAATACCCGGATATTTGCTGTTGCGTTCAAAGCCTCGTATCCTCTCAGCTTCACGCATAAAGGTCAGAACACGCTGAAATATCGTGTGGTCGACTGAAGAAGAATTGTCAGAGATGATCAGTACAAACATTTTGCTGTCTATTACAGATATATCCTCTGATTCCTTTGAGGTAAGTCTTAATGAAGTCGATATGATCCGGAAATAGTCTTTTCCTGTTAGAGCATCCTGCTCATCATATAGTCCGAAGCACCATATGATAAGGTCTTCATCGGCACGTCTGGATACACATTCCAGAAATCCGCGTTTATTATAAAACCCTGTAATGGGGTCGGTATCAGAGAGCTTGTTATTCTGTCTCTCTATGTGTTTGCGATAGAGTTTCTGCTGCAGCATATTGAATCCGTTGGCTACTGCACTGTTCCAGTTCATAAACTGTGCGTCATAGTTTATAAGATCCACATCATAGTAATTAAACACTACATATCCGAATATCTGCTCCCGGCTGTGGAGTACTGTTACTACCATAAGCTGTGGATCGTGGCTTTCAGAAAGGAACGGAAGAAGATCATTGACAGGGAAAGTACAAGGATCCATGTCTGTACCGTAGCGGCACTTGTCACTGATAAGATGCATGTTTTCGGAAAAGCCTTCTGTTCTAAATACTGAAGGGTCTTCAAAATCAAACATCCAGTCGCTGCAAAGGCATATATCAAATCTTATCCAGTCAGACATGATGTATGCTGTCTTTGTAACAGTACTTATCAGAGATTCCAGAGAATCTGTATGACTGACATACTCTGCGGCGTCACCTGTAAAGTATTTTCCGTACTTCATGTAACGTTCCATTAAACGGAACATTCCCTTTTCTATCATACTTTCGCCATGTTTTTTGCCGGAAGGACAGGTGTCACAGCCGCAGCTTCTGCCATATAGCACAGACGGGTTCCCCTCATGCGGAAGCGGTTGTTTGCCTGTAATCATAAAGAACAGCTTGTTTACGGATTCCGCTCCTACAGCAAAACGGCATCCTGTGACTGTGGTGACAGAAGGTATGTGCATCAGGGCATACCAGGAACCGTCATAGCCTGTCACTTTGATATCATCCGGCACTTTTATCCCGCCTGATCTCAGGCCGTCACAAAGGCCGGCTGCCATAACATCATTTGCGCATACTATGGCGTCCGGCATTCTGCTGGAGTCTTCGGCAAGCTCTTTTCCTATTCGTTCAGGCTCCTGCATCCAGTAATTGCCAAAATAGAGATCCTTCGATTCATCAAATCTGATACCTGCTTCGTTTAATGCATCAAGGAAGCCGGCATAACGCTCTTCTGAGTTGTACTCCCCTTTTATGCCGCTTAGGAAACCGAATGAACGGCAGTTATGATGTTTGATAAGATGGTTTGTAATATCGCGGAATGTACTGCGCTGCTCAGGGAATACATCGGTAAAGCCGAGGCGTTTCCTGCCTATAACTACGCAGGGGAGGCCGCACTCTTCAAGCATGGCAAAAAGCTTTTCTTCTGTATTCACATCGTAGAAGCTGTCAGCTACGTAGACAACTCCGTCAAACTCAGCGTACTTCACCAAAGAATAAACATGATCAAGCTTTTCAGAGCTCAGCTCCTGATACATAGTACGTCTGACATCTCTTATGCCTGTTAGTATGACGGTATCAAATTTCATCTTCCTGGCCTGGGAATATATACCGTTCAGCAGTTCATAATCAAGAGGATCGAAAATTTCAGAGATTATAACGGCTATCCTTCCGTCTGCCATAGACCTTACCTCCTTCCTACGACGATATCGACAGATATATGTTATCAGTCTATCTATATTCTATCATTTAAGGACGGAATTGTAAAGTATTTCAGAGACTATGATCATCTTTATCTCTGGGTGCTGGCAAAAAACGATTGACATTGTCAGGAAATCTGTTATACTATTCTTATAAAAAGTTTACGAGAAAAGAGGTTCTGATAATGAAGTTAAAATCACTGTTTCTGTTTATTATTGCATTTATACTATTTTATGCCTTCAATCCATATCCAAGTTCTGAAATATCCGGTATTCCAGTAATGGCAGCTGATACGGGTATCTTTAACCCATTTGATAAACAGGATGACAAGGAAGTTCCTTACGACAGGTCGTACTGGATCCAGCCGGGTGAATGGAACATAAAGACTGTCGACCCGAGGGATTATGAGGGCGGAATAATGCTGTTTTTTGATAAAATAGGACTTGAACGTGAATATGCCCGGGGTAAAGTGCAGAGAGTCTATTTCAGCCTGGTTGGAGCTACTGAAAATGTGGGCATTATGAAATTCCATGTTTTCTATGACACCCGTCTTAGAATCAGGGAGAATTCAAAAGGTGAAGTGGTCACGACCGGAAAAATGCTGGAAAACTTCACGACCGGTTCTAAAATGATTGAAAACGGGCAGTTTGCATTCTACGCCTATTCTTCCGAGGATCAGGAGCTCAATCGCGGCTGTATATTTACTATTGATTTTATAGTTCCTGAAAACGCAGAAATGGGAGATGTCTATCCAATAGGTATAGTATATCAGGATGACGGTATTGTTGCTGATACCTTCATTAAAGGAAAGCAAGATATGGCAGGAAGGCTTCAGATGACTTATGTATTTACAAAAGGCATATACAACGGTTATATAAAGATTTTGGGTGAGAAACCATACTTACCCGGTGATGTCAATAAAGACCGGCAGGTCAATGCTGTTGATGCTTCATTGATTCTCGAGTACTATGCTCTGATGTCTACGAATATGGAAAGCGATTTAACAGATGACCAGAAAAAGCTTGCTGATATCAATAATGACGGCCAGATCGACACGATCGATGCTTCAGCTATACTTTCATACTATGCCGAGACATCTACAAATAAGGAACAATAATTGATCTTTCGGCACGGTAAGAACAAAAAACCGCTGTATTCCATAGTCTGGAATACAGCGGTTTAATAATGGTCGAGGTGACAGGATTTGAACCTGCGGCCCCTACGTCCCGAACGTAGTACTCTACCAAACTGAGCCACACCTCGACAACAGTAATATTATATCACAATCGACGAGTTATGTCAATAGTATATATAGCCACAGGATATATTTTATTTTTTTAATCAGGTATTCTTATCCACTTCGTGAAACTTCTTGAGATTGCCTATCTTCTCGTTGCGCTCGTCAAGTACACGTTCAACATCTGACCAGTCGAGCCCCTGATTCGCACAGAGAACCATTACATGGTAAAGAAGATCGTTGATCTCATTCATCAGCTCGTCATTATCGCCGTTCTTCGCTGCGATTACTGTCTCTGTGGCTTCCTCGCCTACCTTCTTGCAGATCTTGTCCACGCCCTTGCTGAAAAGATAGCATGTATAGGAATTCTCGGCGGCTGTACCGCTCTCGTACTGCTTCTTTCTCTCTTTGATCACTTCAAAAATCTCCTGATATACTGACATTATTCATTCTCCTCGCTGTTATAGATCTCGTTGAAAAAGCAGCTATAGCTGCCTGTATGACACGCAACGCCTGTCTGCTCGACATTGACGAGCAGTGTATCGTTGTCGCAGTCTGCATAGATGGATACTACCTTCTGTAAGTGACCGGAGGTAGCACCCTTGTTCCAGTACTCCTGTCTTGAACGGCTCCAGAACCAGGTATACCCGGTCTCGAGCGTCTTTTTAAGGCTCTCCTTGTTCATGTATGCGAGCATGAGCACTGTCTTTGTATTGACCTCATAGCATATGGCAGGGATTAGCTCTCCCTTTGCGAAATACTTATCAAGGTCGTTTATGTCTATCTTTATCATTGTTACTCCCTTTCGTTTCCTCTTTCATCGACTCTCGGCATCAGCTTCTTCATAACTGCCCTGAAGACTGCATTACTTATGTCCAAAGGGAGGTTATGAACATCGGCGAGCTGACATCTGACTTTTTGAAACCGCAGTTCTCGTAGAAGTTCATCTCTTTATCATACGCTATGACGATGAGTCTGAGATAGTCCTTGTACTTCTCCTTTACCATCTCCACCAGTTGACGGCCGATAGCCTTTCCCTGATAATCGGGCTCGATGAGGAGGTAGTGAACATAGGCGGTCATTATACCGTCATCCATGGCACATATCATGCCGACGAGCCTGTCTCCGTCCCACGCGCTGTATACCGTGCTGAAATTCTCCATGGCCTTTTTCAGCTTGTCCGGATAGTGCCCTGACGACCATTCTACTGAGAGGAAGAGCCTTTCAAGCTCCTCTGCTGTGAATTCGTGTGTATCCCTGTATTCTATCATAGCATCAACCTATCCACCATTCCGGCGTTATCTCGCCGAGAGTGATGATCTTTCCTGTTTTGTAGTCGAGCATTATCTCGATATCCTTGTATGTCTCAGGCATGAGCTGTACCATAAGCTCCCGGCAGGCTCCGCAGGGAGCGCCTTTACCTTCATTCGGAGCGATGCAGAGCACCTTGTCAATCTCCTGTTCGCCGTTTGTTATCATATTGAATATGGCGTTTCTCTCAGCGCATATACCGAGGGCAGAACAGGTATCGATACAGACCCCCGTATATATCTTTCCGGATTTGCTGAGTATAGCTGCGGAAACTTCACCGGCTGTGACATAATCAGATATTCGTCGAGGAGAAAGCACTGCCTTAGCTGCTACATACATCTCTTCCCATATCTTATCCATGTCTTACCTCACTATTACACCTTTATTGCGGCAATATTCCTTAACCTCACCGACTGTGAGCTCCCTGAAGTGGAAGAGTGATGCGGCAAGAGCTGCTGTTGCTCCGGTCTTCTCAAACACCTCAGCAAAATCATCTATCTTACCGGCACCGCCGCTTGCTATGACGGGTATGGAGCAGTTGTCACATACAGCCTTCAGCATGGTGATATCAAATCCCTCCTTGGTGCCGTCTGCGTCTATGGAGTTAAGGCATATCTCGCCTGCGCCCAGCTTTTCTATGGTATGTACCCAGTCGATAAGGTCAATGCCCATATCCACTCTGCCGCCGTTTATATATACCGTCCATTTATTGTCAGCTATCTTCTTGGCATCTATGCCGACGCAGATACACTGGCTGCCGAAGATATCAGCACCGTCCTTGATGAGCTGCGGGTTCTTTACTGCCTGTGAGTTCACGGAGACCTTGTCCGCTCCTGCACGGAGAGTCTCACGGATATCATCAACGGTCTTGATGCCGCCGCCGACTGTCAGGGGGACGAATACCTTCTTTGCTGTCTCGCGGACAACGTCAAGGAAGACTCCCCGGCCCTCAAATGAGGCTGTTATATCATAGAATACTATCTCGTCAGCGCCCTGCCTGTTGTACTCCTCAGCACACTCAACTGGATCGCCCACATCACGTACTCCCTCAAAATTCACGCCCTTTACTACCTTTCCATTCCTAACGTCAAGGCAAGGGATGATTCTCTTTGCAAGCATTTTCTCACTTCCTTATTCATCGGTTTTATATACTTAATCTTCTTTAGCGTTTGCGTAAGTTATCGCTTCTCTCAGATCAAGAGTTCCCTTGTAAATTGACTTACCGCAGATAGTACCGTAGAGCCCCATTTCCTTGCAGGCGATTATATCCTTCATGGTGTGTACTCCACCTGAGGCAACTATATCTGCTCTGCCCTCTGTCGCGTCTGCAAGCTTTTTCAGCTGCTCACGGTTTACGCCGGAGAGGGTGCCGTCCTTTGAGATATCTGTAAAGATAAAGTATCTTACCCCGGCATTCTCAATCATCTTGTTTGCAAGGTCGATGTAGTGTACATCAGAGCTCTCGAGCCAACCCTCGGTAGCTACCATTTCGTTCATGGCATCTATCCCAACGACTATCTTCTCGCTGCCGAATTTCTCTACTGCATCACATACAAGCTTGGGGTTCTTGAGGGCTACAGAGCCGAGAATTACACGGGTTATGCCCATGTCAAGGTACTCCTGTATTGTTTTAAGGCTGCGTATTCCGCCGCCGATCTCAACTTTAAGGGATGTTTTTTCTGCAACATCGGTGTAGATCTTAGTATTGACAGGTCTGCCCTCCTTGGCACCATCCAGATCAACCATGTGTATCCACTCGGCACCGGCCGCTTCAAAGCCCTTTGCCGTTTCGAGATAGTCTGAGGCGACTTTCTCAACTGTAGAAAAATCGCCCTTGAAAAGACGGACACAGTTTCCGTCCTTTATATCTATTGCGGGAAATATTATCATTATTATCCTCCTGTCAGGGTAACGTGAATTGATACTCCTTACTTTGTTCTCCTGATCGCTTTATCCTCCGGAAGATCTGTGCATTTAAGATTGATCTTTCCTTTAGCGTGCTTGGCAGTGACAGTTACAACGTAAGTTCCTGTATTATCTGCTGTGAAATCGCTGTTGACATCTTCGATATTACTTATGACATAGCCTTCTTTGCTTCCTGATTGTATAAAAGAGAGTTTCAGCTTTCCTTTTTCACTATGCGCGTCGATATGTATTCTGTCGCCCTTCTTCATATCCACTTCAAAAACATCCTCGCCATTGAATGAATCGAAATCTGCATAGTAAAAATCACGGTTTACGGTTTTTTCATTACCGGTAAAGTTATAGGCATTATCCCAGAACAGATATCCGCCTGTACCTCCCACGAGTAATAATCCTGTTGCTATTAATGCTGCTTTCTTTTTCATATTCCTTTTCCTTATTATATCATGTATTGTGTTTACTTATTCTCTTCCTTGATACGTTCTATAAGCGGTGCAATGTATTTCTTGTCTGTCCAGTCGCACTTCTTGTCCTTGATATCAAGGAAAAGCTTTGCAGTCTTATTCAAAGTTGCAGGATCTTTCTTGCTGAGCATCTTGATGAACATTTTGCACATCGTTCTGTCGCCCAGATTCATTTTATCAAGATCCCACGCTCCCTGGAAATAGAACATCGGTATATTCTCAAGGCCGTCTTTCAGGTTCTTCTTTTTTACCATGTCGATGAGTTCCTCGTCATACTCTGCGGCTCCGCAGCAGTATATGAAGATTCTCTTGCCTTTTAGTGCACTGATATTCTTTTTAAGGAATGAAATACCTGAGATAGACTCAGAATACAGACCTCCGCCCAAAATGATGACATCATACGTTGAGACATCATTGATGTCTGCCTTTTTTGTCTCGACCAGCTTGAATCCGGTCTCTTCTGCTATCCATCCGGCGTACTTCTTTGAAGCGCCGTACTTTGACTGACATAAAATAATACCGTTCATATATGTTTCCTCACTCGATCATTAGTAATGATTTCAGCTGATTATCTTATAAGAGCTGCAAAGTTCCTCAGTATCTTCAGGCCTGTCTCACCTGACTTCTCCGGGTGGAACTGTGCACCGTAGACATAGTTGCCGTCATATACAAGAGCTGGTACTCTTCCGCCATATTCGCTGTATGCAGCTATGTTACTGTCGGGACACTCAGCCTTGTAGGAGTGTACGAAGTATACGTATTCGTTGTCGCCGATACCTGTAAGAAGCGGGCAGTCGTTGAGCTTTTCGAGCTTGTTCCAGCCCATGTGGGGGATAATGAGATCTGGTTCTTCCATTTTTCTTACAGAGCCGGGTATTAGTCCGAGACCGTCGCACTCTTCAAACTCGTAACCCTTTTCAAATATCATCTGCATACCGAGACATATACCGAGGAAGGGCTTTTTTGCCGTCTCCTCCTTAATAACGCCGATCAGCCCGGATTTTCCGAGCATTTCCATAGCTGCGGGGAATGCGCCTACTCCGGGGAGTATGACTGCATCTGCGTCACGGACAGACTTCTCGTCCTTTACAAGCTCACTTTCAAGTCCGAGATAATCAAGTGCGTTCTTAACGCTGAATATATTTCCTGCGCCGTAGTCGATTATGGCTATCATCACAGTACTCCTTTCGTGGAGAGAGTTGCGCCGTCCTTATTCTCTGTTACGGCTGTTTTCAGTGCATGAGCGACTGCCTTGTAGACAGCCTCTGCCTTGTGATGGTCATTTGTGCCGTAGAGGAGATTTATGTGCATTGTGATACCTGCGTTGAAAGCAAATGCACGAAAGAACTCCTCTGTCATGCAGAGATCATAGCCGCCACAGCTCTGATTCGTGAATTCACAATTGAAAACGAGAAATGGACGGTTCGACAGATCAAGACTGCACATGGCAAGGGATTCGTCCATGGGGATATATGCTGTACCATAGCGGACTATTCCGGACTTATTACCGAGAGCCTTGAAGAGCGCCTGTCCGAGAGCTATTCCGGTATCTTCGATAGTATGGTGGCAGTCTACGTGGAGGTCACCTTTGACCTTAATATTCATGCTGATACCGCTGTGTACGGAAAGTGCAGTCAGCATATGATCGAAGAAGCCTATGCCGGTATCTATAACTGCTGTGCCCTTGTTGTCGAGAGTCACAGCGATGGAGATATCTGTTTCCTTAGTCTTGCGAGTGATCTCGCCCTGTCTGGTTATCTTATTCAATACCGAGCACCTCCTTAAGTGCTTCAAAGAGCCTGTCCATCTCGTCGTCTGTACCGATGGAGATACGAAGATAATCCTTAATTAACGGTTTATCCCACCAGCGCACAAAGATCTTTCTTTTCTTCAGTTCGCTGAATACTTCTCCTGCCGGCTTTACCGGAGGCTTAGCAAAGAGGAAGTTGCTCTTTGAATCAGGGAAAGTAAAGCCCATATCCTCGAGCACCTTCTTTGTACGCTCACGGGTGGCGATTATCCTGCTTACTGTCTCTTCAAAATATGACTTGTCACGTACTGCGGCTGCTCCGCATATCTGTGTGACACGATTCATGGTGTAGGAGTTCACTGAGAACTTTACATCATTCATGAACTTAATAAGCTTCTCGTTACCCATTGCGAAGCCGATACGCATACCTGCCATGGAGCGCGACTTCGAGAATGTCTGTACAACGAGAAGGTTCTCGTACTTGTTTATGAGCGGCAGGCAGCTCTCTCCGCCGAAGTCGATATAGGCCTCGTCTACAATGACAACTGAATCCGGATTAGCTTTTATAATACTCTCAACTGTATCCAGTGATTCGAATACACCGGTCGGGGCATTCGGATTCGGGAAGATGATTCCTCCGTTCTCACAGCAATAATCAGCAGGGTCAATTCGGAAATCTGCTGTGAGAGGCTTTGTCTCGTAGGGTATACGGAAAACCTCTGCCCATACGTCATAGAAGGAATAGGTTATATCCGGGAAAAGAACAGGCTTGTCAGAATTGAAGAAGGTCATATACGCCATAGCAATAACGTCATCTGAGCCTACTCCAACGAATATCTGTGACTTGTCGAGCCCGTAGTTCTCAGCGAGAGCCGAAACAAGCACATCGGCCTCCGGATCAGGATATAGGCGCATATCAGACTCATTGAAATCATCAAGAATGCGTCTTACCTCAGGTGCGGGAGGATAGGGATTCTCATTGGTATTTAGCTTGATGACATCCGTATCCTTCGGCTGCTCGCCGGGTATATAGGGTACAACCTTGCGGACGTTCTGCTCCCAGTTTCCTGTGAAAGGCATATTAATCTCTCCTTGCTTTCTTATTCTTGTGTATCGTTCATAACTATGAATCCTTCTGCTTCATGGAAGCCATGACATGCGTACCATCCGGAAGTAGTATCAGTCCGGCTGGTTATCAGATAGATACAGCCTGATATGCCTTCCTCCCGGAGCTTTCTCCTGAGCGCACCAAGAAGTGCAGAACCGTATCCCCTTCCCTGATCACCGGGAGCGACGCAGAACTCCTGTATCTGGAATTCAGCGCCGCTGTGATGATACTCAGTCTGGCCAAAGATGAAGCCTTTCAGGCTTCCAGCTGAATAGAGCGCAACTCCGCTGAAAGATGAAGCGGACATCATAGCTGCTATACGTTTTCCGGCTGCTTCCGGAGTCCAGGGCTCGTTCCAGGGCGGTGCGCTGAAAGCTGCACTGTAAAGCTCCGCATACTCGCTGAGGTGCTCCGGAGACATAGAGCTGAAGCTGTGCTCAGCTTCGTTTGTATACATTATTCAAATCTCACCTTGATAGCATTTGCGTGTGCAGTAAGTCCCTCACGCTCTGCAATGAGGACGATATCATCCTTTGCCTGACGGAGTGCATTCTCTGTGTAGTAGGTGTAGCTTGTTCTCTTGGTAAAGCTTGCTACGCCAAGGGGCGAGAAGAAGCGTGCTGTGCCGCTGGTCGGAAGAACGTGGTTGGGACCGGCATAATAATCGCCAAGTGGTTCTGATGCATAGTTTCCAAGGAATATTGAGCCGGCATTATCAAGGCTGCCGAGGAGTTCAAACGGATTCTCCATAAGTACCTCAAGGTGCTCGGGTGCTATACGATTTGCAAGTTCAACGCACTTTTCTCTGCTTTCCACAATGATTATTGCACCATAATCTTCGAGAGACTTTGCAATGATCTCCTTGCGGCTGAGATACTGCATCTGACGCTCTATCTCCTTGATAGTAGCATCTGCAAGCTTTTCGCTTGTCGTCACCATGATAGCTGATGCAAGTACATCGTGCTCTGCCTGTGACATAAGATCAGCAGCTGCAAATTTAGGATCGGCGCTGTCGTCCGCGATAACGAGGATCTCACTCGGACCTGCGATCATGTCTATATCAACAACGCCATAGAGCAGCTTCTTAGCTGTAGCAACATAGATGTTACCGGGGCCGACTATCTTGTCGCACTTTGGTATTTCGTCTGTGCCGTAGGCAAGAGCTGCGATTGCCTGTGCGCCTCCTGCCATGAATACACGGTCAACTCCGCAGATAGCGGCCGCTACAAGAATATCCTTGTTGGGTGTGCCGTCCTTGAGGGGAGGAGTCACCATTATGATCTCCTTTACACCTGCTATCTTAGCAGGAATTGCGTTCATAAGCACACTTGAAGGATAGGCAGCTGTACCGCCGGGAACATAGAGACCTACACGGTCAAGACCTCTGATGCGCTGTCCGAGGATAACACCGTTGTCCTTTGCGTTGATGAATCCCTGTTCTTTCTGACGGTTGTGGAAGTCTGCGATGTTCTCCTGTGCGTTGAGGAGGGCGGTTACGAATTCCTGGTCTGCCTCTGTGAGAGCATCATTGATGACATCACGGGGCACTTCGTAGTACTGAGGAAGATTTCCGTCGAATTTCAAGGTGTAGTCCTTTACAGCCTTATCGCCGTTCTCCCTGACATTATCTATAATTGCGGAGACTGTTTCTGTAACCTTCTTGTTTGTTTCTCCTGCTCTTTTGCTGAGCTCGGCAAGATAGGCGTTCTCAGCCTTTCCGTCTGCGATTATCTTTTTCATCTGAGTTTCTCCTCTATCATTTTAATAAGTTTCTCTATCTCAGCCTGACGCATTTTCAGACTTACTGTATTGGCTATAAGTCTTGCGGAAATAGGCGCAACGTCCTCAATTACCTCAAGTCCGTTCTCTTTCAGGGTTGTTCCAGTCTCAACGATATCAACTATGCCATCAGCAAGTTCAAGGAGAGGTGCGAGTTCAACACTTCCCTCTATCTTGATTATCTCTGTATCCATTCCTTTCTTTTCAAAGAAAGTACGAGCAACATTAGGATACTTAGTCGCAATAGTCTTGATACCGTAGCCGCTGTAGAAATCTGTCCCCTTTTTTGCGGCAAGAGCAAACTTACAGCGTCCGAAGCCTAAGTCTACCATTTCAAAGAACTTACCGCGCATTTCCATGATAGTGTCTTTGCCTACTACTCCGAGGTCACACACACCATGTTCAACATAGGTAATAACGTCGTTCGCCTTGGCAAGTACTACCTCCATATTTCCGTCCGGTATGGGGAGAATCAGCTTTCTGCCTTTGTCGCGAACTGCCGTACAATCGAATCCGAGGCTTTCAAACAGTCCAACAGTATCTTTTTCAAGCCTGCCCTTTGTAAGAGCTATCCTGATAGGTCTTTCCATTATTCTGCCTCCTCGCTTTCCTCGTTAACAACTGCAATACGTGCTATTTTCCTTTCGATTGCATATTCCTTTGCGGATTCTGCATCACTCATAAGAGCCATTTCCACATGGAGTCCCTGCTCACGCAGCTCCTGAGCCTTCTTCAGCCCTTCGACCTCAAAGCCCTCTTCAGCAAATACAAGAACATCAGCCGCTTCTTCTGCTGGCAGGATACCGTTCTTTTCATGGACCTTCTGGATGGCATTGATATATACCGCGAAACCTACCGCAGGAACATCGCATCCGAATTCCGAGATTAGCTTGTCATAACGGCCTCCGGAGATAACTTCATCACCGTGTCCCTGTAAATATCCCTTGATAATCAGGCCTGTATAATAATCGGTCTTGTTTACAAGTCCGAGGTCAACCGTGATCTTTCCATCCTTGCCGCAGAGTTCACAGGCAGCTGTATAGATGCCGTGGAGCTCGTCAAGGAAGGCAAGAGCAGTTTCGTCAGGAATAAGAGCTTCCGCCTTCTCAAATACTTCCTCACCGCCGAAAAGAGAAGGAAGCTTTTTCAGTGCACCTGTAACGGCTGAAGAACCGAAGGTATCAAGCATATCATTGAGGGCCGGGAAGTTCTTGTTCTCGATAAGACGGCGGATACGCTCCTTCTCCTTGGGAGTTGCTTCCAGCTGGCTCACAAGTGACTTGAATATACCAATATGTCCGAGCTCGAGTGAGAACTCCATACCAAGAGCCTTCAGTGAATCTATGGCTGTGGAGATTACCTCGAGATCAGCGATCCTAAGGTCTGATCCGATAAGCTCGATGCCTGCCTGTGCAGTCTCGTCACTTCGTCCTTTCAGAGCAGGCTCAGTACGATATACAGTCTGGCAATAGCAAAGTTTCAGCGGAAGGGCTGCGTCACGGAGTCTTGTAGCTACTATACGCGCGATAGGCATAGTTGAATCCGGACGCATAACGAGCAGTCTGCCCTTTGCATCAGTAAGCTTGTACATATTCTCCTGGGGAAAGTAGGGTGAATTCAGATTGAATACATCGTAAAATTCCAGACCGGGAGTGATTACTTCCTTATATCCTCTGCTGCGGAATGTCTCCATCAGCGTAGTCTCTATCCTGCGTCTTGCGACACACTCACCAAAAAGCAGGTCTTTTGTGCCCTCGGGAGTGATAAGGTCGTAGTATTTCATAATGACCATCCTTCCTGTACCGGCTCTTACGTTAAGAGCCTGACAAAATACTTTAGTCTGCTAACATGATAATATGATAACATATCACCACGGAAAAGTCAAGTCAGAAGAACGACAGCTGTGAAGATTCTTGCAAGTCGCCGAATGCTCCTATGCTTTTCAACACATCTATTGTCGTTTTTGACGCACCGCTCTGCTCCTGGAATTCCTCGATTGAGATGAATCCGCCCTTCTGAGCGGCCTCATAAAGGCCCTTGGCAGCATTGTCTCCTACTCCTGACATTGCGGAGAAAGGTATCCTTAGCTTGCCGTCCTCTATGAGAAAGTCTACTGCGTGTGACTTGAATATATTTATTGGCAGGAATTCGTAGCCTCTTGACAACATCTCATTTGTAATGAGAAGTATATCATAGAGGTCGTTTTCCTTCTTGCTTCTGTTGATTCCGAGTGTATTGAGCTCACGCAGTTTTTCACGGACGGTTTCCTTTCCCTTTACTGCAAGCTCAGCATCGAAGTCTTCACCGCGGACTGAAAAATAGGTCGCATAATACTCTAAAGGTTTGTAAAGTTTGAACCATGCAAGCTTTATGGCCGCAATAACATATGCGGCGGCGTGTGCCTTCGGGAACATATACTTGATCTTCAGACAGCTCTGAATGTACCACTCAGGTACATTATGCTCACGGAGCATATTCATTATGTCCTCAGTGAATTCCTTCGGCGCTTTACCCTTTCGAGTCCACTCCATGATCTTGAACGCCATCTTTGGCTCGACGCCCTTATAAAGAAGGTAGGTCATGATACTGTCACGGGTACCGATAACCTCAGATATGGTACAAGTGCCGTCTGCTATGAGGTCCTTTGCATTGCCGAGCCATACGTCAGTACCGTGTGAAAGGCCTGATATCTGAAGGAAATCGCTGAATTTGGTAGGCTTGGCGTCAAGCAGCATTCCTATGGTGAAGTTTGTACCCATCTCCGGGATTCCGAGACTTCCGGTCTGGCAAAATATATCTTCCGGAGTGACTCCGAGAACAGAGCAATCTGTACACATCTTTATAACATCGGGATCCGTGGTAGGAACATCCTTTATCTTCATGCCGGTAAGATCCTCAAGATGCTTGTAAAGAGTAGGTACAACGTGTCCGAGTTCGTCGAGCTTCAGTATAGTATCATGGAGAGAGTTGAAGTCGAAGTGGGTCGTTATTACCTCAGAGTCCTCAGAATCAGCTGGATGCTGTACGGGCGTGAAGTCGTAAACCTCAAAGTCGGAGGGAACAACGACCATTCCGCCGGGGTGCTGACCGGTTGTACGTTTGATTCCTGTACACCCGGCAGCAAGACGGTTCATCTCGCTGTTGTTAAGGGTTATCCCCTTTTCCTCGCAGTACTTCTTAACATAGCCGTAAGCTGTCTTTTCAGCTACGGCGGATATAGTACCGGCTTTGAACACGTTCGCCTTACCGAAGAGCTTTTCTGTGTATCTGTGGGCCCAGAACTGGTACTCACCGGAAAAGTTGAGATCTATATCAGGTGCTTTGTCACCATCAAAACCGAGGAAGGTCTCGAAGGGGATATCATGTCCCTCACGTATCATATCACTGCCGCATTTCGGACAGGTCTTCTGGGGAAGGTCAAAACCGGATCCGTATTTACCATCCAGCAGGAACTCACTGTATTTGCATTCGGGATTGGGGCAGATATAATGGGGCGGAAGAGGATTTACCTCAGATATACCCGCCATTGACGCTACAAATGAGGAACCTACCGAACCTCTTGAGCCTACAAGGTAGCCGTTATCTACGCTGTTCCATACGAGCTTCTGAGCGATGATATAAAGTACGGAGAAGCCGTGCTTGATGATGGAGGAAAGCTCTCTGTCGAGGCGCTTCTCAACAAGTTCAGGAAGCGGATCGCCGTATATCTCATGCGCTTTGTCATGAGTGATTCGGATCAGTTCTTCCTCGGCGCCTTCGATTGTCGGGGTGAAAGTTCCTCTCGGGATAGGGCGGACATCCTCGATCATATCGGCAATGGCGTTGGTATTTGTTATTACGACTTCCTTAGCCTTTTCTTCGCCAAGATACGCAAATTCCTTCAGCATCTCGTCAGTGGTCCTGAGGTAAAGAGGTGCCTGATTATCAGCATCCTTAAAGCCCATGCTCGCAAGTATGATCTTACGGTATACTGCATCCTTAGGATCAAGGAAATGCACGTCACATGTGGCGCATACGGGTATACCGAGCCGGTCTCCGAGTTCGATTATGCGTCGGTTGAAATCCTGCAGCTGTTCATCTCCTGAGGCAATACCGTCACGAACCATGAACTCGTTGTTGCATATAGGCTGAATCTCAAGGTAGTCGTAGAAACGAGCGAGATGCTCGAGCTCTTCATCGGATTTTCCGCCGATCATAGCCTGGAAGAGTTCTCCGGCCTCACAGGCACTGCCAAATATAAGGCCTTCCCTGTGCTCAACAAGAACTGATTTTGGTATCAGAGGCTTCTTATAGAAATAGTCAAGGTTGCTTATAGAGACAAGACGGTAGAGATTCTTCAGACCTGCCTGATTTCGTACAAGTATGATCTGATGATAGGATTTCAGTTTTTTGGTCTCAATAGTCCCCGCCATATCATCTATCTGATCAAGCCTTTCAAGGCCCTTATCAGCCTTAAGCCTTCCGATGAGCTCTATATAGATCTTTGCAAGCATATAGGCATCATCTGATGCTCTGTGATGGTCGAATTTGCCGAGCTTGAGCTGCTTGGCCACAAGATTCAGTTTATGTCTTCCCATTTCAGGAAGCATAGCCTGACACATTATAAGAGTATCCAGCCAGTTATATTTGAAATCAATATTATGGCGCTTTATTACGCCATTTATCATCGTTGTATCAAAGGTCGCATTGTGAGCAGCGAGCACCGGGTCTTTTCCGCAGAACTCCATGAAAAGCTTCAGCGCTTCATCCTCCGGAGGAGCGTCCTTAACATCCTCATCACTGATCCCGGTGAGCTCTGTTATATGTTCGGGGATGTGCATACCCGGATTGACCTTGGTATTGAAGGAGTCTACGACCTGGAGATTCTTCAGACGTACTGCTCCGATCTCGGTAAGACGGTCATTCTCAAAGCTGAGACCTGTAGTTTCAACATCGAAGATGATTATTTCATCATTGATACTGCGGCTGTCAGGAGCTTTGAGGATCTTGTCACGGTCGATATCATTTACAACATAGGCTTCGCAGCCGTAGATCATTTTCAGTCCCTTTGGCTGGTTATACATACAGTCCGGAAAAGCCTGTACGCAGCCATGGTCAGTGATCGCTATGGCCTGATGTCCCCATTCTGCTGCACGTTTGATTATAGAAACAGGATCGGTGACTGCGTCCATTGCAGACATATTTGTATGACAGTGGAGCTCCACTCGCTTTTCGGGATAGGTGTCCATGCGTTTGATCCTTGCGACCTTTATCATGGACTGCGGTTCTATAGCTACATCGTGAGCGTAGTTATCATAATCCACCTTTCCTGAAAGAAGAAGTGTCATTCCCTTCTTTATACCGGAAAGCTTATCAAGAAATTCACTGTCGCTGTTCTTGACAAACAGCCTTACCATCATGGATCCGCTGTAATCGGTAACATTGAAGGTTACAAGAGTCTTTTCGTTTCTGAGCTCTCGTACCTCTGAAGCAAATACATCACCGACGATCACTGCCTTTTCGCCAAGTCTTGTCATTACTTCAGATATGGAATCCGGTTTCTGCCTGATCGCCCGGCCTTTGATGATCTCAGCCGAAGCTGCATCAAACTCTGTATTCATTGAACCAAGATCAACCGATTCAGTCGGAACATGGTTCTGTATCTCTTCCTTCATCTGATCGTCAGGCGAAGGTTCAGGTACAAACTGGGCGCTGTGATCAGGAAGCTCAGCCTCAACAGCTTCTATCATACGGTCATATTCCTGCTGGCTGACCTCGTTCTCTCCGTCAAGTGTTATGCGAATCTTAACTCCGAACATATTGTATATCAGCTGTGAGTAACTGCGGGTAAGAGCGCATTTTTCAAGTATCTCCCTACCGCCGTGACAAAGCTCTATGTTCATCGTTCCATCAGTTATAGTATACTTTGCATCTGCAAGAAAACCATTAACAACTGGTACATCACGTTTAAGAATCTCGGAGAGCTCTCCGAGAATGCCGTAACCGAATTCAGAGGCCTCATAACGGGGATGGAGCCTGATGGCGTCTACCTGCAGGGCTGCTTTGACGCTGTGTTCAAAAGCAAATACATCTGCTGAAGGAACAAACCTGTCAAACCTGGCAAAGAATCCTATACGCCGGTAATTTCCTGAGTATGTAAGACGATAGATTATACCGCTGCACACGGATTCAGGTATCTCAGCACCAAACTCTTTAAGAAAGTCATCTAATCTTATATCCATAGCATCAGTCTCAGAGCTTGTCCACCTCGGCAAGGAGCTCTGTGACTATGTCCTCCTCCCTGATCTTGCGCTGTGTTCCGTCCTTTCGGAATATCATAGCACAGCCGTCACCACCTGCGATTCCGACATCGGCTTCACGAGCTTCTCCGGGGCCGTTTACGATACAGCCCATGACAGCAACAGTTATATCCTTGTCAACATCTTTCAATGCGGCTTCGACCTTCTTGGCCGTGCCGATCAGATCAATCCTCGTCCTTCCGCAGGTCGGACAGGAAACGAGTTTTACGCCGCTGCGTTTGCCTATACAGCGCAGAATATCCTTGGCTGCTTCGATCTCTTTTACAGGGTCATCTGTAAGAGATACTCTGATCGTCTCTCCTATACCGTCAAGAAGAAGTGAGCCTATACCCGCTGCTGACTTGATAAGGCCCATACGTTCTGTACCTGCTTCTGTAACACCGAGATGAAGAGGATAGCTGCACTTCTCAGCCGCAAGTCTGTATGATGCTATCATCCTTCCTACATCGGAGGACTTGATAGAAATAACTATATCGTTGAAATCAAAACGTTCGAGGAGAGCTGCGTGTCCCATTGCGCTTTCAACAAGAGCCTCCGGTGTAGGAGAACCGTATTTCGCAAGTATCTCCTTTTCGAGGGACCCGGAATTAACACCAATACGGATGGGGATGTTTCTCGAACGGCAGGCGTCTACAACAGCCTTGACTCTGTCCATACCTCCTATATTGCCGGGGTTGATACGTATCTTGTCTACTCCGGCGGCAGCAGCTTCAAGGGCGAGACGATAATCAAAGTGGATATCTGCTACAAGAGGTATTCTTACAGCTTCCTTGATAGCAGGGATAAGACGTACAGCATCCTTGTCGGGGATTGCAGCACGAATGATCTCGCAGCCGGCCTTTTCAAGCTCGACAGCCTGTTTTACACTGCCATTTATGTCGTCCGAACGGACATTAAGCATTGACTGTATGTAAATATGCTTTCCGTCAAGGACACAGTCCCCGACTTTTACAGGTCTTACGTTTCTCATAGTACGTCCTTCCTTTACACTTTCTTTATTTAAGCTGTATCTTAGTACCGTCCTCGGGTACTATAACTGCCTGGAATAACTCTTTAAGTTCTTCGGCATATATCTGCGGCTCCTTGACTGCGGGGCTGAAATGAGTAAGCCATAGCCGCCTTACTCCGGCAGCTGCGGCGAGTCCGCAGGCATCCTGCATGAGCATATGCCCCTTTTCATTCATTGACTTCTTCTTACTTGTATCACCATACATACCCTCACAGATGAAAAGATCGGAATCTGTAGCCAGCGCAGCTATTTCAGGCAGTGGGAGAGAATCTGTGACATAGGTCAGTTTCAGCGGTTTTCTGGGAGAACCGATGACATTTTCAGTTGTAACAACCTTGCCGTTATCAAGAGTAACGGAGTTTCCGGAATGGAGCTCTTTCCATTTATCTACGGGTACACCGAGTGCCTTGGCTTTTTCGGGAATGAATACAGGACGTCGGTTCAGGATCGCGCTGTAACCTACACACGGTACAGTGTGCGAGACAGGCATACTTCTTATCCTGAGGTCCGGGCTGATCTCTTTAGCATTAAAGGCATGCGGTTCGCTGTCACTTGTGGGCTGAAGAACTATTTCGTAAGGCAGTTCGCCGCAGACAGTCAGGAGAGCCTTTATGCAGTATTCCGCGCTTTCGGGGTACACGACAGTGACCGGAGCTGTTCTGCCGTTGTTTCCGATCGAGAGAAGGAGCCCCGGAAGGCCGGAGATATGATCGGCATGAGCGTGGGTTATAAGAATATATGTTATACGGCTCATTTTGAGACCGTGATAGGATAAAGCGACCTGCGTGCCCTCACCGCAGTCGATAAGGAAGCCGCTACCCTGGTACTCTGTATAAAGACTTGTAAGAAATCTGTTTTTAAGCGGCATCATGCCGGCAGTTCCGAGAAGACATACATCAAGCATTTTATCCTCCTGTAATAAGACGTACTATATCGTGGTAGGTGGCAAAGATCATTATACCTATCAGCAACACCATGCCTGCAAGGTGGACATATCCCTCATGCTCTGGCTTAACGGGCTTACGGCGTACAAGCTCGATAAGACAGAAAAGAAGTCTTCCGCCGTCAAGTCCGGGTATTGGCAGAAGGTTGAATATACCCAGGTTGATAGTTATGAGTGAGGACATATACAGAAGCTGGAAAACAGCCTCATACAGATCGGCGGATTTCTCAGTGGTTTCACTGATCGCTGATACTACACCAACAGGGCCGGATACGGTTTCGCTTCCTGCTGTACCCGACATTATCTTTTTAAGCGAAAGAAGAATAATATGCCCCATGGAGCGGAATATCTGCCCAGAACACTTTACGACACTCCCCGGCGTCTTTTTCAGTGTCACAAGTCCGAAATCAGTATACTCGCCTGTTTCCTCATTGTGGAATGTTATATCGCCAAGATCAAGACGTTTTCCGTCACGTTTTACGACAACCTTATGAGTATCGCTTTCACCGGTATCGAGACAGTAATTAAGGTCGAGTATGCTGTATACGGAAGTTCCGTCCATCTCAACGATGATGTCATCGTTTCTGAGTCCGTCCTTATAGCTCTGTGAGTAATAGGTTATGGTGCCGTCATCATTTTTTACACCTGCAAATCCGTGGACCTGAGTTGTCGGGATCTCGTCAAACATCATGCTGAGGAATATAAGCAGTACAAAACCGAGAATAAAGTTCATCAGTGCTCCGGCAACGAGCACTATCATCCTTTTCCAGAGTTTAGCGTTACGGAAGCTGCGCGGATCGGAAGTCGACAGATCTTCACCCTCCATTGCACAGAATCCGCCTACAGGAAGAAGCCTGAGACTGTACACAGTCTCCCCTTTCTTCCTGCTCAGGAGCTTAGGACCCATGCCGACGGCAAATTCATTTACCTTGATGCCGCTGAGCTTGGCGCAGATAAAGTGGCCGAATTCGTGAACTGTGACTATGACGCCGAATATGAGCAATGCTATGATGATTCCCATGTATTTATCCTTTCTTGCGGCACTCAGCCGGAAATATGCTCCCTGACATACTCTCTTGCAAGTCTGTCAGCTTCCATAACGTCCTCGTAGGAGCGTATATCAGAGGGTGCGAAATGTTCAGGAACAGAAGAAACTATCTCTCCGATATCGATAAACTGTATCTCGTCATTGAGGAAAGCACGTACTGCTTCTTCGTTTGCTGAATTTACAAGGCAGGGGTATGCTCCGCCGAGAGTGATCGCCTTTATCGCTGTTCCAAGGCATTTGAAGGTCTCTATATCAGGCTTTGCAAATGTCAGCGTTCCGTAGTCGGTCAGAGAGAGGCGCCTTGTCGGGCATTCCATTCTGTCGGGATAGAGCAGGGCGTACTGTATGGGTATTTTCATATCCGGCACACCGAGCTGTGCTATGACTGAGAAGTCATTGTACTCGACTGCTGAATGGATAACGCTCTGACGGTGAACGATTATCTCTATCTGGTCGGGACGGAGGTCGAAGAGCCATCTTGCCTCGATGAATTCAAGGCCCTTGTTCATAAGAGTTGCGGAGTCTATGGTTATCTTGGCACCCATATCCCAGTTGGGATGTTTCAGTGCTTGAGCCTTGGTGACTGTCCTGAGCTGGTCGTAGCTCCAGCCGAAGAAGGGGCCGCCCGAGGCTGTAAGCAGTATCTTGCTGAGCTGCTCACGTTTGTTGCCCTGAAGGCACTGGAATATAGCCGAATGCTCGCTGTCTATAGGGTAAATTTTCACGCCCTTCTCTTCCGCAAGGGACATTACGAGCTCTCCGCCTGCCACAAGTGTCTCCTTGTTGGCGAGAGCTACATCTTTTCCGGCGTTAATTGCTGTAAGCGTCGGCAGAAGTCCCACCATACCGACTACGGAATTAAGGACGATATCGTTCTCCTCAAGAGCGGCTATCTTACAGAGTCCTTCCATTCCGCAGAGCACCTCCGTATCGGTATCCGCAAGGCGCTGTCTCAGATCGACGTACTTCTCCTCGCTGTATATACCGACGTATTTCGGATGGAATTTTCTTGCCTGTTCTTCAAGAAGCTGTACACTGCTGTGGGCTGCAAGCGCAACTATCTCAAAGCCATGTTTTTCGCAGACCTCCAGTGACTGAGTGCCAATAGAACCAGTGCTTCCCAGTATAGAAACCTTTTTACTCATATTATTATCCCCCTAAGTGATATTATGAACAAAAGCCTGATAAAATGCGAAAGGGACTACCCGTATGTCACGTTTAGCCCTTTCATGAAATATCAGGTCGATTTTAAAACTGTATCCTGGCAGCCAGCAGTCCGTGCACAAGGACTACAAAGGCATAGAATAAAGGCAGCACAAAAAGGACGCTGTCAAAGCGATCCATGATGCCGCCGTGTCCGGGCATTATATTGCCGTAATCCTTTATACCCACCTGACGCTTTATCATCGATGCAGAAAGATCGCCAAGTGTTCCAATGACTGCACAAACTCCACCGAGGATGAATGCAAACAGCACCTGGGATAACTCAAAACCGTTGTGTATACAGAAGGCTATGGAGTAAACTATCCCTGTTGTCACTATGCCCCCGATAAAACCTTCTACGGTCTTCTTCGGGCTTATCTCGGGACAGAGCTTATGCTTTCCTATGGTCACGCCGGTAAAGTAAGCGCCTGTATCGGCTATCCACGCTCCGCAGAGCGCCATTATCAGGTAGAAAAGGCCTGAGCGACGGTCAAGGAGTATTGCAGTTGACATTGACTGAGGCACCATTATCATCACCGCAAGGGCAAAGAACGCCTGCTCGCAGCGTATCTCTTTATGCTTCCTGAGCCATACGAAGAATACGGCAAAGGTACACAGAAGCGTAACGGCTAGTATAGCTGCCGGTGTGAAAACAGATGGCTTCTGTACGTTCATGGTTTCATCCTTGACGAAGTATACAGAATACAGCATCGGTACAGCGATACCGCATATCTCAACTACAGCAAGAAGGCCCTTGTGCGAATCGAGTTTCGCGGCTCTGAGCAGTTCAAACAGCATCATGGCCGATATAGCAGATACTGCGATGGGTAGTACGACAGTGCTGTGCATATAAAGCACTGCTAAAAGTATAACGATACCGACAGCAGCAGAAATGATACGTGTACGCATCACACACCTCCGAAACGACGGTGCCTGCTGTCAAAGTCTATTAGAGCCTTGTCGAGCTCCTCCGGAGAGAAGTCGGGCCATAGTATGTCAGTAAAATAGTATTCAGCGTATGCACACTGCCATATAAGGAAGTTGGAAAGGCGCAGCTCGCCGCTGGGACGTATAACAAGATCAACGTCCGGATACCCGGAAGTATAGAGATGCTCAGATATAGAATCCTCCGTAATATCCTCAGGCGAAAGAACGCCATCCTTGACCTGCTGGGCAAGAATACGGGCAGAATGAGCTATCTCATCCCTGCCGCCGTAGTTAACGGCAAGCATGAGTATCATATCGCTGTAACAGGCTGTCTCAGCCTCAACCTTTTCCATCTTGGCACGGATATAATCAGGGAATATGGTCTTGTCGCCGAGGAATACCATACGCGTCTTCTCAGTCAGAAGCTCCTGTACATCATCCAGGTAGTCGCTGAAAAGTCCCATTATGGTATCGACCTCCTCCTTAGGACGCTGCCAGTTCTCTGTTGAGAAGGCATAGAAGGAGATATTCTTCAGGCCGATATCCTTGCAGTAACGGACGATCTTGCGGAAGTTCTTTGCTCCCTCACGGTGGCCGAAGGTACGTGGAAGTCCTCTCTTCTTGGCCCATCTGCCGTTGCCGTCCATAATAAAGCCGACGTGCTGAGGAAAATTCTTGAGCTCGCTTATACTCTTAGCCGCTTCCTTATTGTCTTTTTTTCCGAAAAGTGCCATAGCTTATACCGTCATTATCTCCTTTTCCTTTTCGGCAACGAG
This sequence comes from uncultured Ruminococcus sp., assembly GCA_946413815.1. GTDB lineage: Bacteria > Bacillota > Clostridia > Oscillospirales > Ruminococcaceae > Ruminococcus. The sequence goes on from CAMKMD010000037.1 coordinate 38,896, forward strand.
CTTATCCACTTCTGCGCAGAACTTGTCTGTCTGATCCTGGATCTTCTTCTCGCCGTCCTTGAGATCGTCCTCTGTGATCTCGGAGTTCTTCTTCATGGTCTTGAGCTTTTCGATAGTATCACGTCTGATGGAACGTACAGCTACCTTGCTGTCTTCACCGATCTTCTTGACACTCTTGCAAAGCTCTTTACGGCGGTCCTCAGTGAGCTGAGGGAAGGCAAGACGGATAACAGAACCGTCGTTTGTAGGATTGATACCGATATCAGAAGCCTGGATAGCCTTCTCGATATTCTTCAGCTGATTTTTTTCCCAGGGAGAGATCACAAGAATGCGTCCCTCTGATACGGAAACAGCAGCCATCTGCTGGATGGGTGTGGGAGTTCCCCAGTAATCTACCTGTACCTTATCAAGTACAGCAGGGTTTGCTCTGCCTGCACGGATAGTAGCAAGCTCATTAGCAAGAGCATTAAGGCTCTTATTCATCTTGTCCTTCATATTTACGATTGTTTCATTCATTGTTATTCATTCCTTTCTGCGCCGTATGGCAGTGTATTTTAGTTGTCAGGCCTCATATACGAGAGTTCCGATATCCTCGCCCATTGCTGCATCGTAGATATTATCAGGGCGGCTCAGGTCGAATACGAGCATCTTCATCTTGTTATCGCGGCAGAGAGCAGCTGCGTTGCTGTCCATTACGCCGAGACCGCGGCCCATGACCTCAGTAAATGTGAGAGTATCGTACTTCTTTGCATCGTCATACTTATGAGGATCCTTGTCGTATACTCCGTCAACAAGAGTAGCCTTCAGAAGAACGTCTGCCTGTATTTCGGCAGCTCTGAGTGCTGCGGCTGTATCTGTTGAGAAGAAGGGGTTTCCGGTTCCGCAGCCAAAGATCACTACCCTGCCCTTGTTGAGGTGGGATACAGCCTTGTTGCGGAGATAAGGCTCAGCTACCTGACGCATAGTAATAGCTGTCTGTACTCTGACATCAACGCCCATATGCTCGAGGACATCTGCTACAGCAAGAGCGTTCATAGCAGTAGCAAGCATACCGATATGGTCAGCACGGGTCCTGTCCATATTTCCGCTTGATCTGCCTCTCCAGAAGTTTCCGCCTCCAACAACGACAGCTACCTGTACGCCTGCATCGACACATCTTTTCAGGCTTGAGCAGATGTCAGATATAACATCGAAATCAAGGCCTGTCTTGTTATCGCCGGCAAGAGCCTCGCCGCTGATCTTGACTAAGATTCTTTTGTATTTAGGTTCCATAGTACACCTCTCCTAATTAATACTATGTTTATTTTACACTAAAAAAGCAATTCTGTAAAGGGGTAAACTCTAAATTCAGCGAAAAACCGTATTTATTTTATTATTTTTACTTTTATTCCGCGATATACATAATTCAACATTGATATTCGTCGTGATGCACAAAAATGTTGAAAGTTTATTGTCTTATGATTTTCTTGACAAGCCCTTCTCCTTGTGGTATAATATAAAAGCTAAGTCAAGAGATGAAGCACACAATGGAGAGGTATCGAAGCGGTCATAACGAGGCGGTCTTGAAAACCGTTTGACTTAACGGTCACGTGGGTTCGAATCCCACCCTCTCCGCCATATTTTTGCGGATTTACCCAAGTGGTGAAGGGGCTCCCCTGCTAAGGGAGTAGGTCGGG
>CAMKMD010000038.1 GCA_946413815.1 uncultured Ruminococcus sp.
GTCTCGTTCAGGAGATCCCCCAGAAGGAGACTACTCCCTTCTACCCCAGAAGCCCCTACGGCGTTGCAAAGCTCTACGGTCACTGGATAACCAAGAACTACCGTGAGAGTTACGGTATGTTCGCCTGCTCCGGTATACTTTTCAACCATGAGAGTGAGAGACGCGGAATAGAGTTCGTTACCAGAAAGATAACAGACGCAGTTGCACGCATCAAGCTGGGTGTACAGGACTGTGTAGAGCTGGGAAATATGGACTCCAAGCGTGACTGGGGCCATTCAAAGGACTACGTAAGGGCTATGTGGCTCATGCTCCAGCAGGACAAGCCCGATGACTATGTTATCGCAACCAACGAGACACGTACAGTACGTGAGTTCGTAGAGACTGCCTTCCGCCATGTGGGTATCGAAGTACAGTGGCAGGGCGAGGGCGTTGACGAGGTCGGCACCGACAAGGCAACCGGCAGGACCATCGTAAAGGTAAACAAGAAGTTCTTCCGCCCCGCAGAGGTGGATATCCTCCTCGGAGACCCCTCCAAGGCTGAGAAGGCACTGGGCTGGAAGCGTGACATCTCCTTCAGCGAGCTCGTTGAGCGCATGGTAAAGAATGACCTTGCAAGAGTTGAGAAGGAGATAAAGATAAAGGCTATAGAGGGCTGAGCTATGGACGAGGTATTAAGAACTGTCTCAGGATTCAGCAAGGGCTATGACAAGACGGCAACAATTATGCTGCTGGACACGCTGAATACGATACTCATGGAGTATAAGGAAGGCTCCATATCTCGTTACGATGCCGTCGCCAGGATGAGCGACGCCCGCAATTATACGGAGCTCCCGCTGAAGCGCGGCGGCTTTGTTACAGAGGACGTGGAAAAATACATCGACGACCTCATAAACACTATCTGAACGCATGAAGATTGCATTTGACGCTGTCCCACTCGTCAGCGACCGCATGACCGGCATTGGCTGGTGCGAGGCCGGACAGACCACCGCCATGGCAAGGCTCCATCCGGAGAACAGCTATACTTACAGCTTCTTCTCACGGAAGGACGACCATATAAAACTGGAGCGCCTTGCTCCCTTCACGGAGGGAACAGGGATAGGTACCCAGCTCGTCCGCTTCTCCGGCTGGATATACCGTGCCGGCTCCACCTTCATCCCCTTCCCCTACAGCTTTTTCTTCGGGAAGGAGCATGACATCACCCATTTCTTCAACTACATCGTTCCCCCCGGAGTCCACGGAAGGACCGTTGTCACCGTACATGATATGGTATACAAGGCCTTCCCCGAGACTGTAAGAGGAAGGACGAAATATATGCTTGACCTCGGTCTGAAGCGCTCCATGAAGCGTGCGGATATCATCGTCACGGATTCGGAGTTCTCAAAGACCGAGATACTGAAATACTTCCCGGAGCATGAGAAAAAGCTCAGGGTCGTACCCTGCGGCGTTGACCTCACCCGCTTCTGTCCATGTACAGAGCCGGAGAGGATACCGGAGGTGAAGAAGTCCCTCGGTATAGAGGGAGATTATCTTCTCTACCTCGGAACAATTGAGCCGCGAAAGAACCTCGAGAGGCTGATATCCGCCTATCATATCTTCACTCAGCGCTGCACCGATGCCCCGAAGCTGGTGCTTGCAGGCGGCAAGGGCTGGCTGTATGACGGTATATTCGGCAGAGTAAAGGAGCTCGGCCTTGAGGACAGGGTATTATTCACGAAATACGTCCCCTCTGAGGATATGAACCCGCTAATGTGCGGTGCGACAGCATTCGTCTTCCCCTCGGTGTATGAGGGCTTCGGTATGCCGCCCCTTGAAGCTATGGCCTGCGGAGTGCCGGTAATGGTATCCGGCGCCGCTTCACTGCCGGAGGTAACGGGAGACTGCGCCGTTATATGCGACCCTTATTCCGAAGAGAATATGGCTTCATGCCTTGAAAGGCTCTGTTCGGACTCCGACCTCAGGGAGGACCTGAGCATAAGAGGCCTTGAAAGAGCCCGTTCATTCACCTGGGAGCGCTCAGCAGAGCTGCTCCACGACATCTACAAGGAGCTGATATAAATGGCTGATTTCAGCAATTTTCTCACAGACAGGGATATATTCAATCTCGAGTTTGAGAAATACATCCCGGAATTTCTCGAGAGGGCAGAAAACAACACTCTTGAGACAGACGGCGAATTCGCAGACCGTACCCGTGCTCTCATGGCTCTCGGCGAAAAGGCAGGCATAGACCTTCAGGAGCATATCCTCCGGTATGCAGAGGATAACGGTCTGAGCTGATGGGGAGACCATTCAGGATACTTGAGGTCAACAAGGCCTACTATCCTCATATCGGCGGCATCGAGACCCTCGTCCGTCAGTACTCGGAGGAGCTCGGGGCTATGGAAGGCGTTGAGGTGAGGACTCTTGTATGCCGCGACGGCATAGGAGGGACAATCAGGGAGGAACTTCACGGCGTGAAGCTCACCCGTGCAGGCAGCTTCGGCACCTACTTCTCCTGTCCTGTATCCCTCTCCTTCATACGGCTTTTCAGAAAGATGGCTAAGAGGGCGGACGCCGTTCATATCAACGTCCCCTTTCCCCTCGCAGACCTCGCCCTGCTGCTCTCGGGCTACAGGGGCAGAGTCGTGGTATCATGGCACAGCGACATCGTGAAGCAGAAGAAGTTTCTGCGCCTTTACGGTCCGCTGCTCAGGAGACTGCTGAAGCGTGCGGATGCCATAACTGTAGCTACAGAGGGACATATCGACGGCTCCGACTGGCTCCCTGAGTTCCGTGACAAATGTACAGTCGTCCCCTACGGCATAGTGCCGGAGGATTATGATATACCCGCAGACGGCTTCCTTACGGAGAAATGTGTCTCCCCAGGCAGCCTGAAGCTTTTCTTTACCGGCAGGCTCGTCTACTACAAGGGCGTGGATACGCTTATAAAAGCCTTCTGTCTTGCAGATTCGGAGCAGTGCCCCTGCGAGCTCTTCATCGCCGGAACAGGCGTGCTCGAAGATGAACTGAAGGCGGAGGCAAAGCGTCTCGGTAAGGCCGACCGCATACACTTCCTCGGCTTCCTGCCGGAGAAGGAGCTCAGGAGAGCCTATGCGGACTGCGACATCTTCATTCTCCCCTCAACGGAGAAGAGCGAGGCCTTCGGCATCGTGCAGCTTGAAGCCATGGCCTGCGGAAAGCCGGTAATAAACACTCTGCTCCCCTCGGGAGTGCCCTGTGTGAGTCTCAACGGTATAACCGGATATACCGTCCCCCCGGGAGACTTTGAATCCATGTCCGGCGCCATACTCCGGCTCGGACTGAACAGGGAGCTCCGTGAACGCTTCGGTGAGGCGGCAAGGGAAAGAGCCGATACAGTTTTCAACGAAAAAACAGTTATCAGAACACTATACAAGGTACTTAAAGGCAAGGAAGTGATAAAGTGAAAGCTCTTATCATAGGCGGAGGAGGCTTCGTCGGAGGCTATCTTATACGTGAGCTTGCTTCTGCCGGACAGGAGGTACACGCTACCTGCCTGCCGGGAGAAACAGTCGGCGCCGACAGCAGCCTTTTCACGCAGCATATACTCGACATCATGCAGCCCGAAAGCATAACCGCACTGCTCGATGAGCTTCAGCCGGATACCGTATACCACCTTGCGGCGCAGAGCTCCGTGGCGGTATCATGGAAGAAGCCACGTCTCACTGCTGAGATAAATGTCATCGGCACAGTCAATGTGCTCGAGACAGTCCGCGCCGCACAGAAGAAGGATATCCGCCTTATCATGATAGGCTCCGGCGAGGAATACGGCTTCATACGCCCCGGCTCCTGTCCCCTCAGCGAGGAGGAGACCCTCCACCCCGGCAATGTCTACGCAGCAACAAAGGCCTGCGGCGAGATGCTGGGAGCGGTATACGCAAGGGCATACAGAATGGATATCATCATGGTGCGAGCCTTCAACCATTCAGGCCCCGGGCAGTCCGATATCTTCGTCATCTCCGATTTCTGCCGTCAGGCTGCGGAGATAGAAAAGGGCACAAGGGCTCCGGAGATGTCAGTCGGGAACCTCTCGGCCATGCGTGATTTCACTGATGTCCGCGATGTTGTAAGAGCTTACAGGCTCCTCGGAGAAAAGGGCATCAGCGGCAGGGTATACAACGTGGGCAGAGGAAAGGCAGTTACAATACAGTACATCCTCGATACAGTCCTCAGCCTTGCAAAGACACATATCGAGGTAAAGACAGACCCCGCAAGGATGCGTGCATCGGATATACCGGTGATAGAGCCGGATGTATCACGCATACACGGGGATACAGGCTGGAGAGCAGAGATCTCCATGGAACAGACGATAAACGACACGCTTGACTACTGGCGCAGCAGATAGCAAGGAAGGAGAGATCGTTATGCCAGACAAGACAGAGATCAACAGGAACGATATGCTCGCTTATGACGGCTCACGGGGCGGTGCCTTCAAGACAGGCGCTCACCTGAACGACTTCGGAAGCCGTCAGAACTCGGTGAATATGGTGCTCGCCGACAGGATAAACGCCCTCCTTGCAGACATCGCTGCACTTGAGGAGCGCTGCCGGAAGAGCGAGGAGAATGCAGCCGCCCTCACAGAGCGGATAGAGCAGCTTGAGGAGCGTGAACGCCGCACCGGCGAGCTTATGAAGCGCCTTGCGGGAGAGGTCTCCGCCTACAAGAAGGAGGTAGACCGGGTAAGGCTCACGGAGAAGCTGAATTCGGGCGCTATCGAGCGGCTTGACAAGGCCATCAGGAAGTGACTGCCGGCATAGAGGTATAACTGAAATATATGTGAAAAATTTCTCATATCCTCTTGACTTTGTTACCATTTTGTTATATCATAGTTATATAGTCACCTTATCATGACTTTAAACGGATACAGTCCCGTAAATATAACTATCGAACCGCTTTACTGACTGAATCAACGGAGATTTTGCTTTGGAGCAGTCTCCGTTTTTATTTTATTCTGAAAGAAGGTGTTATCATGGCAGATGAGCTGATAGAACAGCTTGAAAATAAGGTCGCCTTTACGATACCCATTTTCGGAGGCATCCCCATTGCCGAATCCTGCGTAGTAACATGGATAATCATGGCTGTACTGGTGCTGCTGTCCATAATACTCACGAGAAAGCTCAAAAAGGTGCCTGAGGGCTCGCAATGTCTGCTTGAAGGCGTCATGGATTGGCTGGATAAGCTTTTCCTCGATGTTCTCGGAGAAAGAGGAAGGAAGTACGTCCCCGTACTGGAGACGCTGATACTCTACATAGGCGTATCAAATATCATCGGTATATTCGGCTTCGTACCGCCCACAAAGGACGTCAACGTGACCGCCGCCCTTGCAGGTATCGCCATTATACTCGTACAGGCATCCTTCATAATCGAGAAGGGTCCGCTGAAATGGCTGAAGAGCTTCCTGAACCCGCTGAACCTGCTCGACCTTCTGACAAGGCCGCTGTCACTCTGTATGCGACTCTTCGGAAACGTTCTCGGTGCATTCATCGTTATGGAGCTTATAAAGCTCCCCTTCAAGGTCATCATGGGTGTACCCGCCATAGGCGTACCGGTAATATTCAGTGCTTACTTCGATATCTTCGACGGTCTTTTACAGGCCTATGTTTTCACCTTCCTCACCACACTGTATATCTCTGAGGCTATAGAGGAGGAAGAAGAGAAAGAGGAAAAAGTAAAGAAGGAAAAGAAGACAAAAAAGGCAAAGAAAAGGCCACAGCTTCAAGGAGGTAAATAAATATGGGAACAATCGCATTAGGCGCTGCTGTTGCCGTTCTTACAGGCGCAGGCGCAGGTATAGGTATAGGAATCGCAACTGCCAAGGCTACAGAGTCCATAGCACGTCAGCCTGAGGCAAAGGGCGATATCAGAACTTCACTCATCATCGGATGTGCCCTTGCAGAGGCTACCGCTGTTTACGGCTTTGTTACAGCGCTCCTTATAATCTTCATGCTCGGCAACAAATAACAGTATATATACGGAGGTATAAAACAATGGGAACAATCGCATTAGGCGCTGCTGTTGCTGTTCTTACAGGCGCAGGCGCAGGTATAGGTATAGGAATCGCAACCGCCAAGGCTACAGAGTCCATAGCACGTCAGCCTGAGGCAAAGGGCGATATCAGAACTTCACTCATCATCGGATGCGCTCTCGCAGAGGCTACCGCTGTTTACGGCTTCGTTACAGCGCTCCTTATAATCTTCATGCTCGGCAACAAATAAGCCGCAGAGAAAATAAACATAAGGAGGGCATATAATGCTTGAATTTCAGTTCTGGAGCATTTTCGAGGCTGTTGTAAACACCGTCATACTGTTTGTGCTTCTGAGGATATTCCTTTTCAAGCCTATCAACAAGATAAAGGAAGAGCGTACCCGCACTATCCAGGATAACCTTGACTCAGCCGAGAAGGCAAAGACAGAGGCTGAAGCGCTCCGTCAGCAGTACGAGGGCTCTATCAGCGAGGCCAAGGAAAAGGCTAACGAGATAATCATAAAGGCTCACGAGGAGGCAGAGTCCGAGAAGGCCGCCATCATCGAGAAGTCCAAGGAGGAGGCTGAGGAGATAATCACCTCCGCCGGAAAGGCTGCTGAGAGTGAGCGCAAGAGAGTCATCCAGCAGGCTCAGTCCCAGATTGCAGACCTTGCCATCGAGGCTGCTTCCAAGGTCGTAGGCGCAAACCTCGACGACGAGAAGAACCGCAGGCTCGTGGATCAGTTCCTCTCAGAGCAGAGCACAGAGGAGGGTGACAAGTAATGAAGGATTCCGCAAAGGATCTCCTCAGGGAGCTTGTCCGCCTCGGCATCTCACAGGAGGATACTGACCTCACAAAGGGTGTTTTCGAGAACTGCGAGGACGTTAAGGATACCCTCGCAAATCCCCTCGTTACCCGTGAGGAGAAGAACAATATAATCAAGAAGCTCTTCCCCCAGAGCATACAGAAGTTCCTGATGAACATCGTCAGGGAAGGCGCTGTAGAAGAGCTTGACGAGATACTCGAGGAGTATACAGACATACTCCTTGACAAGCAGGGCAGCATCAAGGCTGTTGTCCGCTATGTCACACCTCTCACTGAATCACAGCAGGCAGACCTGAGACAGTTCATCATGGACAAGTTCGTCAAGGAGGACGTGGATATCGAATACCGCCACGATCCGGATATCCTCGGCGGATTCATACTCAATGCCGGCGATGTCGAATACGACAAGAGCTACCGCACCAGCCTCCGTCAGATACGTGAGGCCATGGAGAACCGTGCAGCTGAGGTATCCGACAACAAGAACGATGAGAGCGATATCATATCCGTACTCAAGACTGAGGTCAGGGACTTCACCGTAAGATCCGGCGCAACAGAGACAGGCTTCGTTACCCGCCTCGGTGACGGTATCGCCCGTGTATACGGCATGAGCGGAGTAATGTACGGCGAGCTGGTTGAATTTGATACCGGCATCAGAGGCATAGTACAGAACCTTGAAGAGAAATCCGTCGGAGTAGTACTCCTGGGCGACGACCACGGCCTTACTGAGGGCTCCACAGTTGTCCGCACAGGCAAGCGTGCCGGCGTAGGCGTGAGCGATGAGCTCCTCGGCAGAGTTGTTGACGCCCTCGGCGCCCCCATTGACGGACTCGGACAGATAAACGCAGAGGAATACTTCCCCATAGAGCGTGAGGCTCCCGGTGTCATAGAGCGTAAGCCCGTAAGTGTGCCGCTCCAGACAGGTATACTCGCAATAGACTCCATGTTCCCTATCGGCAGAGGTCAGCGTGAGCTCATTATCGGCGACAGACAGACCGGTAAGACCTCCATTGCCGTAGATACCATCATCAACCAGAAGGGTCAGGACGTTATCTGTATCTACGTGGCCATCGGACAGAAGTCCTCCACAGTAGCACAGGTAGTAGGTACGCTGAAGAAGTACGGCGCTATGGATTATACCACGGTAGTATGCGCTTCCGCCAGCGACCCGGCACCCTTCCAGTATATAGCACCGTATTCAGGCACAGCCATGGCTGAATACTTCATGTCAAAGGGAAAGGACGTACTGATCGTATACGACGATCTATCAAAGCACGCCGTTGCTTACCGTGCAATGTCCCTGCTGCTCCACCGTCCCCCCGGACGTGAGGCATACCCCGGCGACGTATTCTACCTGCATTCACGTCTTCTCGAGCGCTCGAGCCGTCTTGACGACGAGCACGGCGGCGGTTCACTTACCGCTCTCCCCATCATCGAGACCCTCGCAGGAGATATCTCCGCATACATCCCGACAAACGTCATCTCCATCACCGACGGACAGATATTCCTCGAGAGCGAGCTGTTCAACTCAGGTCTCAGACCTGCCGTGAACTACGGTCTCTCCGTATCCCGTGTCGGCGGTGCAGCACAGACCAAGGCCATGAAGAAGGCAGCGGGAAATCTGCGTATCGACCTGGCTCAGTTCAAGGAGATGGAGATCTTCACACAGTTCTCCTCCGAGCTGGATCAGGCTACCACAGACCTGCTCAACCACGGACATATGCTCACAGAGCTGCTCAAGCAGCCCCTCTACAATCCCCTGCCCCACTACGAGCAGGTAATACTCCTCTATGCCGCACAGCACGGTCTCTTCGACTTCGTGCCGCTGAAGGAGCTGAGGGAATACCGCACTGAGCTTATGAGCTATATCCGCTCCTACGGTCAGGACATCATCGAGGAGATCGAGGAGAAGAAGGTCCTCACCGACGACCTCGCAGAGCGTATCGAGAGGATCGTTACCGCCTTCGAGGAATAAGGAGGCGCCCCTATGGCAAACATGAGAGAGATACGCGAGCGTATCGCCAGCATCCAGCAGATCCTGAAGATCACGAATGCTATGTACCTTATGTCGTCCTCCAAGCTGAAGAAGGCAAGGAAGGCTCTTGAAGCCACCGATCCCTACTTCTACAAGCTCCAGGAAACTGTTATCAGCATCCTTGAGCATACCCCCCACACCCGTCAGCAGTACTTCGACAGGCGTGAGGAGATACCGGAGGACAAGAGGAAAAAGGGCTACATAGTCATAACGGCTGACAAGGGTCTCTGCGGAAGCTACAACCATAACATACTGAAACATACAGAAGCGGAGCTTGCAAAGGCTCCGGATATAGACAACTGCTACCTGTTCGTCATGGGACAGGTGGGCAGAATGTACTTCCAGAAGCGCAACAGGAACAAGGAGAACTTCGTGGATGCGGAATTCGTATACACCACGCAGAACCCCACCCTCTACAGGGCAAGGGATATCGCAGAGCTTGTCCTTGAGAAGTTCGAGAAGGGCGACCTTGACGAGGTATATCTCATCTATACGGATATGATAACCTCCTCACAGTTCGAGTGTACAACCGTACAGCTCCTCCCCTTCGAGCGCAGACATTTTTCCGTTGCTCCCGACGGCTCACTGAAGAAGCTGCCGAAGGCTTCCTTCTCCCCCTCTCCTGAGGAGGTCATGAGCTATCTGATACCCCAGTTCGCAAAGGGCGTTATCTACGGAGCCATGGTCGAGGCCTTCTGCTGTGAGCAGCAGGCACGTATGACGGCTATGGATGCCGCCACCACAAGTGCAAAGGACATGATAAAAGAGCTTTCGCTCCTGTACAACCGTGCAAGACAGGCCGCTATCACCCAGGAGATAACCGAGGTAGTCGGCGGAGCGAACAGCCTTGAAGAAAACTGATACAAGGAGATGTATATTATGAGCCGGATAGGCGATTTCTTAAAGGAAGCAGGAGTATTCTTCCTTGCAACAACTGACGGCGACCAGCCGAAGCTCCGCCCCCTCGGCGCTTTTATCGAGGAGGACGGCAAAGTCATTTTCGGTGTAGGCGGATTCAAGAACGTTTACAGACAGTTACAGGCTAATCCCCTCTGTGAGATAGTTGCCTCAAAGAGAGACGGTCACTGGCTCAGATATACAGGAAAGGCTGTCTTCGAGACCGATGAGAAGTACGCTCAGACGATGATAAAGGCAGCAGGACTTGAGAGCATATATAACGAAACTACAGGCAACAAGCTGATGACGTTCCACCTTGAGGACGCTACCGCTGTTGACATCGCCGTTATGGGAGAGGGCGAAAGCCTCCTCTGACAGCGGCAGCTTGGAGGAAAACCGTATAAATGGAAAAAGGCAGGATCACTCAGGTCATCGGACCTGTAATCGATGTAGAATTCCCCACGGGCAGTCTCCCGATGATAAGGGATGCCCTTACTGTATCCGTGGACGGCAAAAGGCGCGTTATGGAGGTGGCTCAGCATATGGGCAACCGCACTGTGCGCTGCATAATGCTCGCTACGAGCGAGGGACTCAGCAAGAATATGGAAGTTACAGCCACGGGCTCCTGTATAAAGGTGCCTGTAGGTGAGCAGACTCTCGGACGTATGTTCAACGTTCTCGGCGAGCCCATCGACCACAAGGGAGATGTGGAGGCTGAGGAGATGTGGGAGATACACCGCAAGGCGCCTACCTTCCAGGAGCAGAGCCCCGTTGTTGAGGTACTCGAAACAGGCATCAAGGTCATCGACCTTATCGCGCCCTACGCCAAGGGCGGTAAGATCGGCCTCTTCGGAGGTGCCGGCGTCGGCAAGACCGTACTCATACAGGAGCTTATCCGCAATATCGCTACGGAGCACGGCGGCTACTCCATCTTCACCGGCGTAGGAGAGCGTTCCCGTGAGGGCAACGACCTCTGGAACGAGATGCAGGAATCAGGCGTTATCGCCAAGACCGCCCTCGTATTCGGACAGATGAACGAGCCCCCCGGATCACGTATGCGTGTTGCACAGACCGGACTCACCATGGCGGAGTACTTCCGTGACCGTGAGCATAAGGACGTGCTCCTCTTCATAGACAATATCTTCCGTTACGTACAGGCAGGCTCTGAGGTATCAGCGCTGCTGGGACGTATGCCCTCCGCCGTTGGATACCAGCCTACCCTCGCTACAGAAGTCGGCGAGCTTCAGGAGAGGATAACCTCCACCAAGAACGGCTCCATCACTTCGGTACAGGCCGTATACGTACCTGCGGACGACCTTACAGACCCGGCGCCCGCGATAACCTTCGCACACCTCGACGCCACCACCGTTCTTTCACGTAAGATAGTTGAGCAGGGCATCTACCCCGCTGTAGACCCCCTCGAATCCAATTCACGTATACTCGAACCGGAGATAGTCGGCGATGAGCACTACACAGTTGCAAGACGCACACAGGAGCTGCTCCAGAAGTACAAGGAGCTCCAGGATATCATCGCCATCCTCGGTATGGAGGAACTCGATGAGGAGGACAAGCTGGCTGTATACCGTGCAAGAAAGATACAGAAGTTCCTCTCCCAGCCCTTCAACGTTGCCGAGAACTTCACCGGACTCAAGGGCAAGTATGTACCGCTGAAGGATACCATCGAGGGCTTCCGTGCCATTATCGACGGCGAGATGGACAAGTATCCCGAGGCTGCCTTCCTCATGGCAGGCACCATCGATGACGTTATCATGAAGGCCAAGCAGATAGGCGGCTAAGGAGGCATATCATGGCTAAGACGTTCCACCTTGAGATAATCGCTGCTGACAGGATATTCTATCAGGGCGAGTGCGAGCATCTTGTCATCACGGCAATAGACGGCCTTATGGGAATACTTCCCGGCCACGAGCCGCTTGTAACCTGTCTCCCTACCGGCGAGCTGAAGTATATGACAAATGGCAAATGGCACTATGCTGCCATCTCCGAGGGCTTCATACAGGTGCTGCCGGACAAGGCTGTCATACTTGCGGATTCATGCGAGCTCCCTGAGGAGATCGACATAAAGCGTGCCGAGGAGGCAAAGGAAAGAGCGCAGGAACAGCTCAGGCAGAAGCAGAGCATCAAGGAGTATTACCAGACTCAGGCAGCTCTGAACCGCGCCATGAACAGACTAAAGATATCGCAGAAGCATTTCAAATAAAAAGAACGGGCGCAGGCCCGTTCTTTTTTTACGCAGAATGCGGAATTAAGAATGCAGGATTATTTGCAGCGCTCGTCCATGCTGCCGGTATGACAGACGCTTTTGAATTCATAATTCTTAATTCATAATTAATGGTATCGCCTTCGGCGATGGATTTAAAAGAGGCTATACTCATCCGTGTTGCCCGTGCGATAGCACCTTCCGGCTGTTATCGGTGCAGCTAACAAAAAACGTGGAACAAAGGATAGAAGGAAATTTGTAGGGACCGCCTCTGGCGGTCCGACGGATATGTGTGATTCACGTTATTGGGCGGGCTGCCGAAGGCAGCCCCTACATACATAAATAACCACAGTGGCGGGGCGATGTGGGCATCGCCCCCTACACATAACACTGCCGGCAGCCAAATGTAAGAACCCTGCAAAAAAGCAGCCCGTGCGATTGCCGACTTTAGCCTGCGTGTATGAACTAAAAGCAAAAACCGGCAAAGGGTAGAGGAAAGGAAACTAACGCACGGGCTGCGGACCGCCGGAGGCGGTCCCTGCAGATAAACGCCGGCAGTTATGCGGGATTTTGCCTGCAGTCAGAAGTGAATTAGTCATTATGCCATATTATTCAAGTGGGTAATTGTGCATATTCTTGAATTATCATCATTCTCCCGCCATAGACTTGACTTTTCAGCGAAAATATTGTAAAATAAATGTAATTGTCAAAGTAAACGTAAATGGATAGAAAACATGAAAACAGCTTATTCTGACCGCTTTCAGCAGGCCGGAAATGCTGCGCGTTTGCAGACATAATATTCATTAATTCTTTAGGAGGCATGACCGTGAAAAAGACTGGCAAACCCATCTTCTTCGTTGTCGTTGCCCTGATCGCTATCTTCGCCTGCTCCGCCATTATCGGCCTGGATTACATCTATGTCGATAATTCAAAGACGGTCATCAAGGGTGTTGACGATATCCGCCTTGGTATTGATATCAAGGGCGGCGTTGACGTAACCTTTGCTCCCGCAGGTGATTTTGACGCATCAGAGGCACAGCTCGATGCAGCTACCGAGATAATCAAGACAAGACTTACTGCTCTCGGTATCAACGACAACGAAGTCTACAGCGACGCAAAAAGCGACAGGATCATCGTACGTTTCCCCTGGCAGGCTGGTCAGAGTGACTTTGACGCCGAGGGCGCTGTAAAGGAGCTTGGCGAAATGGCTGAGCTCACATTCAGAAAGGGCACTGATACCGCTACAGGCGAGGACGGAGAACCCGTTCCGAGCGGAGAACTTGTTCTCAGCGGTGCAGACGTTGACGAGGCTGACTATGGTCAGCAGCAGAACGAGTCCGGAGATCTGCAGTGGGTCGTAAGACTTAATCTCAAGGAATCAGGAAAGACAAAGTTCGCTGATGCTACAGGAGAACTGGCAGGTTCCTCTACACCTATCTCTATCTGGATGGACAGCACACTGATCTCTGCTCCTTCCGTAAATGAAAAGATCACCGGCGGCAGCGCTATCATCTCCGGTAACTTCACAAGCGAGACAGCCAAGAAGCTTTCCGATCAGATCAACTCCGGTGCTCTCCCCTTCAAGATGGAGACAAAGGCTCTCAGAACTATTTCTCCTACAATGGGTGAGGGTTCACTGAACGCAATACTCCTCGCTGCTGCAATCGCTTTTGCACTTATTGCGATCTATATGATCGTTCTTTACAGAGTTCCCGGTTTTGTAGCTGTTATCGCTCTCTGCGGACAGATCGCCGGCTCTATCGCAGCTATCACAGGCTGGTTCGGCTTCATGCCCGGCTCGACCCTCACTATCCCCGGCATCGCAGGTATCATCCTCGCCGTTGGTATGGGCGTTGACGCCAACATCATCACAGGCGAGCGTATCAAGGAAGAGCTCCGCAGTGGAAAGTCCCTTGACGCTTCCATCAGAGTTGCCTACAAGAGAGCCTTCTCCGCTATCCTCGACGGCAACATCACAAACGTACTTATCGCCATCATCCTCATGGGTGCATTCGGCGTTCCTTCCAGCTTCTTCTCGAAGCTTCTCAACCGCACGATCTTCGCTATGTTCGGAGCTACCACAGAGGGCGTTGTTTATTCCTTCGGCTTCACTCTCCTTGCAGGCGTTATCTGCAACTTCATTTTCGGCGTATTCGCCTCCAGACTTATGGTAACCTCACTTTCCAAGTGGTCTGACAATAAAGCACTTTACGGAGGTGAGAACAAGTGAACATGAAGAACAAAGGCAATATAGGCGCTAAGCGCAATGCTGAAAAGGCTGCTAAGGCTGCCGAGAGACGTGCCAGCGACATCGCAAACACTGCCGAGGAACTCGAAAGCAATGCTGAGGGGCTCGCAGAGGATATCGCTGAGACTGCCGGCGACGCCCTCGAGGCTGTACAGGACAAGGCAGAGGATATCGCTGAGGGCATAAAGGATGCCGCAGAGGATGCTGCCGAGGCCGTACAGGACAAGGCCGAGGATATCGCAGAGGCTGTTAAGGAAAAGGCCGGCGATGCCAAGCAGGCTGTACAGAAGGCTGAGAAGACAGTTGACGAGATGTCAGCTTCTGAGTATATGGCTTCCCTTGCCGAAAAGCAGAAGCCTGCCAGGAAGACTTCCTCCGTTACACAGAAGGCTCTCAGCAACTCAAAGAAGAAGAAGGGTTCTTCCGCAGATGCTGTTTACGATCCCGGCGTAAAGATCTATGATTTCTGTTCAAAGAAGAGAATGATACTCGGAATACTCATCGGCGTTATCGCTGCTCTCATCCTTGGTATCATCATCAGAGGCGTTCACCTGGCTATCGAGTTCAAGGGCGGTACTCTCCTCTCCTACTCCTATGCCGGCGATATCGCTACATCAGAGGTCGAGAGTGTTGTAAAGGGCATCGTTCCCGATACCTCAATAACAGTCCGCACCGGTGAGAGCCTCAGCACAGGCGGCAAGGAAATAACAGTTTCCTTCACTTCAAAGGAAGGCCTCAGCGTTGACAAGCAGCACAAGATCACAGAGGATCTCAAGGCTGCATTCCCGAATCAGAACCTCGAGCTTACTGATTCAAACGATGTAAGCCCGTCCTCAGGCCGTGAGTTCCTTCTCAAGTGCCTTATCGCAGTTATCTTCGCTGCATTCGTAGTCGTTGTATACATCGCTATCCGCTTCCGCAAGATCGGCGGCTGGTCAGCTGGTGTATGCTCAGTATTCGCTCTTATCCACGATATCCTCGTTGCTCTTGCCGCAACCATCATCTTCGGCTTCGAGTTCAACTCCAATATCGTTGCGGTTATACTGACCATCCTCGGCTACTCCATCAACAACACCATCGTTATCTACGACAGAATCCGTGAGAACCGTTCACTCATGCCCAATGCAAGCCTGAACGAGCTTATCAATACCGGCTGCTCACAGTCACTCACCCGTTCGATCAGAACTTCAATAACTACCATCGGCACAATGCTGGTCGTATCTATCGTTGTTTTCGTCAGCGGCTACAATTCACTGCTGAGCTTCTCCGTTCCGCTTATGTTCGGTCTTATCTCCGGTACCTACTCCTCACTCTTCGTTGCACCTGTAACATGGTCATGGTGGAAGAACAAGGAAAAGAACAAGAAGTAATAACATCAGAGCTGCTCCGTTCAACGGGGCAGCTTTTTCTTTTTCGGCTAAACTTGACTTTTCTATTTATATATGTTAATATAAAATTATCAAATATGCTCCCTGTTCGTAGGGAAGATTCCGATAAGGAGATGTTATAATGAAACACACACTGAAAAAAACACTGAGTGCTGCTGTATCAGCTGTTCTTGTCAGCTGCCCGGCATCTGCTGTCTTCCCGGCTTCGGCATACTACATACTGCCGATCCCCGAAGAAATGACCTACAAGAGCGGCTATGTCTATAAGGGCGATATAGACGGCAACGGCAAGATCGACGATGATGATGTACAGGCACTCGAATTGTATATTGAAGGCTTCGGCGGACTTTCTCAGCCCTTTGAGATCAATGATGTCAACAGCGACGGAAGGATCGATGATGATGATGCCGACCTGATCAACGATTTCGTAAACTCAATTCCAGATATCCAGTTCGGTGATGTCTGCAATAGCAACATGAATGATGAACCTGACGGTATCACTAACCTGGATGTTATTGCGATCAAGAATTATATCGAAGGAAACTCTTCTAAGACACAGGGAAAGGTATCTCCCTTTATCGAGTATCTGGGCGATTCGTTCAACCGCGGCGACGGCCTCACAGAGGAAGACTACATGGTCATTCTGTGCTGGATAGAGAATCACGATGTTTACAGACTGGATACTGTGTATAACATTGACGAATGGGTATATGAAGACGGCAGCATCCGGAAGTCAGGTGATTTCAGATCAACAGAGAATTCAGCACATACCGTCTCAGTATCACTCGACGGCACACTCGGACTTAATTTCTATGTTCACCTCACAGAAAATGCTGATAAGGCTGTTCTCAGCGGCCCGAACGGTGATATCACTATCAGCAGGGATGAATTCCCTTCTCTCTATGCAAGAGGCTCAGGCTACGGCGAGCTGTTCAGGCTGACCTACCCCATAACCTCAGTTCAGGCACAGGAAAATGTTACACTCAGACTGTTTGACTCCGGCGACAATGAACTCAGCATCATTCAGTCAGGAAACATCAAAAACAGCTATTATTCATCCGCCTCTGTAACCTCCTCAGTCAGCAGCTATCTGGACAATTACAGATCACAGGGAGACACAGAAACCGACAAGCTCGTTTCTGCCCTCGGTAACTACTGCAAGGCTGCAGAGAACTACTTCAAAGGTGCCAATAATACCATCGAAGGTATCAGCAGTGTCAGCGCTTCAAATCTGAAAGATGCAACCAGCAGCTTTGCAACGTCAAATATGAACAAGGCCAAACTGTCTCTCGTTCTCAATTCTGCTACATCAATGCGCATCTACTATCCTTCAACAACAACTCCCTCAACCGTTAAATGTTACGCTGACAATGATACAGTATTCAATGCAGTTGTAAAGGACGGCTATATCGAGATACCGAATATCCCCGCACATATGCTGGCTGCGAAGTTTACTGTCTCCGTCAACAACGTATCAAGCATCGTTTATCCCCTCAACTATGTAAAGCGTGTTCTCAATAACACAGACCTCAGCGATGATGACCCGCTTGTAACAGTATCAAAGGCACTCTATGTCTATGCACAGGCTGCAAAGGCTTATACAGAAGACAACTGAAAGGAGCATATCAATGGAACACTACACATCACCGGAAATGGAGATAATCGTTTTTGAGGCAGAGGATGTTATAACTGCAAGTGTGCTCGAGCTTCCTCCTCAGTAACTGGATACAGTCAAAGGGCAGCCTGACGGCTGCCCTTTCGTTTTACTGATATCTCTCGCTCAGATAGGTGGATACTCTGTCCTGTATCACTGCGGCACATTCCTCTGCGCTGCATTCTCCGGCGAAGAACCTGTCAGCCTCCTCACTGACGATGCTGCCTGTCTCGGTGTCATAGCGGGCTACCTCCGCATTCGTTATCAGGTCATAGTAGTGCCTGTACTCCTCCTCCGTGAAGGGCTCGAGCCTGCCGTCGATGATGTATTCATGGTTCTGCTCATCCATGTGGCCTGATACCCATTCGTTCTTCTCAAACTTCCCCGGTATGATGCGCCCGTATTCATTACTGGCAAAGTACATATAGCCGTCCTGCATGGTATATGCGGCCAGCTCGTCGAACCTGTCCTTCAGCACGGGAAAGCTGAGATAGGCGCTCGCATCGATATCGGTATAATACTCCTCGGAAAGCAGCATTCTCAGGAACTCCCATGCTCCTTTCTTGTGCTGTGAATTGGCCATTATCGCCAGACAGCCGTCAAGCCCGATATAGGAGCCGCACTTCTCGCCGTCACAGGGATAGCCTGCTAACACAAAGTCATTTTCATAGTCATTGCGTGCGGTCTGGAAGATATGCCCGAACCACGAGAAGCAGCGCACCGTACCGATATCGGTGAATTTCCTCCCCTTCTTTACCTCGTCATTCTTCATCTCAAAGTGCATCTCGCCGGAAAGGCTGTTGTATTCCTCCGGCGTAAGGCCGATATCACGGTCATTGAAGAAGCTGAGCAGCTTTATGAACTCCGGTGAATCGAAGTGACATTCCGCCTTTTCATAGTCAACAAAGAGGTTCTCCCGGTATGTTTCATCGAAAAAGGCGCTCCTTGCACTGTATTCCGGATAGTCATAGACGTACATACCCTCCGGCATGGAATCATAGGCCTTTATGAAGTCATCAACGCTCCAGTTCTCCCGGACATGGGGAAAGCTGGCCTTTGCCGGCACGGAGTAGAAGTCAAATGTCGGCGTTATCATTACCATTCTGCCGTCCCGTTCAAGCCCTTTCCTTATATTCGGCAGGAAGTCATCTGGCGAAAGCTCCCCGTTCTCCGCCATGAGCTCATAAAGGTCGCAGAATATGCCGGAATTGAAGGTATCCACAGGCAGTGCCGCATCAAGGGGTATGATATCAGGTGCATTCCCGCTTATCATATCCAGCCTGAGGTCATCGTACCTCCTTTTGTATTCTTCCCAGGTGTCATAGCCGCTCGTATACCGTCTGTATTCTATCCTGTAATCCTCGCTCCTTGCGTTGAAGGCCCTTATCGCCTCGCCAAACCGGCCGCCGTTTTCCGAGAAACTCGCAACGGTTATGACCTCCTTTGCCTTTATCTCCGAGATATCACGCTGAGTGAGCAGATAGAGCTTCATGCCCGCTTCAGTCCAGGAGAGGGCGGCTATCTCCTCCTCCCCGACCGGGGCGAGGCCATACACCGAATACGCCGGAAAGCTGTTGTCCATAAGGTCGGTGAGGAGCACCCACTTATCCCCCTCCAGCGCATAGATACCGCCCTGTGCAGCGGCTATGAGCCTCCTGTCGCCGTTTCCGGGGCATACCGCCTGCGGAGAGCTGCCGGAAAGGCCTGTACAGAGCTGCTCATCGGCAGTCTCTGTCCCCTCAAGACGGGCGCATATACATTCCCCGTTATCGCCTCCGAGGAGCATAATCATACTGCCCTCTGCGTCCTCCGAGAGGCAGTATACCGTTCTTCCACCTGTCTTTACGCTGCCGAGAGACCTGCCGCTGCCGTCATAGGCGGAAACACCCTCAGGAGAGTGTATGTAGAAGCAGTCCTTCGCCGCAGCAAGCCTGCACCACATAGCCTCACCCGCACTGCATCCGTCAAGCTCTGTACAGCTTATCTGCTCGCCCTTGCTGCTGAAAAGATAGAGATATGTGCTTCCATCACCGGCGGTCAGCACAGCCTTCTTTCCCTGTGGCGCAGCGGCGGCATCGAGAACCACCTCCCCCTCCTGGGGAGCAAAGCGGAACTCCGTGTAGTCCGAGAATCCCTTGTCGGCGATATATCCCGCCCATGTACCGTTTTTCAGCTCGCCGAATATGAAATACCTGTCGCTGCACCGTTCCAGTGTCACTATCTCCGAAAAGTCCTCAGCCATGGTTATCCCGGCTTCCTTGTAGGATACGAGCGGCTTTGCGATGCTGATATCGGAAACTCCGCTGCTGCTCCCTCCGCCGCAGGATACCATTGACGACATCATCGTCATCGTCAGAGCAATTGCCATATATTTACGCATGATATCATCTCCTTATAGTAAGTGCTTTTATATACAAGTGTTTTTAAGGTGGCAAAAAGACGAAGTTTACGGTAAGATCAGCAATATGTACTATTGGAACAATCCGGATATGTGCAGAATGCCTGAGCAAAGCCACATTCGTTAGCACTCTCTGCTTTTGTCTGTTAGCACTCACGTATTGCGAGTGCTAATTTTCATCATTCTGTCACCATACGGTGATAAACCTGTCAAAAAGCGGCAGTATCATATAGACAATGAAACGAAAGGGATGATACCAATGGAACAGACAGGTATATCACACACATAAAAGCGCATAATAACTGCATGAAAGAATAACAGGAGGTATGGATATGAGATACGGACTTACACCATTCGGCAGGGGCTATGACCTCTTCAACGTCTTCAATGATATGGATAAGGACTTTTTCAGCGGCGCAATGCCTGCAAATGCCTGCCGCACTGATATAAAGGACGCCGGTGACAAATACGTCATGGAGTCCGAGCTGCCGGGATTTGAGAAGGAGGATATCACACTTGATATCAACGGCACCTATCTTACCATCTCGGCTGAGCACAAGACAGAGACAGAAAACAAGGACGAAGAAAGCAAGTATATACGCAAGGAGCGCACCTACGGCTCATACAAGAGGAGCTTCGATATCTCCGATGTTGATGCCGAGGGTATCTCCGCAGAATACAAGAACGGTATACTGATTATAGATCTTCCCAAGAAGAAGCCCGAGGCTCCCCTCGCAAAGAGACTGGAGATCAAATAAATCAAATAAATTGCCCGTGAGCAGTTCCATGCCTGCTCACGGGCTTTTTTTCACAGCTGTACCCCATCAGGATACCAGCCTGTTTCTCATAATGCAGAGATCAAAGGTATCTATGATACCATCCGGCACAAGGTCGGCGCTCTTCCAGTCGGCAAGCTCTGTACCGGCTGCGCCGAGGAGCCATTTCTGCAGGAGCACAAGGTCGGCGGCATTGAAGCTGCCGTCAGCGTTCACGTCTCCGGAAAGTGTGAGATACGGCTTCCATAATCCGGTCAGCCAGCTCTCACGATTCTCGATGAAGCTGCGGACAAGGTCCACCGAACCCATGAAGTCCTTTCCGCTGGAGGAGCCGAAAACGCAGTACTGTGCGCCGCCGTAGGTATGCCAGCGGGCGTTGCTCATATCGGCAGAGGAGGATATCCTTCCGGCAAGCTCTTTGATATAGGGCGAGCCGGGAGCGGAGAGCCTTCTCAGGAACGGAGCAAAGCGGACGGAATATATCTGTGCTGTGCGTCTTACGAAACTCTCGTTCTGATAGAGCGTTCCTATCCAGCTTCTGCCGGCGGTGGGTCTTCCGCTCTCCTGATAGCCCTGTATGGGGAAACAGACGGCGTAGAGGTTGTCGGTGCGGTAGGAAAAGCCCGTCTCGCCGTCCTCGTTCTGTACCTTTGCCGGGAAGCAGCCGTAGCTGAAATCATGGTCCCATGCCGGGCTGAAATGTATCTTGCCGTCGCCGGTAAGGTCTGAGTCCTTCCAGAGGTAGAAGCTTGAGGAGGTGGAATCGATGTTCTCGCTTATCTCCTCTATGAGGTAGGCAGTGATGAGGGAATCCACATCGCAGTATTCGCTGTAGTGCTTACCCTTGCTGTTGAAACCGGTATCGGAGTATATGGCGTCCTCGAGATCCTGCACGAAGGAGCGGATATACTCTGCCTGCGCCTCGGAGATATACTCGGGGCCGTCCACCTCTATGGCCTGTCCGCGGGAGGTGACAAAGCCGCTGGTGCATTTGTAGGGGTAGCGGTTGAACTGCTGGAACTGGAGGAGATAGCCGCCGGTGATATCCTCCGGGTCATTGGGGATATCGTAGTACTTGCAGCTGTTCTCCATATAGTCATCGAGCTTTTCAGAACCCTTATGATTCCGCGGGAAGGCTTCAAGGTCGCCGCCGTTGAGCTTTTCCGTCTCCTCCTCCAGGTCGCGGATATTGACTCTGTTCTTCTGTATCTGCACCCTTTCGTAGAGCTGATAGGTGCCGCGGTAGGAGCCGTCCGCATAGAGGTCAACGAAGACGGAATCGAGGACGCAGTCCATGCCTGCCGCACGGGCGATCTCGTCCGTGACCATGTTGCGTATCATGGAGTGGTCGAGGTAGTTGGAGATAAGCGTCCATTTCTTAGCCTTGCCCATGCCGTAGAGGTCCTGCTTCTTCGGCAGCTTCAGGTTGTAGGATTTCTTCTTGCTGTAATCCCATGAGGAATTCCCGTGGGGGGAGAGCTTCGCTATCTCGCCGCTGAATTCCGTTCCGCCCTCTGCATTGAGCATAAGAGCCGTGCCGGTCTCAGTGCGGTAGCGTGAGCCGTCGAGAAAGTCAAGTCCGCCGGTCGAAGTGGAAAGATAGATGCAGCCGAGGTTTGACTGCATGATCTTCAGTTTGCCGCAGGCCTTGTCCCCGACGGTGATGTCGAACTCATCGCTGCCGGAGAGTATGGCGGTATGCTCGCCGGAGGGGACTTCCTCGC
The DNA here is from genome assembly GCA_946413815.1 of uncultured Ruminococcus sp. Classification (GTDB taxonomy): domain Bacteria; phylum Bacillota; class Clostridia; order Oscillospirales; family Ruminococcaceae; genus Ruminococcus. Next base: position 22,141 of record CAMKMD010000038.1, read on the forward strand.
CGTTGAGACAGAGGGTGTCCTCTGCGGTATAGGTGATGACAAGGTCATTGCGGTCGGCGGTCGCGGGAAGGAAGATATAGCGGCAGTCATCCCACTCGCTGAACCACCAGTCTGTATAATCGAGGTCGGTATCTGTTCCCGGGGATATCTCGCTGACTCTGAAAGAGGTAACAGGTATCTCGGTATAGATATTGTCATTCACGGGCTCTGCGGTATCTCCGGCCATAATGGAGGCGAACTGTCCGGCGGGAATGAAAAGGTCTTTTGTTCTGTCATTGCCCGGCAGTATATCCGAAGAAGCGGAAGCTGGGAAGTGAAGGGATGATGCAAATACCATGGCCGCTGATACGAGCCATGCAACAGGTCTGTTTTTCATGATTTCTCCTTATATACGTCATAGGCGGGACTTGCCGTCTTTTTTCATTATATCACAGATAAGAAAGAATCGTCAATAAGAGCAGGTTGACAAGCAGTTAAAAATACAATATAATAAGAAAAGCGTTGTATATGGTGACAGCATGAAATAAAGTGCGTCCGGGAGGATTATCAATGGACAAAAGTAAAACACCAAAGGCACCGTCAGGGATACTCAGACATAAGTGGTATCTCTATCTGACGGAGTTTTTCTCGGGAGTCTCTGTAATGGCGGTGGAGCTCGGTGCGAGCAGGCTCCTTGCCCCTTATTTCAGCTCCTCGCAGATAGTATGGACTATCATCATCGGCACTATCATGATAGCTATGGCGCTTGGCAATATCTACGGCGGCCGGAGCGCTGACAAGAACCCCGACCCTGACAGGCTCTATGCAAGGATACTCTTTGCTGCGGTCTGGATCGCGGCGATACCCTTTGCCGGCAAGTTCGTGATACTCGGCATATCCGCCCTGCTCGTCGTCACGGTGAGCACGGGATTCCTTATATGGGCGGCTTTCATCACCTGCATGGTGGTGTTCGTCTTCCCCCTCTTCCTGCTGGGTACTGTTACTCCCTCTCTCGTAAAGTATACCGTCGGCAGCCTTGACGACAGCGGCAAGACAGTCGGCACCCTCGGGGCCTTCAATACCATCGGCTCCATCATAGGCACCTTCGTACCGACCTTCATATCCATACCCGCAGTGGGTACGGCTGCCACCTTCCTTATCTTCGCAGGTATCCTTCTCCTCATCGGCATAGCCTATTTCGTATTCGCAAAGAGAGGCGCCGCAAGAGCCGTGACTGCCTCCGTCCTCTTCCTTGTGTGCTGCTTCGCTTCGCCTGCCCTTGGCTTCGCCTTCTGGGACAAGGAACTGATATGCGAGGATGAGAGCATCTACAACTACCTTCAGGTCAGGGAGAATGACCGTTATACCGCCCTTTCCACGAACGTACTCTTCGGAGTGCAGTCCGTTGCCATGAAGAACGGCGGTCTGACGGGAATGTATTATGACTACGCAATGGCGGCACCCCTCATGGCTGACCACCCTGAGGAAAGCACAGACATACTCGTTCTCGGCATGGGCTCAGGCACTTACGCCAAGCAGTGCATGGAATATCTTGACGGGGAGGTCTCCGTTGAGGGCGTTGAGATAGACGAGAAGATAACCGGTCTTGCAAGGGAATATTTCGGTCTGCCGGAGAGCGTGAAGGTCACGACCTATGACGGCAGGGCCTTCCTCAACGTATGCGATAAGAAGTACGATGTCATCATGGTGGACGCATACCAGGATATCACCATACCCTTTCAGATGTCCTCAAGGGAGTTCTTCACCCTTGTAAGGGAGCATCTGAACGAGGGCGGCGTCATGGTGGTGAATATGAATATGCGCTCACAGGAGGAGGACGGCATCAACAGCTGGCTCTCCGATACCATCGCAGAGCAGTTCCCCTATGTGTATACTGTTGACTGCCCCGGTTCATCTAACCGTGAGCTTTTCGCCACGGCAGACGGGGCTGCGCTGGAGCGTTTCCGCAGCCGCAGTGCAGAGCTTGAAGGCGATATGCACGTTATGATGTCCAGAGTCAATGACGGCCTTATCCCGTACGATGCCGGAGACCGCATATTCACGGACGACAAGGCGCCTGTTGAGCTGCTCGGCATGGAGGTCATCGATGATATGATACAGGAAGAGCTCGTCTACTACAGAAAGGTCTTCAAGGAGGAAGGCATCAGCGGACTGCTCGGATAACACCGTAGAAGAAAAGAGCTCCCTGTGCGTTATGAAGCGCACAGGGAGCTTTCTGTATCCGTATGAAAACGGCACTGCCCTCAGGACAGTGCCGCATATTTTTACATACCGGTTGTTACTAATGCGAATGCCACCTCAAGGATAACGACGGTGCCGATAAGAGCAGCATATATCACAGCCCCCATGAAAAGCAGTATCAGTACAGAGTTGATAGGCTTTACGCCGCCTGCTGCTGCTACACACTCACGGGAGAGAACTGTCCGCCGGGTGCGCAGCTTTATCTTCTGCAGGGTCCTTACTGCAAAGCGCATATACATATGGTTGCAGAACAGACACAGGGAAAGCCGGGTTATAAGCGTGCCGATGCTGCACAGCTCGATTATGTTATTGAGCATCTGCCGGTTATCGTAGATGTAGTTCGTAAGATCGGTCGGCAGGAAGAAGTATCCCACCCTCATGCTGTCGCTTATCATATAGCTGAGAAATGCCGGTATGGCAAGCAGCCCCATGATAACAGATGATATGAACGCCCATCCCCACATACGCCTGTTTGCGAAGTATACCGGCGGGAAGATGAAGCAGAGCAGATTCAGGGAGAGCTTTGTGCCGAACTCCTTGAATCGCTTGAAAAGCGGTATATAGTATATGGTATTGCTGTCAACGAACTGTGAGAGCTCCCGGATAGTAGCGCCGCCCATATCCTCCTCCGGGTCGAAGCCGAGGAATTCGGCTGTCTGTGTGAAGGGGGAGAACTCCTCGTTAGGCTCTGCCGGCTCAGCTGTCTCCGGCTTTGGTGCCTCAAGGCGTTCGCCGCACTTGATACATTTCTGATTGCCGAGCCTGTTGGCTGTACGGCATACTGGGCAGATAACAAGCTCTCCGGCAGCAGCTGTCGGGAAGGGTATAGCGGTGCGCTGCCATTTCTGTCCCTCAGCATGGAGATCAGCGGCTGCACAGGATCCGTTCTTTTTGTAGCACTCTCTGTGATGAGGTGCGCCGCACTCAGGGCAGACTACCACATCATCATTTGCTGTGAACAGTTCTCCGCAAAGTACGCATTTTTCATCAATGTAGTTCATGTTCTGCCCTCCTAACATAATTCTTCATTATATATATTATAACATATTATGTGAAAGAAAATCAATAGGCCGGAGAAAATATGCTGAAAAAATCGACAAGGGTCGGATGCTGCCGGAATACAGGATAAAAAACGGAGCTCACACAGGGTGAGCTCCATCGTTCATCGTTTAATAGCCCCAGTCGCCGCCGGAGGTATCGCTCCAGCCTCCTGAGTTATCCCAGCCTCCTGAGTTATCCCAGCCGCCGGAATTATCCCAGCCTCCGGAATCTGTCCAGCCCTGGTTATCGTTCCAGTCTGTGGAGGGGTCTGTCCATGTCTGTTCGCCGCTCCAGCTGTTGTCTGTCCAGGTCTGCTCGCCGCTCCATCCGCTGTCCGTCCAGCCTGATGAAGGATCTGTCCAGCTGCTGTCTCCCCAGGTATTATCCTCGGTGTTATCCTCAGTGGTGTCAGCTGCGGTAGTGGTAGTGCTGTAATCATAGCCTCCGGGCATTGCAGCTATCGGGATCCTTCCGCTGTAGAAGGTGAAGCCTGCGCCCATTGTTACCTTGATGGTGTAGTTGGTATGCGAAGTGGATACAGTAGAGCCTGTGGCCTTTGTGACCTTGGTTACCGGTATCGCAGTTGCTGTTGCAGCGGATGCGTCCGTTGTCATGACCTCGGGAACGGCATTGATGCCTTCTCCTCCGTCATTGGAATGATGGATGCTCTCGCGTCCGATGCTCGTCATGATCTTCTCGCTCGGTGTGATCGGGAACATGACGAAAAAAATAAGTACAAGCAGCGTGAGAAGTATGAAGCCGGCGCAGGATGTCACAGTGAGCCGGGTGGACTTCTTCAGGCTGTTGTAGAATGATGCAAATTTAGCCATCTTGTTATTTTACACTCTCCTGTCTTTGTCTGTGTCCGCAGAGGGACTATGTGTAGCTGTATTCTCTATTGTACAGCAAATCACGGAAAAAGTCAATGATAAACAGGTGAAAACGTATATAGAAATTAAGCCCTCACCCGCAGGGAGGGCTTAGAGATAATGCACATAACCGCTCAGAGACTTGCCTTTATGCGGGTTATAGCGCTTTTTTCAAGACGTGATACCTGTGCCTGTGATATGCCCGTCTCAGCGGCGACCTGTGTCTGAGTGCGGCCCTGCATGAAGCGCTTGCGGAGTATCTCACGCTCACGGCTTCCGAGAGCGCGGATAGCATCACGGACAGCGATCTCCTTCAGGGCACTCTCAACGTCCTCACCGCTGCTTATCTGATCCATAATGGTGACGGTATCGCCGGAATCATTGCCTACCGGCTCACAGAGGGACACAGGGTCGCTGATGCTCTCGAGGGCTATGACCACATCCGCACGCTCCTCCCCTATCTCTTCTGCGATTTCGCCGATATCGGGCTCACGGGCGAGAGAGAAGGTAAGACGTTCCCGCGCCTGTATCGCCTTATAGGCCAGGTCGCGCAGGGAACGGCTTACACGCAGCTGTGAGCTGTCCCGGAGATGCCGCCGGAGCTCTCCGGCTATCATGGGCACGCAGTAGGTGGAGAAGCGCACCTCCTTGGTAAGATCGAAGTTATTGACCGCCTTGATAAGGCCTATCACGCCGGTCTGGAAGAGATCGTCGATATCTTCTCCGCGGCCTGTAAAGCGCTGTATAACGCTGAGAACAAGACGGAGGTTGCCCCGGATCAGCCTGTCGCGTGCCTCCTTGCTGCCTGTTTCGCGTATCTCACGCAGGAGGGCTATTTTCTCCTCCTCCTTCATGACGGTCAGCTCCGAGGTGTTTATGCCTGATATCACTACTTTATTGTATGCCATATCATCCCTGCCTTTCGGCTTTAGTATTGACGTGATGATGCCTGTCAAAACAGGGGAAATATGGAAATGCAGAATTAATGTGTAGGGACCGCCTTTGGTGGTCAGCTGCTGCCATTTAACGATAACAGAATGTAGGGGGCGATGCCCACATCGCCTCGCCATCTGTCCGTATCTGCGGTTGTAGGGACGGTCAATGGCCGTCTGCCGGTTTCATAATAATACGCAGACTGTTTTGATATCCCGCGGACCGCCGGAGGCGGTCCCTACATTTTTCCTTCTACCTCTCGTTTTGGTAAATTCCGACTTGTACCGCTTACTGCCAGAGGGGGAAACCATGGGAGGGGGGAGGATGTCAGCTTTTACTTTTATTTTAGACCAGCAGGCTAAAGTCGGCTATCGCACGGCCGGCCTGGATTAGGCTTTTACTTTTAATACATCGCCGCAGGCGATACAACTGATTATGAATAAAGAATTATGAATTCAAAAGGTGCAGGGACGCAAAAAGGCGAACCCGAAGGTCCGCCTTTGATTATGCATTACGGATTAATACATTCCGCCCATTCCGCCTGCGGGCATTGCAGGTGCGGGATTCTCCTCCTTGATATCAGCTACAAGGCTCTCTGTTGTGAGCACCATTGAAGCTACGGAAGCTGCATTCTGGAGTGCGCTTCTTGTAACCTTGGTAGGATCAACGATACCTGCGGGTATCATATCAACATACTCTTCCTTGTAAGCATCGAAGCCGTAGCCGGTCTTGCCGGAGCTTACGATCTTGTCAACGATAACACTGCCCTCAAGGCCTGCGTTCTCTGCGATCTGGCGTACAGGAGCCTCAAGAGCCTTGAGGATGATCTTTGCGCCTGTCTTCTCGTCGCCCTCGAGTCCGCCGAGTACTGCCTCAACAGCAGGGATAGCATTGATGAATGCTGTACCGCCGCCTGCTACGATGCCTTCCTCAACGGCTGCCTTTGTAGCTGCAAGAGCATCCTCGATGCGGAGCTTCTTCTCCTTCATCTCGATCTCTGTAGCTGCGCCGACCTTGATAACTGCAACACCGCCTGCCAGCTTTGCAAGTCTCTCCTGGAGCTTCTCGCGGTCGAAGTCGGATGTTGTTGTCTCTATAGCTGCACGGATCTGAGCAACTCTGGACTTGATAGCGTCCTTGTCGCCTGCGCCGTCAACGATGATGGTGTTCTCCTTCTGGATAACGATCTGCTTAGCCTGACCGAGCTGGCTGATCTGAGTCTCGCTGAGCTCAAGACCGAGCTCGGAGCTGATAACCTCGCCGCCTGTGAGAACAGCGATATCCCTCAGCATCTCCTTGCGTCTGTCACCGAAGCCGGGAGCCTTTACAGCAGCAACCTTGAATGTGCCTCTGAGATTGTTGAGGATGATAGTTGTGAGAGCCTCGCCCTCTACGTCCTCAGCGATGATAACGAGCTTCTTGCCCATCTTTACGATCTGCTCGAGGAGGGGAAGGATCTCCTGGATAGAGGATATCTTCTTGTCTGTGATGAGTACGTAAGCGTCATCGTATACAGCTTCCATCTTGTCAGCATCTGTTACCATGTAGGGTGAGATGTAGCCTCTGTCGAACTGCATACCCTCAACTACCTCGCTGTAGGTCTCAGCAGTCTTGCTTTCCTCGATAGTGATAACGCCGTCTGATGTAACCTTCTCCATAGCCTCAGCAATGAGCTTGCCGACTGCCTCATCAGCAGATGATACTGTGCCGACTCTTGCGATATCCTCGCTGCCTGCAACAGCCTTGGAGTTCTCAACAATAGCCTTTACCGCAGCGTCAACAGCCTTTGCGATACCCTTCTTGAGTACCATGGGGTTAGCGCCTGCTGCGATATTCTTCATACCCTCGCGAACAATGCTCTGTGCAAGGAGGGTAGCTGTTGTTGTACCGTCGCCTGCTGCATCGTTGGTCTTTGTAGCAACTTCCTTTACGAGCTGTGCGCCCATATTCTCGAAAGCGTCATCCAGCTCGATATCCTTTGCGATGGTAACGCCGTCATTTGTGATAAGGGGAGCGCCGAACTTCTTGTCAAGAACTACGTTCCTGCCCTTGGGTCCCATTGTTATCCTTACTGTATCAGCAAGCTTGTCGATGCCTGCCTGAAGTGCTTTTCTTGCGTCTTCGCCGTACTTTATATCCTTAGCCATGATAAATATCTCCTTTATACCTGTTTATAATAGTGGTCTCAGTCAACGACTGCCAGTATGTCTTCCATCTTGACGATGATGTACTCCTCGCCCTCCAGCTTTACGTTTGTGCCGGAATACTTGGAGATGAGCACCTTGTCGCCCTTCTTTACTTCCATCTTTACGTCTGCTGTGCCGGGGCCTACCTCAACGACCTGAGCTACCTCGGGCTTCTCCTTTGCTGAACCGGAGAGGATGATACCGCTCTTTGTGGTCTCCTCTGCCTCGACCATCTTTACTACTACTCTGTCCTGTAAAGGTTTGATAGTCATAATATATACCTCCTGAAATAATTATTAGCTACGTTTTAGCACTCTCTTTCTTTGAGTGCTAACTATATTTTACCACCTTTTTACAATAAATCAAGTGCATTCTGAAAACTTTGTGCATTTGCACAACTGTTTCAACACACTGTTGAAACATTATGTGGATAATCTGACGGAGCAGAATACATCCTCCGGGGCGTGCAAAAAGCACTATCCGGCGCAATACCGGACAATGGGCGGTTGAGCAGCCTTCAAGAAAAATGGTATGCGCTATGCGGGCAAAAAAGAACCGCAGCCTCCCCCTCCTTGCGGACGGGAAAGCCGCGGCCATGATTCAATGTATATGCCGTAACCCCGGCTTTAGTCGTCATAATTCTCCGGATGCTTGGGCTTGCGGCGGTAGCGCTTCTTTTCGCTCTCCTCAACCTTCGTTGCAGGATCAACGCCGTTCCAGCTGCTCCGCTTCTGCTGGTCTATCTTTTTCTTCTCCTTCTTGCTGAGCTTGTCATAGGGGATGAATTTCTCCTTAGCTCCGCTCTTTTCGTTCTCTGCCATTATTCCTCACCCGCCTTAAAGTTGTATATGGGCTTTATGACCTCGTTTATCTCCACTGTGTCTCCGATGCAGCTCACGATATCCTCCATTGACTTGTATGCCATGGGGCATTCATCAAGAGTGCCGGAGTTTACAGAGGTAGTATAGATGCCCTGCATCTGCTTCTTGTATTCCGATACAGTGAAGCTCTGCTTGGCTTCGGAACGTGACATGAGACGTCCTGCGCCGTGGGGTGCGGAGAAGTTCCAGTCGGGGTTTCCCTTGCCGGTGCAGATAAGGCTGCCGTCACGCATATTTATGGGTATCAGCAGTCTCTCGCCGGCCTGTGCGGAGACAGCCCCCTTCCGGAGTATCATATTCTCCATGTCGATGTAGTTGTGTATGGTCGTGAAGCTGTCTGTTACGTGCAGCCCCATGCCCTTGATTATCTCATCCATCATGGCCTGACGGTTTATCATGGCGAATTCCTGGACTATCTTCATATCGTGGATGTACTGTTCAAAGAGCTCGTCCTCGCAGTAGGCAAGGTGCTTGGGAACATTTGTGGTCTTGGTATTGGCAAGCTTCTTTATCTCGCTCTGTATGCTCTTTTCCTTTCCCTCCGCCTTCAGCCTTGCAATGAGTTCATCTATCTCCTTCTGTGAGGACTTATTCAGACGGCGGTAGGCCTCCTCCTGGTAGTACTTTGCTACTTCCACGCCGAGATGACGGCTGCCGGAGTGGATAACTATCCATATAGCCCCGTCCTCGCCCTTGTCGGCTTCGATGAAGTGATTGCCGCCGCCGAGAGTGCCGATGCTCTTCTCTGCTCTCAGGTGGTCTATGCGGTCATAGCAGCAGAGCTCTGTGAGGTCTATCTTTCCGATATAGCGGTGGGGCTTCTCGCGTATGGCAAAGCCCGAGGGGATGGCACGGTATATCAGCTTGTCGAGCTGCTGCACCTCTATGTGCTTTTCCTTGAGGCGTACAGCCTCCATGCCGCAGCCGATATCCACTCCAACGATATTGGGTATCACCTTGTCGGTGATGGTCATGGTGGTACCGACTGTGCAGCCTGCGCCGGCGTGTACATCCGGCATTATGCGTATGCGTGAGCCTTCGCTGACGGGCTGGTTGCAGAGCTGTGTTATCTGCCCGATGGCAGTGCTCTCTATTATGTCGGTATACACCTTTGCATCTGTATACTTTCCGTTTAAGATTATCATGTGGTTTTTCCTCCGTTACGGGAGTCTGACTGCATGAAAAAAAGCGCCCCTGCACAAAACAGGAACGCTTGCTCTTCTATAGGGTATGCGCTCTCAGCGCACAGCTGTCCCATGCAGGCAAACTCCATGCTGTGTGTTCATAGTGTATTCTGTTGTTCTGGTGTTCGGTTTATAACTGGTCATGGTGTTCACCTTCCTTCCATAGTATTTGAGACAATTATACCGCCTGTGAAATGTTTTGTCAAGTATTTCCTGATATTTTAACCACATTGTAAATTTTGAACGAAAATCCGCCCTGCCTCTTGCATTTCCGGGAATAATGTGGTATAATAGATAATAGTTATTTTCCGATGAGCTTGTAAAGAGTTCACATGAACCTAAAATAGCATAAATATTCAGGGGGATAAAAATGTTAAAGTACGTATTACTGATAGCCGGCTTCGTGCTGCTTATAAAGGGTGCTGATATGTTCGTTGACGGAAGCTCCAGCGCCGCAAAGCTGCTCAAGATACCGGCTCTCATCATAGGAATGACCATAGTTGCCATGGGAACGAGCCTTCCGGAGACCTCGGTAAGCGTGAGCGCTGCCATAGCCGGAAAGAATGAGCTTGCCATAAGCAACGTGGTCGGGTCGAACATCTTCAACCTCATGGTGGTCTGCGGACTGTGTTCGGTGCTCTGTCCGCTGGCCATAAGCAAGGAGACCATGCGGCAGGATTTCCCCTTCTCGGCAGGCATTGCAGGGCTCCTGATGCTGCTCGGCGGCATCGGCATGAAGGTTGGACATATCGACGGTCTTATACTTCTTGTGATATTCGCTGTATTCCTCTACCTTATGATACAGTCGGCAAAGAAGGCAAGGGAGACCGCCTCCGATGAGGAATACAAGACCATGCCGGTCTGGAAATGCCTTGTGTATATCGCAGTCGGTATAGCAGCCATAGCCCTCGGCGGAAATATGGTAGTCAACGGCGCTTCGGATATCGCCCGCAGCTTCGGTATGTCGGAGAACCTGATAGGAATGACCATTGTCGCCCTCGGTACAAGCCTTCCGGAGCTTGTCACCTCCGTGGCAGCCGCAAGGAAGAACGAGCTTGATATGGCAGTAGGAAACGTCATCGGCTCCAATATCTTCAACATCCTCTTCGTGCTCGGTACTGCTTCGGCCATATCTCCCGTGGCCTTTACCCACAAGAACATGATAGACACGGCAGTGCTCATCATCATGAGCGCCGGAGTATTCCTGATGGCGCTGAAGAAGAAGGAACTGCGCCGCCCCAACGGCCTTGCCATGCTCGCATCCTACGCCGCCTATGCGGTATATATATTCCTCAGATGATATGCGGTATCTCCGGCGGACAGATATTGAGGGCTCTGCCCTCAAACTCCCGCCTAAGGGACACAGTCCCTTAGGAATCCCGCTGCAAAATCCTCCCTCCCCATTCATGGGGAGGGAGGATTTTGAAATGAGAGTCCAGAGAGGCTCTGCCTCTTTGGCAGGGGTGTGGGGGCAGCGCCCCCGCTGCCGGTCTGTCTGAGGCACCGTACAGAAGCATATCCGGAAGGTGCGGTTTTTCCTTGACTTACGGTGAATAATAGGGTATAATATATCGAGTAGACAATGCGGATAATAATGAAAGAGTGAAGATGATGAAAAAGGTCGTTACTATACAGGATATCTCCTGTTTCGGGAAATGCTCCCTCACCGTCGCCCTGCCTGTCATATCGGCAATGGGCATCGAGACTGCCGTCATACCTACGGCTGTGCTCTCGACACACACGGGCGAGGGCTTTTCCGGTTATACCTTCCGTGATCTGACGGGGGATATACCCGGTATCTCGGAGCACTGGAAGCGGATGGGGCTGTCCTTTGATGCAATATATACCGGCTACCTTGGCTCGGTGGATCAGGTGAGGATAGTCTCTGACTTCTTCCGTGATTTCGGCAGCAGCTGTGCTGTCATAGTCGATCCGGTCATGGGGGACAGAGGAAAGCTTTATGCAGGCTTTACAGACGCCTTCGTCACGGAGATGAGGAAGCTCTGTGCCTCAGCAGACCACATCATCCCGAATCTTACAGAGGCTTCCCTGCTCCTCGGAACTCCCTACAGGGAGGTATACACGGAGGAGGAGGTAAGAGATATACTCCTGAAACTTGCGGGGCTCGGATGCAGGGCGCCGGTGCTTACCGGAGTCAGCTATGACGGGCTCAGTCAGGGCGCCGCTGCCTACGACTCTGCAACGGGCGAGTTCTTCTCCGCCTTCCGCAGACAGGTGAACAGGCAGGTACACGGTACCGGTGATATCTTCGCAAGCGTATTCACGGGAATGATAACACACGGAAAGAGTCTCGGCGAGGCGGTCGGGACGGCAGTCGGATTCACCTATGACTGTATCGAAGCCACCCCCGATGACGGGGAATGCTGGTACGGCAGCTGCTTTGAGCGCTGTCTCGGCGAACTGACAGTATACGCCTCAGGAAAATGACATACAGGAGATAATAATGGGAAAACTCATAACACTTCGCAAAGGTACACAGACCGCCGGCGAGAGATATGCCGGAGTTGACATAGTAAAGATAATAGCAATGTATTCAGTGCTGACGCTTCATTTCTGTCTGCACGCAGGATACTACAGCTTTCCGGTAGGCACAAGGGCGGGCGCACTGCTCTCACTGCTCAGGATATCGAGCTATATGTGTGTGCCTCTCTTCCTCACCATAAGCGGCTTTCTCATGCACAAGGCTGAGTTCTGTGCAAAGCACTACATAAAGGGAATACCCGTAGCCATAAACAGCTATCTTGTGGGTGTCATCGTCGTGCTCTTCAAGATATTCTATCTGCATGAACAGTGGTCGCCCTTTGTCTGGTTCCGCAGTATCTATCAGTTCAATCAGCCCAGCTATGGCTGGTACGTGAATATGTACCTCTCCCTCCTGATGCTGATGCCATTCATCAATTACGCCTACCGCAGCCTCAGGACCGGAAAGCGCAAGCTGGCGGCTCTTGTTGTGCTGATGCTCATAGGAAACTTTGCTGTTACCATAAACCATATACCAATAATGGTGGACGGTGAGAAATCGAGTCTCGGCTGGGTGCCGGGATATTTCAGCAGCCTCTGGCCTGTCGCTTACTACTGGTCGGGTATGCTGATAGCTGAATACCGCCCGAGGATTAATAAGCTCATAACCGGCGGCACGGCTCTCCTGCTGCTTATAGGTGAAGTTGCAGTCAATGTTGTCACTGCAAAGCCCGATGACGGCGGCGGCTGGTACACCGGATACAACTTCAACAACGAGGACTTCCTCAATGTCATCGTTGCTGCCTTCATCTTCCTGACCTTCTACGATATCAAGATAAAGAACAAGGTAGTATGCAAGATACTCTCAGCAGTCGCAGGCCTTTCCATGACTGTCTACCTAATGTCCTACATCGGTGATGTGCTCTATGTGAAGCACTTCATACAGGGTGACAACTCTCCGAAGATATTCATTATAAGATACCTGAAGATAATCCCCCTGCACTTCCTGCTTACAGTGCTCGTCAGCTTCCCTGTCAACTTCCTTGCGAAGCTGCTCGGAAAGCTTGTGTCAAAGCCCTTTTACTGGCTCGCTTCTCCCAAGAAAAAGAAGGAGGCGGCTGCTGCTGAATCTTCTGAGACTGCCGCAGAGGCAGCTGATGATACAGCAGGAACCGCTGAGACAGAGGCAACGGAAGCTGCCGGAACACCAGACGATGATACGCAGGCGGAAAACGCCGAACCACAAGCATAAATCATATCACAGGGCGCATTACGTGCGCCCGTGCTTGCTCAATAAGCATTTATGCGGGCTCAGTCAGCCTGCTCACGCTTACGGGAGGTAATGAAATGAACCGGATATATGGCAACGAAGAGCTTCTTTCCACCCTCGGCAGCATGGTCACAAGAGACCGTGCCGCCCATTCCCTCATCTTCTACGGCGAGAAGGGCACAGGAAGGAAGACTGCTGCAAAATACTACACCAGCCTCCTGCTCTGCAGCTCGCCTGCGGACGGCAGACCCTGCGGGGTCTGTGCCTCCTGCCGCAACGTTGCCGCAGATAATCACCCTGATGTGTACTACGCCCAGCCAAGCGGAAAGCTCGGCGCCTATAACGTCGAGACCACAAGGCAGATATGCAGGGACGCCTTCATTAAGCCCAACAACGATACCGGCCGGAAGGTATACATCTTCCGCGACTGCCGCAATACGGAAGCCGCTGCTCAGAACACCCTCCTCAAGGTGGTGGAGGAGCCGCCGGATTATGCCTATTTCATATTCACGGCCGAGTCCCTCAGTGCCTTCCTTCCGACTATCATATCCCGCTGTATCTGTCTCCCCCTCTCCCCCGTCACGGAGGAGGATGCCGTAAAGGCGCTTACGGAGGCGGAGTTCACGCAGGAACAGGCAAAGGAGGCTGTATCACGCTTCCACGGCAATATCGGTATGTGCCGTGAGTATCTCCTTGATGAGGAGCTCAGGAAGCAGGTGGATTTGACAAAACGCCTTGCAGATAGTATAATAAGAAAAGATGAATATGAGCTTATGCGCACGCTGGGCGAATTCAGCACCGACCGCAGCGCCCTGCGCTCTGCACTGACAATGGCGGACAAGCTGCTGAGGGATTCCGCCGTTTTCGCAAAGGGCAGCTCTGCCGCTCCCATAAGCTGCTGCCCCGAAGCAGCACAGAAGCTCTCAGAAACTATTTCTGCATATCAGGCAGCAAGGATACATAACTGTATCAGCAAGGCCTGGGATGCGGTTTGCGGCAATGTGAACGCCGGACTGGTGCTCACGGCGCTGTGTGCGGACATAATGGCCGTTACAGCATAAAGTCAGACCGGCGCAGGCCGGATATCAATATAAGAGGTGTACAATGAAAGAGATCGTAGGTATCCGCTTCAAGGAAGGCGGCAAGGTCTACTACTTCTCACCCGGCGATATCACCGCTGAGGTGGGAGATAAGGCGATAGTTGAGACCATAAGGGGAGTAGAGTGCGGAGACGTGGTCATACCCAACAAATCTATAGAGGACTATGAGCTTGCTTCACCGCTCAAGCCGATAATGCGCATCGCAACGGCTGCCGACCTGAAGGCTCTCGAGCGCAACAAGAAGCGTGAGGAGGAGGCATTCAGGGTATGCGAGGAGAAGATAGCCTTCCGCAAGCTGAATATGAAGCTCGTTGACGTTGAGTGTACCTTCGACAACAGCAAGCTGCTGTTCTACTTCACAGCTGAGAACCGCGTGGATTTCCGTGAGCTGGTAAAGGACCTTGCGGGAGTATTCCGCACAAGGATAGAGCTCAGACAGATCGGTGTCCGTGACGAGGCAAAGGTGCTCGGCGGACTCGGCATCTGCGGCCGTGAATTCTGCTGCAAGAGCTATATGGGCGATTTCAACCCCGTATCCATAAAGATGGCAAAGGAACAGGGACTCTCCCTGAACCCCACAAAGATATCAGGCACCTGCGGCAGACTGATGTGCTGCCTCAAGAACGAGCAGAACGCCTATGAGGCTCTGCTGAAGATAACTCCGAAGGTCGGCGCAGTGGTAGTGCTTGCCGACGGCACGAAGGGCAAGGTCGAGGATGCGAACCTCATCACCGGAAAGCTGCGTGTAAAGACCGACAAGTCTGAGGTGCCGGTAACGGTAGACCGCAGCGAGGTCAAGCTGCTCAAGGATGCTGAGATGAAGCTCAGCAAGGAAGAGATACGTGCTCTCAAGAAGTTAGAGGACAAGTGATGGAAAAGGTAAACTACGGCAGGATGCTCGATGAGAAGCTCGCCGAGCTCACAAGGACGGGCGAAAGACCGGCTCTTCTGCTCCATGCCTGCTGTGCGCCGTGCAGCAGCCATACCCTGCTGTACCTTCACAGTAACTTCCGTATAACGCTTTATTTCTACAACCCGAATATAGCACCGGAGGAGGAATACCTTTACCGCCGTGATGAACTGCTGAGGCTCGTAAAGGAACTGGGACTTGATATCCCGGTGATAGACGAGGCGTATGACCCGGCGCCCTTCTATGCGCTTGCAAATGGGCTTGAAGACCTGCCGGAGCGCGGAGAGCGCTGTCAGAGGTGTATCGCACTGCGGCTGAGGGCAGCCGGCACAAAGGCGGCAGAGCTGGGAGCTGATTACTTCACGACCACTCTTACCATAAGCCCCCACAAGGATGCAGCGTTCATCAACTGCTGCGGCGGTGAGGTGGCAGAGGAATGCGGAGTTGCCTATCTCTTCTCGGATTTCAAGAAGCACGACGGCTACAAGCATTCCATTGAGCTGTCGCATCAGTACAGCCTGTACCGTCAGGACTACTGCGGATGTGTATACAGCCGGATAAACAAGGAAAAAGCGTGTCCCGCAGAGGGATGATTAAAGGGACTGCCCGAGAGCAGTCCCTTTCAGCTTTTCAGGGAAAGGCCAGTATGAGTTTTAACCCAAACACTGGGATTCCAAAGGGACTTTCGTCCCTTTGGTCAGGTCAAGGGCTGAAAGCCCTTGTGGGGTGCGGGGCAAAGCCCCGCATATCACCAAGCGCTCCGCAAGGGGTGAATTCAAAAACAGTCCAGGGGACTGTTTTTGAAGAGGGGACGCCCTGCAAGGGAGGGCGTCCCCTAATGAAATGTGATGGTTTGAAAACCGAAGGGACTGCCCGAGAGCAGTCCCTTTTATATTACTATATCATGTTTTCTTTTACGACATTGACTGTCGCTATGCCGTATCTTCTGAATAACTCTATGCAGCTGCGGTCTATTCTCTCTCCGCAGGCTGCTATGGGTACCGCCGGCGGGCAGGGTACCTTTACAGAGGCGCATATCCTGCCCTCGGACTCCTCCACGGGTATCTCCTCGGAGGATGCAAATGCTGCCTCGCGTATCCCCATTACGCTTTCCGGCAGGGTCAGCACGGTCTCTTCCGGCGGCTGACAGCGCTCTGCTCCCTCAAGGGCTTTTTCAAGCGCCTCAGTGAGCCTCCGGTAATCCTCCGGTACGTTCATCGGCGACATCAGCAACACGACTATATCCCTGTCGGCATACTCGCATTCGGCACCGTTTTTCCGGAGTCCCTGTGCAATACTTATGCCGTTATATCCGCTTTCTGCGGCAAGGACTGTGATATGGAAGGGGTCGCCCTCCGCAAAGCGCAGCCTTCCGGCGAACCGCTCCCGCAGCTTACGTATGCAGTCAAGGTTCAAGGTGATGTCATCGCGGATACGCTCGTCGATATACCTGCAGCAGAGGTCGAGAGATGCCATTATAAGGTATGAAGGGCTCGTTGAAGCGAACATCCCCATGCACTGTCTGAGTACCCCGGCATACTTTTCCCGTGTATGCAGCACGGCGGCACCGGTCAGGGCCGGCAGCATCTTATGTGCCGAATCACAGCACATATCCGCTCCAAGGCTCATCGGGTGGCAGTCCTCCGGCATGAAGCGGAGATGTGCTCCGTGAGCATTGTCAACGAGGAGGGGTGCGCCGTACCTGTGAGCCGTCTCTGCAAGAGAAGCGATATCTGCCGTTTTACCGGTATAGTCCGGCGAAGTGACATAGAGGCAGGCGTTAGGGTTTTCACTGAGCAGTATTTCAGCAGCCTCTGCTGAGAAGGTGCCGGAGAGAATGCCTCTGCTCTGCTCCGGCATGAGCCATATCACCCTGAGGCCGAGAAGTGCGGCGGCATTGAGGAAGGAGCGGTGGACGTTCCTTGCAGCTATGACACAGCGCCCCTCCTGCTTCATGGCAGCGAGCATCCCCTGGATACAGAGGGTAGAGCCGGCGGCGGAGTAAAAGCAGGCTGCGGAGCCGTAGAGCGAAGCCATATTCCTCTCGCTGCGGAGTATTATACCCTCTGCTTCGAAGAGACTGTCAGCGCCGGCTATCTCGGTGATATCAGGCCCGTAGAGAGCTGCAAGTTCCGGCAGGACTGTCCTCCCCTTATGGCCCGGCATATGGCAGCGGAGCATATCTCCCGCGGCGTAGGCGGAAATAAAATCGTATATCGGCGTATCCATAGTGTTCTCCTGACGTTATCTGTAATAGTAGTACTGCAATACCCGGAATATCCGGTTCCTTGCACGCACAAGCACAGCGGAGACAGCCTGCTGACTGATACCGAGAGCGGCGGCGATCTCCACAGTGGTCATGTTCTTATAATAGTATAACACAACGATCTCCTTTTGTCTCGCAGTCAGTTCATTATTAATAACTTTTAACAGTATCTTCTGTATCCGTTTGCCTGAATCGTCGGGAGCATCGAGCAAAGCGCGGATCCTTTCATCGGGTCTGCCGGTAAAGTCATCGGAGTAGCTCTCAAATCTCGGCACGCTGCTCCACCTTCCTCCGGTAGCCGGTAAGGTAGTTTATCACCTCCATCATCTGTCCGTGTTCGACATAGAGCATCTTGATCCTGCGGTCAAGGTCGAGTCTTTCTGCTTCTGTGAGAGATCCGCTGCGCCCAAGTTCCTTTTCCCTGCGGGTAAGCTCTCCGATTCTTTCCTTGGCGAGCCTGCAGCTTGTGATGTAGTTGTTGATCAGCTGTTCCATTATTTACCTCCTTCTCTTAGGGAGAATCGGTATAACGTCCTGTAGCGTTTCAGAACATGCGTTCCGTTTCCTTGCAAATATAATTATAGAACATTTGTTCTGCTTTGTCAATAGGTAAGGAACAAATGTTTTATTTTTAATAGAGACAGGAGGGTGTTAGGTAATTCATAATTCTTAATTCTGCATAAAAAAATAGGGACTGCCGCAGCAGTCCCTTCAGTCTGTCATAAAACCTATATCTATTAAGGGGACGCCCTCTCTTGCAGGGCGTCCCCTCTTCAAA
>CAMKMD010000039.1 GCA_946413815.1 uncultured Ruminococcus sp.
TGGGGCTTTGCCCCACGCCCCACCAGAGGCTCTGCCTCTGGACTCCGCTAAAGGGGCGAAAGCCCCTTTAGAATCCCAATCGTTTGTTTTTGTCGGTGAAACCACTTTTTTGACAAGCTAAAAGCCCGGAGTAATCTCCGGGCTTTCTTTTGTTTATTCTACTGTGATGCTTCCGCCCTGCCAGTGGTCGAAGGCATACTTATCAAAGGAAGGATCCTTGTCATAGTTGGAGAACATATCTGTATCGCAGTAGTAATAGTCTATGGGGTATACTGTACCGGGGACGGCATCCTCAGGCACCTTGAAGGAATATGTACAGATGTCTCCGTCAAGGCCGTGGTTCTGGTCAAGCACCGCTGTGAAGAATACCGACTTCTGCTTGTTGGCTATCATATCCTCAGTGAGATTATCCTTCCAGAGCATTGCGATAGAGCCGGAGGCGTAGGCAACTGCATCCCCCTTCTTCACCTTTACCAGACGCTCCTCCTCGTTGAACATCTGACACTCGAGAACATCGGGGTATACGATATGAAGACCGCACATACTCCACGCCTTGTCGACGCCGGATACAGAAAGAGTGACATCTGCTATCTCGCCCGGCTTCGCTGTTGTTTTGCTGATGGTGAGATGTGCTCCGTCTGCTGCATCCTCAACACCGTCAAATCGGCTCGTCGGAGGCTGTGTCTCCACCGGCAGGTCGTTCTGCACTGGCGGCTTTGTCTCTGCCGGTGTTGTCGCTGACATTGCGGGCTTCTTTGTTGTGGAGCAGCCTGTGAGCACTGTGACTGCAAATACCGCGGCAGCTGCTGCCCTTATCATATCATTCTTCATTGCTATCGGTCTCCTTATCCTTTAGAGATACATTAATATCCAGTTTGCCGTCCTTTACGACTACCTCGAGCTTTGATATCTCAGAGGCATGCTCGAGCACCTGCTCGGCTATCTTGTCCTCGACCTCCTGCCTGATGACACGGCGGATATCTCTTGCACCATATGGCTTGCCGAAGGATTCCTCTGCGATAAGGTCAAGAGCCTCCTGAGTGTAGGCTATCTCGATGTCCTTCTCAGCAAGGGGCTCCTTCATCTCGTCGAGCATGAGAGCTGCGATGCGTGAGAAGTCCGGCTTTTCAAGCGGACGGAATACAACTATCTCGTCGATACGGCTTATGAATTCGGGGCGGAGGAATTCCTTCAGTCCCTTCATGGCCTTATCCTTTGATATCTCATCTGCGGTGCGGTTGAAGCCGACGCCGATGCTCTTGTCTGTGGAGCCTGCATTTGAGGTCATACAGATTATGGTATTCTCGAAGTTTACAGTCCTGCCGTGGGCATCGTCCACCTTACCCTCGTCAAGTATCTGCATCAGGATATTCATAACATCCGGATGTGCCTTCTCTATCTCGTCAAAGAGGATAACGGAGTATGGTCTGCGGCGCACCTTCTCGGTGAGCTGTCCTGCCTCCTCGTATCCGACATAGCCGGGAGGAGAACCTATCATCCTTGCAACGGAATGCTTCTCCATATACTCTGTCATATCGAGCCTGATAAGCGGCTCCGGAGAATCGAACATAGCATCCGCGAGGGCCTTTACGAGCTCTGTCTTACCGATACCTGTAGGGCCGACGAAGATGAAGGATGCGGGTCTGCGGCGCTTGTTGAGGCGCACTCTTGAACGCTTTATCGCTCTTACGAGCACTCCGATAGCCTCGTCCTGTCCGAGCACTCTTGCCTTCAGCGAATCCTCCAGCTTTGCTATCTTCAGGAATTCATTCTCTGCCACCTTGCTTGCGGGGATGCCGGTCCAGAGCTCTATTACCTTGGTGATATCCTCTTCGGCCACCTGCACGTTCTCAGCCTTTTTGCCAAGCTCCTCCGCATTCGCGCGGGCGTGTATCAGCTTGCCCTTGACCTCTGCGAGTGCCTTGTAATCGATATCGTCTTCCTCGGTCAGCTCACTCTCAACACCTTCGAGAGCGGCTATCTCTTCCCTTGCCTTGGCATAGGCTGTTATCTCAGGTGAGCGGATGGCAGCTCTTGCACAGCTCTCATCCAGCAGGTCGATAGCCTTGTCGGGAAGGAAGCGGTCTGTGATATATCTCTCTGAGAGGACTGCGCATACTCTTGTGAGATAATCGGATATATGCACCCTGTGGAAGTCCTCGTAATACTTCTTGATACCAAGGAGGACGCTCACTGTATCCTCTATATTCGGCTCCTCGATGACAACAGGCTGGAAACGGCGCTCCAGCGCGGAATCCTTCTCGATATACTTTCTGTACTCGCCGAAGGTCGTCGCACCTATGACCTGCACCTCGCCTCTGGAAAGGGCGGGCTTCAGGATGTTGGCCGCATTCATGGAGCCTTCCGAATCGCCGGCGCCTACAAGTGAATGCACCTCGTCGATGAAGAGGATGATATTACCCTCCCTCTTCACCTCGTCAACAAGGCCCTTGACACGGCTCTCGAACTGGCCGCGGAACTGTGTTCCGGCAACGAGTGCGGTAAGGTCAAGGAGGTATACCTTCTTGTTGGCAAGGTTCATGGGCACATCGCCTCTGGCTATGTGCTGGGCTATGCCCTCGGCGATGGCTGTCTTTCCGACACCGGGCTCACCGATAAGGCAGGGATTGTTCTTGGTGCGGCGTGAGAGTATCTGTACTACTCTTGCTATCTCCTTCTCTCTGCCGATGATGTTGTCGAGCTGGCCGTCCTCTGCCTTCTGTGAGAGATTGGTGCAGTAGTTTCCTAAGAATTTAAGCTCCCTGCGCTTCTTTTCACGCTTGCTTCCGCTGCCGAACAGGCCCTTCTTTTCCTTCTTGTCATCGTCTGACGGAGTCTCCTTTCTCTCGGGGATATCCTTCCCGGGAGCCTCTTCAAGGCCGTCCTGTTCCTTGTTCATGCCGAAGATGTTTGAGAGGAAGCCGGGCATTATGCCTGAGCCGCCCATTTCAAAGGCATCCCCGTCGAGCATATCCATCATCTGATCGGAGAGCTGATCTATCTCCTCGTCGGTGATGCCGAGCTTCTCCATATATTCAGATACCTGAGGGATGTGCTTGTTCCTTGCACATACAAGGCAGAGCCCCTCGTTCTTCTTTTCGTTCCCCTGCACTGAGGTAATGAATACCACCGCAGGCCGTTTCTTGCAGTTGCTGCACATTATCATCAGCGAAATCCTCCTGTCATGCTAATGATGAGCCGCCCCGCCGGATCACCGGCAGGAACGGCTCTGATCGTTTTATCTTCTCTTCCCGCAGGCCTTTACATACCTGCCAATAAATTATATATGTACTTGAATACTATTGTCTTGTCGAGTGTTTCCTTGTTGAATACCATCATCTCGTTGTTGCCGAGAACAACGTTGAGCTTGATGATAACGGCTATTACTATTATAACGATAAGTCCGAGGAATATGCCAAGTACTCCTCCGATTATGTGTGATACCGCTCCGCCGCTGCTGATGCTGTCGGAATAGGATTTTATTATAAAGAAGGAGATCAGCATTACAATAAAGAACACTGCGATGAAGCTGATATAGCTGAGCACCTTGCTGTAGGTAGGAGCGATGTAGTTGTCTGCGATAGCGGCTGCTGCCTCTCTCTGACCGCCTGTCTCTTCGTTGAGTGCCATTCCTATCTTATGGAATTGTGACGGATCAGCGATAACGAGATCTCTTGATGCCTCTGCGATATAGGAATCGCAGTTCTTTGCAACGAGCTCATAGATGATCTGTGCGTAGATCTCATGGAGTTTCTCCTTGAATACGCTCTCTTCGTCTACCTTGATGGCGTTGATGTTGTTTGCATACACGTAAAGCTCATGATCAAGATCTATATTCTCATCATTGAGAAGCTCAGTGATCTTATCATCCCTTACCTTGAGGTTGTAGTCAAGACCGTCGAGCTGATCGATAAGTCTCTTCTTAACGGAATCACTGTAAAGATCCTTTGATATGTTCTTTATTGTGCTCGGTCTTATCATGGACTTGTATACGCCCTTTGATACGGCTGAGCCTACGGAAAAGGCTATAACAAGCGCAAGCACTGAACATATAAGGCTTATGGCAGCCTTTACTGTTCCCTTGCGGCTCATTATGAATACGAATACCAGAATTACTGCAGCGATCGCTGCGTCATAGATCCACCAGAACTGTTCTCCCATTGTTTTCGGACACATCAGATGTGTCCTTCCTCCCTTCATTTACTTCTTTCCTGGGACATGCGTGCGGAGTACGGTCCGCACAGTATATAAAGCGTCAGTAAGATAAATGCGGCCTGACGCAATAACAAAGCAGATGGCTCAGCTGTTGAAATCGATCCTGTCGATCCTGCCGAAGCCCTTTAAGAATATGTATTTACCGCCCCTTATGAAGCCGGTATAGGAATCGCTTATTTCAACGGTGGAGCGGACCGCTCCGTCAAAGCTGTAGGCGGTTATCTCCTGCCTGCTCATCACATAGGCAAGATCGTCCGCCACCATTACGTCTATCAGTGGCTGATCGAACTCTACCACAACCGGTTCCGAAGAACCGCCGCTGTAGAGGGCCATGGTGTAGCGTCTTCTTGCATCGTTGTTGACGATGACCGCGGACTTTCCGTTCCTGGAATCTCCGTCTGCAAGCTCGCCGTCATACCTGTAATAGGAGCTTATGCCTCCGGTGTTGTTGACATATCCGCAGGACTCAAAGCCGAGTATGAAGGCGCCGCCTTCATAGCCGTATACCTCAAGTCCGAGAGCATCCATGCCCGGTGAAGTCCAGCGTTCAGCCTTCTCGTGGAGTTCCACGTCCTGTACAGACGTTACCAGTCCTCCGTTTTCGGCGCTGAGGTAGCTGAGTATCATACCCCGGCTCTCATCACGGAAGCTGATTCCGCTTACACGTTCTATACACTTACGGTCGTAGATGACTGCTCCCCTGCGGTTGTAGACCTTGACCTCACAGTCGAAGTTGTCCGACGTGAGCACCACGGCCGTATACCCCTCCGGACTGATACGTGCGAAGATTATATTCTCATCGAAGGTATCGCCGTAGAGTATGGAGTCATCATTCTCCACGCAGAACTCGTCGCCGCCGTGCTCGTAGAGCAGGACCTTGCCGTTGTCTGCGGAGCGCATTATGGGATTTGAATATTCGTGCAGACGCTTCTTTATCAATGAGCCCTCTGTATTGTAGAAGGTGATGTAGGCGTCGTTGAGCACTACTATCTCCTTGCCGGAGAATTCGAGCTGATAGTCTGATTCTGCAGACAGTTCAAGAGGGAAATTTCCTCCCGCAAGCTGTCCGTCGTTCGTTATTATCTGATACTGCCTGCCCACTCCCCTGATGCCTGAGAGCCATAAGTCCTTCGTAAAGAACAATACAGCTCCGAGTATCAGAAGACCGGCTATAACTGCAAGCCGTATCAGCCGTTTTCGTTTTATCTCTTTGTTATGCTGATCTACCTGGTCGGTAGTTTCATACATCGGCATCTGGCAGTCTCCTCCGGTAAAGTTCTTCTTTATCGTAGAACACTCTGTTGAGGTAGAGCCCGTGCGCCATAGCAGTCCTGCCGGCGCTGAGTCTGTCTCTTGCTGCAAGGATCGCAGGCATATCCGAGGGCTCGAAGCGCCTCTCGTTCACATCTATAAGTGTGCCCGCTATTATCCTAATCATATTATACAGAAATCCGTCTCCTTTTACAAGCATTATCACAGAAGTTCCACTTTTTTCTATGTCAAGAGAATAAATAGTTCTGATCGTTGTTGAAACATTTGTACAGTCGGCACAAAATGACGCAAAATCATGTGTTCCGACAAAGTGATCCGCCGCCTCACGCACTCTGTCAATGTCGAGAGGCCTGCGGTAATGATAGGAAAGATCGGTCTCGAAGGGGTTTTTCGACTCGCTGGCATGGATCCTGTAGAGGTACTCCTTGCCCACGCAGTCATACCTGGCGTGGAACTCCGGCGGCGCGTCCTCACAGCTGAGGACGGATATATCCGCGGGGAGCTCTCCGTTCACTCCCCTTACGAAGCCGATATTCCTTATATTGCTCGATGTGTATACATTGAAGCAGTAGCGGTTGGCATGGACGCCGGTATCAGTACGCGAACAGCCGTATATGGTCACGGGCTCATTCAGTACCTTCGATACCTTCTCCTCCAGCACCTCCTGTACTGCCAGAGCGTTGCTCTGTCTCTGGAACCCGTGGTATCTCGTCCCCCGGTATGCTATCCATACCTTCAGGTTCCTTTTCCCCTCCGTCCCCGGAGGAAGCATTCTCTTCTCCATTCTCTGCCTCCTGTTCATTTACAGCCTTCTGCTCTGCCTTTGCCTTCTTCCGCTTGATATCCAGCAGACACAGCATCAGGAACAGGAGAAGCATTGATGCTGATACCGCACATCCGAGCGCAAAGCCCTCAGGTGTGTATTCCAGTCTCAGCTCGTGCTCACCCTCGGGTATCTCTGCGCCGAGCATGGATGAGAGCACCTTGACGGTCTCTACCTCCTTGCCGTCGCACCATATCCTCCAGCCCTTCTCATAGGGGATGGAGAGATAGAGGATGCCGTCCTTTGCCGCACGGATACGGCCTGTGATCCTTGTATCGCCGAAGGACTTCAGCTGAAGCTGCTCGTCTGCAAGGAGCTCGTAGGTTTCAGCCCACTTCTCCTCGTCGAGAGCGTATACCATCAGCTTGTAGGTACCCGTCTTGTTGTCCTTGTTGGAATGCAGCACGACATGAGCGGATGTGCCGGCCTGACCGTTTCCGAGAGAGAATACTATCGGGTAGTCATTGACCGATACGCTGTAATCCACTGTGACGTCGCCGCAGGTAACTGTTGCGTCATTGATTCCGCCGTTTGTGAGATAGCCGTAGAGGTAGGAGTTTGAAACTCCGGAAAAGCTGTAGTCAGCGTTGCCTATTTTGTTGGGGTCCGGTATCGCAAAGCTGTAGTTGCCGTAGCCGTTCTTGGTGACCTCGATGTTATCGTAGGATACCATCTCTACCGGCTGGGCATAGAAGGTGCTGTAGTCAACACCTGTTGCAAGGCGGAGCAGCTTATTCTGATACTCAAAGGGATTGATGCAGTCCTCGTCGGGCATATCAAGTATGGCCTTGTCCATCATGAAGCCGATGGAGAGAGGCTTCGTATTCTCGTAGGCGTATACGTCATTGGAGCTGTATACGTATTTGAGATGTGCCTCCTCGCTGTTGAGCATACCGCTCTTGGAGAGGAGATACTTGATGCCGAGGAGGTCGTTTACAACAGGACCTGCCGTTCTGTAGTAGAAGCGGTTTCCGGCCTCGGAAGAATAGAGGCCGAGACGTCTGAACAGCCTGGTGACTGATACGTTCGCACTTGAGGAGAACTGTGATACGCCCCTGTAGCCGTAAGCGGCGCTGTCGTTGAGGGTGTAGGTGGTGTTCATCTCTGTGCGGTAGAAGAGGGAATCGTCATGAGCCGCTATCTGGTTTATAAGGTCATGTGCCTCTGTCTCCTTGGTGAGGTACTGGTCATAGGATGAGGTTCCTACAGTATTGGTGCCGAGGAGAGTATTGCTCGTGAGCTCTGTGAGCACTGCTGCTGCGATGCAGACATTGAGAGCGCCTGTGCGTACCCTGGGATTCCTGAAGGGGAATACCTTTGCAGCAACGAAGATGAGTATATATGCTCCTGTGATGATAAGGGAGCTCTTGATTGCCTGTGTGAATTCGAAGCCTTCCCTGTCCTTGAACCAGCAGCAGAAGAAGACTGCGGCGGGTACGGGGAGCAGCAGGAAGAGCTGGTATATCTTCACGCCCTTCGCCGCTATGACGTCATAAGCCCTGAATGCGGCTGTAGCAAGTACGAAGCTGAAGATAAAGGAGAAGCGGTAAGGCAGCTGATTCGTTACATGGAATCCGTGCCAGATGAAGTTGAGTATATTCATGTTCATGCTGACTGTGAGCAGGGCGAGCATGAATACCGCAACTATCTTCTCGCGTATCTTTATGCCGGCTGAGAAGACGAACACACCGAGCAGCGCAAGGGCAAGCATACCCGTTGCGATGTTGGGAAGTCCGTCACGGCTCGTGGGAGCGCTGTAGGAAATGAGGTTAGCGAAGAGCTCCGGCCATTTTGAATACCATGACATAGTTGTCGGGAAAACATTGTTCACGCTGTAGGTGAGCTGGAGGGCATAGAAGGCGGGGAGCAGCATGAAGCCGCCGATGCCCACGCCGAGAACGCTTGAACGGAGTATGAGCCAGAACTTCACGAAGAAGTCCTTGATGCCCTTGCCCTCGATGAGAACTGCTCCGAAGAACATGAATACGGTGAAGATACATACGAAGTAGCCGATATAGTAGTTGGATATCATCGCAAGTGCAAGTGCGATGGTATAGAGCTTCCACTTTCTCTCGCGGCATATGGCAACAACGCCCAGCATAACGAGGGGGAAGAGGGCTATGGTATCGAACCACATTACGTTCCAGTAGTAGCCGAGGGTGTATGCACAGAGGGCATACATGGCCGAGAAGGGAACGAGTGAGAGGTCGCAGCGTCTGAAGGTATATCTGAGGAAGCAGCAGAAGAAGGCTCCGCAGAAGCCTATCTTTGCAAGGAGTATGTATGTCAGCGCATCACGGACGTGTTCATCATCGAAGAATACCGATATCCAGTTGAGAGGGCTTGCCGCATAGTAAGATATCAGGGAGATGAAGTTCGTGCCCATTCCGTTCTGCCATGAGTAGAGTATCGAGCCGCCTGTGAGGAGCTTCTCACGGAGCACACGGAAGAAGGGGTAGTACTGATGCCAGAGGTCAACTACCAGCATCTGATTCGTGCCAAAGGGATGAACTCCCTCCTTGTAGAAGCCGTAGAGCATTATAGCTACGGGAGCGATGAAGGAAAGCAGTGTACAGAGGATTATCCTGCCTATGGAAGCTTTTACGGGAGCAGCCTCAGCTGTCTTCTTGGGCACAGGGGCTGCTGTTTTCACGGTCTGCTTCTTTCCCTTTTCAGTTCCTTTTTTCTGTTTCATTTTCTTTTCTCCTGCGTTATCGTGTTTTCGTTATTATGCTGACAGCTATCGCTGCTGCAAGGAATACAAGTGTCACGCCCAGTGCTGTGTAGTCACGGGGGGCGGATCGGAGCTGCCTGAGTCTCGTCCTTCCCTCTCCGCCGTTGTAGCAGCGGCATTCCATAGCCGTTGCAAGCTCATCTGCCCTGCGGAAGGAGGAGATGAACAGCGGTACAAGGATAGAGACCATATTTTTTGTACGTGTCATGAAGCTGCCGGTGTCTATCTCGGCGCCCCTCGCCTTCTGAGCCGACATAATCTTGTCGGTCTCCTCGATAAGGGTGGGGATGAAGCGGAGGGCTATGGACATCATCATAGCCAGCTCATGCACGGGAAAGTTAAGCTTCTTCAGCGGTGAGAGGAGCCTCTCTATCGCATCGGTGAGCGTTATGGGTGAAGTGGTGTAGGTCAGTATCGAACTGCCCATGATAAGAAGGGTTATTCGGACGAGCATGAACAGGCTTATGTTCACACCGCCCTCGGTTATCTTCAGGAATTTCCACTGGAACAGCACCTCTCCCGTATTCACGAGGAACAAGTTAAGGAGGGCTGTTATTATCAGGAACGGAAGTATGGGCTTCACGCTCTTCCAGAACATCTTCAGCGGTATCTTCGAGAGCAGCATCGCCATGAAGGTGAACACCGCACCCACCAGAAGGCACCAGAAGCTGCTGCCGACGAAGAGCATACATATATATATGACAGTTATGACTATCTTGAAGCGTGGGTCGAGCCTGTGGATGATGCTGTCCCCGGGGAAGTACTGTCCGATGGTGATATCTCTCAGCATACTACTCCCCCCTTCTCGCCGCAAGCTGCTTCAGAAGAAGGTCACGGGCGTAGCCGACTGTATAAACATCCTTGCCGAAGTCAAGTCCCTGCCGCTTGAGGTCAAGGAAGACCTTTGTTATCTGCGGGACGTCAAGGCCTATCTCTGAGATCTCCTCCGCACGGCTGAACACCTTCTCGGTATCGTCAAAGCAGAAGAGCTTTGCATGGCTCATGACAAGTATCTTGTCTGCGAAGCCCGCTATATCCTCCATACTGTGGGATACTATCATTACGGTATTCTTCGTGCGCTCGTGGTAGGTCTTGATATGGCTGAGTATCTTGTCGCGGCCGGCAGGATCAAGGCCTGCGGTCGGCTCGTCAAGTATCAGCACTCTCGGCTCCATAGCCATAACTCCGGCGATGGCGACTCTTCTCTTCTGTCCGCCGGAGAGCTCGAAGGGAGATCTTTCAAGGAGCTCCTCACGCAGGCCGATATCGTTTGCGGTCTCGAGCACCCTGCGCTTTATCTCCGCCTCGCTCAGGCCCATATTCTTAGGGCCGAAGGCGATGTCCTTGTATACCGTCTCCTCGAATATCTGATACTCCGGATACTGGAAGACCAGACCCACCTGGAACCGGACATCACGTATCTTTTTCTTGTCCGCCCATATATCCCTGCCGTCAAGTATGACCTTGCCGGAGGTGGGCTGAAGGAGGCCGTTGAAATGCTGTATCAGCGTCGATTTGCCGGAGCCCGTATGCCCCATGACGCCGATGAGCGATCCCTCCTCTATCTTAAGATCCACATGATCCACAGCCGTCTTCTCGAAGGGAGTGCCCCGGCTGTAGGTATATGTAAGACCCTGTGTTTCGAGTATAGCCAATTTATATTATCCTTTCCTTATGCGAAGAGCTTTCTCAGCGCCTCCGCACATTCCTCCTCTGTGATGATATCCTCCGGCACGTCAACTCCCGCATTCCTGAGCTCATAGCAGAGCTCTGTTACCTGCGGCACATCAAGGCCGATGGCCTTGACCTTTTCCACCTGCGAGAATACCTTCCTGGGGGTATCGTCCATCACTACCTTGCCCTTGTCCATGACAACGACACGCTCACACTGGGCGGCCTCGTCCATATAGTGGGTGATGATGACAATGGTTATGCCCTTCTCCCGGTTCATGCGCTTTACGGTCTCCATGACCTCGCGCCGTCCCTGCGGGTCGAGCATGGCTGTGGGCTCGTCAAGGATTATGCACTCCGGCTGCATGGCAATGATACCTGCAATAGCTATGCGCTGCTTCTGTCCGCCGGAGAGCTGGCTGGGGGAATGAAGGCGGTATTCGTACATACCCACGGCCTTCAGAGCATCGTCAACACGGCGGCGCATCTCCTCGTAGGGCACGCCCATATTCTCAAGCCCGAAGGCTACGTCCTCCTCGACTATGGAGGATACTATCTGGTTATCCGGGTTCTGGAAGACCATTCCCGCACGCTGTCTCAGCTCGAAGAGCTTTGACTCGTCCTTCGTGTCGATGCCGTCAACCGTTACCGTTCCGGAAGTCGGGAGCAGTATGGCGTTGATATTCTTGGCGAGGGTCGACTTGCCGGAGCCGTTGTGACCAAGGACAGCCATGAACTCGCCCCGGTGTATGTCAAGGTCTATGCCCTTGAGCACCTCCGTCGGCTTGCTGTCCTCGCCTTCCGCATCGTAGGCGAAGTGAAGATCTCTTATCTCGATTATCTTTTCCATCCTCAGATCTCCTTCAGTTCCTCGGGTGTCATGATGACTATCATGCCGTCCCTGCCGATGAGAGGCGTCATGCCTCCGCTCGAGCCCATTTCGGAGCAGTATATGTAATTTACTCCGGTGACCTTGTCCACCCATATCTCAACGTGATGAGTGCTTGCCTGGGAAAGTGTGTCACCCTGTGTATATATCCTGACAAATCTGTCGTCCTTTGACATATGCCGTTCTCCTTATCTCTGCCATATAGCTGTTGAGCCGCAGGGAAGTGTCATGCCCGTTGACTTTACGGGGAGGCCTATCTCGTCGAAGCTCACTCTGCCGCCGTGCTTCTCTGTGAGCACGCTGCCGAGTATGTATCCCATTACCGAGGGGGAAAGGCCTGTGGTATAGCTGTTTATCAGGAAGAACAGCGGATCGTCGGAGAGCACGCCGGAGCAGAGCTTCACCAGATCGTATACGCAGTTCTCCAGCTTCCATACCTCGCCGCCGGGTCCTCTTCCGTAGCTCGGGGGATCCATTACAACGGCATCGTACTTCCTGCCGCGGCGTATCTCACGGGCGATGAATTTCTCGCAGTCATCCACTATCCAGCGGATTGGCTTCTCCGTAAGGCCGGAGGAGGCAGCATTGTCCCTCGCCCACTGCACCATGCCCTTTGAGGCATCCACATGGCAGACAGAAGCACCTGCCGCCGCACAGGCAAGAGTAGCCCCGCCGGTGTAGGCGAACAGGTTCAGTACGTTTATCTCACGCCCCGCAGAGCGTATCTTCTCCGCCATGAAGTCCCAGTTCACGGCCTGTTCAGGGAAGAGACCGGTATGCTTGAAGCCTGTGGGACGGATATTGAAGGTGAGATCGCCGTAGTTTATGTTCCATGACTCCGGCAGTCTCCTGCGGAACTCCCACTTGCCGCCGCCCTGATTTGAACGGTGGTAATGACCGTCCGCACGCTCCCAGAGGGGATCTCTGCGGTCGGTCTTCCAGATTATCTGCGGATCGGGGCGGACAAGGGAGATATCCCCCCATGTCTCCAGCTTCTCGCCGTCCGATGTATCGATTATGGTGTATTCCTTCCACTTATCTGCTGTTCTCAAATCTTATTCTCCTGTCACTCTCTTACAGTGCAGCGCTCCTTTACCATATCGGAGACCTGCAGAGCAAGGGTATTTATACGGCCGAAATCGGGGCCCTCAACGTGTATGCGTATCACGGGCTCCCTGCCGACCTCGCGGACGATTATCCTTCCCTCATCGCCCAGTTCCTCCTCCACCTGCTCTATCAGGGAAGTGAGGCGGCGGTCGTTCTTCCATACCTCCCGGTCACGGTAGCTTATGGGCACGTTGATGATGACCTGCGGCATCTTCTGCATGATGCCGGTAAGCTCGCTGAGCTTCCTGCCGGACTGTGCCAGCACCTCAAGGAGCCTTACTCCTGTGAGCTGTCCGTCCGCAGAGGGGGCATCATCGGGGAAGATTATCTGTCCGCTGGGGTCGCCGCCGATGCTGTAGCCGCCGTCCACCAGCTTGCGTATCA
Source organism: uncultured Ruminococcus sp. (assembly GCA_946413815.1). Taxonomy (GTDB): domain Bacteria; phylum Bacillota; class Clostridia; order Oscillospirales; family Ruminococcaceae; genus Ruminococcus. The sequence goes on from CAMKMD010000039.1 coordinate 13,096, forward strand.
GTCTTCTCTCACCGGAGCCGCAGCTCACGGTCTCTATGCCGCGCCTCTTGGCAAAGCGTATCAGTCCCATATTGTTCGCCGAGGTAACGGCGATGGTATGGTGGCGGAGTATGCCGCCGGTCTGGAAGTACTGCGCTATCATGGCGATTATCTCATCGCCGTCCACGAGCCTGCCTGTCTCATCCACTGCAAGGCAGCGCTCTCCGCCGCCGTCGAAGGCAAGTCCGATGCTGCATTTGTGCTCGAGGACGATATTCATAAGGTGCTCGATATGGGTGCAGCCGCAGTCACGGTTGATATTCAGTCCGTCCGGATTGTTGCCGGTCATGAGTACCTCCGCACCGAGGGTGGAGAATATCTTTCCGGCGGTATAGGAAGCGCTTCCGTTGGCACAGTCTATGGCTACCTTGATACCGCTGAAATCTCCGCTGACAGAGACGGACTTGACATGGCGCACGTAGTCATCGAGAGAATCGAGATAGCGTATCGTCCTGCCGTAATCCCTGTCCTTGGGAGTTATCATCTCCTCGGGGGAATCGAGTATCAGTCTTTCGAGCTCCTCCTCGTCATCGTAGCTGAGACGGTTGCCTGTGGCGGAATACAGCTTGATGCCGTTGTAGTCCGCAGACCTGTGGGAGGCGGATATCATTATTCCTCCCCTTGCGTCACGCTCCTTGACAAGATAGGCAAGAGCCGGCGAAGGTACGACTCCCACCAGCTCGGCGTCAGCTCCGGAGGAACAGAGTCCGGCACAGACAGCCGCTTCAAGAGCGTCGCCGGAGCTCCTTGCATCCTTTCCGACCAGTATCTTTGTACGCTCGCCTGTACGTCCGGCAAGCACCGAGGCGGCAGCTCTGCCCACCTCCAGTGCGAGCTCGCAGCTCATTTCGCTGATGGCAAGACCCCTTATGCCGTCCTTACCGAATAATCTGCCCATATCTCTCTCCTTTTCAGAAGACGGACTGCCCATGAGAGCAGCCGTCCCGTATTATATGCTGTCATTTCTCTTTGGCAGCTTTAACGCCCTTTACGGCATAGGCCGTTATCAGGCATCTCTTTCCCATCATAAGGTCTCCGAGGCCGCTTATAAGGCGCACCGTCGGACAGTTGTTGTATATGTTGTATATCACGATGCCGTTGCTCTGCCTGTGGCAGAATACGGAGTGTATCGAGGAGCGGAAGAGCTTGCCCGTCCAGTAGGACACGATGAAGGCATCACCGCCGTCCTTCTCAGGGTCTCTTATCCGCTTGCAGTCTGCACCGAATTTTCTCAGCACCATGCCGAGAGTGAACACATTGCAGCCGCATAGTCCCATAAGTACACGGTAGCGCTCCATATAGGAGGCCAGCTCCCATATAGGCTGCGGTATCCCCAGATAGTGCAGGGCGTTGTATACCGATATGACCTCACAGCCGTTGAAGCTCATGGGGAAGAGGCCGTAGCGCTGGTCCTTGACGTCGCCGAGGCCCTGACCGTTTATCATGGTATCCACAAGGGACTGTGCCTTTCTGCCGATATTCTCCTTGTAGTTGTTCTTTTTCAGTCTGAATATATTCCTCATGGCTTATCCCTCACTGTCACCGAAACGCATCTGACCGTCATCTGCCGGAGCGTTATCCGGAACAGCAAATCCGAGATGCTCATAGGCGAGCCGTGTGGCACAGCGTCCCCTCGGAGTTCTTCCGAGGAAGCCAAGCTGCATCAGGAAGGGTTCGCAGACATCCTCTATGGTCACTGATTCCTCACCGATAGCAGAGGCGAGGGTCTCAAGTCCTACCGGGCCGCCGCCGTAGCCGCGGATTATCATTTCCAGCATACGCCTGTCAAGGCTGTCAAGGCCGAGAGCATCTATCTCCAGGCGGCTCAGGGCTATGGAGGCTATCTGCCGGGTTATCCTGCCGTCGCCCATGACGTCGGCGAAGTCTCTTACTCTCTTCAGGAGCCTGTTGGCGATACGGGGCGTGCCTCTTGCACGTCCGGCTATCTCTGCGGCACCGTCGGTCTCGCAGGGGATGCCGAGTATCATGGCGCTCCTGCGGACGATATCCGTCAGCTGCTCCTTTGTGTAGAGCTCAAGGCGCTGTATCACTCCGAAGCGGTCACGCAGCGGTGCGGAGAGCTGTCCGGCTCTCGTGGTGGCGCCTATCAGGGTGAAGGGCCTGAGGTCCATGCGTATGGAACGCGCAGCCGGACCCTTGCCGATGATGATATCTATGACCCTGTCCTCAAGGGCGGGATAGAGTATCTCCTCCACCGCTCTTGAAAGACGGTGTATCTCGTCGATGAAGAGAACATCGTTGTCCGAGAGACTGGTGAGCAGGGATACAAGGTCTCCCGGCTTCTCGATGGCCGGTCCTGTGGTCACCCTGAGGTTCACTCCCAGCTCGTGTGCGATGATACCGGAAAGAGTTGTCTTTCCGAGACCGGGAGGGCCGTAGAGCAGGACGTGGTCAAGGGGCTCCCCTCTCCGCTTTGCAGCTTCGATATATATTGCAAGGTTTTCCTTGACCTTCTCCTGTCCGATGTATTCATGCAGTGTCTGGGGGCGGAGCGTCAGCTCTATGTCGCTGTCCTCCGTCGTATTCTCCGGGGATATCACCCTCGGAGCAAATTCCATATCCTCTGTTTCTATCAAGTCCTGACCTCCCGTTCCGGTATCTCAGGACTGCGCCTGAGGTTATCTTTCAAAGTATCTCTTCTTGCGGACATAGAAGGGATCAGTGGCCGCAGCCGCCTTCTTGCCCAGTTCCTGTTCGTAGCTTATGAAGGAGAGGGTCTCCGTTCCCCTCATGTATCTTGAAAGGTATTTCGACAGCGGCACGAAGAGCTTTCTTGTGCTGCCTATCATATCCACCACCATGAGAAGCTGCGGCTTCTCACAGCCCTTTATCATTTCGAGTATGAACGCCCTGTCAACGTTCGGCTGCTTCGCAAGGAACTTTGAGGCAGCCTTTGTGATGTGTCCCATCGACTGCTCGCACGCACGGTACTGTATGGTATCCGCCTCGTTATAGGAGATCGCCCTGATCTTGAGGTTGCGTGCGATCATGAGTATGCTCTTTATCTCCTGTGAGGAGAACTCCTTGCCGTAGGAATTCGGGTTGAGCACCGCAGGCATGGACTGTATCAGGTCAAACAGTCTCAGGCAGTTGATCTTGTAGGACTCAACATACCTCTTTGCGAACTGCTGCAGTGACCTGTAGCTGGTGAAAAACGGTATGAAGGTATCACCGTCCGGGTTCTGGATAGTCACAAGCTCAAGCTGGATACCGCCCTCCGCGCGGTCCCTCTCCTGCTTGACCGGGTTCCGGCAGATCACATACACGTCACTCTTTATGAGGCTCTGCAGGAACATTGAACGCATAGAGGGATCTCTGATGGCGGCCTTCAGCAGCTCATCAAGATTCATATTTCTGACGTTCTGATTCATAGCTTCGTTTCCTTTCATGTTTTTTCTCTATATATCATCATGCCAGGCTGGAAACGGCATGACTGACCACTTTACTTTCCCGACATAAGGCGCAGCGCCTCACGGATGAGGTCCTGCGTAGGAAGTGAGGGATCGAGCTTTGCCAGGCAGGACGCTGCCTCTCCCTGTGTGTATCCGAGCACCATAAGCGCCTCCATGGCCTCGGAATAGGCATCCGAGGGAACAGCTGCCGCTCCGCCTGAGAAGGAGCCTGCCCCGACGCGTATCTGTGTATCTCCGCCGCCGACCTTATCCTTCAACTCGAGCACGATGCGCTGCGCCGTCTTTGCGCCGATGCCCTTGACCCTTGTGAAGGACTTGCTGTCGCCGGCAGCAATGAAGAACGCAAAGCGCTCCGGTGTCATATCGGAGAGTATGGCCGTTGCCGCCTTCGGGCCGACACCCGATACGGATATCAGCAGCCGGAAGCAGCTGAGCTCCTCCTGTGTTGCAAAGCCGTACAGCTCCACTGCGTCCTCTCTTACGCTAAGATGGGTATATACCGTTACCTCTCTGCCTGTATCGCCGAGAGCGGTTATGGTGTTATAGGAGGTCCTGCACCCGTAGCCCACTCCGCCGCATTCAATAACGGCAAGGCCGGGCTCACGGTGTGTGAAGGTGCCTCTGAGACTGTATATCATCTCTATCAGTCCTTTACATATCGAATCTTATGGTATGCCCGTGGCATATAGCTATCGCAAGCGCATCGGCGGCGTCATCAGGCTTCGGGACAGCTGCGAGGCCGAGTATCTGCCTCGTCATCTCCATGATCTGCTGTTTCTCAGCCTTGCCGTAGCCCGTTACCGAGACCTTTACCTGGAGCGGAGTATATTCCGCTATCGGAAGACCTCTGCTCGCTGCGGAGAGCACTGTCACTCCCCTCGCCTGTGCCACGTCTATGCCTGTCTTCTGGTTATTTGTGAAGTACAGCTTCTCTATCGCCATGCAGTCGGGAGAATAGGCATTGAAGATGGTCTCGAGATCACGGTGGATCGTCAGGAGCCTTGCGTCAAAGGGGGTGTTCGCCTCCGTCGTGACTGCTCCGTACTTCACCGGAGTGAACCTCACTCCGTCGTAATCGAGTATCCCGAAACCGACTATCGCATAGCCGGGATCTATTCCAAGTATCCTTATTTTCTTCAACTTTTTCCGACCTCCGGCAGACAGATACCGCCTCCCTCCGCCGGCAGGCATACCTATACATCATATACTTTATTATTATAGCACACTTTCTTTCCGTTTTGCAATATATTTCACACATTTTTATTGCTTTTTACAAAATAATCTGCTATAATGTAATGTGGAAAAGTAATAGCATTTCACAGAACGCCGGAAAGGCGCTATCGGAGGTAATTTATGGATCTGCAGGAACTGCGTGACAGGATAGACGATCTTGATGCTGAGCTGCTCGCTCTGTTCATGAAGAGGATGGAGCTTTGCAGGGATGTTGCCGACTACAAGAAGGAACACAATCTGCCAATATTCCAGGGCGGAAGAGAACAGCAGGTGATCGACAGGATAAAGACTCTCACAGCCGACCCCGAGCTTGAGAACGGCACAGCCGCCCTGTTCATGAACATTATGGATATAAGCAAGATACTCCAGCACCGTAAGCTGAGAAGGAACGATCCCCCCCACAGCTTCCCCGCCCCGGATCTTGAAGGGGCAAAGCGGATAGGCTGTCAGGGTATGCCGGGCGCCAATTCGGAGGCCGCCGCAAGACAGATATTCGGGGACAGGCAGTTCACCTTCCTGCCCACCTTCGAGGACGTGTTCAGAGCGGTGCAGTCAGGCGAACTTGATTACGGCGTGCTGCCGGTATGCAACTCCACCGCAGGCTCCGTCAACGGTACCTATGACCTGCTGGTAAAGTACAGCGTCTATGCGGTATGCGAGGTATCTGTCGAGATAAACCACTGTCTCGCCGCAAAGCCGGGTACGAAGCTCTCCGATATAAAGACGGTTTACTCCCACCCGCAGGCTCTTGCACAGTGCTATGAGTTCCTGACGGCCAATTCACTCGGAACTGCCGACTATGCCAATACCGCTACAGCAGCGGCTATGGTATCGGAATCGGCTGAAAGGGATATCGCAGCGATATGCTCCGTTGACTGCGCCGAAAGGCTCGGCCTTGAGATACTCGCAAGGGATATCGCAGACGTTGCCATAAACCGCACCCGCTTCATCTGCATCTCCCGGGAGCTCCAGGCAGACCCGGATGCAGACGTCATCTCCGTAATGCTGAAGATACCCCATACGGAGGGCAGCCTTTACCGCCTTCTCACCAAGTTCACGGTGAACGGCATGAACCTGCTGCGTATCGAGAGCCGACCCATAAAGGACGGCAGCTTCGACGTCATGTTCTACCTCGATTTCAGCGGCAGGATAGACGACCCGAGCGTTACCGCACTGATGAGCGACCTCGCCGCCACCCTCGAATACTTCCGCATCATCGGAACATTCAGACAGGCCGGCAACTGATACAACTTCCCGAAAGGAGAAACTATGTCCCAAGGATTCAACACCCTGCTTGACGGCAGCGGATTCATTTACCTCGACGGCGGCATGGGCACCATGCTCCAGTCCGCCGGCATACAGACCGACCACGCCCCGGAGCTGCTGAACATCACAGACCCGGAGGCCATAATGTCGGTACACAGGCAGTATTCCGCCGCCGGCTCGGATATCATATACGCAAACACCTTCGGCGCAAACCGCTATAAGCTGAGCGGCTGCGGGTATACGGTGGAGGAGGTGGTCTCCGCAGGCATCGCAAACGCCCGCAGGGCAGCGGAAGGCCGTTCGCTGGTCGCTCTTGATATGGGACCCATCGGACAGCTTCTTGAGCCCTCCGGCACCCTCACCTTCGAGGAGGCCTATGATACCTTCCGTGAGCTGGTGCTTGCCGGCAGCGAGGCGGATGTCATAGTCATCGAGACCATGACAGACCTCTACGAAGTCAAGGCAGCCGTGCTTGCGGCAAAGGAGAATTCCGACAAGCCCGTCCTCGTCACCATGACCTTTGAGGAGAATATGCGTACCTTCACCGGTGTATCGCCGGAGTGCATGGTAGCCGTACTCGAAGGACTCGGTGTTGATGCTCTCGGAGTGAACTGCTCCCTCGGACCGGAGGAGCTCTTCCCTGTACTGGAAAAGCTGTGCAGCCTTACAGTACTGCCCGTCATAGCCAAGCCGAATGCAGGTCTTCCCGACCCACTGACCAACGAATACAGCGTAGGTCCGGGTGATTTCGCCGCCAGCGCCGTTAAGCTGGCAGACGCAGGAGTACGTATCTTCGGAGGCTGCTGCGGCACCACGCCGGAGCATATCTCCGCAGTAATTGAGGCTCTCTCGGACAGGAAGCATATCCGCCCGGAGGTCATGAAGAAGAGCTGTGTATGCTCCGCAGTGAGCTGCATAACCATAGACCAGCCCCGTGTCATAGGAGAGCGCATCAACCCCACCGGCAAGAAGCGCTTCAAGGAGGCTCTCCTTGCACATGACATCGATTACATCCTCGGTCAGGCAGTCGAGCAGATACACGCCGGCGCTGAGATACTCGATGTAAACGTAGGTCTCCCCGGCATAGACGAGAAGGAGATGATGGTGACAGCCGTCAAGGCTATACAGGGCATCTGTGATACGCCCCTCCAGCTCGATTCCACCATACCGGAGGTGCTCGAAGCAGGACTCCGTGTATACAACGGAAAGCCCATAGTCAACTCAGTCAACGGCGAGGAGGATTCCCTCGAAGCTATACTCCCCCTCGTTAAGAAATACGGTGCCGCAGTAGTCGGACTCACCCTCGACAAGGGCGGCATCCCAAAGACCGCAGAGGGACGCTTCGCCATAGCAGAGCGCATCCTCCGCAGAGCCATGGAGTACGGTATCCCCCGTGAGGATGTCTTCATCGACTGCCTTACCCTTACCGCCTCTGCAGAGCAGGACGGGGTCATGGAGACCCTGGGAGCCCTGCACCGGGTAAAGACAGAGCTGGGACTCAGGACAGTGCTCGGTGTATCCAATATCTCCTTCGGTCTGCCCAACCGCGAGACCATAACCCGCACCTTCCTCACCATGGCGCTGCACAGCGGACTTGACCTTCCGATAATAAACCCGAATGTTGATTCCATAATCGGCGCAGTAAGAGCCTACAGGCTCCTTGCCGGCATCGACCGCGACTCCGCCGACTTCATAGCGGTATACGCCCAGGCTGACCAGGCACCCAAGCCAGTGACAGCCGCAGTGCAGGGCACGCCGGACCTCCGCTACTCAGTTGAGAACGGACTCAAGGCGGACGCTGTGAAGGCCGTTTCAGCGCTTATGTACAACACAGACCCCATGGAGATCATCAACAGCTACCTGATACCGGCTCTTGATTCCGCAGGAGAGAAGTTCGAGAAGGGAAAGATATTCCTCCCTCAGCTCATACTCACCGCCGGAGCTGCTCAGGCCTGCTTTGAGATCATCAAGACACGACTTGCCGAGACAGGCGGCGCCGGCTCTGTATCCAAGGGCAAGGTGGTGCTCGCCACAGTCAAGGGAGACATTCACGACATAGGTAAAAACATAGTCAAGGTGCTGATGGAGAGCTACGGCTTCACCGTCATCGACTTAGGAAAGGATGTCGATCCCCAGCTCATCGTTGATACGGCTATCGAGCATAAGGTTCGTCTCGTCGGTCTTTCCGCACTCATGACGACTACCCTCGGCTCCATGGCAGAGACCATACGCCTGCTGAATGAGCAGTATCCCGAATGCAAGACGGTAGTGGGAGGCGCTGTGCTCACCGCTTCCTATGCGGAGCAGATACACGCCGACTACTACGGTAAGGACGCAAAGCAGTCCGTCGATATAGCAGCGGAGGTCTACGGCACCTGACAAGACCTTTCGGAGGTGGAATATGAATACACCCGATATCGGAGCCATTACATCCGCATTACTTGTATTTTCCATCATAGCGATCGTAGTTTTCGTTGTATCAAAACAACCGGCAACAAAAGAAAAAACCAAGAGCGAAAGGTACACCGCCGCCATCGAGCTTCTCAAAGGCGGCAATGCCGCGGAGATAGCTGCACGGGAAAAGGTGTCCGTCGAGGAACTTGAAAAATGGAAGGATGACTTCCTTGAATCAGCCCTTGTATTCGCCAAGAACATGAACAGCTACAACGAGCGTGAGAACGAGATACACTGGTTCGAGACGGTGTGTGAGAAGCACATCGGCAGCGACTGGAAGAAGATAACCAACTACGACAAGAGAAACGGTTGACCTTGTTCAAACCTCATAAATACAGACCGGAGCTTTTATGCAGACCTACAAAGTTTTCAGAAGGCTCCGGTCTTTTTCGTCTTTTCGCGGCTCTGATCTCACTTGTATATAAACGGATAGTGTACATATCAGAACGGAGGTATCACTATGAAAAAACGTATCACATCACTGACAGCCGCCCTTGCGCTTCTTCTGACGGGGTGCAGCAGCAGTCCGGCACAGGTGCAGTCAGAAGCAAAGGCGGCGCAGAACCCCGTCCTCACGGATAACGGAAAGACCGTGCTGAAGATAGCCTATGCGGGCGGACTGCCGGCTGCCTTCACGGATAATATGAATATGCCCTCCGATATAAAGCTTGAGAGGACGGACTACTTCAAGGGGCTCGATGATCCCGGTCATCCGGACAGCATTTCCGCTGTAAGGCGCAGTATCGAGATGGACATGATATCCGGGAACGTGCCGGATATGTTCGTCCTGCCGCCGGTATACGCCCGGATATTCATTGACTGCGGCATCACTGCCGACCTCTTCGGCTGCATGGAGAAGTACGGCGGCATACAGAAGGAGGACTTTCTCCCGAATATGCTGGAGGGCATGACAGTTGACGGCAGGCTGCCGGCCATGGTACAGACAGTATACATAAAGACCGCCGCCGCCAAGACTAAGTTCGTACCGAAGGAGTATGAGAACTGGACTCCGCAGCAGGCTATGGATTTCTACGGCAAGGCACATGACCTCGGTATGTCCTTCATGGGCGAGGAAAGCTCATGGGAAAGTGACCTGCTGCCCCGCTACTTCCTGACACGCTCCGCATCAGGCTGCATAGACCTTTCTTCCCATACCTGCGATTTTCTCTCCGGCAGTTTCATACCCGCCCTTGACTTCTGCGCTTCTCATGTGCCGGCAGAGACCTATCACGGAGACGATACCGATGTCGATATCTCCGGTCTTGATGACAGCAGGCTCGTTTTCCCCTTCATGATTAACGGCTTCAACGATGCCCTTGCAGACGATACCTTCGGCAGGCTCGGCGGAGAGGATATCACCTTCGTCGGCTATCCCTCCGATGACGGCTGCGGTACTGAAGTTATCTGCAACGGCCCTATGATAGGAATAACCAGCGTATGCAGCAGCGAGGAAAAGGCCTGGGAACTGGCAGGCTACTGGATGAAATGGCAGAAGAAGCTGGAAAAGCATATGCACGACGGCACAAGAGGCATCCCCGTACTGAAGGAGGCTCTTGACCGCGATTACCGCCGGCCTGACGATTATGGTAATTCCATAAACCGGGTGCAGCAACGTCTCACCGGTAATAATTCCTTAGAAGAGTACACCCTTCCGCAGGACTATAAGGATATGTTGTACGATTATGTACTACGTGTTGAGTTCCGTCCCTATGAACCATCGCAGTTCATGAACACGGTTTTTGAAGAGACGGATCCCGTCATCGCAGGCGAGCGTTCTGCTGAAAAATGTGCCGAAATAATACAGGACAGGATATCAACTTACCTGAGCGAGAAGTCATGACCGCCTGTTTCAAGCCATCCGCAGTCAGAGAAATATGACAGGTATTTATATTTATGTTTTTATTAATACCAAAGTTTTTAATATTTGTTGGCTGATTTGACAATCATCCGTTCTTTTATTTATGCAATTTGACTAATTACATTTCTGATATTTCTACGCCCGGAAGGTATGCAAAGCGCACAAAACCTATTGACATTTTTGTGCAAACATGATAGAATGAAAGTGTCAAAAGGGACGGGCAAAAAACAGAATAAAACACCGTCCAAAATATAACGTTTCTCCGGTTTCCTGCACTGAGCCGAAGAAAAAGTATAACAAATATATGGGAGGGTACTGATATGTACAATAAGAACATCAAGCGCATCGTTAGCATCTCTTCAGCTGCTATGATGATGCTCTCTGCACTGACAGTCGCTCCGGCAGCCGAGCTTGCAACTCTGTACGCCGCTGACGAGATGACTGCATTCGAGATCACCGAGAACATGAAGATCGGCTGGAATCTCGGAAACACACTCGATGCTACAGTATCAAAGAAGGATCCTGATACCAAGAAGGACGTACTCGTTGAGTACACAGATGTAAATTCCGAGAAGGCATGGGGCAACCCCAAGGCTACAAAGGAGCTTATCACAGCCATCAAGGACAAGGGCTTCAACACAGTCAGAGTTCCTACCACATGGTTCCAGCACCTCCAGGAGGACGGCACCATTGATCCCGAGTGGATGGCAAGAGTTCACGAGGTAGTAGATTACGCTATCGATCAGGATATGTATGTAATACTCAACCTCCACCACGAGAACTGGGTAAACAGAGCTGATCTGGGTACTGCATACGATGATATGCACGACAAGCTTATCAACCTCTGGACACAGATCAACGCTTCTTTCGGCGATTATGACCAGCACCTCATCTTCGAGTGCATGAACGAGCCCAGAGCTGCCGGCACCGATCACGAGTGGTGGGGCCCGAAGGATGACGAGGTTGAGACCATCAACAAGCTCAACGCTGATTTCGTAAACCTCATCAGAAGCTCCGATTCACCCTACGCAAAGAACCGTCTCCTTATGATCCCCGGCTACTGCGCTGGTTCAGACGTTTCCATGATCTCTCTGATCGACGTTCCCAAGGATGATGATTTCGTAGCTGTATCTATACACGCTTACGTTCCTTATAACTTCACAATGAACCCTGCTACAAAGCTTGAGGACCGCATGACATTCACAACATCATGGTCCAACGAGCTCCAGGGCATTCTCGACGGCTTCCGCTCCACCTTCCTCGATCAGGATATCCCTGTAGTAGTAGGTGAGTTCGGTACCTCAAACTACGGCAACACAGATGCAAGAATCGCATGGGCAAAGCAGTACCTCACAACAGCTAAGAAGTACGGTTTCCCCTGCGTGCTCTGGGATAACAATGTTGAGGAAGAAGTAAAGCCCACAGGTGAGGCTCACGGCTACATCAACAGAACCACACTTGAGTGGTACACAGAGTCCGAGAAGGTAGTAGACACCATGATGTCCATCATCAATGATGACTCTATCGTATGGGGCAGCGAGAGACACCTCCCCGAGTTCACACACCAGGACCTCTCCGAGGGTACTGTATTCCTCGAAGGACCTCTTGAGATAGACGCTTCCAAGTCTGCAACCTACGAGAATACAACTCCCGGCAAGGATATCACATGGGCAGACCTCGAGAAGAAGGAAGTTGCTATCAAGTTCACAGGCACAACTCCCCTCCTCTCCTTCTCAAATGATTCCTACGGCAACTGGACAGAGCTCAAGCCCTATGTAGTTGACAAGGACAACGGCATAGCTTACTACCTCGTAGGCTCACAGCTTCCCGATGCATGGGGCGAGGCTATGGATTCCCTTGCACATATGCAGTCCAGAACAGAGAAGGTTACTCAGATCGAGAGCATCACTATTCTCGACGAGCCTGATACAAGCTCTATCGACGTTCCCGTTGACAAGACCAAGAAGAAGAAGATAAGCTTCGCTGATGCTGACCGCGAGGGCAACATCGTTATCAAGATCAAGGGCGAGCCCAGCACTTCCACAAACGGATGCGTTGGCTTCATGAACGGCGATGACTGGGCACAGGTTGAGTGGTCAGGCAAGACTGACGCTGACGGCAACCTCACAGTTACCATCCCCATGAGCAAGATCCCCGCTACAGTTGCAAACGGCGAGGCTCAGATCTGGCTGAACCCCGAGGCACTCGATTTCGAGAGCGTTGAGTTCGCAGCAGCTGCCGAGCCTACCACAAGCGCACCCGAGCCCACAACAAGCACTCCCGAGCCCACAACTACTGATCCCGGCCAGACCGTTGCTGCCACAAAGTCCGGCGACGCTAACGAGGACGGCAAGATCACAGTTGCTGACGCTGTAGCTATCCTTCAGTACATCGCTAACCAGACCAAGTATCCTCTCAGCCCCACAGGTCTTGCAAATGCAGACTGCGACGGCGAAGTTGGTATCACAGGCGGCGATGCAACAGCTGTACAGAAGGCTGACGCAGGTATCGTAACCCTGCCTATAACCAAGTAATCCCCATTTATCCAATACCTTTCTAACATAATCCATCTTTTTTGACTTCATTTCCAAGGAGCGGGCGGCCCAACAGGGTCGTCTGACTCATCCTTTTTTCAAGGCGGTGACAGAATGCATGATCTTTATATCTGGGGCCTTTCACTGACACTTATCGGCGTCTGTCTGCTGGCAGTGGTCTTTGTGACGGCTTACTACAGAAAGCTGTTCGTTGACGGCGAAACTGAGGAGGTCGAAGCTACAGTTAAGAACATCAGGCATATAAAGAACCGTCATTACGATGTGATGGAAATGGTCGTTCCTTCAGTTGAATACTGCTACGAAGGAAAAGTGATCAAAGCACACCATTACATTCAGGTGCCCATGAAAAACATAAATTTTCAGAAGGGCGACATCATTACGATCGAAATTAACCCCAGGCGTCCGAAGGTGTTCCGTCTCAGGAGCGCCGAGTGGTTCTCGCTTGAGGAAAGGATGAATAGAAATTCGATCTTCTTTACCGTGGGTGGAGCCTGCACTCTCCTGCCCGGTATCATAATGCTGACAGTTACGCTGCTCTCATAGCACAGGGCGCAGTGATAAGTTATTGAGAAATATAAAAGCAGGGGCGGCTCCGCAGAGCCGCCCCTCAGTATTTTATGCGGCAGTCCTTACAGGCCGGCAGCGGGAGCGCTGCCCCCGCTGCCGGTATGTAAGAGCTGCTGCTTAAAAGCTGCCTCTTGATTTTTTATCTGCAATATGATATAATGATATTACAATTTTTCAGAAAGAAGGTATTCCTATGGATATCAAAGCAATCATTGAGCAGATCATCGACAAGATCAAGAATGACAAGGACTTCGGCAGCTCCTTCAAGAAGGATCCTGTAAAGACCGTTGAAAAGACCGTGGGAGTAGATCTTCCCGACGATCAGATCAACGCTATCATCGAGGGCGTAAAGTCCAAGATCAACCTGGACGAGATCGGTGAAAAGCTGGGCGGCCTCAGCGGTCTTCTCAGCAAGCTCACAGGCGGCAAGGAATAAGCAGAAAAGCGCTTCCGTAGGGAGGCGCTTTTTTGAAAGGAGAATGATATGAAAAAGCTCGCAGGCATAATCAGACAGATACCGCCGCTCAACCTTCTGCTCCTTACGGCAGCAGGCATCATCAACGCCTTCGGCATCACCCTCTTTCTCACTCCGGTAAAGCTCTATGACAGCGGCATCTCCGGCACTGCCATGCTGCTCTCACAGATAACGCCGCACTGGCTCTCGCTGTCGGTATTCCTCATGCTGCTGAATATCCCCCTCTTTATCTACGGACTGAAACGGCAGGGTGCGGTATTCACACTGAGCGCCATATACGCCGTCACGGTCTATTCCGTGTCCGCATGGGTGATAACCGACATACTCCCAGTTGACGTCAGCATAGCCTCTCCCCTTGCCGGCAGCGACCTGCTGCTCTGTGCACTGTTCAGCGGCGTGATATCCGGGATCGGCAGCGGTCTGGCGCTCCGCTCCGGAGGCGCTATGGACGGCATAGAGGTCATGGCTGTAATATTCGCAAAGCGTCTCGGGCTCTCCGTCGGCACCTTCGTGATGATATACAATGTGCTCCTCTACATCGTCTGCGGTTTTGTGATACAGAGCTGGATACTCCCCCTCTACTCCATAGTCACCTACGGCGCTGCACTGAAAACCGTGGATTTCATCGTTGACGGTCTCCAGCGCTCCAAGGCTGCCTTCATCGTCACTGCCGAGGCTGAAAAAATATGTGCTGCACTTCAGAAGGAATTTGGCTGCGGCATGACCATACTGGACGCTGTCGGAGGATACTCCGGCGCAGACCGCAAGGTCGTCTACTTCGTCGTGAACCGCTTTCAGGTCATGAAGATGAAGGATATAGTACAGCATATCGATCCCCTCGCCTATATCACCCTCAATGAGGTAGCTGACATCTTCTCGGTGAACCATAATGTCTGAGCTGCGCCAAATATGAATAAATTGTAAACATTATCCTGTGGTCTTGACCTTTCCTGTGAAAAGGCGTATACTATAGATTAATGGCATTAGCACTCTTACACCGTGAGTGCTAATGCATAACTTCTACAGGAGATGTTATTATGGAAACAAAACAGTTCAAGGCGGAGTCCAAGCGACTTCTCGAAATGATGATCCATTCGATCTACACCCACAAGGAGATCTTCCTCAGGGAGCTCATATCCAATGCAAGCGATGCTATCGACAAGCTCTACTTCAAGTCTCTGACGGATGACAGCGTAGGTCTTAACAAGGATGATTTCGCTATCTGGATCGAGACTGACAAGGACGCCCGCACACTGAAGATAAAGGATAACGGCATCGGTATGACTGAGGAGGAGCTCGAGACCAACCTCGGCACTATCGCAAACAGCGGCTCCTTCAAGTTCAAGAGCGAGAACAAGCTTGAGGAAGACAATCAGATAATCGGACAGTTCGGCGTAGGCTTCTACTCCGCTTTCATGGTGGCAAAGAAGGTCACTGTCGTATCCAAGGCTTTCGGCAGCGACAAGGCTTACCGCTGGGAGTCAGAGGGCGTTGACGGCTACAGCATATCCGAGGACGAGAAGATGTCCGCAGGTACCGAGATAACTCTCGAGCTGCTGGATGATACCGAGGACGAGAACTACAGCGAATTCCTCGACGAATACCGCATCCGTTCACTTGTAAAGAAGTACTCAGACTATATCCGCTTCCCTGTCAAGATGAGCGTTACTCACAGCCGTCCCGTTCCCCAGTCCGATGAGGACAAGGAGGCAGGAAAGGCTCCGGAGTATGAGGAGTATATGGAGGTGGAGACCCTCAACAGCATGGTTCCCCTCTGGAAGAAGAACAAGTCAGAGCTCACCGAGGAGGACTACAAGCACTTCTACACAGAGAAGTTCTTCGACTACACCGCTCCCCTGAAGTGGTCACATATCAAGAACGAGGGTATGCCGAGCTACAATGCTCTCCTCTACATCCCCGCAAAGGCTCCCTTCGACTTCTACACCAAGGAGTACGAAAAGGGGCTCCAGCTCTACTCCAACGGCGTCCTCATCATGGATAAGTGTGCCGACCTCCTCCCCGACTATTTCAGCTTCGTCAAGGGACTTGTAGATTCCGAGGATCTCTCCCTCAACATCTCCCGTGAGATGCTCCAGCATGACAGACAGCTGAAGGCTATCGCAAAGAGCCTTGAAAAGACTATCAGCGGTGAGCTGAAGAAGATGCTCAAGAACGAGCGTGAGAAGTATGAGGAGTTCTGGAAGGCATTCGGTCTCCAGCTCAAATTCGGCGTATACAGCGATTTCGGCATGAACAAGGACAAGCTCCAGGATCTGCTCATGTTCACCTCCTCCAACGAGCACAAGCTTGTTACACTCGACGAGTATGTAACAGCTATGCGTGAGGATCAGAAGTACATCTACTACGCATCCGGCGAGAGCGTTGAGCGTATAGAACAGCTCCCGCAGACAGAGCTTGTACGTGATTCCGGCTATGAGATACTCTACCTCACCGACAATGTGGATGAGTTCGCTGTAAAGACTCTTATGAAGTACAAGGACAAGGAGTTCAAGTCCGTATCAGCAGACGATCTCGGTCTTGAGAGCCCCGAGAAGAAGGAGGAGATCAAGGCAAAGGAGGAGGAGAGCGCCGATATGCTCAAGGCCCTCGCTGATGCCCTTGAAGGCAAGGTAAGCAAGGTAGTGCTCTCCCAGAGACTGAAATCCCATCCCGTATGCCTTACAACAGAGGGCGAGATCTCACTGGAGATGGAGAAGGTCATCAACGCTATGCCGACAGATCAGAAGATCAGCGCACAGAGAGTACTCGAGATCAACCCCGATCACGAGCTCTTCGGCAAGCTTGAGGCTGTAAACAAGGCAGGCGATACAGAGAAGCTGGGCAAGTACGCAAAGCTCCTCTATGCACAGGCACTCCTTATCGAGGGTATGCCGATAGATAATCCCGTTGAGTTCTCAAATCTTATCTGCGAGCTTATGTAAACGATCAAGGGCGGCTTGAAGCCGCCCTTCAGCTTGTCAAAAAAGTCAGTTATCGCAGAAGTCAAGCGGGCGGATGTGGGCATCCGCCCCTACAAACGCCGATTCTTCCATAGCAAAATGTAGGGGGCGATGCCTACATCGCCCCGCTTATTTGTGAATGTTAGGTTTATTGACAGACTAATGGGCGCACAATGTGCGCCCATGCATTTTTGACGTTATACGTTTGCCTGTGTAGGGGCTGCCTTTGGCAGCCCTCATCTCTCACATTGGTTTGTTGTCCTGCGGACCGCCCGAAGGCTATATGCGGGGCTTTGCCCCTTTGGAATCCTATCCGTTTGGTTTTAACGATGAAACTGCCTTTTTTTGACAAACTGAAATGCTCCCCCGTAACGGAGGAGCATTTCTATTTCATCAGAGAGGTTGGCTGATTGGATAAGGTTATTTCTTCAGGGGAAGATCGGAAGCTTTTACGATCCCTGCATCCACCTGCTGGATAACTTTGGCGTCGTTTCCGGTTATGCCGGGGTCTCCGTCGATATCTGCATTGAGTAAGCATACCTCGTCAAGAGGATACTTTGTCTGATTGGCAATGAACTGGAGAACTGCTACCGCATCGGCTACGTTTATAATGCTGTCGCCGTTTGCATCACCGTACATTGAGGCTTTCGTCTCCTGTGTGGGTGCTTCAGTGGGAGCCTCTGTGGGTGCTTCGGTAGGTGCTTCTGTGGGAGCCTCTGTGGGTTTCTCCGTAGGTGCCTCTGTCGGAGCCTCGGTGGGTTTCTCTGTAGGTGCCTCTGTGGGTGCCTCTGTTGCAGGCTGAGGCTCTCCTACGCTTATGGGATCGCTGAATACCAGTGTGACATCGCCGAACTCAACTTCTACCTTGGCGTTCTCGGCTGTCTGTCCTGCCTCGTCAGCGGGTGCAGGGTCAGTCCATGCCCACCACTGCTGTATATCGAAGTATTTCATGGCGAGAGGGCCTTCGTACTTGTTGCCTGCTTCATCCTCTGCAACGATGACTGCGGGTATCTCTGCGGATACGATATCGCCGCCCTTGTTGAGATTGAACGTGGAGGATGCCCAATGTGTTGCACCGGATGCATCAACGTTCTCGAAGCATACAGCACCGCCTGCGCCGTAGCTCGTTGCCATAGTGCCGTTGTACTTCATGCTGAACTTTACGAGCACGCTTGTGATAGTTGCACCGCTGTTCCTGTAGGGAGTAAGGTCGATGTGGAGGCTTCCGTCGGACTGCTTTATATCGGAGGCCTTGAGAGTAATGCGGTCGGTCTTTGTATCGTCAACGGGTTCGGAGGAGGATGAGCCGCCGCCTACTTCCTTGAAGAGATTGCCGATATTCTCGTCATACCATGTGAGGGCGTTTCTGTTGAAGTAGAACATATCGCCGCTGTCATCGTCGCCGCGTACAGACATATCCCATACCACAGGACACATACCGTCCTTGCTGAGAGCGTAGGAGGCAACTTCCTTCAGGAACTTGTACATGGACTGCTTGTCCTTGCCGCCCTTCTTGCTGGTGTTTACTCCGTACTCACCGATAATAACCGGTATGCCGTTCTTTATGAACTTGTTCTCAAGTGCGTTGAAGTCATTGCGGAGTGCTGTGATATCAGCTGAGGTGCCCCATGTCTCGTAGTGTCCCCAGTCGCTGGTGAGGTCTGCCACGCAGAATCTCGGGGGCTCGTAGTAATGTACGGATACTGCTACCATCTTTGCGCTGTCGGTGGGAGCGGAGAAGGAGCCTTCAAGAGCCTTCTGGGTATTATTTGTCTGAGCCTCTACAAGGAGGAGACGGTCGCTGTTGTTGCCGCCTGTAGCTCTTACAGCGTCAACGAAGGCCTGGTTGAGCTTCATCATGCCGCTGTTGTCTATGTTCTGCTCGTTCATGGCCTCGAATACCAGATGCTGGTCATAGGAGGCAAAGTACTTTGAGATATTTGTCCAGAGGTTCTTGAACTTCGTTACAGTGCCGTCATTGGCATTGCTGAGCCAGTCGCTTTCATCGTGGTGTGTATTGATGATGGCATACATACCGTTGTTGATGCAGTAATCAACTACCGTCTTTATTCTTGCAAGGAAATCCTGGTCCGGGGTGCCGTCATTTGAGATCATCTGCTGCCAGGTGATGGGGATGCGGACTGTATTGAAGCCGGACTTCTTGATCTCCTTGATCATGCTTTCTGTAGTAACGGGGTTGCCCCATGCTGTCTCGATATCCTTCGGAGTGAGAGGATTCGTCCAGGTGTTCGTGCAGTCGAATGTATTTCCGAGGTTCCAGCCCTGACCCATGTCTTCAACGAGCTGAACCGCGTTCATGCCTGCGGCGTCTGCGGGAGCGCCTGCCCACATGGCGGGGATGATGACTGTTACTGATACAGCTGCGGCTGAGGCTGCAGCTAAAAGCTTTCTGAATGTTTTCATGTTTCTCAAACTCCTTTATCTGAGGGTGAGGGTTTTGTTTCTATAACTATTCTACCATTCCCGGACAGGCTCTGTCAATGGATTTTAGTACCGAAATATCGCTGTTTGAAGATTATAGTACATATCAATGATAGTATTCTGTATATACCATGACAGTATCCTATATACCATATATAATAACAGGATATGCACAGGTCAGAATACGCTCCTCAGCCTTGGTATCTCGCCCTCCGCGAGCAGGGCGGTCATACGCCGGAGTTCTTCCAGCGATGCCAGCGCCTCATGCCTGTCACCGCTTACCCGTGAAGCGATACCGGCATAGCCTCTGTCAAGGTCATAAAGCCGGCAGCCTCTCACAAGGACAGAAGCGCTGCGCCGGATTTCCTTCCACTCCTCTCCGAGGCTGTATGCTGCCTCAGCAGCCTCCGCAGTCATGCCGGCATAGAGAAGAGTCTCCGTCCGCTCAATGCCGCGGACGAGAGAGCTGCACCGGCCGTATACCCATAAGCCAGACCACAGCGCCGTTACGGCGAGTATGCAGAGTATCATGATGCTCACCCTTATCCTTGTCATTGCCCTTCCCCCTTTATTATAACCGGCTCCCCTCTTCTCGGGGCTATATAGGCTCCCCCGCTGCTGTCGGCAGTCATGAGGAATACATCACCGGTACCGAGAGAAAAGCGCATGAGCAGCCTGCGGAGAGAATCGCCGCTGAAGCCGCACTTCTCCGCAGCAGCCGGAATGACCTCGCCGTCTGATATCACTACCTCGGGAGGGTCGCCGGAGGAAGAATCCTTAGGCATGACGGATACGCTGCCGTTGGTCTCAACTATGGCGTACTGCACCTCACCGGGGTCGAACACATCCTTGCTGCGCAGTGCCGTCATGAGGTCATCGACTGAGAACCGCAGTTCTCTCATGACATCCGGGTCTATACGGCCGCCGCTTATGACTGTGCGCGGGCTGCCGGAGACCTTCTTCCTCAGCCACGGAAAGCGGAGTATCAGCCAGGACATGAGCACCTCGAAGCAGACGAGGGAGAGTATGGGGGTGACACCGGTCAGAACAGGGATATCGGGGTCCTCAAGGGGAAGTGTAGCCACATTGGATATCAGTATGGTAATAACGAGCTCCGAGGGCTGGAGCTCCCCGAGCTGACGCTTTCCCATGAGCCTTACGGCGAAAATGACGATTATATACAGTATCACAGACCTTATCATCAGTACGCTCATATATCATCCTCCTGTCAGATGCAGTATTGGCAGGGATGCGGCGGATGATTCAGTTGTAATGCAGAATTCAAGCTGTGTATCGCTTTACGGGATTTTTTTCAAAAAAGCCCTTGACAAACCCGGAGGGATAGTGTATAATAAGTCTTGCTGATGTGTAAAGCATTTTTAGATTACACCCGAACGGAGCTGATGATTATGGCAAATACACCCAAAGATCTGCGCTTCGTTATGCTGCTGGACTGCTACGGCGATCTTCTCACCGAACACCAGCGCAGTATCATGGAGCTTTACTACTGCGAGG
Source organism: uncultured Ruminococcus sp. (assembly GCA_946413815.1). GTDB lineage: Bacteria > Bacillota > Clostridia > Oscillospirales > Ruminococcaceae > Ruminococcus. The sequence continues at coordinate 33,894 of CAMKMD010000039.1, forward strand.
ACCTTTCGCTCTCCGAGATAGGCGAGCCCCTCGGCATCACCCGTCAGGCAGTGAGAAGCATCATCAAGCGCACCGAGGCTCTTCTCTCGGATTACGAGGATAAGCTGCACTTCGCAGAGAGACTCAGGAATATGCGTGAATGCTTCGGCAGGATAGGCGCAGCAGCAGAAGGTATCACGGATACCGGCACGAAAAAGACCGTGCTTGAAGAAATACAGAAAGGGCTGAAGCTTCTTTAAGCTCACCCATACGATAAAGGAGGAACAGACGCATGGCATTTGAAGGACTTTCCGATAAACTCAATAACGTGTTCAAAAAACTGAAATCACGGGGCAAGCTCACGGAAAGTGACGTCAAGGAGGCTATGCGTGAGGTAAAGCTCGCCCTCCTCGAGGCTGACGTAAGCTACAAGGTAGTAAAGGAATTCGTCGCCAAGGTCTCTGAGCGTGCGGTCGGCGAGGAAGTACTCGCAAGCCTTACTCCCGCTCAGCAGGTAATAAAGATAGTTAACGACGAGCTCTGCTCACTCATGGGCAACAGCAACGCTCGTATCAACTATGCTTCGAAGCCCCCCACGATCATCATGATGTGCGGACTTCAGGGTTCAGGTAAGACCACCCACGCAGCCAAGCTCGCAAAGATGCTGAAGAAGGAAGGACACCGTCCCCTGCTCGCAGCTTGCGATATCTACCGTCCGGCGGCTATCAACCAGCTGCAGGTAGTAGGACAGAAGGCTGACGTAAAGGTCTTCGAGATGGGACAGACAAATCCCGTGACCATAGCCGGTGAGGCGCTCAAATACGCCAAGGACTACGGCCACGATATACTTATCATAGATACCGCAGGACGTCTCCACATCGACGAGGCGCTCATGCAGGAGCTCAAGGACATCAAGGAGCTCACCAACCCGACCGAGATCATGCTCGTTGTTGATGCCATGACCGGTCAGGACGCCGTAAACGTTGCCAAGGCCTTTGACGAGGCAGTCGGCATCACAGGCGTACTCATGTCAAAGCTTGATTCCGATACCAGAGGCGGTGCGGCTCTGTCCGTACTCTCCGTTACCGGAAAGCCCATCAAGTTTGTCGGCATGGGCGAGAAGCTCGATGATTTCGAGCCCTTCCACCCTGAGCGTATGGCTTCACGCATTCTCGGCATGGGCGATGTGCTCACTCTTATCGAGAAGGCCGAGAACGTAATGTCACAGCAGGATGCTGAGAAGCTCACCAAGAAGTTCAAGGAGAACAAGTTCGATATGGACGATCTCCTCGACCAGATGAAGCAGATCAGAAGAATGGGCAGCATGAAATCCATACTCGGTATGCTCCCCGGCGTAGGCGACAAGATCAAGGATGCCGATGTTGACGAGAGCCAGCTCACACGCATCGAAGCTATCATCACTTCCATGACAAAGGCCGAGCGTGCAAAGCCCTCCATCATCAATCCCTCACGCAAGAAGCGTATCGCTGCCGGTTCGGGCACAAAGGTAGAGGATGTCAACAGACTCCTCAAGCAGTTCGACCAGATGCAGAAGATGATGAAGCAGTTCACCGGAGCCAGCGGCAAGATGAACCTGAGAAAGGCAAGAAAGCAGCTCGCCGGAATGAACTTCGACAAGCTTACAGGAAAGGGCGGCGGAAATCTCCCGCTGTAACAAGGTGACAGAAATGATATACAATACGGTTATGCCTCTGCTCAGGCTCAGGTATGAAACACCCTTCGGCGTTATCATGCTTATAGCAGCCGCTATCCTCATGGGAGTTTCAAAGTACATCGCACAGGCAGTAACCTCTGACGAGGAAAAGCAGGACAGACTGCAGCTGGCGTTATACATCGTCGGCGTAGTAGTTATTATCGCTTCAAAGTTCGTTGATTCGGCTTTGGCTATAGATTAACAGATCTCATTGCGGTCTCCCGCCGCTTTGATATACAATCATTATATTTGTTGGAGGTGAATACAATGGCAGTAAAGATCAGACTGAGAAGAATGGGCGCTAAGAAGGCTCCCTTCTATCGTGTAGTAGTTGCTGATTCCAGATACCCCAGAGACGGTCGTTTCGTTGAGGAGATCGGTTTCTACGATCCTACAAAGGAGCCCTCAGTTGTCAATATCGACGCAGAGAAGGCTAAGGAGTGGATCGCAAAGGGCGCACAGCCTACAGACACTGTAAAGGTACTTCTCAAGAAGGAGAACATCCTTTAATCCACACCACCTTATGGCATATACGGCGGAGGAGGAGACAGCAAGTCTCAGCCTCTGTTCCGGATAGCCGCATCTATGGAGATTACTATGAAAGATTTACTTTATGCTATCGCAGCAGGACTCGTTGAGGACAAAACTGCTATAAAGATCGTAGAGGATGAGCCGGATGCAGAGGGCGTTATCGTTTTCCATCTCTCCGTTGCTCCCGACGATATGGGCCGTGTTATCGGCAAACAGGGCAGGATAGCAAAGGCGCTCAGAACTATCATGAGAGCCGGTGCTGCAAAGAAGGATCTCAAGGTCTCTGTTACCATAGAATAACGCCTATATTAAAACACCGCCGGGGCTCTCTCCGGCGGTTCGTTTTTTCACCGGATACAGGAAAGGAAAGGGCTATGCTGAAGAAGATACTCAGCGGCGGGACCTGCGCTAAGTGCAGGCTCTGCTGCGTTTTTGACAGATACGATATCTGGGAGACCCCCGTATTCACTGAGGAGCTGCGTGAGCGCATCTCTCAGGCAAGGCCGGAGGTACGCTTCATCCCGAAGGACGGCGGATATATCCTCCGGGCAGAGGAATTCGACGAGGACCAGTTCTTCCGCTGCCCTGCGCTGACGGATACCGGCTGTATGCTGGGTGATGACAAGCCCTTCGACTGCCGGATATGGCCTTACCGTATAATGAACGTGGGCGGAAGACGTGCCATAACCATAGCCTCTATCTGCGAGGAGATGTACAACCGTCCCCTCTCTCAGCTCACGGAATTCCTTAAAGAGGGGCTCGCTGAGACCATATTCGCCTACGCAGACGAGCACCCGGAAATAATAAAGCCCTACTACGAGGGGTATCCGGTGCTGATGTTCGAGGCGGAGGGATAACTATAGCCGGGGAGCAGAATGCTCTCCCGGCCGGACGGGCACTATTGACATAAGTGCCGGTATTTGGTATAATCAAAGTTATACCGCACTATCCGCCAAACTCACGAAGGAGACATATGACAAGCAAGAAAGATAAATACAAGCGCTTTATCACCTTCCTCTCCGCTTTGCTCCTGCTCGGAGTGCTGACAGGTGTATTCGCCTATATATGGTACAGGTACTACAGCGATACCATCGTCCTCCCCTATTACCGCCGAGGAAACTGGGTGCTGATAGGCATATACTGTATCATCACAGCCCTGTTCTTCAAAGCCTACGGAGGCTTCAAGCTGGGCTATCTAAAAAAGACTGATATGCTGTACTCGCAGCTGCTTTCGATGCTTTGCGTGAACGTCATTTCCTACTTCATGGTCAGCCTCATCGGACGTAAATTCATGGCTGTATCACCGTTCCTTGCAATGACAGGCATCGACCTTCTCTTCATAACCATCTGGACAATATGTATGGGCAGGCTGATATTCATAATCTACCCGCCCCGCAGGCTCGTCATAATCTACGGCAGTCAGCAGGCCGCCGCACTGGTAATGAAAATGAGCCAGCGAGTTGACAAGTACATGATATGCGAGTCAGTGAGCGTGACCGAACCACCCGAGGTCATAAGAGAGCACATACTCCGCTACGAGGGCGTTATAATCTGCGATATCCCCGCTGAGGAACGAAACGACTGCCTGAAATTCTGCTTCGAACATTCCGTCAGAGCGTATATCGCGCCGAAAATATCCGATATTATCGTAAGAGGTGCAGACGACATCCGTCTCTTCGATACCCCTCTGCTGCTCTGCCGCAACTACGGTCTTGATTTCGAGCAGCAGCTCCTGAAGCGTGCCTTCGATATCGTATTCTCAGCCGTGCTCCTCCTGCTGGTATCACCCCTTATGCTGATGATAGCCGCTGCAATAAAGCTCGGCGACGGAGGCCCTGTTTTCTTCCGTCAGAAGCGCCTTACCCTTAACGGCAAGGTCTTTGATGTATACAAGTTCCGCAGCATGATAGTCAATGCGGAGGCAGGCTCCGGCCCGCAGCTCGCAGAGAAGGACGACCCCCGCATAACCCCCGTGGGACGCTTTCTGAGAAAGACGAGGCTTGACGAGCTTCCGCAGCTGCTGAACATACTCAAGGGCGATATGTCCGTAGTCGGACCGAGACCGGAGCGTCCGGAGCTGACTGAGGAATACAAGAAGGAAATGCCGGAATTCGGCTTCCGTCTCAAGGTCAAGGCAGGCCTTACGGGCTATGCACAGGTGACCGGCGCCTATGATACCACTCCCTACGACAAACTGAAGATGGATCTTATGTACATCGAGAGGTATTCCTTCCGCATGGATATACAGATCATTCTTATGACCATAAAAACCATGTTCTTCCCCGGCGCGGCGGGCTCGGAGTCCGCTTCCATACATCTGCCCGGCGGCGAGAACGGAAACGAGGATAAGCATGAGCAAGACAAATAAGATATGCGCAGTCATCATGGCCGGCGGAAAGGGCGAGCGTTTCTGGCCCAAGAGCAGGAGCAGCTGCCCCAAGCAGTTCCTGTCCCTGACCTCTGACGGCGAGACCATGATACAAAAGACAGTGAACCGTCTCCGTCCGCTGGTAAAGCCCGAGGATGTGTTCATCGTCACCAATGCCGCCTATACAGACCTGGTCATTGACCAGCTGCCGGAGATACCCCGTGAGAACATACTCGCAGAGCCATGTGCAAGGAACACTGCTCCCTGCATTGCCTTTGCTGCATCCGTGATAAAGCAGAGGGACGAGGATGCTGTTATGCTGGTGCTGCCCTCCGACCATCTCATCGGCTATGAGGACATCTACATCAGCACACTGAAAAAGGCCATAAAAGCCGCAAACTCCGGCAATAACCTTATCACCATAGGCATCACCCCCACCTACCCCGAGACAGGCTACGGCTATATCAACTTCGGCGCTGAATCCGGAGACGTGTACGAAGTCGAGCGCTTCGTGGAGAAGCCCGACCTCAAGACGGCCAAGAGCTACCTCTCCTCGGGAAAGTATCTCTGGAACAGCGGTATGTTCGTATGGAAGGTATCCACCATACTCGCCGAGATGGAGCGCTTCATGCCTGATATATACGCCGGTGCGGAGCGCATCGGACAGGCCTGGAACACACCTGAGTTCACAGACGTACTGGTGAAGGAGTTCTACTCCTTCCGCAGTGAATCCGTGGACTTCGGCATCATGGAAAAGGCAGACAGCATATTCACCATACCCGGCAGCTTCGGCTGGGACGATGTGGGCAGCTGGCTCGCAGTTGAGCGCATAAACGAGACCGATATAGACGGCAACTACCTCTCGGGAGACGTTATATCCATCGGCTCGAAGCATACCACCGTATGCGGCAGGGACAAACTCATAGCCGCAGTAGGTCTGGAGGATATCATCATCGTTGACACCGACGACGCACTGATGGTATGCTCCAAGAAGAACACCCAGGACGTAAAGAAGGTCATCGCAGAACTGCGTGAGCGCAGACGTGAAGAACTTATATAAACACAGACAACAAAAAGGAGTAATAAACCATGAAGAACGCACTTATCACAGGAATCACCGGTCAGGACGGCTCTTACCTTGCAGAGCTGCTCCTTGAGAAGGGATACAACGTTTACGGCATCTGGAGAAGAAAGGCCACTGCCGATTACGGCAATATCGCCCACCTCAAAGATAAGGTGACTCTCATCTACGCAGATATGACAGACCCCGTATCACTTATCTCCGCAATGCGCATCTCACAGGCTGATGAGGTTTACAACCTTGCCGCCCAGTCATTTGTAGCTACAAGCTGGGATACTCCCCTCGGCACAGCAGATATAGACGCTGTAGGCGTTACCAATATGCTCGAGGCTATCCGCATAGTAAAGCCCGAGGCTCGCTTCTATCAGGCATCCACCTCCGAGATGTTCGGTCTCGTTCAGGAGATCCCCCAGAAGGAGACTACTCCCTTCTACCCCAGAAGCCC
>CAMKMD010000040.1 GCA_946413815.1 uncultured Ruminococcus sp.
GGAGGATGTCAGCTTTTACTGCGGTTTTCTGTTCCTCCCCCCTCCCATGGTTTCCACCTTTGGTCACTGAGAGTACAAGCTGGAATCAATGAAATACAAGGGATAGAAGAAATTGTGTAGGGACCGCCTCCGGCGGTCCGCAGCCTGTCGGGGAACAGGAAATGTTAATCATATCACGGGATGCGAGCTTATTAATTCGGAATTAGGAATGAGGAATTAATACAACGTCTCCGGCAATGGATCAGGAATCCCGTTTTTCAAACCTCTATCGATATACTTACAATGAAAAAATTGTATTATTATACATATCGGATATTATTCGTACGGCATCGTGCAGAATTCATCATTCTGTAATATTTTGCCGGAAATCTATTGACACGGAACCGGAAAAAGTGTATAATATAAGTGTTGTATTAATTTGCAGAAATATTACTACTGGCAGTAATGCAGCATATTAATTAATTTATTTTTCTCGGGCTCAAAGACAGAGATCAGAAGCCTGATATATAGTGTGACGGATAAATTACCGGGCAGTCATGTACCGGATCACAAAGGCGTTTCAGGTAAGCCATTCCCCACGGCGGCAGCCGTTGGTTCACTGCGCCTTGTCAATATGACCATTTCGGCATACAATGTAAAAGTAAAAAATTAAATATTTGCGGCAGTTACCGCCTTTTTAGTAATAGTTTGATAATACAAACTAATTTAATAGAAAAGGAGGTAATGCACTGTATGATCTTTATCGGAATCCTTATAGGTCTCGTCATCGGCGCTGTTGCCGCTTTTGTCATCTATACCAAGTCGAAGGAAACGTACTATGCAAAGGGTGTGCTCGACGGTGTGGAAAGGCGCAAGCGTGATGCAGAGGCTATAACAGGCTCCGCGGAGGAGCAGGCCAAGCGTATTGTAGAAGACGCTGAAAAGGACGCAGATAACAAGAAAAAGAGCGCCCTGATCGAGGCAAAGGATGAGATCCACAAGCTCCGCACTGAGGCGGACAAGGAGATCAAGGATCGCAGAGCAGAGCTGTCACGTCAGGAAAGACGTATGCAGCAGAAGGAGGAGAATCTCGACAAGAAGACAGATAACCTTGAAAAGAAGGAGGACTCTCTCAATCAGAAGATAAAGTCCGCCGATGAAAAACTCAAGGAGGCTGAGCAGATCAAGAAGAGCCAGCTTGACGTCCTCGAGAGGATCTCTGAATTCACACGTGACCAGGCAAAGGAATACATAATCTCAAAGCTGGAGGACGACCTCGTTCATGAGAAGGCCGTAAAGATCCAGACCTATGAGCAGCAGCTCAAGGATGAGTGCAACGAGAAGGCAAGGAGCTATATCTCGCTCGCTATCGCAAAGGTGGCAGCAGATCAGGTATCCGAAGCCGCAGTATCAGTCGTACCGCTGCCCAACGACGAAATGAAGGGCAGGATCATCGGACGTGAGGGAAGAAACATCCGCACGCTCGAGACACTTACCGGAGTTGATCTTATCATCGATGATACTCCGGAAGCTATCACACTTTCATGTTTTGACCAGATCCGCCGCGAGGTGGCAAGGATCGCTCTTGAGAAGCTCATCGCTGACGGACGTATCCACCCCACACGCATCGAGGAAATGGTAGACAAGGCTAAGCGTGAGGTCGAGTATCGCATCAAGCAGGAGGGTGAGAGAGCTGTTATCGAGACCAACGTTCACGGTCTCAACCACGAGCTTATCAAGCTCCTCGGACGTCTGAAGTTCCGTACGAGCTACAGACAGAACGTCCTCGATCATTCCATCGAGGTATCCAAGCTCTGCGGAGTGCTTGCTTCAGAGCTGGGCGTTGATGCCAATATCGCAAGACGTGCCGGACTTCTCCACGATATCGGTAAGGCTCTTACCTCCGAGATCGAGGGTTCACACGTTCAGATCGGTGTTGACGTATGTAAGAAGTACAACGAGAGTCCTGTTATTATCCACGCTGTTGAAGCTCACCACAATGACGTTGAGCCGAGAACAGTAATCGCCTGTATCGTTCAGGCGGCCGACGCAATCTCCGCTGCAAGACCTGCCGCAAGAAGTGAAAACTACGAAAGCTACATCAAGCGTCTTCAGAAGCTTGAAGAGATCTGCAAGTCTTACGATGGCGTTGAGAAGTGCTTTGCCGTGCAGGCAGGACGTGAAGTCAGGATCATGGTTATGCCCGAGATCATCAATGACGAGAAGATGGTCATTGTGGCACGCCAGATCGCTCAGCAGATCGAGACTGAGATGGATTATCCCGGACAGATCAAGGTCAATCTCATTCGTGAGAGCAGAGTATCTGACTACGCAAAATAAGCGATCATGCGGACGGTATCCCCGTCCGCCTTTTTTTGCCGTGTATAAGGAGTTGATTGGATGAAAATCATGAAACTGGCAGCTGCCGTTCTGGCTGCTGTTATGGCAATGGGGGCTGCTCCCGTCGTTGATGCCGATGACGGCTGGGAGTGGAAGAACATAGGATGTATGGGTGACCTTGACGGCGACAGGGAGCTCACACAGAAGGATCTTGCGCTGCTCAGCGATCATCTGCTCGGTAAGAATGAGCTGACACTGAAGAATGCATACAAGGTCGGAGACAGTTTTATCGGCATAAACGGAGCCGACGGCTTTCAGCCCGGCGAATATCTTATTACCGCCGACATCAATCAGGACGGCGCCATTGATACCTATGACCTTGCGCTTATGCGTCAGGAGATAAATGACAACTCGCCGCTGATGGTATGGAAGTGGCAGTATACCCAGAGGGAAAGCCCCGGTATAAAGCCTCCGGAAAACTTCATCTATCCCTCTGTATATGAGCTGTATGGTTCCATGCCTTCGCAGAATTCCGGAAGGCTTCTCATCTTCTACGTAGATTTCCCCGACTGCAAGTACACCTACGAACCTACAGAGGCTGAACTGGACAAGATAGCCTTCGGCGAGAAGGATATGATGAATTCGAACTATCCCTTTGAGTCCATCAGGGCATTCATGAAGCGCTCCTCTGAGAACGTAATGGATCTTTCAGGACGCTCCTACCGCTACAGGACAATCCATGAGAAGTCGTTCTATGAGGGTGACAAATGGCACGTTGCGCTAATAGATGAGATAATCGAGGGCTTCAGGAACAAGATAGACTTTTCCTCCTTTGACGGCGACAACGACAAGTCCGTCGATTCCATACTCATATCAGTGCCGAATGCTGCCGGTGATGATGACTGGTGGCCGAAGGCAGGAGTCTACGGCGGAAAGAAAGATATGATAGACGACGAGATGTACCTCGATCATATCATCGTAGGCAACTCAGAGGTAAAATCCGCGACAGATCATTCCGACTTCGTGAGCAGCTACTGTCATGAGCTCGGACACTGCATGGGTCTGCCGGATTACTACACCTACACAAAGAACGAGCTTGGCGATTATCAGGGTATGCACGGCTCTGCAGGCTTTGAGCTGATGGACGATGCAAACTGTGATTTCGGCGCCCTCTCAAAGCTTATGCTCGGCTGGTACAATACCTGGTCAGTCTACGTCTGGGATCCGAGGGATGCCGATTATGAGATCCCCCTTTTCAATGCGCAGGCCGACAGGGGCAACTGTATAATCATCCCCGGAAAGGATTTCGATGACGAGAACTACCGGAGCGAGTTCTTCATAATCGAGTACACCACCCTCAAGGGCAATAATACCGCCCTGAAGAAGCAGTGGTGGCGCAGGACGGGAGAGGGTATACGCATCTATCATGTCAGTGCGGAGCTCAACGATAACTACAGGTACAGATCGTGGAAGTATGCCAGCGGAAATGATGCGGCAACGGATTACGATAAGGGCAGACGCTTTATAAGGCTCGTCGGAGAGGGAGACGATATGACAGACAACCTCTTCCATGACGGCGATGTAATAGACTCCTCAACTCCCGGATTTGCCTGGTATGGTCCTGACGGCAAGGAGGATCAGCCTGTGGGCGTGAAAATAAACGTCATGGCTGACGAGGGCTCCTACCTGCTTACTATAGTGCCGGAATAAAACTTGAAAGGAAAGAACATGGCTAAACAATTATTCAACTCATCCGAAAAATCCAATTTCATTCTCAACCTTACCGAGGAGAAATACTCAAAGCTGGCGGCGTGGGGCCTCCTCGCAGCCTGCTTCATGACATCGCTGTTCACCATAATCCCGGAATGCACTGACACCGGCCTCTATACCATCGTTTCCGGAGGCCTTGTAATAGCCGGCGTATACTGTATGATAATGGCTATAATATCCCTGATGAAGGGATATGTGGAGAAGAGAGTGCTCTTTCCCGTTATCTCCTTCGGAGTGATAGTAGCCTGGGCAGTGGTATCCCTTATCAACTCCTATGATAAAACAGTTGCACTGTACGGCTTTTCCGGCAGAGGCGAGGGCGTCCTGGCTTTCCTGTTTTACTGCTGTATCTTCATAACAGGTATCTCCCTGAAGAGGGAGAAGGCGCTGTTCACGCTTATCGGCGGTATCATCGGAACAGGCGTGCTCAATTCCGTGTGGGGACTTATACAGGTGTTCACAGGAAAGCTGAGCAACTACAGTTTTGTTACTATGGAAACAGAGGCGCGTGCTGCCTCCGGTCTTTCACAGTCACCCCTTTTCCTTGCGATGCTGCTCAGCCTTTCACTCACCGCTGCACTCATGGGTGCTGTGCTGTCTGAGTCAAAGAAGAAGCGTGTGCTTGCACTGGCAGCGGCCTGTCTTATCTCCCTGACCATGGTATTCACCTATTCCTTCATCGGCTGGTGCGGTCTCGGATTTGCGGTTCTTACCGCAGCTATAACGGTATTCGCCTCAGGTGCAAAAAAATCCCGTCTCTCCGTCATCCTTGCAGCAGCAGTCCCTGCTGCTCTCGGCGTAGTGCTCGTACAGGCAGGCCTTATCGGAAATATCAGCAGCTACAGACTGTATGACGGAAGGATACTCTGGTGGGCAGATTCCTACTACCGCCTTTCTGCGAGCGGCGACCCTGACACATCGGCAGTTGACCTGGATGATACCTATGATGTGTACTATACGCTCAACTCCAAGACCATGAACATCATCTCAAACTTCCCGCTCACAGGCACAGGTCCCGAGCAGCTTGTCTATCCGCAGCTTTACAATAAGAGTGCCAACGGCGAAGCGGATGACCTCAGGAATATCATCATCAACAACAAGGGTACCTTTGACAAGACCTATAACGAGTACCTCTATTCCGCAGCCACAAGGGGAATCCCCTCTGCGATAGCACTCGGACTCGTTCTCATCTCAGCACTGATACTGAGCTTCCGCAACATGAAGAGGAAGAACTCGGTAACAGGCCCCATACTCTTTGCTCTCACGCTATGCGGAACGCTCCTCTTCCTCATCGGATGCAGCAATACCGCATTCTCTCCCGTATTCTGGGCAGCAGCCGGCGCAGGCTGCGTTGAGCTCAGCCGCAAGGAGGGAAAGGAAGTAAAGACGGCAGCCGCTGTCAGTGAGACAAAGGCGGAAAAGAAGCCGAAGAACAAGAAGTGATAACAGGAGCCCCGGAGATATCCGGGGCTCTCAGCTTGTCAAAAAAGGTAGTTTCAGCGATAAAACCAAACGTTTGGGATTCCAAAGGGGCGCGCCCCTTTGGTCAGGTCAAGGGCTGAAAGCCCTTGTGGGGTGTGGGGCAAAGCCCCGCATATAGCCCCAAAGCGCTCCTAACAGGAGCGACGACCCTCTGTCCTCCGGACATCTCCCTACACTGTAGGGAGTCACCGCAAGGGGTGAATTCAAAAACAGTCCGGGGGACTGTTTTTGAAGAGGGGACGCCCTGCAAGAGAGGGCGTCCCCTGAATAGATATAGGTTTTTTGACAAGCTGGAGGCCCCGGAGATATCCGGGGCTCTTTTGCTTGGCAAGCGGCCGCTTTACAGGCGGCATACCATTATGTATTCCTCGTCGTTCTCGTCAACGACCTCAAAGCCGGTGCTCCTGTACAGCTTTACGGCGAAGTTCGCCTTCTGCACGGACAGAGAGGCCTGTTTATAGCCCTTACGCCTTAGCAGACCGAGCATCTCCCTCATCATGGCTGTGCCGATGCCGCAGCCTCTGTATTCCTTGTACAGAGAGATAGCCAAGGAGGGGGTCTCGTCGTCGATATGACCGTAATCGTTCATTATGCGCACCCATACAGCACCGACTATCCTTCCGTCTGCCTCGGCAGCAAGGCAGCAGTCATCTTTCCGGCTGCCGAAATCTTCGGTATACAGCCGCAGCTCGGGAGCGTTTATGATGTCCTTTGGCGGAGGCTGCGTACCCTCCGGTATGAATATGGCCTCGTAGAGAAAATCGTCAAGCAGCGGGTACTCATCCTCCCGCAGCGGTCTTATACTGTATTCCATGACAGCCTCCTTTCGTTTATGTTATTATACAGCAAAGGAGGGGAGAAGTCAAACTGGCAGGTATGTCGTCTCTTGCAGGCGCACATCTTCATTAGTTCAGCCCCTGCCGGAGCAGGGGCTGTTTTCTCAGGTGATAAGCGTACCGCTGATCACAAGCGTGCTTGTGCCGGGGCGCACGCTCCATACGCCGGTATCAGGGTCCTGTGAGTATTCCGCGGAAGGTACGGTTATCTGGCCGGGGGCGGAGGTGAAGATGCCCTCAGCCATGCAGTAGCTGTAGCCTGTGCCCTCCTGTATGGGAGTGCCGTTGAAGCTTACCTCGCTGATGCTGAGCACCGGGTCGAATACGTCACGGAATTCGGCCGTATCGGGTGCGGTGACCGGATCGCTGCCGTAGTTCTGTATGATGAAGGTGTAGGTCACCTCGCCGCTGCCGGAGACGGCGGAGGGAGTAAGAGACTTGCTTATTGCAAGGTCGGGAGTGCCGTCATAGCGCACCTCTGCGGAGTCGGAGAGAGGCTCGGGCAGCCTTGGCCCGTTGAGAGATGCGGTAGTGACTATAACTGCCTCGCTGCCGAGAGGAGCATAGGTGTTGGGGCGGGCGGTGTAGATAATGACTGCGCTGCCCTCTTCCGGTACGGTGAGACCGGAGAATATCAGCGCAGAGCCGGTATAGGAGACCTGCACGGGCTGCTGTATGCCGTTGACGTAAAGGTCTGCGGAGCCCTCGTCATATACAAGAGGGGTGAGAGTCACCGGAGCGTTGTCTGAGGTTTCGGGACCCGGTGTGAAGCTGTAGCTTCCGAGGTCGTCGGTGACGGTGAGGCCGGTGTAGTCATCCTTGCCTGTGTTCACGATGCTGATGGTGAAAACGATGGTGCTGCCGCCGGTGTAGCTTTCGGTGACGGCTGTGTTTCTGAGCGAGAGCACTTCGATTATCTCGCCTGTGATGATATTTGAACCGGTGACGTTTCCGTTATAGGATATGGTCGCCTGATTATAGAATACTGCCATGATGATACCTCCTTCGGACGGTCATCCGTCCTGTTATATTGTATTCCGCCGGAGGTCAGGGCGTGAAAAAGCGGGCGCATAAGAAAACAGCTTCAATACAGAATTCACTGTATCGAAGCTGTGATGGTTTTATCTCCAGAACTCAAAGAGTCTTCCGAAGGTCATTATCTTTGACTGCCATTCAACGGGGAAGTTTGTCTCCGGTGAGGAGTAGGTGTAGAGCTGTACGAAGTTCATTGCAAGTGATACGATGCCTGCGATTATCATCAGGGTATTGATATGGCGCTGAGTATTCTCCTTGCAGCGGGCCCAGAGGACGAACATGATGACCAGTGAGCCGAGTATCATCTGCCATGCGAAGTCGCAGCAGTAGCGGGTGCCGTAGCCGCTCTCCCATATGGAGAATATGATGATGAAGGGACATACGATGCATACTGCGGCGAGAAGTATGGAATAGAGCTTCTTGTTCCTGCTGTCCGATACCCTGTATGCACGGCAGGTCTGTGCATAGGCTGTCAGCGGGAGGGCTCTCCAGAGAAGACCGAGTGCAGCGCCGGTTGCTATGAAGTAGTAGCCGTTTGCGTTGAAGGTCTTTGCGCTGCCTGCAAGCATGAAGGGGAAGTGCTCGCTGAATTCGGGGTAGCAGAGGAGGTAGCTGTATATGCCGAGCAGGGCGAAGTGAGTGTGGTACTGTGAGTTGATGAAGTCGTTTATGGTGAGTGAGTACTGTATGCCGAAATCAAGGGGATTGCCGAAACGTACCCAGTTGTACCATACCTGAATGGAACCGATGAGAGCGAAGGGGAGGAGTGAACAGAGGAAGTAGGAAAGATATCCGGTGCTCTTTTCCTTCTTTTCCTCCTTCTTCTTTTCTTTGGCGGTTTCCTTTGAGACTGTGCCCTTCTCACCTCTGAGCTTCTTGTAGCCGGCATAGATGAAGAGGAGCGCAGCCACGCAGTATACCGCAAGAGTAGGACGGCAGAGGACTGCCATACTGAGGCAGCATGATGAAAGTGCGAGGCGGACCCTGCTTATCTTTCCGTCGCCTATCACATTGGAGCTTATCATGAAGTAAGAGCCTGCGACTGTCCAGAAGAAGCCGGAAGCCTGTGCTATCTCATAGAAGTTGGCGTAGAAGTAGTTGAAGAAGATTCCGGTAGACATCTGTATCACAGCCAGTCCGATGATGACCATGGAGGCATTTATCTTTGCGAAGAACTTGTCCGCAAAGGAGAGGTACATCAGTGTGAGGAATACTATACCGAATATGCCGTAGAGCCATACTGCCCAGCTTGAGGGGAAGTAGTAGCCGGTTATCATATGATAGGGAAGGAAGAGGGTGAGCACGGGGCCTATGCCGTAGTAGGAGTAGTACTTGCCCTCAAAGAGGAGGTGGTCCCAGGGATAGGCGCCTACCTCATCGGTGCGCTGACTCCAGTCGTAGGGGTTCTCCAGTGCAGTGAGCTTGTTGTTTATCGGGATATCGAGGTCAACACGTCCGGCCTCAAAGGCATCGACTATCTCCTGGGATATCTGGTTGCCGTAGGTGGACTTCATATCCCTGGCGATGCTGTGATTCGGGTCCTTGTAGCGTGACATATTCGTCAGGAAGAGCGAGAGCAGGATAAGGCAGCCGGTAAGGCTCCAGGCGATGGCCTTTACTGCCCTCTTTCTCAGTTCGTACTTTCTCCTGAGAAGTCTGTCGGAGCTCAGCGCATATATGAAGAAGCTGCCGAGGAACATGATGAGGAAGCGGGTCAGGGAGAAGTAATACTTTATGGGATTGTTTATCATTATCTGACCGATCCAGATGATCTCTCCGGCATCTGCGTGGCAGGATATCCTCATATCGGATACCGGACCGGAGAAGTTGCACGGGATGGTCATGGAGCGCTCATCGCCCGAGATGATGTCGGCGGAAGCTACACCATAGCGGTAGGAGCCGGATTGAGTTGCATCCTTTATGTCGATGCTGACGTGGAGTGAACTTTTATTGCTTGAAGAAAATGGGAGAGTCAGAGTGCCGACAGGCGTGTTCAGTCCCTTGAACTCAATAACACAATTGCCTTCTCCTGTATTTGAAGCTGTACCCATACTGTTGAAGCTGATGTTCTCAGTGTAGGCAGACTGTGTATCAAGTACTTTTTTAGGGTAATCACCGCCCAGCAGATGAATGGCATTAAGATTGAAAACGCCTATCTCCACCAGCAGCACCACAAGGCAGGAGCGGACAAGGAAGGCTGCGGTACCGGTGCGGTCTCCGAAGCGCTTCCGGAACTTTTCTTTTTTCTCTATACCGCGTGACATCAACAGAAGGAATACCAGCAGTATGAGCAGGATGATATACAGGATCGTCATGGTAAGATCTCCTTTCGGTTTTCGGCATGAGCCGATATATTGTTGATACTATCACAATTTGGTGATGCAGTGGTGATGTGGGAGTGACAGAACTGTGAAAGAGGAGCAGAAAAGCCCGCAGATCAAGCCTGCGGGCTTTGTAGTATCATTCATATCTGTTCAGAACAGGCTCGGGTATCGTGATCTCTTCATTGTATCCTATGTTCCTGAGCTCATAGAGCAGCAGTCTGTTGATGCTGCCATATTCCTCCCAGCGGATCGGAGTACCCCAGGCATCAATGATCAGATCAATGCTGCAGTTTACTCCGGTGAGGGTAGTGTATGATGCGCGGAATGAAGTGACACCTCTGATCTTTTCGATACTTGTTTTGAGATTATCGATGTTTTCGTTTCTGAGGTCATCAAGGTGCTGACAGATCATGCGGCGTATGTTCCTGTATTCGAGTGTCGGGGTGTTGAAGAAGCGGGTGCCGTTGGTGAAGGCGGTGAAGCCGTTCTCGTCCTGATGAACAGCCCAGTTGCCCGCAAACTTGTCTATGCGGTTTTTTTGGGTGTGCTCGGTATAGTAGTATTCGATGTCTCCGCCCGAAATGTCAACGGTAGTCAGCTCGCCGGTATAGCCCACAGCGGGATCGTCTATATAGATGTATTCCTTGTCATACTGACTGTCAGACATGGTGTTGTCGATGAAGTACATCTTTCCGCTGCCGGAGATGTTGTAAAGCTCAAAGGAGCCAGATTTCAGATCGGCGGTTATATCGGCAGACATGGAGGTGAATTCCTTTTCCGGCTTTATAAGGGCATACTCAGCCATGGCGATGGTATCATTGCTCAGCTGATGATGGAGTATTTCCGTTACCTTGTCCCAGTCGCCGAATGTGACCTTCAAAGGCTTTGAGCCGGGGGAACTCCTGTCCTGTATATAGCCTTCGGGGTATATATAAAGGCTGGATAAACAATATGCTTCACTGCCTAATTCATTAAACTGATCAGTATCGTTCCATACAAAGCTGCATTCGTTTATAGCTTCCTTCAGTTCCTGCTGTTTGTTCATATTGAATTGGATGACATTGTCATCCTGTGTAGCTCCGATAGGGAGGTAGAGCGCCAGACAGCTCTTTCCGTTAAGCACCCTTGTCAGTTCAGTACCGGAAACCGTTCCCTTGTTCGGATTTGACCTTGCGGCATCCGCTAATGCCTCTCTGGTTTCGTCATTTGCTTCAATGTTCTGTGCGGTTTCAAGTGCCAGTACATCTTCCTCTACGCTCTTGTCAGCGTGAAGCTGCTCCCGGAGTATGCTTACTACCTTATCCCAGTCTCCCTCCGCAACACGCTTCAGACGTGAGTCGCTTGAGTAGACCTCCTGTATATAGCCTTCAGTATATATCTCCAGACTGCCTACCATGAATTCTTCACGCCTCGGGTCAGTGAATCTGTTCTCGTCAGACCATACGAAGCTGCATTCCGCTACTGCATCGAGAAGAGCCTGCACATCCGTCATGTTGAATGTGACTGCCTTGTCCTCGTTTGCAGGAGCGGCGGGAATATAAACAGCCTCTGTCCAGCTCGCATCAAGGCTGTCAGTCATGCTGTTTCCGGGGATCAGGTTTTCCGGGGCGTAGGTTGCGCCCTTAGTCGGCTTCTCTGTTGTTTCGTTTGTCGGTTCGGCGAATTCCGTGCCGGGATAGACGTCATCCGGCGGCATATTCTTTATCCTGTAGAACAGTGCGCCGGTGGCTGCAATGAGGACCAGTGAGGCGGCTATGGCAGCATATCTGCCGAAGCCCCTGCCTGTGAAGCGCACAAAGGCATCATCTTCCGTGGTATCGTCTTTCTGCGGCGGTGCGGAGAGCTGTTTCTCAAGGTTCTTCTTAAAGCTCTCTGTGCAGCTTATCTTGTCGAGAGTATCCCTGTAATCCTTGATATTCATATCACTACCCCCTCTTCTTCAAGCTCTATGCGGAGCTTCTCTCTGCCTCGTCTCAGCAGCGATGATACTGTGTTCTCGCTCTTGCCGAGCATATCTCCTATCTCACGGGTGTTATAGCCCTCATAGTAGTAAAGGTACAGGACGACCGCGTATTTTTCTGGCAGCCTGGCGAGGGATTCTCTCAGTTCGTTTTCGGCATCGCTGAATACGGGGCTGCCCGGCATTTCCGGGAGCTCCTCCAGTGAACCTGTCCTGCTTATGCGGAAGCTCTTCCTGTAGTTAAGGCACCTGTTCATAGCACACCTCAGCAGCCAGGCCCGGAGATGGTCATCATCCCGGAAGGTCTGTGGGTGTGAGTGCAAAGTCAGAAAGACCTCCTGTGTTATGTCCTCGGCCTCTGCGTAGCTGCCGCATCCGGCATAGGCTGCGCGGAGTACGTCGTTTCCGAATCTGCGGAAAGCGTAAAGCGCTGTATTTTCGTTACTGTCCATGACTCTGCCCCCTTTCACTATATAAACAACTGGCAGGACTGTTTCCGTGCATTTTGTGGTTAACTATGGCTAACTCCTTGCCATATCATATGCTCTGTGGTATAATACATGACAGGGAGTGATAGAATATGGATCCTACAAGACTTGAAAGAAACCTTACAGATAATATATATGAAGCGCAGCTCAAGCTCGGCTATGACGGCCGGCCGATGAGCCTGAATTATACCCATTCCTCGCTTAGGCATCTTGCCGGAGAGGACTGGAGCGATGAGCTCTGGGAGGAGTTCTGCGAAACAGTGCGCCCGCGTCTCGGGGAGCTCGGTATACGGCCTGTGAGCGGCGGGTACTGCATAACCGTCCCTGCGGATGGTACGGCCTATGTACACGGCAGCGCTCCGGCAGATGGCGGCTTCATAGCGGAGCTGATAGAGAAGGTGCGCTCTCACGGTATAAGTGCAGGCGATGTGACAGACCTCTTCCGGAAGTATTCCGATAAGGTGGAGGTGCGTGAGCTGAACGGCGAAGAGGCTGATTATGCGGTATGGTTCACGAACGGAGTGCCGGACGGTTATGTCTACTGCCTGACAGAGGAGCCCTGCATGGGCGGCGGATGTCATGTGACCTATCACCGTTTCATACCGGAGGATTATGAAGAACTTGGGCTTGAATGATACAAAAGCGGACACTAAGCGGTGTCCGTTTTATTTTTGCGGCGGGGCTGGTTTAAAAAATGGGATTCTAAAGGGACTGCGTCCCTTTAGCGGAGTCCAGAGGCGGAGCCTCTGGCAGGGGCGGGACAGAGTCCCGCATATATTCGCAGGGCGCTTCGCAAGGGGTGAATTCCAAAACAGTCCGGGGGACTGTTTTGGAAGAGGGGACGCCTTGCAAGTGAAGGCGTCCCCTGATAAAGTAACGTGCTTTTATACGTTCGGTTAGTGAATAAAGGCGGGCAGCCCCTTTAGAATCCCAACCGTTTGGTTTTGCTGGTGATTTTGACAAGCTGAAGCGGACACGTTAAGGGTGTCCGCTTTTTCTTTTCAGTCCAGCTTTGTGAATCGTCTTACATCTCCGGCCATTCCGGTGAACATATCCTTCGGGCGTGCCCAGGTCTTGCCGTCCTTTACGGAGCGGTAGATGACAAGCTCTTCCTCTGTCTCGCTGTGGCGGGCGATAGTTATGAGCTCATACTCGCCGCCCTTGAAATGACGGTAGCGTGCGCCCTCAACGAGTGGAGTCTCAACCGGTTCTGCTTTTTCCTCTGCGGGCACGGGTTCTTCCTCTGTCACGGATTCAGCGACTTCGCTGACGAGTATCATGGAGGTGAAGGGCGGTACTTCAAGGCTGACATTTCCGCCGCCGGCGTTATAGCTGTTTCCTGTGAGTACGTCGGTCAGCTTCTCAGCGCCGCAGCCGAAATTGAAGGTGTAGCTGTAGTCGCCGAGATTCAGGGCAACGTGTACAGTCTGGCCGTCGAGCACCTTTCTGAACAGAAGCTGCTGATTAGTGATCTGTTCTCTTTCATAGATGCCGTTGCGGAGGGCGGGATAGGCTCTGTAAGCCTGTCCGAGCTTTACGATATGGCGGTAAAGGCCTGTGTTCTCCTGCTCCATATCCGTAAGGTGGAGACAGGGGCGGAGACCGTCATCCGAGCCGTTCTCCTTGCGCCCCTGTATACCGTACTCACTGCCGTAGTATATGGATGGTATACCCGGCATAGCATACATCAGGGTGTATATGAGCGGGAGGTAAGCGGGATTGTTCACGGTGCTGGCAAGACGGTTGACGTCATGGTTGTCAACGAAGTTGTAAAGGTCGATATTCCTGTAGATGCCGCCGTTCATTCCGGACTGGCGGTTTATGGAATAGTCTATCTCGAAGTAGTTCTTGTCGTTGTGTGAGGAGTAGAGCCCCTTATAGCATTCGTAGTTGGTGACGCTGTCGAGCATCTCCGGATTTGCCCAGCGGTTGTAGTCACCGTGGATTATCTCTCCCATGAGCCAGAAATCGGGCTTCTTGCCCTTGCAGAAGCTGCGTATCCTGCGGAAGAAATCAAAGTCGATGCAGTCGGCGGCATCGAAGCGTATGCCGTCGATTTTGAATTCCTCTATCCAGTAGTTCACAGCATCTATAAGGTGGTCACATACACCTACATTGCGGAGGTTGAGCTTGACCAGGTTGTAGTGCCCGTTCCAGCCCTCATACCAGAATGGATCACCGCAGGGGGAAGGACCGCCGAAGTTCAGGTTCTGGAACCAGTCGCAGTAGCCGCTGGCCTGTCCCTTTTCCTGTATATCCACGAACTGCGGGAACTTCCTGCCCACGTGATTGAAGACTCCGTCGAGTATGACACGTATGCCTGCCTCATGGAGCTTGTCGCAGATATTCCTGAAGGAGTTGTTGTCGCCGAGCCTGCGGTCGATGGTCTTGTAGTCTGTGGTATCATAGCCGTGCTCCACGGATTCAAATACAGGTCCGAAGTATACGGCATCCACATTCATTTCTCTGAGGTGGGGGATCCAGTCGATGACCTTGTCAAGGCGGTAAACGACCTCCCCGCCGTCATTGAATTTCGGTGCGCCGCAGAAGCCGAGGGGATAGATGTGGTATATAATGGCGTCATCGTACCAGTTCATATTATACATACTCCTTTATTGTCATTTATCGCTGCCTTCAAGGAAGTATGCCGCTTCCATATCAGCTACGTTGAGTGCGAGTGCAAGGGGATACATCTCCAGAGCCTTGCCGATGTTGTTCTTGTCCTCTGTGCCGGAGAAGCCCATGTGATAGCGTATCGCAAAGGCCTCGTCACGGGTGAGCCTGTCATCGCCGTAGAAAAAACCGGAGATTATGTATACCGATTTTTCACCGTGGCCATAGGGAAGGGTATCGTTGATTGTGTAGTACGGTACCTTCTCCCACTGACCTGTGGCATCGTTCTTCTTGTTTCTCATCTCTGTGGTATAGAAATTCACCTTGCATACATCGTGGAGAAGTGCTACTATAGCTATGGTCTCCTCGGAGAAATCCATGCCATAGAGCTCCTTTGTACGCGGGCGTGAGAGGTAGTCCTTCAGGCAGTGGTATACATTCACGCTGTGCTCGACCAGGCCTCCCTCATGTGCACCGTGATAGCGGGTAGAGCTGGGAGCGGTGAAGAAATCGCTCTTCTTGAGATACTCAAGCAGCTTGTCAGCGCCCTTGCGCTTGATGTTCTCGGTATAGATCTGTATGAATTCATCCTTTGCGGTCATGATAATTCTCCTTTCTGAGATCTCTGTACAGATATTATACCACGAAAAAAGCGATTAATCAATAGGCGGGAAAGTCATCAGCCTGTGTTGTCACAGGAGGTACACGGCTGCCGTTCACTTCGCCAGTATCTCCCGCGGCTGTCCTATCTCCCCGCTGAGGGTATACCTCACTGTCACGGTATCGCCCTCTGCCTCCGGTATCTCGCGGCGAATTATCTCCGTATCGCCGGAGAGAAAATTCTTTTCATAAATGAATATCTTCTGCATTAGTATGTCCTGCTGCTCCTCCGGCGTATATCTCCGTGCGGTCAGGGCTGTCTCCCTTCTGCGCTCTGTGATGATGCCGACAGGGAGCGCCCTTCCGGAGAGGGTGAGCATATCTTCACCTGTCTCCGAAGTAAAGCTGCTGAAATCCTCATGTGCAGCAGACAGCGGTATCTCCAGCCCGAACAGCTGCAGGCTCCTTCTCACGCTGCTGCGGCCGGTCGGGAGCCATTCCTCGCTGTCCTCAGGTGCGGTGAAGGTGACCTCCTCCCTGTAGGTGCCGGTGATGCTGCCCATTGCGTGATACAGGGAGGTATGCCCTTCCTCGTCCGTGACTACGCCGGAAATGAGAAGACTGCCCTCCGGCACATAGTCTCCGGCGCGGCAGAGCTGCTGTCCGCTCAGCACGGATACCGAGGTCAGCTCTGCGCTGTGTGCGGCGACTACGTTGCAGGGTATGCGGCCGCGCACCATTTCCGGCTTTTCCACTCTTTCCGTCACCTCCACCACTATGCGGCTGCCGGTGCGGTGGATGCCCACCCATGAGATACCGTCCACATTGAGCTGAAGGAGGTTCTCACAGTGGACGAAGTCGATCCCTCGGATGGATGCTCCCCGTCTTACACCGACTTCATCGAGGGCGGCAAGTATGGTGCCGTCGCTGATGCTCCTGTTGCCCTCTATCTCTATCACTGTGATCACAGAGAAGCAGCAGTATACAGCGGCTGCAGCCATGAGTGCACCGGCGAGGAGACCGATGCGCTTACGTCTGCGCCGCAGCCATGCGGATAGGGTAGGGCGCTCGCTGTACCTGAGAACGATGCCGAATTCCTCCGCAAGGGTCCGGAAACCTTCGAGGTCGCGGCGGGATATCTCCCCGCAGAGCCTTCCGCTGCTGATATACTGTCCTGTGCAGCGCAGCCCCCGGCTGTGTGCGGCGTTTATGAAGCGGTAAAGCTGCCTGCCCTCAGCCTCTATCATCACGCAGCTTTTCAGCAGCTCCCTCATGCCTTATCCCTCCCTCAGTCAGTTCTATCTGAGATATACGGCCGCGCACTATGAGCCCGCCGGTAGCATAGTCATAGGCACGCAGGTCGGTCCCCCATATCTGTATGCAGAGCCCTCCGGCTATCAGCCGCATGAAGACCTCGTTGTATTCCTCTATCCGTGAGCAGTTCTCGATGAAAAGCTCCCGGTTGCCCTCAAGATGCAGACCTGAATCAAGATACAGCACCTGCCTTGCGCGGCTGACGAAATTATCAAGCATCATATCACTCCTCCCGTAATAATATGATGAAGGGGGTGGAAGATATGAAAGAAAAGACAAGAAATACGGCCGGCGCGGTGCTGATATGCGTATCGGCGCTGTACAGCCTTGCGGAGCCCGGAAATACAAGGGAGGCAGTATCTGCGGCTCTCGGCAGGTGCCTTGATACCGTGATACCCTCGCTCTTCGCCATGATGGCGGTCTCGTATCTGCTCACGGAGAGCGGCCTCCTGCGGGCGGCTTCACGCCTGCCGGGATGGATGAAGCTTCCGGGCAGACTGCTCTTCGGGGCGGAGAGCTGGATCATGTCTGTATTCACGTTCGGTATGTTCGCCGGATATCCGGTGGGAATGAAGCTGATATCGGCAGAGTGCGCCGCCGGAAGGCTCACCCGCAGGCGTGCTTCTCTCCTTGCGGGGCTGTGCTTCGGGGCGGGGCCGGCATTCGTATATGGCTGCATATCGGAACAGCTGTACGGTTCACCGGCTGCCGGCAGGCTTATTATGATATCGGTATCATGCGGGAATCTGCTTCTCGCCCTGCTGCTGGCTCCTCTGCTGCGCCGCAGCGGCAGTGAGAGGAGAGAGGAGAATGTACATATCCGCCTTGACGGGCAGCTCCTGACGGAGGCTGTGAGCAGCGCCGGCCGTTCAACGGCGCAGCTATGCTGTACGGTGCTTGTATTCTCTGTGATAACGGCGATGCTTGGTTCCTTCGGAGCAACGGGCGCAGTATCGGATATGCTCACATCTGTCAGCGGACGTCCGCACAGAGAAACGGCAGCCCTGACGGCTGCCTTCCTTGATGTTACTTCGGCGGGTGCTCTTCCCCGCGGGGATCATACTCTTCTTCCGGCACTCAGCGCACTGGTCTCCTTCGGGGGAGTGTGCGTATTCTTCCAGCTGGGCGCTGTCTCGGGCGGAGAGATATCCCTGCTGCCGGTGGTGTTTATACGTGCCGCAGCGGCGGGACTGAGCTATGTGATCTGCCGGATAACCATGCCGTACATGATGGAATGGGAGACGGTAAGCGTATCGGTCACAGGAGCAGTGCACCGTGCCGATTCAGCAGTACCCTCTGTCATGCTGCTGCTTATGTCGCTCATGGTGATACGTGAATGGGGAAAGAAAGAGGGCGGACTGTGAAGTCCGCCCTTGATCGTTATTTCTTCAGAGGAAGTGCTTCCTGCTTTACAAGGCCTGCATCTACCTGCTGGATGGTGATGGCATCGGTACCTGTGATACCTTCGCTGCCGTCAACATCGGCATTTACAAGACCCTCAGGTGTAAGAGAATACTTGGTCTGGTTTGCAACGTACTGGAGCACTGCTACTGCGTCAGCTACAGTTATCTTCTGGTCACAATTAGCGTCCCCGTAAAAAGCAGTGACAGGATCGCCAGTGCCGCCAGGAGCTGAACTGACAGGCTCGGTCGTGGGAGGTTCAGCATTGATGCCCTCGGTTGTTGTTACAGCGGGCTCGTCTGCGGGAGCGGATGTAGTTGTTGTAGCAACGACTACAGGCTCTGTAACAGGCTGAGTTGCGGGCTTTGTAACAGGCTGTGAAGGCGGGTTGCTTGGGTTCCTCGGGATTTCCTTTACGGAGAGATCGCCTGCAGCTGATGTGCCGTCGGGCTCTTCGCCGTAGTAGAGAACGCCGTCGATATATACAGGAACGTAGGGGCTCTTGATGCCGTGAACTACGCCGTCCTTGTCAGTCTCACCCTTTGCGGTAGCAAGAGTCTTGAAGGAAGGATCGTTTGATGAATCCCAGCCGCTGCCGTAATCAGGCATAACGAGTGCAAGGAGTATCTCACACTGCTGCATACCCTCGGATACGGGGAGGCAGGCTCTTCCGTCCGGGAATGTTACTTCTACATAGTAGATATCGCCGTCGTAGTGCTTGATACCGGAGATAGTTGCAGCCTTAACGCCGCTTGCCGCGTACATCTCGGACTGGTTTCTGTCGCAGCGGATAACAACGTCCTCAGGGTTCTTGCCTGCTGCCTTTACCTCGCTGAGGTCCATATAGTAGCGGAAGGAGAGATTGTCCTGGCATCTTGCCGGCCATGCGGAGTGGTTGGTGAGCTTGCAGCTTACTGTCTGGCCTGAGGAATCGCCTGTCTTGGCCTGTACTTCAACGTAGAACTCAGGGCCGTCGTGCTGCTCCTTGGGCGGGAATGACGGATCGGACTGGCCGCCGTACTTGTCGATCATCTTGCAGAGGAGAGCTGTGAAGCCGGCATTGTAGTCGGTTGCTACCTCGTTGTTGATGTAGTTGTTTCTGTCGTCCACATAAGAGCCGTCCTCAGCGGGGCCTCCTACGAGAGCACCGTAGAGAGTGTGACGGTTCTGAGCGGGAGTATAGATATCGTTCTTCCATGAACCATGAGCGCCTCTGTGGTGTGCGTTATGAGCAGACTTCTCGCCGAAGCCTACAACGTAGCTCTGGCTCTTGGAGTTGTCACCGAGAGCGTAGTTTATCTGGTTCTCGTAGAACTCCTCGGCACCTGCAGGCACCTTGTCCTTGAGGATGGTATCGGAAGCAACAGCTACCATGAAGCCGGCAGTCTCAGCATATCTGAGGCAGCCCCAGCTGTCAACGTATGCAACCTTGCCGTCCATCTTCTTGATGGTGTTGATGAGGTAGTTTACGTGCTTCTCAGCGCGTGCGATGTATGTAGCGTCGCCGGAGTTCTGAGCGTAGAGCAGCATACCGCCCTGCATGGTATCGTCCCAGCACTGGCACCAGGTATACTTCAGCTCATCTGAACCCAGCTCCTTGTCAAGGTTCGGGATATAGGACTTTGCCTTGTCCAGGTAGCTGCTGTCGCCTGTGGCCTTGTAGAGCCAGTTTGCAGACCAGAACAGCTCATCGTAGAAATGGCTTGAACGGTAGAAACCGGAAGCGTTGGAGTCGTTGTAGACAGCATCGCTCTTAGATTCGTCTGCAAGCTTGAACAGGTTCTCGGCGTGCTTTACATAGTCCTTTGTCTTTGAACTGTCGATCCTGCCGTCGAGTGCAAGGCTTCCGGCAGCCAGAGCAGCAGCCATTCCGCCGAATACGCAGGAGCAGCCCTTTGAAGCCTTTAAGGTCTCACGGGTAGCAGCGTATGAAGTGCCTGCATCGCCCATACCGTACTCGTATACTTCAACAGGGCCCCACCAGGTGTGGTCCATAGTACCGTTGCCGACCTGGAATACAGCCTCAGTGCCAAGGTCGCAGGCAGCAAGGTAATCGAGTACGAACTCAAGGTTGTTGACGTAGTTCTGCAGCTCGCCTGACTGTGCCACGCCGTCGGGGTACTGATAGAGGCCCCATGCCAGCATAGCAGCAGAGTAGGACATAGGAAGGTTGAACTTTACGTGGTCACCGGCGTCGTACCATCCGCCCTTGATCTCATCGATCATGGTGGAATCGCCTCTCCACTCTACACGGTTCCATGAAGGCAGGGGGCCTGCCTGCTGGCACTCGTAGAAGTACAGAGACATCTGTAAAGCCTCGGCGTAGTTGAATTTGCCGGCGGCGTTTGCGGGAGCAGCCGGTACGGCTCCCACGGAAGCAGCCAGCACAGCGGCTGAAAGCGCTCCCGAAACGATTTTCTTAAACATAGTACACTCCTCCTCTCATGTTATTCGCAGCTTTTCCAGCTGCGTCCCTCGGGTATACTACTTTTCATTTTAAACTATTACAACAGAAAAGTCAAGTCATTGTCGGTCATTTTATGTGTTTCTGACCGATTATTGCGAAGAGAAAAGCCACAGCGGATCGTATGGCCGCTATGGCTTTTGGTAACGTTATATGAACCGCAGCGCTCCTGAGTCTTCCATGAGCTTGAGGAAGGTGAAGCGTGCCTGATCTCTGAGTTCAGGCTTTGCCATATAGTACATATATGTCTCTATGACATTGAGGGGGCTGGCGGTGCGTCCCTCTATCTTGAACTGCTCAAAGCCCATAGGCACGTACTTCTCCCAGATATCATCCGGCGAGATATGGGTGCGGAGGTTCTTTATCTCGAAGATGCCGCGCTTTGAGAAGGGACAGTCACGGAAATGGTCGGGGTCGTACTTCTCAACATCGAAGGGCAGGTTCGGATGCTTCTTCAGATGCTCGTTGTAGGCTATCTGCTGCTCACCGATGGAACGGTAGTGTGCGGCACGTCTCGGGCAGTTAGGCTCACAGCAGGCATTTACCAGCAGCTCGCAGTCCTTCTTTCTCGGGAGAGATTCGAGCACCTCGAAGTTGTTGTTGAAGTCGTAGTCTATAACGACTATGGAGTAATCCTTTGCAAGCTCCTCCTTCAGCGCCTCGGGGTCGGTGATGCGCTTGCAGGTAGAGCTTGTGAGCTTGTACTTCGGATAGGTCCTGCGTATATAGTTCTCAAGCAGGGGAGAGAGGACTATCGCCTCATTGAGACCGTTGTTTGCAAGGTTCATTATCATGTTGCAGAAATCATCGTTCAGATGCTTCTTCTCAAGGGCAGGATTTGTGAAGGTGAAGCGCAGCGGTATGCCTCTGTCGTTGAAGGCCTTGATTACGCTCTTGATGAACTGCTTGTCAACAACTCCGCCCTGAGTCCTTCCGCCGTTCCATATAGCCGGCGGGAACACTCCGTAGAAGGAGGCTATCTCAACGCCCTCACGGAAGAAGTCCGGACGGGCTCTCAGCATCTCGGCGAACATCAGGTTGGTTTTGAAATTGCCCGAGAAGTCGGGCAGATGGAATCTGACTCTCATAATAGTTCTCCTTTATATCGTCATTCCGCACAGCTGAAGCCTGCGGCATCTCCGCGCTCCTGTGCTATGGTATATCCGGAACCTTCGATGCGCCTTTGCAGGCATCCCCTGCATTCGGCAGCCTCCTCGCCGGTGCATATCTTGTTGTCGTAGAGGTCATACTTCTTCCTTACGCTTACGGGGGAGAGATTGGGCATGACTACATTGCAGCCTGTTTTCAGTCCCTGCTCACGTCCTGTGGGGGAGATAGTGCCAAGAGCTGTAGTGGCCGGCAGAAGCACCTTCGGGAACATAAGACGCAGTATCCCCAGAAGTCTCAGCGTAAGTGCAAGGGTGCCGCCCTTTTCCTCTGCAAAGGGAGTATTATGGTGGGGCACGAAGGGACCTATGCCTATCATCTGCGGCTGCAATTCCTGTAAGAAGCGCAGGTCAGCGATAATGTGTTTTGTGGTCTGGAAGGGGGCGCCGACCATAAAGCCTGCGCCTACCTGATATCCGAGGCGTTTCAGCGTGAAGAGGCAGTCCTTGCGCTTTGAAAGGCTCATCTCCGACGGATGGAGCTTACGGTAGAGTTCCTCATCGGCTGCCTCGTGCCTGAGGAGGTATCTGTCAGCGCCAGCCTCACGCAGCAGTCTGTAGCTCTCCTCGCTGCGTTCTCCGAGGGAGAGGGTAACGGCACAGTCAGGGTGTCGCTGCTTTATCTCGCGTATAAGCCCGCAGAGCAGTTCGTCCGTGAAGAAGGAGTCCTCGCCGCCCTGCATGACAAAGGTGCGGAAGCCGAGGCGGTAGCCTTCATCTGCGCAGGAGAGTATGTCCTCCGGCAGCAGTCTGTATCGCTCTGCGTTCTTATTGCTCCGGCGTATGCCGCAGTACAGGCAGTCGTTTTTGCAATAGCTCGATATCTCGATAAGACCTCTCAGAAAGACCTTGTCGCCGTAGCTCTCGCGTCTTACCCTGTCGGCAAGCTTCCTGAGCAGCTCTGCCGCTGCCGGGTCTTCCGTTTCTATAAGCGTTTCAAGCTCGCTGTCCGGGAGGTCGCCTGTGGTATGGAGCTTATTGATTATATCTGTCATATATCAGCCTCCGAGGCGTATCATCTCATCGATGCAGCGCCTTGCTGATGCAATAAGCTCGTCGTCCATAAGTATCTCGAAGGCATCGCCGTTATCCATGCCGGCAAGTGTATTGTATACGTCCGGCAGGGTGGTGAGCTTCATGTTGCGGCATACGATATTCTTGGTGACAGGCCAGAATTTCTTGTCCGGGCAGTCATACTGCAGATGCTCGGAAATAGAGGTCTCCGTGCCGATGATGAATTCCTTTGCATCGGACTTCTTTGCAAAGTCCATGATGCCGCTTGTGGAGCCTACGTAGTCAGCAAGCTCGACTACAGCGGGGACGCACTCAGGGTGTACAAGGAAGAGAGCACCGGGATGAGCCTCCTTTGCAGCCTTTGCCTCCTTTGCAGTGATAGCGGCATGAGTGGGGCAGCCGCCGTTCAGGAGCTTTATGTCCTTCTCCGGGCACTGAGCCTTTACCCAGCTTCCGAGGTTGCAGTCGGGGATGAAGAGGAGCTTTTCAGCATCGAGAGCCTTTACGATACGAAGGGCGCTTGAAGAGGTGACACATACATCGCAAACTGTCTTGAGAGAAGCGGTGGTGTTGATATAGGCAACGACTGTTCTGTCGGGCTCCATTTCCCGGAGCTGTGATATCATTTCCCTGTCCATCTGCTCTGCCATGGGACATCCCGCCTCACGGTTTGCAAGGAACACCCTCTTCTGCGGTGAGAGCATCTTTGCTGTTTCAGCCATGAAGTGTACACCGCAGAATATGATATTGTCGGCATCTGTCTTGGTAGCGTCAACGCTCAGCTTGTAGCTGTCGCCTGTGAAGTCTGCTATCTCAACTATCTCGCGTGCCTGATAGCTGTGTGCGAGGATAGCGGTGTTGGTCTCTTTTTTCAGCTTCAGGATCTTGTCCTGTAATTCACGTACTGTCATATCAGTTCTCCTTTATATCAAAGTGCTTCAATTATCTTTTCTGTCATTTCCGAGCAGGTGAGGGGAGCAGCGGAGCTGTCTCCGGTTATGTCAGCTGTGCGGTATCCGGCATCGAGTACCCTGTCAACAGCGGCCTCTATGGCGTCTGCCTCCTCCTGAAGTCCGAAGGAATAGCGCAGCATCATGGCGGCCGAGAGTATGGTGGCTATGGGGTTGGCCTTGTCCTGACCGGCTATGTCGGGGGCGCTGCCGTGTATCGGCTCGTAAAGTCCCCTGGTGCCGCTGCCGAGAGAGGCAGAGGCCAGCATACCTATGGAGCCGGTTATCTGTGAGGCTTCATCGGAGAGTATATCTCCGAACATATTCGAGGTCACTATGACATCGAACTGCGACGGGTCACGCACAAGCTGCATGGCGGCGTTGTCAACGAACATATCGCTGTATTCCACCTCAGGGTATTCCTCTGAGAGAGCGTGCATGGTCTTTCGCCATAATCGGGAGGTCTCAAGGACGTTTGCCTTGTCCACGCTGCAAAGGCGCTTACTGCGCTTCATGGCGGCCTCAAAGGCAGCCCTTCCGATGCGCTCTGTTTCGGTCACGCTGTAAGCCTCCGTATCATAGGCCTCCTGACCGTACTTTCCATCACGGTAGCCGCGGTCACCGAAGTAGATGCCGCCTGTCAGCTCACGCACGATGAGCAGGTCGAAGCCGTCGCCTACGATGCTGTCCTTCAGGGGTGAAGCCGAACGGAGAGCGGGGTAGAGCTTTGCGGGACGGAGATTGGTATACAGCCCGAGTGCCGAGCGTATCCCGAGGAGAGCCTTTTCCGGTCTCTTGTCACCGGGGAGGGCATCCCACTCCGGTCCGCCGACAGCTCCGAGGAGAACACTGTCCGATGCGAGACAGCCGTTGACTGTCTCATCCGGCAGGGGCTCGCCTGTGGCATTGTAGGCTGCGCCGCCGATAAGGTAAGGGGTGAAGCTTATCCTGTGTCCGTACCTTTCAGCCGTCTTTCCGAGCACCCTTACGGCGCTGTCAACTATCTCAGGGCCTATGCCGTCACCTCTGAGCAATGCTATATTCAGTTCCATAACTGTATCCTCATTATATCGCACCGTCAGCGGCAGACTGCATAAGTCCGCCGTTTTCGATTATCTTCTGTATGAATTCCGGGAAGGGCTCCGTGCGGTATTCCTTTCCTGTGGTCATATTGCGTATGATGCCGCTGTCCATATCGGCCTCCACGATATCGCCCTCGCTTATCTCCTCAGCAGCCTCCGGGCACTCCACTATGGCAAGACCTATGTTTATGGCGTTGCGGTAGAAGATGCGGGCGAAGCTCTTTGCGATGACGAGAGATATGCCGCTTGCCTTTATGGCTATGGGAGCGTGCTCACGGGAGGAGCCACAGCCGAAATTCGTTCCGGCAGCTATGATATCGCCGGAGCGTACACGTCCGGTGAAGCTTTTGTCTATATCCTCCATGCAATGTGAGGCAAGCTCCTTCGGGTCGCTGGTATTGAGGTAGCGGGCGGGGATTATTACGTCAGTATCCACGTTGTCGCCGTACTTTATAATATTTCCTGTGTACTTCATTCCATTACCTCCCAGGGGCTCGTTATCCTTCCGGTGAGAGCGCTCGCAGCAGCCGTCGCCGGGCTTGCAAGGTAGACCTCGGAGCCGGTGTGTCCCATGCGTCCCACGAAGTTGCGGTTTGTCGTGGTCACAGCTCTTTCTCCGTCTGCGAGTATGCCCATGTGTCCGCCGAGACAGGGACCGCAGGTGGGTGTGGATACAGCCGCTCCGGCCTCTATGAAGTCCCTTATATACCCGAGCTCCATAGCCTCAAGGTATATCTGCTGTGTGGCGGGGATTATTATTACACGCACACCGGGGGCGCATTTCCTGCCGCGGAGTATTTCGGCGGCGGCTTTGAGGTCGCTGAGCCTGCCGTTGGTGCAGGAGCCTATTACTACCTGGTCTATGGGGATATCGCCTATCTTATCGAAGGTGCGTGCGTTCTCCGGAAGATGCGGGAAGGCAACTGTCGGCTCTATCTCCGAGAGGTCTAACTCTATGGTCCTGTCGTATACCGCATCTTCATCAGCACGGTATATCACCGGCTCAGCAGCGCCGTGGGAGCGGAGATATTCAAGTGTGATATCATCCACCTCGAATATACCGTTCTTTGCGCCGGCCTCTATGGCCATATTCGCTATACACAGCCTGTCATCCATTGAGAGGGAGCCCAGGCCCTCTCCCGTGAATTCGAGGGAGCGGTATAATGCGCCGTCAACACCTGTCATCCCTATGAGAGTGAGTATGACATCCTTGCCGGAAACGTGCTTCCTGAGACTGCCTCTGAGGACTACCTTTATGGCAGAAGGAACCTTGAACCATGCCTTGCCCGATGCCATTCCGAAGGCCATATCCGTTGAGCCCACACCCGTGGAGAATGATCCGAGAGCGCCGTAGGTGCAGGTATGGGAATCAGCGCCGATGACAGCATTTCCGGCGGTGACAAGTCCTTTTTCCGGGATGAGTGCGTGCTCTATGCCCATCTGACCCACGTCATAGAAATGGGTTATATCCATACTGCGGCAGAAATCACGGCACACCCTGCACTGCTCCGCAGCCTTTATGTCCTTGTTGGGAGCAAAGTGATCCATTATCATAGTGACCTTATCTCTGTCAAACACGCTGTCCTTGCCGAGCCTTGCAAACTCCTTTATAGCCACCGGAGAGGTGATATCATTGCCGAGGACGAGATCGAGGGAGACGAGGATGAGCTGTCCTGCCTGTACCCGGTCAAGGCCTGCGTGAGCTGCAAGTATCTTCTGAGTCATTGTCATACCCATAGTATCAGCTTCTTTCGTATATATTACAGCAGCAATGCCGCAGGGGTCACCTGCGGTATCGCTGATATCATCGCATCAGAAGAGGAGATGCTTTCTGCGCTTTCCACCTTTTTTGCGTTTGTTCTTCTTTTTGCCCTTACTGCCGTTCTTAGGCTTGCTGCCTCCGGACTTCGGCTTGTTTGCCTGTGCCGGGGCTTTTCTGACTGCCTGTTCTGCGGAAACTTCCTTTGCAGTCTGGTCTGCGGAATTCTCACCGGTTTCTGTGAGGATCCAGTTTTCGGCGCGCTTTTTCCTGAGGTCTTCGTAGCGCTTCTCCACCTCAGCCGATGCGGCAGTCATTACGTTGAGATAGGCGAGATCCTTTTTCTCAAGCTCAGGAGTTTTCGCAGACTTCCCGGCATACTTTTCAAAGTATGCCTGAGCTTCATTTGCATTTGCTTCCTTTATTTGCTTCTCGCTGTCATAGAATCCAAAAACATTGCTGAGTATCTTGTCCGCTCTCTTCTCCGCAGCCGCTTTGGGCAGCTCAGCAGCCGGCATCACGGCTTTTACAGGCTTTTCAGAAGCAGCTTTGACGGGCTTTCTGGTTTTCTCGGCAGCTTTCTCGGGTGCAGGCTTTGCAGTCTGGTTCTTGTCTGCTGCCGCTTTATTCCGTTTTCCGCTTCGCTTTAAGATCTCGTTCTTTACCAGTGTCTCATCATCAGAAGAAGTTGTGACAGGCACTGTGCTTGTCACGGGAGCATCATTGAAGTAGACCTCCTGCATGGGAGCCGCTGTCTCACTGCCTGTTTTGTCCCTGAGGACAGTCATGTGAGTGCGCTCCCACTTTTTCTTTTCCTCAAGACGAAACTGCTCAGCCTGCCTCTCAGCCTCTTCCTGTGCCTTCTCAAGCTCCTTGTCGAGCTTCCTTGAAGCACGGTCGCTGCGGTTGCGGGCCTTGCGCTCCTCTGCGTCCTCCCTGCGGCTCATGCGGCTCTGATGCGCCGCCACAGCAATAGGGGTATAGAAGAGGGGAGCTCCTCCGACTATGAGGAAACCGCTCAGGAGCATCAGCGGAAGAACTGCG
Organism: uncultured Ruminococcus sp.; assembly: GCA_946413815.1. Taxonomy (GTDB): domain Bacteria; phylum Bacillota; class Clostridia; order Oscillospirales; family Ruminococcaceae; genus Ruminococcus. Next base: position 27,622 of record CAMKMD010000040.1, read on the forward strand.
GCCTTTCTTGTCTGATCCTTTGTGTATATCCATTTTTCGAGAAGATCTATCTCCTCGTCGGTATCCGCCTGATCCATGTATTCGCTCTCGCTCTCGGTAAGGACGTGGTCGCCGTGCTTTGCAGCTGAGATGCCTGTGGTGAAGATGATGGCAAAGCCTGCTATCATCATGAGAAGTCCGATGATCTGTGAAACGGTCATACGGCGTCTGAGAGTTCTCTTGTTATTCATAATCACTACCCCTTTTCACAGTACAACATATTCATAAGTTGTACTTTCTTTGTTAACAAAATGTTAACAAAGAAATGTGACTGAATAGTGATAAACGTGTGAAAAGTTACCGAAATATGAACAAGTTATTAATAAAACATTGAATATACTACCATATGTATATTTTATAATTGCGGTAAATAGGGACATTCATGGCTGCGTATACATATAGTTGTCTCTAAATTATGAATGATTGTGAATTTGTTGCTTTGCAAAACAAAATCGCATATCACCGTGTCTTGAGGCAGTTCTCTCCACGTTCGATAGCCACGATGCCTGTACGGCACATCTCAAGTATGCCGTATGACTTCATAAGCTCAATGAATGCGTCTATCTTGGAGGTCTCACCAGTGAGCTCGCAGACGAGAGCTGTTGCCGAGTAGTCGATTATCTTGGAGCGGAATATCTCTACCGCTGCCATGATGTCCTGACGGGTTGCGGAGCTGTTGCGTACCTTCAGAAGAAGCAGCTCACGCACAACGGTCTCGCTCTGGTCGAGTACCTCCACCTCACGTACATCGTGCAGCTTCTCAAGCTGGCGGAGTATCCTGTCCCGGATATCCTCGTCGCCGTGGAAGGCAACTGTTATACGGGAGAATCCGGCGGATTCCGTTTCCCCCACTGTAAGGCTGTCGATGTTGAAGCCTCGTCTGGTGAACATTCCGGAGACTCTTGAGAGGACACCGGATACGTTGGAGACGATAACTCCTATGATGTATTTATTGTTATAGGTATGCTCGCTGTTGTTATCCATTATCCTCACCTCATTCCTTTATGTCAGTGATTATGTTGTCTATGGAGCCGTCCGGCGGGAGCATGGGGAGGACGTATTCATCGCAGTCAACGGCGCAGTCGATAAGGAAGACTCCGCTGCCGGAGAACGCTCTCTCTGCTGCCTTTTCAAGCTCCTCTGCGTTTGTGACGTGAACTCCATGAGCACCGAAGGCCTCTGCGACCTTTACGAAGTCAGTTGACCTTTTAAGGGTTGTGCCGGAATAGCGTCTCTCAAAGAACAGAGTCTGCCACTGACGCACCATGCCGAGCACACCGTTGTTCATAACGACTATGACTATGTTCCTGCCCTCTGATATGGTGGTGGCAAGCTCGTTCAGGTTCATACCGAAACTGCCGTCACCCGTGAAGAGTATGGCACGCTGTCCGGAGGCTATGCCTGCGCCGACAGCGGCACCGAGACCGAAGCCCATTGTGCCGAGGCCGCCGCTTGTGATGAAGGTACGGGGCTTTTTCAGAGGATAGCGCTGAGCCGTCCACATCTGATGCTGTCCTACGTCAGTGACTATGCAGTCGCCGTCTCCTGCGTATCTGCTGATGGTGTCTATTATCGTATACGGAGCGAGAACGGGAGGCCTGTCTGTGCCGTATTTCTCACGGCAGCGTCTTTCTGCGGAGACAAGAGCCTCCTCAGTGCGCCTCTTCTCCTCCTCACGCAGTTCTTCGATACGTGCGAACCATTCCGGATGCTTCTTCTCCTCCACCATTGGCAGAAGACGGAATATGGCGTCCTTGATATCGCCCTGTATGGCAAGGTCTGCAGGGATGTTCTTGTCGAGCTCCGAGCAGTCCGTATCTATATGGATTATGGAGAAATGCTCTGCAAATCGGCTTTTGTTGCCTGTGGCGCGGTCGCTGAATCTTGCGCCGAGAGTTATGACCAGGTCTGCCTCATCCTCAGCGGCAGAGGCGGCAAAGTGGCCGTGCATACCCTGCATACCGAGAAAATGGGGATTATCGGCAGGAACAGCCGAGAGACCCATAAGGGAGCAGCCCATGGGGCAGTCTATCTTCTCCGAGAGGCTAAGGAGTTCTCTGGAGGCCTTGCCGAGTATTATGCCGCCGCCGAAGTATATGTAAGGGCGCTCCGCCCTGTTTATCATCTCTGCGGCCTTTCTCAGCTTCATCTCAGAAGCGAAGGTCAGGGGATAGGGGCGCACCGGGTCGGGCTTTGGCTCAAAGTCGCATACAGCAGTCTGTACATCCTTGGGTATATCAACGAGTACCGGACCGGGTCTGCCGGACTTTGCTATCTTGAAGGCAGTTCGGAGGGTGTCCGCAAGCTCCCTGACATCCTTTACGATGAAGTTGTGCTTGGTCACAGGCATGGTTATGCCTACTATATCCACCTCCTGGAAGCTGTCGCGTCCGATGAGGCTTGTGGCTACGTTTCCTGTAATGGCGACCATGGGTACAGAGTCGAGGAAGGCTGTTGCTATGCCGGTGACGAGGTTCGTTGCGCCGGGACCTGATGTGGCTATTACTACGCCTGTCTTTCCGGCAGCCCTTGCATAGCCGTCTGCGGCGTGTGCAGCGCCCTGCTCGTGTGCCGTGAGCACATGGTCTATCCTTTCGCGGCTCTTGTATAGTTCGTCGAAGAGGTCGATGACCTGTCCGCCGGGATATCCGAAAACGGTGTCAACTCCCTGCTCGATAAGTGTCTCAACGACGATCCTGGCTCCTGATATTTTCATTGAAGATCAGTCCTTTATTATGTATTATGCGGTGATATGAAAAAGACCTCCGGAGCCTGCCGGAGGTCTGAAATGCTGCTGATAGAGTGATCGTGAAGGTCGGCAGCGTTCGTTATCCTTTGGGCAGAACGTATCAGAGCGTCAGTCTGAATCTGTGACGACTGCGCCTGAGATAACTGTGATGCTGTTTGAAATGATCACTGTTTTCATTGCAAGCTGCTCCTTCTGATTATCGATACATCTATTATATCACTCATTCGCCGTAAAATCAATGAAAAAATGGCTTTGCACCGTACAGCAAAAGGCTTTTTGTGCACTTTGCTGTATTTCAACATACTTTGACAGGTGCCGGTGCTTATCTTTACCTTGTCATATTGTTCACGGCGCTGACGAGAGCCTTGATGGAGGAACGGATGATATCGGTATCGATACCTGTGCCCCAGTAGCTCTTGTCGCCGTTCACTACCTCAACGTAGGAGACAGCCTGTGAAGCTGAACCGACTTCAAGGGCGTGCTCGGTGTAGGCGCTCAGGCTGTATTCAAGCCCCGTGCAGCTGCGTATGGCGTTGCTGACAGCGTCAAGACGTCCGTTTCCGGAGTCAACTGCGTGGATATGCTTGCCGTGCCATAGCACATCTATAGAGGCTTCGATGCCGTTCTGCTGGAGGAAGTGAGCCTCCGTAACATCGAGGGGGGAGGTGAGGTCAACGTAGTTCTCACGGAATATAGCAAGCACCTCATCCGGCATAAGCTCCTTGTGGAGACGGTCGGAAACGCCCTTGACCAGGTAGCCGACATCCTCGCGCATCTTCTTCGGGAGGTTATAGCCGTAGCGTGTCTCGAGTATGTAGCCTATGCCGCCCTTGCCGGACTGGCTGTTGATGCGGATGACATCTGTTTCGTACTCCCTGCCGATATCCTTCGGGTCGATGGGGAGGTAGGGTACGTTCCATATCTCCGAGCCGTGCTCCTCACGCCACTTCATGCCCTTGGCGATAGCATCCTGATGTGAGCCGCTGAAGGCTGCGAATACGAGCTTGCCGGAATAGGGCTGTCTCTCATAGACCTCCATTTTCGTCATGCGGGTGTATATGCCTGCTATGGAGGGGATATCGCTGAAGTCGAGGCCGGGCTCTATGCCCTGTGAATACATATTCAGAGCGAGGACGATTATATCCACGTTGCCGGTACGCTCGCCGTTGCCGAAGAGAGTGCCTTCCACACGGTCAGCGCCGGCAAGGAGGCCCATCTCTGTATCTGCCACTCCGCAGCCTCTGTCATTGTGGGGGTGCAGGGAGACTATGACGTTCTCCCGGTATTTCAGATTGTCGCACATATACTCCACCTGATTGGCGTAGATATGCGGCATGGAGAGCTGTACTGTGACAGGGAGGTTGATTATCACCTTGTCCTCCGGCGTCGGCTGCCATACATCGAGTACGGCGTTGCATATCTCAAGAGCGTATTCCGGTTCGGTGCCTGTGAAGCTTTCCGGGGAGTATTCAAACCGGATATTGCCGTCAAATCTCTCCCGGTATTCCTTGCAGAGCCTTGCGCCGTAAACAGCTATCTCCGTTATCTCTGACTTGTCCTTGCGGAAGACCTGCTCACGCTGGGCGAGAGAGGTGGAGTTGTAGAGGTGGACTATGGCGTTCTTGCAGCCTTCGAGCGCCTCAAAGGTCTTCTTTATGATGTGCTCACGTGACTGTGTGAGCACCTGTATTGTAACATCATCGGGGATGAGATCCTGCTCGATGAGCGTGCGGCAGAATACATACTCCGTTTCAGAAGCGGCAGGGAATCCTATCTCTATCTCCTTGAAGCCGATATCAACGAGCATACGGAAGAAATCCAGCTTCTCCTCGAGGCTCATCGGAGTGATGAGCGCCTGATTTCCGTCCCTGAGGTCTACGCTGCACCATACAGGCGCTTTTTCGATATATGACTTCCTTGCCCATTTCATGGGGGCATCAGGGATGTCAAAGAACTGTCTTGTGTATTTTTCTGCATTTTTCATGATGTTTTCCTCCATTCCGATCCTTGTTGTGTCCGGCAGGAGGGTAATAAAAAAGTCCCCTCCATGCCCTGCATGGAAGAGACGAAGCTGTCAGATATACTCCGTGGTACCACTCTTCTTGACGTGGGGATAAGCCACGCCCTCTCGTCTGCGTCCGGTGAACGCATATCTCTGTAACGGGAGAACCCGTTCAAACCTAATGGGAACAGCCGCAGGTCATGCCCGAAGCACGCCTTTGTGCCGCCTTTCAGCCGACTGCTCAGGGAGGAGCTATGGACCGCATCTGCCTGCTGCCTTTCACCCTGACTGCGGTCGCCCGCCGCCGTGACAGCTCTCTCTTCAAAAGCCCCTGCGGTTTTTGTTTCCCTTCATAGCATTTGAGTTATTGTAAATACATTATACTACATATTTCCGGATTTGTCAAGAGCCTCCGTTTCTGTATGGTATCTCAGGCGGACAGACAGCGGGGGCGCTGCCCCCACGCCCCTGCCAAAGAGGCAAAGCCTCTCTGGACTCTCATTTCAAAATGCCCCCTCCCCATTTATGGGGAGGGGGCATTTTGCAGCGGGATCCCAAAGGGACTTGTCCCTTTGGCGGGAGTTTGAGGGCAGAGCCCTCAATATCGTTCTGTCAGAGACACCATATAAGAAGAGGAGGCTATTTTCGCTTCTTCTTTATCTTCTCAGGCTTCTTGACAACTCTCTCCGAGTTGATGACGAGGATATCGCCGGTCTTTACGTGTATCTCGTCGTAGGCGATGACGGTCAGTCCGTCGCGGAGGAGTACTATGATACGCACGTCATGGTCATCCTGTATCTCGCCGATGGTCCTTCCGGAGTAGTCGCTGTCCTCTGTGACGAGCACCTCGCCTATTTTCTCGATATCGTGCAGTCCCTTGTCGGCGTTGGCCTTTCGGGTATACTGCTCGACGAATCCGGCGCTGATGATACCGGTGGGTACGGCGACTGCGCCGACTCCGAGGAAGGCAATGATTATAGCCATGAACTTGCCGACGAAGGTCACGGGGTAGATATCGCCGTAGCCGACGGTCAGCAGGGTGGACATACTCCACCATATACCGGAGAATGCGTTCCGGAACACCTCAGGCTGCGCCGTATGCTCGGCGTTGTACATACCGAGGGACGAAGCGAACATGAGTATGATTATGATGAAGACAGATGATACTATCTGGTTCTTCTTCTCCATGAGTACTGTAGTTATGACATTGAAGGAGTCATACTGCGCGTTGATGCGGAAAAGGTGGAAGATACGCACCACTCTCAGCATACGGAATACGATGAAGCCGGAGAGGAAGAAGAAGGGGAGTATGGTGAGCAGGTCAACAACGCCGTCAAAGGAACGGAGGAAACGCAGTCTCGCACGGCCTTCGCTGAGATTCGGGTAGAGGTACTTTGCCGTCCATATCCTGAGTGCGTACTCTATGCAGAATATACCTATTGTGATATACTCGAGCAGTCTCAGGAACCCGAAGAGGGGCTCTAACTCGTCGAAGGTCTCAAGGAACATGGCGATGATATTGGTGAAAATTACCGCCACGATGAACCAGTCGAAGAGCAGGCTCGGAAGATCGTCCTTGTTGCCGATCTGTATTATCTCAAATATACGTCGTTTTAAAGATCTTGTGTCATTCATTACCTCTGCATCTCAGACGATGCCGTAGAATTCCTTGAAATTCTGTCCGAGGAGCTTGTGGAGCTCCTCCTCTGTGAAGCCCATGGCAAAGGTGCGCTCCAGCTCCTCCTCATGTGTCCACATGGGAAAATCGGAGCCGTAGAAGCAGTTCTCCACGCCGTAGGTGCGGATGATCTTTGCTGCCTTCTCAGGGGGAAGGAAGGCGAGGGAGCTGCTGAAATCGAAGGCCACGTTCTCAAGCCCCTTCAGGCAGTCTACAGCGTCATCCCACTGCTGATAGCCGCCAAGATGAGCCGCCTGTATCTTCAGCTTCGGGAAGTTTTTATGGATGTTGGCTATGCGCTGCGGTGCGGAGTAGTCGTATCTGTTGTCGCCGCAGTGTATCATCAGCGGGAGCCTGCCCTGCATAGCATCGTATATCTGGAAGGCCTCCTTTGAGTCGGCGTTGAAGAGCTGGAAATCCGGGTGCAGCTTTACGCCGTGCAGACCTGCATCGATGATTTGCTGGATGTCACCCTCGATGTCATAGGAATCAGCGTGAGTTGTGCCGAGTCCGAAGAATTCCGGATGTGCGGCGCATTCCTTCATTATGAAACGGTTGATAGCGTCTATCTGATGCGGTGTGGTAGCGGTGGAGCATACAAGGTACTGCTTTACGCCTATCTTTTTTCCACTCTCGATGAGCTTCTCACTCATGCCGCAGCCGTGCATCGGTATGTCATAGAAATTTCCGATGTTTACAGTGGCGTTCTCAGCGATCTTCTCCGGGAAGATGTGCCCGTGTGCATCGATTATCTCAAATCTTTCATAGAGTTCCTTTTCCATAATTATCCTCCTGTTTTCACATTTCAACCATTATTATACTCTATCGTGAATGGTTTGTCAATCGGTGAACATAAATGTTTCTCCCGTGCAACAGCTTTTATTGGGCATCTCTGACGGAGCGATGTTGAGGGCGCTGCCCTCAAACTCCCGCCTAAGGGACACAGTCCCTTAGGAATCCCGCTGCAAAATCCCCTCCACCCCATAAATGGGGTGGAGGGGATTTTGAAATGAGAGTCCAGAGAGGCTTTGCCTCTTTGGCAGGGGTGTGGGGGCGGCGCCCCCACTATTGTTCTGCCGGAGATTCCGCATAAAAAACCTCCGGCTCGGAATGAGCCGGAGGCGATAAGCGTATTATCTTTTAAATCAGTCCTCGCCGTAGAGCTTTGTGAGACGTGTGAGGTAATCGTAACGATCCTTAGCGTTCTCAACAGCAGCGTCGAAGAGCTTCTCAGCTCTCTCGGGGTTAGAGCGAGCGAGTGAGTTGTAACGAACCTCACCCATGAGGAAGTTCTTGTACTCGTCTACATTAGGAGCCTTGGAGTCAAGGATGAAGGGATTCTTGCCCTCAGCCTTGAGAGTAGGATTGTATCTGTAGAGGTGCCAGTAGCCAGCCTCAACAGCCTTCTTCTCCTCAGCCTGAGCTGTAGCCATACCGGTCTTGATACCGTGGTTGATACAAGGAGCATAGCAGATAACGATGGAAGGTCCGTCGTAAGCCTCAGCCTCTGCGAATGCCTTGATGCACTGGTTCATGTTAGCGCCCATAGCAACGTGAGCAACGTAAACGTAGCCGTAGCTCATTGCGATGCCTGCGAGGTCCTTCTTCTTAACGACCTTACCAGCAGCAGCGAACTGTGCGATAGCGCCTGTAGGAGTAGACTTGGAAGCCTGTCCGCCTGTATTTGAGTAAACCTCAGTATCGAATACGAGGATATTAACGTTCTTGCCCTGTGCGATTACGTGGTCGAGACCGCCGAAGCCGATATCGTAAGCCCAGCCGTCGCCGCCGAAGATCCACTGAGACTTCTTGGAGAGGTAATCCTTCTCAGCGAGGATAGCCTTAGCGTCGTCGCATCCGCAAGCCTCAAGAGCAGCAACGAGCTTATCTGTAGCGATGTTGTTAGCAGCGCCGTCGTTGTATGTCTCGAAGTACTCAGCGATAGCAGCCTTAACGTCAGCATTCTCAGCCTTAGCCTCAAGAGCCTTAACCTTATCAGTAACTCTCTTTCTCAGAGTCTCCTGAGCGAGGTACATACCGTAACCGAACTCAGCGTTGTCCTCGAAGAGTGAGTTGGACCAAGCCGGACCTCTGCCCTTCTTGTTTACTGTGTAAGGTGTGGAAGGTGCGGAGCCGCCCCAGATAGAGGAGCATCCTGTAGCGTTGGCGATCATCATTCTGTCGCCGAAGAGCTGTGTAACGAGCTTAGCGTAAGGAGTCTCGCCGCAGCCTGCGCAAGCGCCGGAGAATTCGAGGAGGGGCTGTCTGAACTGTGAGCCCTTAACTGTGTCAGCCTTGAACTTAGCAGCAACCTCAGGCTTCTCGTCGATAGTAACACCGTAGTTGAATACTTCCTGCTGATCCATCTGGGAAGCGATAGGCTCCATTGTGAGAGCGCTCTCCTTAGCAGGACAAACGTTAGCACAAACGCCGCAGCCTGTGCAGTCGAGTGTGGAAACAGTCATAACGAACTTCAGATCGCCGAGAGCGGGCTTGAAGTCAGCAGACTTGGTCTGAGCAGGTGCCTTAGCGAGCTCATCAGCTGTCATAGCAACAGGTCTGATTACAGCGTGAGGACAAACGTAAGCACACTGGTTACACTGGATACACTTGGAAGCATCCCATGAAGGAACCTTTACAGCGATGCCGCGCTTCTCAAATGCAGCAGAACCCTGGGGGAATGTACCGTCAGCTCTGTCAACGAATGTTGAAACAGGGAGAGCATCACCCTTCTGTGCGTTGCAGGGAATCTGGATATTGTTAACGAAGTCCTGGAGCTCCTTGTTGTCGCAGGTAACAGCGGGCATACCCATCTGAGTATCAGCGCAGTCCTTCCATGAAGCAGGAACGTCAACCTTAACGATGTTCTGGTGACCTGCATCGATAGCGTTCCAGTTCTTCTCAACAACGTCCTGGCCCTTCTTGCTGTAGGAAGCCTCAGCAGCGTCCTTCATGTACTTGAGAGCATCCTCGAAGGGGATGATGTTAGCGAGCTTGAAGAAAGCAGACTGGAGGATGGTGTTGATACGTGTGCCCATTCCTGTCTCTTCACCGAGCTTAACACCGTTGATGATGTAGAAGTTGATGTTGTTCTGAGCAATGTATCTCTTTACCTGGCCGGGGAGGTTAGCATCGAGCTCGTCAACGCTCCAGATGGTGTTGAGGAGGAATGTTCCGCCGGGCTTGATGTCAGATACCATATCATACTTGTTGATATAGCTCTGGTTGTGGCAGGCAACGAAGTCAGCCATATTGATGAGGTATGTTGACTTGATAGGAGTCTTACCGAAACGGAGGTGTGAGATAGTAACACCGCCGGACTTCTTGGAGTCGTATGCAAAGTAAGCCTGAGCATAGAGATCGGTGTGGTCGCCGATGATCTTGATGGAGTTCTTGTTAGCACCTACTGTACCGTCAGAGCCGAGACCCCAGAACTTACAAGCTGTTGTGCCTGCAGGAGCTGAATCGGGGTTCTCCTCGAGGGGCAGTGAGAGGTTTGTAACATCATCGTTGATACCGATTGTGAATCTGGGCTTGGTTGTGTTCTTGAATACAGCAACGATCTGAGCGGGAACAGTGTCCTTGGAGCCGAGACCGTAGCGGCCTGTGAATACAGGAACATCATTGAACTTAGTGCCCTTGAGAGCAGCTACTACATCGAGGTAGAGAGGCTCGCCGAGTGAGCCGGGCTCCTTTGTTCTGTCGAGAACAGAGATTCTCTTTACAGAATCCGGGATAACTTCTACGAGCTTGGAAGCAACGAAAGGTCTGTAGAGACGAACCTTAACGAGACCGTACTTGCCGCCGTTAGCGTTCAGGTAATCGATTGTCTCTTCGATAGTCTCGTTTACAGAGCCCATAGCTACGATGATGTGCTCAGCATCAGCTGCGCCGTAGTAGTTGAAGAGCTTGTAATCTGTACCGATGAGCTCGTTTATCTTGTTCATGTAGTCCTCTACGATGCCGGGAAGAGCGTCGTAGTACTTGTTGCAGGCCTCGCGAGCCTGGAAGAATACGTCAGGGTTCTCAGCAGAGCCGCGGAGTACAGGTCTCTCAGGGTGGAGAGCCTTGTCTCTGAAGGACTGAGCAGCATCCTTGTCGAGGAGGCTGTAGAGAGTCTCGTCATCCCATGTCTCGATCTTCTGGATCTCGTGAGA
>CAMKMD010000041.1 GCA_946413815.1 uncultured Ruminococcus sp.
CTGTCTCGGTGGGAGCCTGAGTCTCTGTCTCGGTGGGAGCCTGAGTCTCTGTCTCGGTGGGAGCCTGAGTCTCTGTCTCAGTGGGAGCCTGAGTCTCTGTCTCGGTAGGAGCCTGAGTCTCTGTCTCGGTGGGAGCCTGAGTAGCAGGCTCTGCTGAACCTACAGTCCATACAGCATTGAAGCTCTGCTTCTGACCGCTCATAAGAGGGGGGATAACGAACTCTTCACCGGGCTGATATATTACGCTTGAACGAGTGTACTTCCATCCTGAGAATGTATAACCCTCTCTTGTGGCTTCAAGCTCGGGGATAATGATAGTCTCACCGGTCTTTGCGTTGATGATAGGGCTTTCGATACTGCTGTCAAGGGTATTGAACTTGACAGGGTATGTCACGGGCTCCCATACAGCGGTGAATGTAACATTCTGATTGGGAGTGATAACAGTCTGGAGAGGCTTGTATACCTCGCCGTCAAGGCTGCTCTTCCAGCCAACGATAGTATATCCGTCTCTGGAGAAACGATCCTTTGCACAGAGCTCATTGGGGAATCCTTCTATAAATACAGGTGACTCGAATTCGGTCATACCGCGGATTCCTTCAACGTCTCCGGCAAGGTATGTATAGCGGACGTTCTGCTGAATAAGACCGGTAAGGTCGATATCGTGATCGGGCATTACAATGTACTGTCCGTTATCGAATACATTGGTACCGTCTGTCCAGCCTCTTGAAGAGCAGTTATCGAAGGTAAAACGGGTGTAGTCCGGGAGAACGAGCTGTCCGGGTCTGCCGGTAGTCTTTTCAACTCTTTCAGAAAGATCCATTTCCTCGCCGTCGATTATTACGTGGTAGTTGATCTTGTAAGTCTGTACTCCGGCAACGTTTTTGTAAAAGCAGGGCTTGAAGTGGATATCCTCAGTAGTACCCTCGGGGATAAGATATACGCCGCCGATCTCGTAACCGTAAAGGCCGTCAACAGTCCATCCGGAGAATACTTCGCCGCTTTTCTTGAGCTTGCCGGAGGGGAGACGAAGACGATTTACATCAGTCACATCAATCTGATATGAATCGAAATCAGAAGCCTCTGTTCCGACAGCGTAATCAGTGCCCTCCTCAACATCGAATACTACATTGATCATAAGAGGCTCGGATCCCTCATCCGCAGCCCATGCCTGGAAGCAGTTGCAGAATGAAACAGCGCCGAGTACAGTCGAAACAAGCACAGCCGCAGCGCGGTTCATCCCGTTTAAAGTTTTCATATTGTTCATGCGATTTCCCTCTCTTTTCCGACGCAGACCTTAAGTCTCGGCGTCATTTGTACTGATTTGTTTCTTCACTGTAATGATAACCGATGGAGCTCAGCTTCTTTTCTGTATCTTCTTTCGATATTCCAAGAGAAATATACAATTCTTCAGCGCTGTCGAACTCATCCCTGAGCTTAGTGTTCAGATAGCTCAGTAAAATAACAGGATCATTCGGAATATTCACGTTTACAACTCCTTCCGTCATTGTTTACAGCAGTCATTGGAAGCGCAGTGCAGGACGCTTCCTCTTAATATAAATATACAATAATGGCGGCTGTTTGTCAACTAATTTTCAAGAATGCTATTTGTGAATTTTGTGTAAATATGTATTTACAGTAACGCAAAACAGCAGACATAAAGAACGGGCGCAGTATTTACGCCCGTAAATAGGATCATCAGAGACTTTCCATCGAGGACTCGGTATGAGTTGCCTGGTATTTTTCAAGTGTCTGATCTGTGCTGCCTATGTCGTTCATGCTGTCGGAAGCAGTCTTCATCCTTCTCTCCATCTCGACCTGATAAGGGCTCTTGATCTCCATCTGCTTCCTGTCGAATTCCTGTTCGAGAGCGCGTTCATTGAAGTAGGGATAACCGACCTGATCTTCAAGCCAGCGGAATACGGCATTTGTCCTGAGCATCAGGGCAAAGCAGATGATACAGAGTATCCCGAAGACAACCGTTACATAGAAGGGGAGTTTTATAGCTTCAAACAGCTTGTGTTTGTTGCCCACGCACATAAGGATTATATTGGCCGTGTGGAGCATGATACCTATGATACCGCAAAGGTCATGTTTCAGGAAGTTCAGTCTGTAACCCAGATAAAAAGTCAGAGGTGCAACAATCAGCGCATCAAGACAGAAGACAGTGGTCACCGGAGTGATAACGACCTTTTCGATAACGTGGTTCAGGTACTGATCGGCGCCGACGCTGACAAGATTTATGATACCGTATAGAAGAAAACCGATGCTTCCGGCGATAAAGAAATAAAAGGTATAGGTGTATATCTTTTTGCAGCGTTTAAGTTTGAGTAAGTTCTGTGAGAATTCCTGTGAAACAGACATATGATTGCTCCTTTCCGGATTATGATGTCATTAAATATTGTAATAATATTATAACATTGTGCGGTCCCTGTGTCAATAGATTAGGACGTATATAATTAAGCGTAAATAGATTAACGAAAAGCACTGTCATTGTTATTTTGTTGTCTAATCAATAAATGCTGTTATTATATCTTTTCCTGTATGAAAATATTGTATAGCAGGAGATAGGGAAATTACATTCAGCTATCATAATATAAGGGAATGCAAGAATCGTTATTTCTTTGTCAAGTTCGTGAAAAAATTGACAAGTTATGATTTGCTAATGATTATCAACACAAAAAGTATACAAAACCACCAATTATACAGTATATTATTAGGCTAATTTGTAGATAGAAATTTCCGAGAATATATGTTATAATACACTATGGTATATAAGGCGTAATATGCGCTTTATTTATTGACTGTTAAGGTATTTAAAATTTTCCAAGGAGGTCAATTTAATGAGTTCAGCTAAATCCACAGTTCCCTTCAAGGGTACTCCGGAACAGGAGGCTCAGCTTCTTCAGGTCATTGAAGAGAAAAAGGATGATAAGGGCGCACTGATGCCCATTCTCCAGAAGGCACAGGACATCTACGGCTATCTCCCCATCGAAGTACAGAAGATCATTTCCGACAAGACAGGTATCCCGCTTGAGAAGATCTACGGTGTAGTTACATTCTACGCACAGTTCTCTCTCTATCCGAAGGGCGAGTATACTATTTCCGTCTGTCTCGGTACTGCCTGCTACGTTAAGGGTTCAGGAGATATCTACAACAAGCTTCAGGAGAAGCTCGGCATTGCAGGCGGAGAGTGCACTCCCGACGGTAAATTCTCACTTGACGCTTGCCGCTGCATAGGCGCTTGCGGTCTTGCACCTGTTCTCACCGTTAACGAGGATGTTTACGGACGTCTCACAGTTGACGATGTTGACAAGATTCTTGAAAAATACGCTTAAGATATATTACCCGATAGGAGGTTAACTTATGAAGACTCTTGAAGAACTCAAGGTTGTCAGAGAATCAATGGAGGGCGAGGTTGCTCTCAGAACTCACGGCAACGCTTCTTCAAAATATGAAAGACACGTCCTGGTCTGCGGCGGTACCGGCTGTACATCCTCCGGCTCACCCAAGATCATTGAGAAGCTCACAGAGGAGCTCGCAGCTAACGGACTCACAGATAAGGTTCAGATCGTAAAGACCGGATGCTTCGGTCTCTGCGAGAGAGGACCCATCATGATCGTTTACCCTGAGGGTTCATTCTACTCCAGAGTAAAGGTAGAGGAGATCCCGCGCATCGTTTCCGAGCACCTTGTAGGCGGCACACCTGTCAAGGAGTTCCTCTATGAGGAGACAGTTGCTGGCGACGAGATCAAGTCACTTGATGATACTGCATTCTACAAGAAGCAGCACCGTGTTGCTCTCAGAAACTGCGGTGTTATCGATCCTGAGAACATCAACGAGTACATAGGCAGAGAGGGTTATCAGGCTCTCGGCAAGGTGCTCACAACAATGACACCTGAGGATGTTATCCAGACTATCCTCGATTCCGGTCTCCGCGGACGTGGAGGCGGCGGCTTCCCCACAGGTATGAAGTGGAAGCTTGCAAGAAACATCGTTCCCGATGCAGATCAGAAGTACGTTTGCTGTAACGCTGACGAGGGCGATCCGGGTGCATTCATGGACCGTTCCGTTCTCGAGGGCGATCCCCACGTTGTACTCGAGGCTATGTCTATCGCAGGCTATGCTATCGGCGCTACACAGGGTTACATCTACGTTCGTGCTGAGTACCCCATCGCTGTTGAGCGTCTCAACATCGCTATCAAGCAGGCTCGTGAGGCTGGTATGCTCGGCAAGAACATCTTCGGAACTGATTTCTGCTTCGATATCGATCTCCGTCTCGGCGCAGGCGCATTCGTATGCGGCGAGGAGACAGCTCTTATGACCTCTATCGAGGGCAACAGAGGTGAGCCCCGTCCGAGACCTCCTTTCCCTGCAGAGAAAGGTCTCTTCCAGAAGCCCACTATCCTCAACAATGTTGAGACATACGCTAATATTCCCCAGATCATCCTCAAGGGTGCAGACTGGTTCGCTTCCATGGGTACTGAGAAGTCCAAGGGTACCAAGGTATTCGCTCTCGGCGGCAAGATCAAGAACACAGGTCTCGTTGAGATCCCCATGGGTACAACTCTCCGTGAAGTAATCGAAGAGATCGGCGGCGGCATCCCGAACGGAAAGAAGTTCAAGGCTGCACAGACAGGCGGACCTTCCGGCGGATGTATCCCTGCTGAGCACTTTGATATCCCGATCGACTACGATAACCTCATCAGCATCGGTTCAATGATGGGCTCCGGCGGACTTATCGTTATGGACGAAGACAACTGTATGGTTGATATCGCTAAGTTCTTCCTCGAGTTCACCTGCGACGAGAGCTGCGGTAAGTGTACACCCTGCCGTATCGGTACAAAGAGAATGCTCGAGATCCTTGACAGGATCACAAAGGGCAAGGGATGTCTTGAGGATCTCGACAAGCTCGAGGAACTCGCAGCTCATATCAAGGCCAACGCACTCTGCGGCCTCGGCCAGACAGCTCCTAACCCTGTACTCTCTACTCTCAAGTGCTTCCGTGACGAGTATATCGCTCACGTTGTTGACAAGAAGTGTCCTGCAGGCGTATGTAAGGACCTCCTCAGCTTCGAGATCGAAAAGGACAAGTGTATCGGCTGCGGTATGTGTGCTAAGCAGTGTCCTGCTTCCGCTATCGAAAGAACTGACTACATTGCACCCGGCAAGAAGCTTGCTGCAATGGCGATCGACAAGAGTAAGTGCGTAAAGTGCGGCGCTTGTATCGCAACATGTAAGTTCAAGGCAATCATCAAGAAGTAAGTGGAGGGTAAAGAAATGGCTGATATCACAGTAAAAATAAACGGTGTGGAACTTTCCGTTCCCAAGGGTACTACGGTACTCGAGGCCGCTCATATTGCCGGTATCGAGATCCCCACACTGTGCTATATGAAGGAGATCAACGAGATCGGCGCCTGCCGTATCTGCGTTACTGAGGTAAACGAGGGCAGAGGCTTCCGCCTTGTTGCTGCCTGCGTATATCCCTGCTCCGATAAAATGGAGATCAGAACGAGCTCACCCAGAGTTATCGAGTCCAGAAAGAAGACTCTTGAGCTCATCCTCTCCGATCACGACAGAAAGTGCCTCTCCTGCGTAAGAAGCGGTCACTGCGAGCTCCAGAAGCTCTGTAAGGACTACGGCGTTGAGGATGCTGCAAAGTACGACGGTGTAAAGAATGAGTTTGAGGTAGATAATTCCGCAGCTCATATGTACCGTGACAATAACAAGTGTATCCTTTGCCGCCGCTGCGTAGCAGTATGTGCAAAGACACAGGGCATCGGAGTTATCGGTGCCAACGAGAGAGGTTTCAAGACCTACATCGGTTCTGCATTTGATATGGGACTCGGCGAGACAAGCTGTGTATCCTGCGGTCAGTGTATCGCAGTATGTCCTGTAGGCGCTATCGCTGAGAAGGACTTCACAAAGCCTGTTCTCGAGGCTATCGCTGATCCTGAGAAGACAGTTCTTGTACAGACAGCTCCTGCTGTACGTGCAGGTCTTGCTGAGTGCTTCGGCAATCCCATCGGCACAAACGCTGAGGGCAAGATGGCTGCAGCTCTCCGCAGACTAGGCTTCGACAAGGTATTCGATACAGACTTCGCTGCTGACCTCACCATCATGGAGGAGGCTAATGAGCTCGTTGAGCGTATTCAGAACGGCGGCGTTCTTCCTATGATCACATCATGCTCACCCGGATGGATCAAGTTCTGTGAGCACTACTATCCTGAGCTTCTTCCTCATCTTTCTTCCTGTAAGTCTCCCCAGCAGATGTTCGGTGCTACAGCTAAGACATACTACGCTGAGAAGATGGGTCTTGATCCCAAGAACATCGTTATGGTATCTATCATGCCTTGTACAGCTAAGAAGTTCGAGATCGGCAGAGATGATCAGAATGCTGCAGGCGTACCTGATGTTGATTACGCTCTTACAACCCGTGAGCTCGGCAGAATGATCGAGCGTGCAGGCATCAACTTCAATGCTCTTCCCGAGGAGAAGTTCGATGATCCGCTCGGAATCTCCACCGGTGCTGCTGTTATCTTCGGTGCAACCGGCGGTGTTATGGAGGCTGCTCTCAGAACAGCTTACAATACTCTCACAGGCAAGACTCTCGTTGATATTCCTCAGGTTCGCGGAACAGAGGGAATCAAGGAACTCGCTGTTGACGAGCTTGGCGTAAAGGTAAAGGTTGCAAGCGGACTTTCCAATGCAAGAGAGATCCTTGATAGCATCAAGAACGGCACCTGCGATGCACAGTTCATCGAGATCATGGCTTGTCCCGGCGGCTGTGTAAACGGCGGCGGTCAGCCTCAGGTTCCCATGGGCATCAGAAACTTCGTTGATATCAGAGCAGAGAGAGCTAAGGTACTCTATGACCTTGACAAGTCCATGCCTGTAAGACAGTCACATGAGAATCCTGCAATCAAGCAGGTTTACGAGGAATTCTTCGGTAAGCCCGGCAGCCACAAGGCTCATGAGATTCTCCATACTTCCTACGTAAAGAGATCAGTTAACTGAAACTGAATTATAGCATCTACGTTGGGCTGTACCTTCTGGTACAGCCCAGTTTTTATATTCAATAGGGATACAACTGGATATAAAAATACCCCGGAATTTACTTTCCGGGGTATTGTTGTTTTGAAAGGTATTCTCAGATTACTGACCGAGAGGGTTTTCCTGTACTGTAAGGGGAGCGGCTTCTGATGCTTTCTCAGTTGTCTCTTCGGATACTTCATCAGGGGAATCCGTTGTATCATCTGATGACTCACCATCATCTTCAGCCGGAGCCTTATCCGTAGTGCCGGCAGGTGAGTCGCTGTTTGTCTGAGGTTCAAGCCCTGCCTGCTCACACATTGCCTTGTAAGTAGCAGATACTGAGCTTGATCCGCTGAGCATTTTCAGCTCAGTGAGAAGTCCGGTGTAGTCTCCGTTAAGGAAGATATAAGCCTTATTGTCACCGGCCTCAACGAGAGCGACTGATCTGTCATCTCTGTCGTCGTAGTGGTAGTCCGCAGTAAGTACGGCATCACTGATATCCGGATGTGCTTCTGTGTCTATCTCTGTTATGGGGAGGTAGGCGAAGGTATTGAAGAAGGTCTCGAAAAGACTTGAAAGAACAGCATTGTCAAATGCAAGAGAAGTACCTCTGCACTCACCGGTCTTATCTTTGAAATTGATTTTGAAGCTGTCTTCACAGCCGGGAGCAGAGAACTCAAACCCGTTGATACTGTAGAGGTTCGCTCCCTCAATTGTGGCCGGCAGGAAGTCAAGTGCTGTATAATCAGTAAAGTAGATATCGGCAGTGTAGAAGTTTGCCGCCTGATTTGTATTGGTCAGAAGAACCGGAGTAAGATCAGAGTTTCCGCTGGACTTGCTGAACCTTATCTCTTCCTCTGAACCGTCCTTGCTTGTTACGGTAAGAACGGAATCGGGCTTATCAAGACCGTATTTGGAAAGATCTTCAAGGCGGTTTTCAAGCAGAGAAGCGGCTTCAAGCTTTGTCATATACTTGATAAGAGAAGAAACCGCAGTCTGGTCAACATTAAGTCCGGAAAGTTTTCCGGTGAACTTCCATAAACCTGCGCTGTCGTCAAGTTCGAGGTCGTAAACAGTATTACCTTCCTTCTCAAGCTTAAGACCGGTTATATCCTTATCGGATGCGAAGAGCATATCAGTTGCCCTTATGCCGTTTTCAGTAAGCTTCAGAGTACCTACGTCGCCGGCAGATATAGCATAGATGTTCTGCTTGCCCTCAACTATGGCATAGTAGTAATCCTTTGTCGGACTTTCATCACCGATGTAGAGTACATGGGGCTCGTTGTCGGTAACGGTAAGCTTATAGGGCGTTCCGTCAAGACCATACATCTGCTTTTTCTCGTCAGTTATCTCACCGTAGCTGTTGCTCGCCGTGAGGTATGAGAATGTAGTTGTAACAGCCTGAAGAGCAGTCTGGTTTACGGGGAAGCGTTCAGCAGGGAATTCAGTTATCATCCAGCCGTCATCAGTGCTGAACTCAGCCGTGTATCGGCCTTCACTGTTCTCTATGGTGATAGCGGTGATATTATCCGGATTCAGCTTGAAGAGAACGTTGTCAGCCTGTTTTTCACTCTCGACCTGCTTTTTCTGGTCCTCCTTGTTCTTGACAAAGAGGAAGGCACCGACTGAAAGCGAGGCGAGAAGTGCAAGAATGACAAGTACTATAAGTGGCTTTTTCATTAAGCATATCTCCTTTTCAGCCATACAGCGAGTCCGAGAACTGCAAGCACTATCGGGATGACAATGAATATCCTGAGGGCTGAAGTAGCATGCTTGGCATCATCAAAGTGCATGGTATCATAGCTGTTTGACTTGTTTCCGATGCCCATACTTACATCGCTGTTGAAGAGCCATGTGTTTGTGAAGAGCACCAGAGTTCTTGTAGCTACAGTGTTCGGTGAAACGGCATCATTCTGGATGATGTCGTCTGAGCCGACAACAATGAGCTTTGAGCCGTTCTGCTTGTTGTAGGAGTACCATCCGAGTACAACAGGGGAGTCATTGAGCTTCTCAGCGGCCTTGGCAGATTCATCGTCTCCGCCCTTGGGTGTGCTGATAACTGTGTATACTCCGCTGTCCTGATTTGTAGGAAGGTTCTCAATGATAGAGTTCTTCTCTATCATTTCACTGGAAGAAGCGAGAGCGCTGAAGCTTCTGCAGTGGGAGATACCCACCATGCTGCTGTCCATTGAAGAACCTGCCGCAATGGTCTTATTGAGCTCAGTAGTCAGATCCTCGCTCTGCTCGCCGTTGGGCATAGGGTAGGTGACCTTGAAGTATTCAGGGCTCTGATCCTGATTCTTGTCTCTGTACTGATAGCTCTTGTTGGACTCGCTTATCTCGTTGTAGTCCATAGCTATCTCAAACTTGGCGAGAAGGAACTCGATATTCGTGAAGCGTCCCTTTGTTTCACAGGGAGGAAGGATCATGGAGATCGCACCGCCGTTGTCGATATAGTCAGAGAGCTTCTGACGGTCTACCGAGGAGATATCCTTTTCGGGGCCTGCAAGGTAAATGATAGCTGCATCGGAGGGAACAGCATCAACTGATGTAAGATCAAGGGACTCAACGACATAGTTATCGGATGCAATAGCCTCCGCATATCCTGAGTAAACAGTATCGATAGTCTTGGTGCTGTATCCGGAAAGGAAGTATACCTTAGGAAGGTTCTGCTCTGTACAGAGCTTGATGGCACTGACTATAGCTTCTTCTCCTGCGTACTCCGGAAGCTCCTGCTCGTCCTTTACGAACATTCTTGCATAGGGTATTCTTTTGACTGTGCCGTTTACACGGATGAAGGTATCGTCATCGACCATACCGAGAACACCGTCCGGGTCAAGCTCCTTTGCAAGTGTAACATTCTCATTGGGATCGAAGTAGGTAAGAGTGATATTGTCTCTCTTCTCAAGCTCGGAAAGAGTGTGGTAGAGAGGCAGTGCATAAGGATACTTCTGGAAAACGATAGGATCATCGAGGAAGAATACCTCAATTTTCTCTCCGGCTGTCTCATCAAGTATCCTGGCAGCCTGCGGAGTAAGAGTATATCTTCCCGAGGGAGTCATATCGATTACCTTATCATAGTAGTTTGCAATAAGGTTGAACGGAACGAATATAAGCAGTATAAGGACAGCGATCACAAATGCTATAGGTCCCGAAAGGTTGAATTTTTTCTTCTGCATTATGATCACCCCCTGTTCCAGCGTCTCTTCTCGATGACTATGTAGTTCCATGCGAGGAAGATGATTGTGGCTGTTATGAAGAATACAACATCGGAAAGTCTTATGAAGCCTTCTGAAAAGTACGCAAATTTAGGCTTTGCAGCAAAGGCATAAAGAACCTTCTGCAGAAGCGGGAACTGCGAAACGAAGGGAGTGCTTGCGAATGTATCGATGAAAAGGAAGATGAACATAACGATCTCACCGATTATAGCAGCAATGATGGAGTTCTCAGTGAACGAAGAAATCAGCATTCCGAGAGCAATGAACATGGCACCCCAGAGGAAGAATCCTATATAGGCACATATCAGCTGCCCGATAACGACCTTGCCGTGGACAGCGGTGAATATGGGGAAGGCTGTCGAACAGAGCAGCATGAAGACAAGTACGGTAAGTGCTGCAAGGAACTTGCCGATAACGATCTTCCAGACATTCACCGGTGAAGTCATGAGCAGTATCTCCGTGCCGAACTTTCTTTCATCGGCGTAGGAACGCATGGTCATGATAGGAACGATGAAGATGAAATAGAATGTAACGTTGTAGAAAACCTCAGGGAAGAGGAAGTGGATGGAACTCGAATCCATGGAAGCGATCTTGTTATTGAACATCATGGTAAAGAGGAACATGAAAAGTGCAGTAACAATGTAAGCAAAAGGAGTATAGAAGTAAGACTGTACCTCCTTCTTATATATAGAGAACATTACTGATCCTCCTCCTTTCCGTCAGTGTCATCAGCATTATCCGGGTCTCCTCCGTCAGCAGCAATGAGCTCCCTGAGCAGATCCTTGGCACCGCCGGACTTTGTTTCCTGGTTGACCATCTTGACGAATACCTCTTCAAGATCCGGCTTTTCGGTGTATATCTCAGATATACTGATATCATTATTGAGAAGATCCTTCATAAGGGCAGAGCGTACAGTCTCCTCATCGCCGTCAAGTACAACGGTGAAGGAGAAGAAGTTGTTGCCCTCAGGATCGATTGATTTAATCTCCCTTACGCCGTCTGTAAGCTCGATGATGTTTGAGGCGGTGGTTCTGTCGCCCTTGACCTTGATATGAAGTATAAGGTTTCCGGCGTAGTTCTTCTCAAGATTCTCAATAGTGTCTATAGCCTTGATGTCTCCCTTGCTGATGATAACAACACGGTCACATACAGCGCTTACCTCGGAAAGGATATGGGAGCTGAAAATAACAGAGTGATCCTTGCGGAGGTCGGTGATGATCTTTCTTACCTCCATTACCTGATTGGGGTCAAGACCAACAGTAGGCTCGTCCAGTATCAGGAACTTGGGATTGCCGAGAAGTGCCTGAGCAAAGCCGACACGCTGCTTGTAGCCCTTTGAAAGGTTCTTGATGAGCTTCTTGCGCACATCAACGATCTTCAGCAGCTCCTCTACTCTCTTGATCTCTTTGCTGCGTTCACCTATGGGGATGCGTTTGAGGCCTGCGCAGAACGAAAGATACTCGCATACGCGCATATCCGGATATACCGGAGGTATCTCCGGGAGATAGCCGATACATTCCTTTGCCTTTACGGGATCCCTGGATATATCGTTCCCGCAGATAGTGACCTTTCCGGCTGACATCGGAAGATAGCCGGCGATCATGTTCATTGTTGTAGATTTGCCCGCACCGTTCGGTCCGAGGAAACCTAAGATCTCATTATCATTTATCGTGAAGCTGATATTGTTCACGGCTCTGTTGCTGCCGTAGAACTTGGTAAGATTCTCAATTTTGATCATGAGCCTCTCCTTTCTGCATAAATCTGCAATAGAATAATAATGTACTATATAAATGCACAATACCAATCCGGGCTATGGACATAATATCACATTATACCATACTATTATCGCAGAATAACATGAACAGAAGGTGAAAGAAAAGTGAACAAATTGTTAAATGCCGTGAGCGGTCCGGATATAGAGATACTGACATATTCAGTAATTATGTGAAAATATTACACGGTAATTATGTGGGATATGTGAAAGAATAGGGGAAAACAGATGAATCATAGACTGACTATCAATTATAAGACAACTAATTCACAGAATATTCAATATAACAAACAACGCCAAAAATTGCGGTTAGGCAAAATATACAAAAAGAAGTCGGATAATGTGTGCATAGCACCAAAAAAATTTTTTTCAAATACGAAAAATGGCCAAACTGTTGACATCGGTGGAAAGGTGGATTATAATTAGTATGAAAATAATTTGAGAATTGTGTGCAGGATTTGTGAACTGGGTGTAACACAAAGAGCGGCATACAATGGACGAAGTATTTTCCAAAGTCCTTATATAGAATAGTATAAGGCAAGAGCTTATTACCACTTAACCAAATTTTATGAGAGGGGTTAAAAAACAATGATTAGTAAGAAGACCAAGGCAATCACAGCCGGTATCCTCACTGCTGCAATGTCAGCATCATCAGTTGTTCCTGCTCTGACAGCATCAGCTGCAAAGCCCGCAGGTACAACCTACGCTAAAGAGAACGGCGCTGACGCATCTTATGCTAAGATGTTCGAGTCTCTGTATGATGACGTTGTAACAAACGGTCAGGCTAACGGTTATCTGTCCAAGAACACAAACGGAAGCTCATTCGGTATTCCTTACCATGGTATTGAGACACTCATCGTTGAGGCTCCTGACTACGGTCACGAGTCCACATCAGAGGCTATGTCTTACATCACATGGATGGCTGCTATGCACGATGTACTCAAGAAGAAGGGTGCTATCAGCGCTTCCTCTGATGATCTTGCTAAGGCATGGGCTACAACTGAGGCTATGATCCCCGGCTGGTCCAAGAATGCTTACGGCGCAGACACAAAGTACGATACAATCTGGGATATCGCTGCTGGCAAGGTTGGCGACAAGGGCCTGAAGGCTGATGCTCTTTCCGAGTGTCCTCAGCCTCAGGATTATCCTGAGAAGCAGGAGAAGGGCGGCGACGCTCTGAACCCGATCGCTAAGGATCTTGCTTCTGCATATTCCGGCACAAACGGTTACTACCTCATGCACTGGCTCGCAGACGTTGATGACTGGTATGGTTTCGGCGGCGGCACACCCGGTGCAGGCAATGGTAAGTTCACATTCATCAATACATTCCAGCGTGGTGAGCAGGAGTCCTGCTTCGAGACAGTTCCTCAGCCTTGTCTGGAAGAGCTCAAGTACGGTTCCACAGAGATGAAGGACCAGGATAACGGTAACGGTATCAAGGCTATCTTCAACGGCGACGGTCAGGTTCCGAAGCAGTATGCTTTCACAAACGCTCCTGATGCTGAGGATCGTGCTATCCAGGCTGTATTCTTTGCAAACCAGTTCGGCGTTGACTGCGGCGAGATCACTGGCAAGGCCGGTGTAATGGGTGACCAGTGCCGTAACGATATGTTCGATAAGTTCTACAAGAAGATCGGTATCGGTAAGACAGGAAAGGGCATGAGCTCTTCAACAGCTTCCAAGAAGGATTCACAGCACTATCTGATGGCTTGGTACACTTCATGGGGTGGACAGCTCGATGCTTCATGGGGCGAGTATCAGTGGGCATGGCAGATCGGCTGTTCACACTCACATCAGTTCTATCAGAACCCGCTCGCAGCTTATGCTCTCGCTTATGATCCTAACATGAGCAAGGCTATGAAGGCTACAAGCGCTGTTGAGGACTACGAGGAGTCATTCAAGAGACAGCTCGAGATGTATCTCTGGCTCCAGTCTGCTGACGGCCCGTTCGCTGGTGGTTGTACAAACTCCAAGAACGGTAACTACAGCGAGTATTCTGCTGATGATCCGCTCTTCTACGAGATGGCATACGTTGAGCACCCTGTATACGCAGACCCGGGTTCCAACCACTGGATCGGTAACCAGGTATGGTCAATGCAGCGTCTTGCTGAGCTTTACTACTACATCAAGACAACAGACTGCTCACTCTCAGGTGACAAGTCTGGTGCTAAGCCCGGCGGACTTTCTGTTGAGGATGCTCTTGAGAAGCTCATCGACAGATGGGTTGCTTGGTTCATCAAGAACACTGATTTTGATGACGATACATGGGAGTATGCTATCCCTGCTTCACTTGACTGGACCGGTAAGCCTGCTACATGGACAGGTACATATGATGAGAACGCTAACAGCGGTCTTACTTGTACAATTACAGCTAAGGGCAACGCAGACGTTGGATGCGTATCCTCACTCTGTAACACACTCGTTCTCTATGCTGCAGCAAACGGCGTAAAGGCAGAAGTTGGTAACGGCACTACTGCTGCTTCAACAACTGCTGAAAAGGGTCTCGTACTTGCTAACAAGCTTATGACTTCTATGTGGCTCCAGGGCCGTGATGAGAAGGGTATCTCCTTCGAGGAGTCTAACGGAAGCCTGAAGAGAATATTCGAGCAGGAAGTTTTCATTCCTTCATACTACAAGGGCGAGATGCCTGACGGCTCACCTCTTGACGGCAGCGCTAAGAATACATTCAGCTCCATCCGTAAGATTTACGAGCAGGATCCGATGTACAAGGAGTGCAAGGCTGTTTACGATTCTACAGGTGAGACAGAGGATTATAAGTATCACCTCCACAGATTCTGGCACCAGGGCGATGCTATCGTAACTATCGGTATGTTCGCTCTCCTGTATCCTGAGGTTGATCCTTGGGGTGGTACTACTGGATCAGATCCTACAGAGCCGCCTACAGAGCCCACAACACCTCCTGTACAGCCTACAACAGCTCCTGAGGATCCTACAACTCCCGGCACAGTTTCAGCTAAGCTCTGGGGCGATGCTAACGAGGATAGCAAGGTTAACGTTGCTGACGCAGTTGCTGTACTCCAGTACATCTGCAACCAGACAAAGTATGCTCTCACAGAGCAGGGTCTTGCTAACGCTGACCTCGTTGATCCCGGCAAGGGCATCACAGGTGATGACGTAAGCGGTATCCAGAAGCTCGATGCTTCACTGATCACACAGGCTGACTGCCCGCTGACAGCTGATCAGCTCAAGGCTAAGAAGTAATTCTTTGACCGAAGCAGTTAAACAATAACTATTAAGGCTGTACGGCTCTGCCGTGCAGCCTTTTCATTACCCGCCATCTAAGGCGGCAGGGGGATAATATGGATCATTTGTATTTTACGCGCCACGGCGAGACCACATGGAACGCAGCCAACAAGATATGCGGTGCAACAGATGTTGAACTTACGGAACACGGCAGGATTCAGGCCGCAGAACTCGGCAAAATGCTTTCAACTGAAGAGTACGGTATTGAAGAGATACTCTATTCGCCGCTTATACGTGCGGCTGACACAGCTCTGATCATATCTGAAATGACAGGTATTCCAGCACGTCCGGAGCCTCGTCTGACCGAGCAGTGTTTCGGCATCTGGGAGGGTACTCCGCGTGACGGTGAGGATTTCGCTGCTGCAAAGGAAAACTTCCTCGACAGCTTCGGCGGAGGCGAGTCCATGATGCGTACCGGCCAGCGTATATATAACCTGCTTGACGAACTGAGGGACTATGACAAGACGGTTCTTCTTGTGGCTCATAACGGCATTGCTCGCTTTGTCCGTTCATATTTTGAAGACCTTACAAACGAGCAGTTTGCACGTTTTGGCATCAGGAACTGTCAGATACTGCGTTTTGATTTCAAGGAGTGAAACTATGTTAAGCTATAGACAGATGAAGGCTCTGAAGTACTATATAGGCGATGTTTCCGGCTCTGCCCCTTTCTGGAGCAACGGTAAGGCCTATGTAGTACTCAATTCTCTTTTCTTCCCGGGCATAGGTACTGAGTCCGCACGTGCTGCCGAGGGAAAGTTTCTCGACCCTGAGATACTTGCTGATGCAGATCGCCTCGAATCGCTCCTGAGGGATCTTATGTCCGCTTTTACGTCCTGTACAGTCTCCGCTCCTGTGACCACCTTTCGTGTGGAACGTATGTCCGACTTCTCCCTCTGCAGGTCAAAGTCTTCCACAGTCTCCTTTACTTCTACCTCCACAGCCGGCTATCTCGCCTCCTATAGCGACAGAAAAGGGATAGCCCTGCTTGAATTCCCGCTGCGTCCCGGTATTCCATGCGTTGATGTGGCGCACGAGCTGCCGTATTATGCCAAACCCGAGGAAGCAGAGGTACTTCTTCCTCCCGGTCTGCACCTTGATATAAGGGAGGAACTCCTTTGCGAAGAGCATCTCAGGATAACAGATTCCGAGGGACATCCGCCTGAGATCCGCTGTATAGCAGAACCCTCAGAAGTCATTACACTGCCGTCCGCTCCTGCAAAGCTGCTTCCGGAGGGAGCCGAAGCCGGTATGCGGGTTTTCAAGGCATTAAATGAAGGGGAGCGTCCCGCAGAGGATGACAAGGAAGCATTCATCTGCTGGAAGTCAGCTTTCATTTCCCGGCTTTTTGCTCCATGAAATATACCTGAAGTAAAATATCGAGTATTTGTTACAGAATTGTTGACAAACCGTCCGATTTGGTGTATAATAATGTAGTATATTGCAGCGTGACGCTATATTGCGGCATAGAGCGGAACTTATCTGCCGCAGCTACAGGAGGAAAAAAATGTATTTATTTCAGAATCTGAAAATGCTCTGGAATTATATGCTGCGTACCGGCAGTACCTACGATCCCGAAACAGAAAGGGATGTGCCGGAGGTTAAGCAGACCGAGCCTGAGCAGCCTGATCCCTACAAGTTTGATATACCGGATTACAGCGCTGAAATACCGGAGTTTAAGGTAGACGAGGAAATGATAAAGTCGATCGAAGAGAGGATCGACCTTATGAATACTGCTCTCACAGGCTTCCGCAGTCAGTGGAAGGAGAAGGACAACCAGACAGATACAAGGATATCTGTTATCGAGACAAGGGTTTCCGAGACAGAGCGCAAGAACAATGACTACACTGAATTCAATAATCGTCTGTCAGTCCTTACCACACGCATCGAGGAGCTTGAGCAGCTTGTTAACAGACTTCCCGAATCCACTGTCCTTCCTGAGGAGACCGTTGCAGAGGATATAGCACGTGAAGGTGATGCTGCTCCTGCACAGGAAGCACCGGTTGTTGATATGGATGAGATCAACAAGAAATTCAAAGCCTACGGTGATATCTATGCAAGACTTACCTCAGAACTCAAGGCTGAGCGTGAGATGAGACTTGAGCAGGAGAGCAAGATAGAGACCATCCTTGCCGTTAATCGTAAGCTTGCAGAAAAGATCGCCGCTATGGAGGGCGTCGAGATACCTGCCCCCAGAGAGGAAAAGAAGGCTGAAGAACCTGCAAAGACTGAAGAATAAGAATAAGCCCGCAGTACAGCCTGCGGGCTTTGTTTGTCGCATCACCGGGGCAGCCTTGCAAGCAGGGCTGCTCCGTTCTTTTTCAGCCAGTCGTTCCATTTGTAGTAATCGGGATATACTCTCAGCACCTCTGCGTAGAAGCGTGGAGAGTGGTTCATCTCCTTACGGTGGCATAGTTCATGGACTACGATGCTGTCGATCACCTCAGGCGGCGCCAGCATGAGCAGACAGTTGAAATTCAGATTTCCCTTTGAGGAACAGCTCCCCCAGCGTGTCCTCTGGCTGCGTATGGTTATTCTGCCGTAGCTCACACCTACGATGGGAGCATAGTAACGCACTCTTTCAGGGATGTATTTCAAAGCGCTGTCCGCAAGCTCTCTCAGCTCTTCCTCAGTCATAGCCGGCACCTTTGCGCTGTCCGCTATTCTGCTGAGGTGCTTTTCTATCCAGTCGGATCTGCGCCTTATGAAATCCCGGATATCCTTTTCAGGCATCCTCAGAGGTGCACGGGCGACAACACGTCCGTCAGGGGATATCTGCAGGCTCAGTGTCTTTCGCCTGCTTCTGATGATCTCGACCTTTTCTGTGATATCAGTCAACCGGTTCTCCTGCCTTTCTCAGTATATCCTCTTTCTGTCTGCGGTCATAGAGGAATACATAGAATATATCGCCGTATTTCGGCGTATTAACGAGATGACCGATATCGTCCACCTCACGTATCTTACCGTTCTTTGTAATGATACGGTAGGATACATAGTCAAGACCCTCAGGATTTGAGTTTATCTGTCTTGTTATTGAGCGTTCAACTCTGTCTAAGTCGTCAGGATGAACGATGTTCCTGAAGCTGTCTCCGCTGAATTTAAGAAGCTCTTCCATTGAGCTGCACTCAAACAATGCGTAGAGCTGGTCGTTAGCGAAGAGTATCTCCTCCTTTTCATCCGCCTTGTATACAAGTATAGCACCGGGTATACCGGATACGATATCCGAGAGATTGAAGCTGAGCAGAGTTCGCTTCTGTTCGGCCATTTCGGGGCTGTATTTGATAAAGCTGTCGCGCTTGTCCATCTTTACATTATACATAGCCATATCCGCATTGGTAACGAGTTCAGAGTAGCTCTCGCCCTGTTCGGGATACATGGCATAGCCTATAGAGAATGTAAAGCGGCAGATATTGTTGTTCAGCTTTATAAAATGGTTCTCGTTGGAGAAGCGTCCTATTTCATCGATGACTTGTGAGTCGGTCCTGTGTTTGAGAAGGACGATGAACTCGTCGCCGCCGTTCCTGCCGATAACGCTGTCCCTGCCGAAGAACCTTTCCAGGCTCCTTGCAGTACTCCTGAGTACGATGTCGCCTGTCTCGTGACCGTACTGATCGTTGAAGCGCTTGAAATGGTCGATATCGATGATGATAAGCACCGAGGACTCAGATGGAGATGAAGCAAGATAAGAAGAGATGCTGTTCTCCGAGGCACTCTTGTTGTAGAGTCCGGTAAGTCCGTCATATTCCGCACGTCTCATCATCCGCATACTTTCGTCATAGGTATCTGTCAGGTCAAGAACAAGAAATATACCCGTAACGGAGCTTCCGTGCCTTGAGAGGAGGCATGAAAGCTGCTTGTGGTACTTTATGCCGCTCAGTATGCAGTCGTAGTAGGCAGTGAAAAAGGTCTCGCCAAGACCGAACTGCCTTATAAGCTCCGGGCGGCTGAATACTGCATGAAGGTCATCTCCGGAAGGATCCGGGATCCAGGTGATAAGGATGGATGAAAGAACATCATCGAGGGTACTGTGACGGTAGATCCTCGTCAAAGCGGCGAATGATTCGCTTACGTGTATGTCTGAAATGGTGTTGTGGGTCAGATCGGCTGTGAAATAGGTCGATTTGTCGAGCAGGCTGTTCAGAGAGGGATATCTGAGGCTCGAAGCAAAACACCGGCCTGAGATCTCATAGAGAAGGTCCGAAGTCTGACGGTGGTGTCCGATTGTTGGCGGCATGGCATCCTCCTTTCCTACTGATAAACTCATCACATTTATTATAACACATCAATGTATTTTTGTCAAGATTGTACTAATCACTGATACCAAATATTGCGTACTTTTATTATGGCTATTTTTTTTGCTGTCAGATATTGACATTTACTTCCAAAGGGTATATAATTACTATCGCCGCGTGTTGCGGTTATAACTGCCCGCAGGGCATGATCGAAGGTGTTTTGATGCAGGTTTCCCAAACCATAGAAATATATCTCAGCCGTCTTGCTACGGCTCAGGAGAATTACAGACGGACAGCCGCAGCACTCGGAGCTGAAAAGTTCTCCGGAGCGGATGAAGTTGAAGCATTCCTTAAAAATGCAGACCATAAGTTCGATTATGATATCTATATATCCGATGAGGAGCAGGAGTGTACCTCAGTGGATGAGATAACATCTGTATTCCGTGCCTTTGCAGAGGATAACGAAGATGTCAGGGTAACGTTCACAGAGGAGGAGTTTCTCAACCTCGTGGATAACGGCTGCCGCCTCACGGAGGACAGCAAGCCGAGAAGTCTTGTTCACCGTGACGGCGATCTTCATCCTGCTGTTCATGTATGGATAATCAAGCGCCGAGATATGGGTGTATATGTGCTTCTGCAGAAGCGTGCTGACATGAAGGATACGGATCCCGGATGCTATGATGTATCAGTGGCCGGCCATCTTTCACAGGGCAATGAGTTCCGCAGTGCAGCGGTACGCGAGACAGCCGAAGAGCTGGGTATAAAGATACACGGCAGTCAGCTGAGGCATATAGGTAACCTCAGCTCACATACCGTCACCGGTGATATCGACGATAACGAGTACGTAGCAGTATACATATACCGTGAGCCGGTTGACGAGGACGGCATCTCTCTCCAGCAGGAGGAGGTCTCCGAGGTATGCTGGGCAGAGGTAGACGAGCTTCTTGCCGTTATGGACGACGAGGATTTCCCGAACTGTATCGATGTGCGTGAGCTTGTAATGATCAAGAAGGCAGTATTCTGATATAATACAGCGCCCCTGAGTAAATCTCAGGGGCGCTTTTTTGCTTATATCTGTTTGTAGAGGTAGAAAACCGCACCGATATGCAGTGCAAGTCCGATGATATTGACTATCCAGAAATACCAGTGCTTTGTCTTATGACGGAAAAAATTCATGGCTATAAGAGCACCGGCAGCACCTCCGATGAGACCTGTACCGAGAAGAGTAGATTCCCTTATCCTCCATTTGCCTCTCCTGGCCTTGCCTTTGTCTGCGCCGTACATGATGAAAGCTACAACAGACATGACAATGAAGTAGGAAACTGCTGCTAAAAACGCCATGGGAAGCTGTGTTGCTGTTTCGGTTGTCATCTTTTATTTCCTCCTTATTCGCTTACACTGAAATCTGTATCAAGAGTACAGAGTACTTCGTATTCCGGGTATTCCTCACGTATCTCCGCAACCACATGGTCGTATACGGATATCCTGTCCTTGACCTCGAAATCGACTATCATATCGAACTGTATAGTTTTTCTCTCGTTGTTTACACTGAAACCGTGCACCTGAATGACATGGTCATGAGATAGTGCGATACGCGATATCTCATCACGGATACGGCAGAACTCCTCATTCTCCTCATTCATGGCGTAGATGCTCATGGCAGTCAGGATAATGCCGTGTTTGCTGTATACCTCAAGAGCAGCAGTTCTTTCAAGCTGGTCTATCTCTAATGCGGTAAGAGTATGCGGCACCTCTGCATGAACGGAACAGTTGAGCCTGTCGGGGCCGTAATCGTGGAATATAATATCGAATACACCCTGTATTTCCGGCAGCTCCATGAGAGTATCACGCACGGCTGCTACGGTTTCCTGACTGACTCTGTGCCCCAGAAGGTCTGAGATCGTACCCCTGAGCATCTCGATACCGGAACGTATGATGATAACGGATATCACAGCACCGAGCCAGGCTTCAAGGCTCAGACCGGTGATAAGGAATATGACTGCTGCACCGAGAGTGGATGCGGAGATTACAGCATCATTCATAGCGTCTGTACCGGAATTGATAAGCGGATCGGATTTCACACGCTGACCTGTATTTTTAACGTATCTGCCGAGGACTATCTTGACTATTACAGCAATGGCAACTATGATAAGTGAGGCAGCTGAATAATCAGGTGTCTGGGGATTAATGATCTTCTTTACAGACTCCACAAGGGATGTGATACCGGCATAGAGTATGATGACGGAAATGACCATAGCGCTCAGATACTCCGCCCTTCCGTGTCCCCAGGGATGCTCCTTGTCAGGCTGCTTTCCCGCAAGCTTTGTACCGATTATGGTGATTATGGAAGAACCTGCATCACTGAGGTTGTTGACTGCATCGAGAGTTATAGCGATAGAGTGGGATATGATGCCCACAGTCGCTTTGAAGGCTGAAAGGAATATATTGGCGGCTATTCCGATGATACTTGTACGTATGATCACACTGTCCCTGTTTAATGTCTGTTGAGCGTCTGACATGGAGGAGCCTCCTTTGGAAATTAAGATACTTAATATATTATACCACATATGTTCGCTGTCTGCAATACGGAAAGGACAATTATTTCCCGACCGCATATAATGAGTTATGGAGATATCCATAGATATGCAGAAAGGACAGATCATATGCCTAAGGTATTTCTCAGCCCCTCGACCCAGGAATGGAACCAGTATATCTCCGGCGGGAACGAGGAGCTTTATATGAATCTTCTTGCGGACAGACTTGAACCATATCTCCGCTCCTGCGGTATAGTCTTTGTACGCAATGACCCGTCACGGAACGTGCAGGGCGCCATAGCTGATTCCAACGCCGGCAGCTACGACGTACATCTTGCCCTCCACAGCAACGCCGCTCCTGAGAGTCTCTCCGGGCGTCTCCGTGGGGTAGACGTGTATTTCGCTCCGGCAAGCAGCCTCAGCGAGAAGCTTGCCAATATTATAGCCAATAACATGAAAGCCATCTATCCGTTCCCGGATAAGGTGAGAGCAGTCCCGACCAGTTCTCTCGGCGAGGTGCTACGTACTAAGGCAGTTGCTGTCCTCGCAGAGATAGGCTACCATGATAACTATGCTGACGAGGCCTGGCTTAAAAGCAGCCTTGAAGCCATAGCACGCAATCTCGCACGTTCACTCTGTGACTATTTCGGCATTCCATTTGTACAGCCCTCCGCAGTACGCTGGGGAACTGTAGTCACTGACGGTGCTAACCTGAATATCCGCAGCTACCCTTCAATGAACGGAACCATTATAGGAGTTATACCCTCCGGCGCAACCGTAATGATAAGCGGTGAGACTGAGGAGTGGTATGTTGTTGGCTACAATGGTATAACCGGCTATTCAAGCAGCGACTATATTCTGATATAAAAGAAACGGACAGTGTATGCTGTCCGTACATATTTCCGGCCTTAAACCATACAGATTGGTACTTATATGTAGATTTTCACAGGTTTTGACACCATTTCTTCAAAAAGTGCGTTGACCGGCATTGTCATAAGTGATAAAATTATGTTATAAGATGGGAGATGTATGTACATCATTACCGTCTGATATATAGAAAGATCAGGTATCCCTCTCTCAGGTACCTGAAAGAATGGAGTTGGGTCTATGAAGAAAAACAGAAGGATCATTGCATCGTTCACAGCAGCCTGCATGGTCCTGCCGACAGGAGCGGGCATTCCCCCGGCAGTACAGACGTCTGCGCAGGCAGCAGAAGTCTACAGTCACGACGATGACCTTGTTATGTGGTATACCGGACAGGCAGGTACCTACAGCAAGGACAACGCCTTCGACAACAGCGAGTCTTTCTACAAAGCGCTGCCGGTAGGAAACGGCCGTATCGGCGGCATGGTCTACGGCAACTGTCCGGAGGAAATTATCGACATCAACGAATGCACGGTATGGAGCTCCGGCCCTGGCAACAACAACCACGAAGGTGCTGCCAGTTATCTCAAGGAGGCACAGGAACTCCTGAAGGCAGGAAAGTACAACGAGGCCAACAGTCTTATCGGCCAGCGGATGATAGGCGGCGGTGAGGCAAAGTATCAGAAGGTAGGGGAGCTGAAGCTGGATCTCGGCCACGAGAATCCCGGAAGCTACAGGCGTGAGCTTGATATGAATGATGCCGTGACACGTACCACCTATACCATAAGCGGCAGGAAATATACCCGTGAGACCTTCGTCAGCCATCCCGACCAGGTCATGGTAACAAGGATAAGCTGTGATACCCCCGGCTCAGTATCTCTTACAGCCGGTTATGACCATATCCTCAACGGCGGAGTGACTACGGACGGGAACGATACTCTTGTAGCAAACGGTCACGGCAGTGAAGATCTCTGGATAAAGGGCGCAGTCTATTTCTCCACCCGCTCGAAATTCATTCCCGAGAACGGCAGAGTAAGCGCCGGCGACGGCAAGGTCAGAGTATCCGATGCGGATTCCGTGCTTATCATCACCTCTGTGCGCACGAACTTCATCGACTACAAGACCTGCAACGGCGACGAGAAGGGCGACGCAGCAAAGGATATACAGGCAGCCGAAGGCAAGAGCTATGACGAGCTTTACGCTGCCCACAAGGCCGACTATCAGGAGCTCTTCAAGAGAGTTGACGTAGACCTGGGCGGAGACAGCGCAGTCACCAACTCAAAGACTGTGGACAAGCGTATACAGGAATTTGGCCGTACAGATGATCCGAAGATGGTCAAGACTCTCTTCCAGTACGGCAGATATCTCATGATAAGCGCCTCCCGGGATGCCCAGCCCATGAACCTCCAGGGCATCTGGAACAAGTATTCCTCACCCGCATGGGGCAGCAAGGCTACTACGAATATAAACTACGAAATGAACTACTGGCCTGCTATGACGACGAACCTTGAAGAGTGCTTCCAGCCCTTTGTAAATAAGGCGAAGGATCTCCAGTACGCCGGAAACGAGACCGCGAGAGTGAACTACGGTATTTCAGAGGGCTGGGTCCTTCATCATAATACGGACCTGTGGAACCGTACAGGTCCTATCGATGGTACATGGGGACAGTGGCCGGTGGGCGGCGCATGGGTGTCGAATATGCTCTATGATGCCTACCGCTTTAATCAGAACGAGGAATACCTTGCGGATATTTATCCTGTCATCAAAGGCAGCGCAGCCTTCCTCAACGAGCTGATGATACCCGTTGAGATAAACGGACAGACCTATATGGCGATAAGTCCGAGTACTTCTCCTGAGATAAACCTTCCTCCTTTCCCCGATGCCAGCTGTGACCAGAGCGTCACCATGGACAACGGCATAGCCCGCGAGCTCTTCAAGGGCGTGGCGGAGGCCTCCGAGATACTCGGCAAGGACAGTACTCTCCGTGACCAGCTGAATTCAAAGCTCACACTTATCCGCCCCGAGACTATAGGCAAGTGGGGACAGATACAGGAATGGGCTCAGGACTGGGACAACCAGAACGAGAAACACAGGCATATCTCCCATATGTATGCACTATATCCCGGCTTCGAGATTACCCCCGAGGACAACCCGACCACGGCCGCAGCTGCAGCAAAGTCACTGAATGCAAGAGGCGACGACGGCACAGGCTGGTCTGAGGCCTGGAAGCTCAACTGCTGGGCAAGACTTGAGGACGGTGCCCATGCCTACAAGCTTATCAAGCTTCTCATTACCCCTGTAGGAAACAGCGGTCGTCTCTACGATAACCTCTGGGACGCTCATCCGCCCTTCCAGATAGACGGAAACTTCGGTTTCACTTCAGGTGTTGCTGAGATGCTCTTACAGAGTCAGAATGATGTTATAAACCTCCTTCCCGCCCTTCCCTCACAGTGGGCTAACGGCCATGCCAACGGCCTCCGTGCAAGGGGCAACTTTGAGGTAAGCGAGATGTACTGGTCTGACGGCGCTCTTGACAGCGTGACCATACACTCCGGCTCAGGCGGTATATGTACAGTCAGATATGCGGGTACAGAGATAAGCTTTGATACAGTAGCGGGCAGGGATTACACTCTTGACGGCGGTCTCGGTTTCGCCGGAGCGGGCACAGAGATGGCGAACCTTGCATACAACAAGACTGCGACAGCTTCCGGTGAGGAGACAGGAGAGACTGCTTCGATGGCAGTTGACGGCAGCGACGCCACAAAATGGTGCCACGTTGACGGTCTCGGCGGTGAGTGGATACAGATTGACCTTTGCGAGGTCTGCGATATCAGCCGGTGGGTCATCAAGTTCGCAGGAGTAAGCGAAAACATCAAGTTCAATGCCCGCGATTTCACGATAGAAGCAAGCACGGACGGCAACAGCTGGACGGTGATATCTGATGTTCATGGCAATACCAAGACAGTGTGCGGCAGGAACATTGATACCGTATCCGCACGCTACGTAAAGCTGACGCTGAATACAGCCACCCAGTCCAACGACGGCGGAGCAAGAGTTTACGAGATAGAGCTCTGGGGCGGCGGAGCCAACGGTGCACCGCCTCCGGCTAAGACGCCCTACATAAAAACAGGTGGCTCTTCCTTCGGATTCAAGCACGGAGAGATACGAAAGGATGATGAAGGCGGCACCTCTATCGGCTACATCACTGACGGCAGCTATACTGTATACCGCAATATGGACTTCGAGTCAGGCGCAGAGGGATTCCGTGTCAGCGCAGCCAGCGCTACTGAAGGCGGCACCATTGAAATCCGCACAGGCAGTGCAAAGGGTGATCTGATTGGCACCTGCACCATAACCGGTACAGACGGCTGGGGCGAGTATAAGGAATTTACCTGTGATACAGAGCTGTGTACCGGAGTACAGGATATTTACCTTGTATACCGCGGCGGAGACGGATACCTCTTCAACGTGAAGGATTTCGACTTCTTCGGTATAAAGGGTGACGTGACCTGCGACCGCAGCCTTGATGCCTTCGATATGGTCTTCTATCGCAGGCTTCTCACGGATGCCACGGAGTTCAGAGGACTTGCTCTCTCCAACTCCGATATGAACGGCGATAAAAAGACGGATATAGCAGATGTAGTCAAGCTGCAAAGATTCATTATGGGTATGCCAGATATATCTGAATAATTAACCACAGGGGCAGGGGACTGCCCCTGATTTATATTGCAGATATGAACATTTTGTAAACAATGTCCAGATTTAAGAATTTCTTTATTTTTCTACTGTAGAATTAAGAAAAAGTCGAAGAACGGAGATGTTTCAGGATATGAACAGAAGCATAAAGATAATAATAGGTGTAACAGCAGCATTTGTTCTGATAATGACTGCGGGAATTGCTCTGATGGCGATGGTAAATTCTGACAGACCCGCGGATTATGAAAAGTACGGACTGGGAGAGGACGTATCTGTGGAGGTTGATGATAAAGGCGATGTATATCTTATCAGAAGGAACAAAGCTGCATCCCTGACATTTGTTGTAAGCTTCACACGTTTCAGCTCAGGTGAACGGAAAGCAGGTTTATTCGCTCACGAGAAGAAGGATATGCAGGAGGCTGTGGGCTACGGCGTCGAGCTGGAGGTCAACCGTTTTCTTGACACCTTCGGCAGCATCATACCTTCAAGAAAGAGTAAGACCTTCCTTTTCAGCACGCAGGACTATCCCAAGATAAAGGAAGTATTCTACTACGACGAGAACACCGGCAGGGAGTATCCACTCTGGAACAAATAAGACAAAGCCGCAGGGAACAACGTATCCTTGCGGCTTTTTTGATAAGGCATTATAAAAAATACAAAAGTGAGGTATTGACTTCTCCGGTTTAACGTGTTATAATTATAGATATATTTTAATATGAAAAGGAATGATCAATGTGAAAATCAGCTTTTCAACTCTGGCTTGTCCGGATTTTGAATGGTCCGACATCTATGCGATGGCAAAAGATTTCAAGTTTGACGGAATCGAAGTAAGAGGCATCGGCAGGGAGACCTCTGCCCCCAAGGCAGCTCCCTTCAGTCCCGCACGACTTAGTGACACTATTGCAAAGCTAAAGTCACTACGACTTGAGATCCCGTGTCTGACCTCCGGCGCCTGCATCAAGTTCCCTGAAAAAGCTGATGCTAACCGTGCAGAGATCATCGAGTATGCAAAGCTTGCTCAGAAGCTGGGCACCCCCTATGTTCGTATACTTGCAGATCTCAATCCCATGCCGGCAGACGACATTGATGATGAAATGATAGCGGAGACTCTCCGCAGCCTTGTACCCGTTGCCGAGGAGTACAACGTTACCTTCCTCGTTGAGACAAACGGCGTATACAGCGACACAGCACGTCTCGCAAGACTCCTTGACTCAGTTAAGAGCCGCAAGGTGGCAGCTCTCTGGGATATGCACCACCCCTACCGTTTCTGCAACGAGTCTCCCGAGACCACAGTTGCCAATCTGGGTGAGTACATAAAGTTCATCCAGGTCAAGGACAGCGTTCTCCGTGAGGACGGAAGCGTAGAGTACCGTATGCTCGGCGAGGGCGATATCCCTGTAAAAGAGATGATAGAGGCTCTCGATACTATCCACTACACAGGCTATATCTCACTTGAATGGGTCAAGAGATGGGCGCCTGAGCTCAGCGATGCAGGTATCGTTATACCCCGTTTCGCTAACTATATGGAGCAGTACCGCACCCGTCACAAGCACGCTCTCCAGACAAATATGAGAGGCGACGGCTACTATCCCTGGCCAAAGGAAAGGATACTGAACTATACCTTCCCGGATGTACTCGACCGTATGTGCGAGGAGTTCCCGAACCAGTTTGCTTTCCGCTATACAGAGCTTGACTATACAAGAACTTATCCCGAGTTCCGCGACGACGTTGACACCTTCGCACGCTCTCTCCTTGCTATGGGCGTTAAGAAGGGCGACCACGTTGCTATCTGGGCAACAAACGTTCCCCAGTGGTATATCACCTTCTGGGCAACCACCAAGATAGGTGCCGTTCTTGTTACAATGAATACAGAATACCGTATCCACGAGGCTGAGTATCTGCTGAGACAGTCCGATACAATGACACTTGTTATGATAGACGGTATCAAGAATATCAACTACGTAGACATCATCAAGGAGCTCTGCCCTGAGCTTGAGACCTGTGAGCCCGGAAAGCTCGTCTCCTCAAAGCTTCCTTATCTCAAGAATGTCATTACAGTTGATTCCGAGAATCACGGCTGCTTCACATGGCAGCAGGCTATGGAGCTTTCAAAGAACGTTCCCTACAGCGAGGTAGAGCGCGTAAGAAAGACCATTGATATCCATGATGTAGCAAATATGCAGTATACATCCGGTACAACTGGATTCCCCAAGGGCGTTATGCTCACACACTACAATGTAGTAAACAACGGCAAGGCTATCGGTGACTGCATGGACCTCTCCACAGCAGACCGCATGATGATACAGGTGCCTATGTTCCACTGCTTCGGAATGGTACTGGCTATGACAGCCTCCATGACTCATGGTGTAACAATGTCACCTATAACCCGCTTCTCACCGAGAAAGGGACTTGCCTGCATCAACAAGGAAAAGATAACCTGCTTCCACGGAGTTCCCACCATGTTCATCGCTATGCTGGGACATGAGGATTTCCCGAAGACGGATTTCTCCTATATGCGTACAGGAATCATGGCCGGTTCTCCCTGTCCTATCAAGACGATGGAGGAGGTAGTAGAGAAGATGCACATGACTGAGATCTGCATCACCTACGGTCAGACCGAGGCTTCTCCCGCTACCACTATGAGCAAGACCACAGATACCCTCGAGCAGAGAGTTAATACAGTCGGCGGTCCGATATTCGGCGTTGAGTGCCGTATCGTGGATCCCGAAACAAATCAGGAAGTACCTGACGACGTGGACGGCGAGTTCGTAGCAAGAGGCTACAATATCATGAAGGGCTACTACAAGATGCCCGAGGCAACAGCAGCAGCTATCGACTCTGACGGCTGGCTCCATACCGGAGACCTTGCACGCCGCCGCTCTGAGGACGGTTACTTCAAAATCACCGGCCGTATCAAGGATATGATCATCCGCGGCGGAGAGAACATCTACCCCAAGGAGATCGAGGACTTCCTCTACACCTATCCCAAGGTTAAGGACGTACAGGTCATAGGCGTACCTGACGAGGATTACGGTGAGGAGATCATGGCCTGCATCGTACTTCAGGACGGCGAGACCGCAACAGAGCAGGAGATCAAGGATTACTGCCTTGCCCGTATGGCAAAGCACAAGTGCCCGAGATACGTTGACTTTGTTGAAGGCTTCCCCATGAATGCAGCCGGAAAGATACTCAAGTACAAGATGCGTGAGCAGGCAGTAGAGAAGCTGAAACTCCACAACGCAAACAGTATAGAGACAGCATAACGTTTATTGCAGGGGCACTGCCTTTAGGGCGGTTGAGAAATGACCCTTTGAACCTGTCGGTCAATACCGGTGAAGGGAGCAATTCACAGATAATGAATGCGTACTCCTGCCGGGGTACGCATTTTAAATATCCCTATGTTTAATGAAAGGAAGAAAGAAAAATGAATCATTCAAAGACAAAAATGCTTATCGAGGGTGCCATCATGCTTGCACTCGCAACCGTGCTCAGCCTAATTAAGGTGTTTGAGCTGCCCTGGGGTGGTGCTGTAACTCTTCTCTCCATGCTGCCCATATGCCTTTTCAGCATACATTATGGAGTGAAGAAGGGGCTTATGGTATCATTCCTTTATTCTCTGATACAGCTGTTTCTCTCGCTTGGCAACGTACTCAGCTGGGGACTTAATGCCGGTACGCTTGTTGCCTGCCTCCTTATTGACTATATCGCAGCCTTTACAGTTCTCGGCCTTGCCGGAATGTTCCGCAGCAAAGGCGTACCCGGCTGGATAACTGGAACAGCCATAGCTATTTTTTTTCGTTT
Source organism: uncultured Ruminococcus sp. (assembly GCA_946413815.1). Classification (GTDB taxonomy): domain Bacteria; phylum Bacillota; class Clostridia; order Oscillospirales; family Ruminococcaceae; genus Ruminococcus. The sequence goes on from CAMKMD010000041.1 coordinate 30,410, forward strand.
CTGCGTACACTTCATAAGCGGCGTAATCCTCTGGAAGAGCTATGGTGAGCTCTGGAACGGATTCTCCACTGACAATACATATCTATACAGCCTCCTCTATAACGGAGCGTATATGCTTCCGGAGATGATATTTACCTGTGCTGCGGCAGTACTCCTTTATAAGATGCCTGCAACCAAGAAGCTTCTTACAGAATAAATTACAGGACAGGCTTGCCTGTCCTTTTTTATGTCAGTTATGGTCTTTGTATTGACATATTCCTTCATGCGTGGTATAATGATTTTGTTTTGATAATAATATCGCTGTCTGTGGATGACGGCGAAAGGAGAATGATCATGGCAGAAGCAAAAACGAAAAAGAAGAAAAAGTGGCCATGGGTGCTGCTTACCATCCTTGTCATCATCGGAGCACTCGTGGGCTTCCTTTGCATGAAGGCATCATCCAACATGAAGATAATGAACGAGACCATCGACGAAGGGCTCAGCAAACTGTCTGAGTATGCAGAGGTAACTCCGGTGGATGCAGGGGAGTACTCGGAGATCAAGCTCTACGGTCTTATGAAGTTCGACGTTGATCAGTATGATGTCAGCGATCTTGGAAACCTCTCCGTAATGAAGGTGAATATGGGCTTCATGCAGATGGCCTCCTTCATAATCACACCTTATGAAAAGAATATGCCGCTGCTTTCCATGGACTTTATGTATATAGGCAGCAACCGTAAGGCCTATGTTGAGTTCTACGATCTTGTAAAGGACACAACTGATCCCGCATATGTGGAGGTGCTGGATGCTGAGAAGGCTCTCCAGAGCAGCTACAGCGATCTTGAAGAGCTCACAGTAGATCCTGCATGGTATGATGACCTTCTGACAGTAGTACTGCACAAGGTATCCAAGGACGATGCCCGTGTAAAGAAACTGTTCGTTGATTCCGTGGATACATATATGCAGGCAGCTTCAAAGCTTGAGCAGCTTACAGATGAAGCAAGAGCTGAGAAGCTTGATATCACGCAGAAGTACTGTGATGATCTTGTATCACAGGGCGGTGTTTCCACCAATGTATTCAAGAAGGAGCTGGGCGAAGATACCACAATGGATTTCTTCAACAAGGTATTCTTTGGTACCGAACGCTATAAGAAATAAAAAAAGAGAGGTCACAGGTACTATCCTGTGACCTCTTTTATCATGCCTTCCTGAGATACCGGGAGGTCTTTTTCTTTTTCTTCTGCTCGTACATTATCTCGTCAGCCTGAGTGATAAGACTGAAGAGCTCAACATCCGGCACAGCTTCCGTAACGACGGTACCGATACTTGCAGAGATCTTATAAGGCTTTTCGATCAGGGAGTTTGTCCTTTGCAGAAGGCTTACAAATGCGGATTCAAGGGGCTCGATGTCATTTTCGGAAGCATTGCTGCCGAAAATAATGAACTCATCACCGCCGAAGCGGGCGCAGATACGGTCGCCTCCTGAGCATTCCTTGATAATTTCAGCAAGCTTCTGCAATGCGAAATCGCCTTCCTTGTGGCCGTAGTTGTCATTTATCAGCTTCAGACCGTCCATGTCTATAAAGGATATCATTATCTTCTGCCTTGTCTCGGCCATATGCCTGTATATATCATTGGAGGCACGGACAAAACCGTTCCTGTTGTAGATATTGCACAGATGATCCATAACATAGAGCTTTTCAAGCTTTCTATTGGAATCGTGAAGGTGCAGTATCTTCCTGATATTCTCAACGGAGTTGCTTATATTCATCATCATGGAATGACAAAGCAGGCTCTTCAGCGGGAAGTCGCTGTTTGTAATGATGTAGTAACCGAGGCATCTTTCGCGGAAGTGCAGTGGAAGATAGTAGCTCACGTTGCCGCCTGTGAGATCATGAACAGGAGTCATCTCATCACAAGGGAAGCTTTCTACAGAGGTCACTTTGCCCTTGTCCCAGATAAGGGGAGCGCTCATATTTCTGGTGTAGCCGTGTATCTTGTACTCACTGGCGGCATCAGGATTCCAGTCTTCGTAGAATGCACCCTCCCATTCAGAGCAGAGGCAGATACAGCAGCGTTCGCAGCGCAGCTTTTCAATATATTTGCCGATGACCTTCATGTCTTCTTCAGCGGTTTCAGCATCTGCAAGCTCCATAGTCAGCTCGTTCAGTGTTGTGATATCTGTCCGGCAGGTGTTTATAAGCTTGTAAGTCTTCCTCTTGTATTCTGATATATCCTCCTTTACACCGGAGCAGCAGCCGCAGCTCTCAGTGAAGACAGGCGCTGCATCGAGGACGGTGTTCCTGGGAGTTCCTTCAGGGAAAAGCACCGCCATGCAGGCTTTGTAGCCGGCCTCATAGAGAGGGCGTGAAACGGTGGTGATAGCAGGGAAGTGGTGGCTTGCGTGGTCGGTATTGTCAAAGCCCGTGAGGATAACATCCTGTGGTATATGGTAGCCTCTTTCTTCGAGTTCAGCAGCAGCACCGAGAGCCATGGCGTCATTGGCACAGATGATAGCATCGGGGAACGGCTGTCCGTCCTCAAGGAGCTTTCTTACGCTGTCACGGCCTCCCGAAGACCTGAAATCGCTGAAATAGATCCTGCTTGCGTCGGGTATAAGCCCGTTTGCCTTCATGGTATCTACATAGGAATAATACCTGTCCATAGCCTCCGGATTTGCCTGAGGGCCTGAGATGAAGCAGATGTTCTTTGCACCGTGTACCTGTATGACATGATCCACGATGTCTTTCATAGCAGCTGTGTTGTCAATACTGATATTAAAGAATTCAGGATGATCGGCACGGTCGAGGATAGATACCGGCAGTCCTGAAACGGAGGCACTGCGCATCAGGGTCTCGTTGTTTGCGGTATCGCTGATGGTGTTGGTCAGAAGGATGATGCCGTCGAACCGCTTGAAGTTTGCAAGATTGTAGATGTTGTATTCTCCTATATCGTAGGCCTTGTTTGATATTATCCCTCCGAAGGATGAGAAACAGGAGATATTAGCGTTATTCTCACGTGCGCATCCTATAACGCCTTCAATAACGCCGTTCTGGTATTCTTCATCGATTCCTGCAGCAAAGAGAGCAATGTTTTTTACCGGTTTCCTTTCCATAAAATCACCTCCTGTGTGATGTAAGTTATCTCTGTCCGGTGTTTTGCGTAAAGCTGGATACACTCTTATATATTATAACATATACTGCATCAGTTGTTAACGGTATTTTATGAATTTTCATCAGATTTTCAGAAAAGAATTCATGTAAGACTTTCAAGTCTTGCCCTCAGTTTCCCGATTATCCGTTTCTCGAGCCTTGATATGTAGGACTGTGATATCCCTATCATATCAGCAGCCTCCTTCTGAGTTTTCTCCTTCCCGTTATTGAGACCGAAACGAAGTTCCATTATCTCCCTCTCACGCCCTTCAAGCTCTGAAACAGCGCTTCTGAGCAGTTCACGCTCTGCCTCAGTTTCGATTCCCTTGCTCACGATATCATCGTCAGTGCCCAGTATATCGGAAAGCAGAAGCTCGTTTCCGTCATAGTCCACGTTCAGGGGCTCGTCTATGGAGAGTTCGCCGCGGTACTGTGATGCCTTCCTGAGAAACATCAGTATCTCGTTCTCTATGCACCGTGATGCATAAGTAGCGAGCTTGATATTCTTTTCCGGGCTGAAAGTATTTACTGCCTTGATAAGGCCGATCGTTCCTATGGAAACAAGATCCTCGATGCCTATCCCAGTGGTCTCGAACTTCTTTGCAATGTAGACAACGAGCCTCAGGTTATGCTCGATGAGCATATTACGTGCTGTCTTATCCTCGCGTGCGTTTTTCAGACATATCTCCTCCTGCTCCCGCGCAAGGGGAGCAGGCAGAGTATCCGGCCCGTTGACATAGAATACCTCCCCGACCGCTATGGTCCTTATCCTCTTGATTATCCTTGCTATGATCTCCATATTTATCCTCCTTCAGTATTTGATCAGCTCCGGGTGAAAAACGGCACGTCTGCCGCAGTTCCCGTAGCCTATAAGCGCTCCGGCGTGCTTTCTCTCACCGGTCTCACTGCTGATGATGATAAGCTCGTCCGGACGCATTATGGGTATAAGTCCGCTCTCGGAAACAGTGGAGCAGGGGAGCAGCCGCATCCCGACAGGTATACTATCCAAAGGCAGCTCCCTTCCTGTAAGTTCCCTGTATACCTCTTTCCCGCAGATAACGACCGGAAGTCCGGTGAAGAAGTCCTTCATAAGGTTCCCTGTATCAGCAAGCCCCTCAAGCCGTACAACACTCCCTCCGCATCTTATAACGACCTCCCATTCTCCCCGGGCAGTCCTGCCAAAGATCCTTCCGGCAGTACATACAAGGCCGTAGAGTACGGCAGTCACCGCAAGAAGAAGCAAAAGCGAGAAATCAACGTAGAAGAAACCGTTGCCTGTACATATATAATCAGGTCTCAGCCAGGACTCCGCAGCCTGCACAGCCCCTGCAAGTAGTACATTTGCAGTCAGAAAGGCAGCTGTGCTGACAGCGAGCCGTCTTCCGCCTGTCCTTCCGAAAGCCGCTCTCGTGACTGCAGCAGCTGAAAGTATACGTATCACGACCATAACAGGCACACCCAGAGGCGGCGCAAGTATAAGCAGAGAGAAAAGGCTGCCGAAGACAGAAGCACAGATACAGCGCCTTGTCCTCAGGGCAGAACGAGTAAGGCGTGCAGTTATTCTCAGCAGAAAGAAGTTAACATAGATGTTAAGTACAATAAGTACATCAGCATATACAGTGACCGTCTCCACCCGTCACACCTCCCGTATGATTAATTATACTGCGGCTAAGGTGCAAAATATGTCAGTTCCTGCGGGAGTATACTGAGAATATACTTGACAAGCGACAGAAGATGTGGTATTATAATTTTAATAACTCACATATGTGAGTGACCAAAGGCTGTGAACGATGTCAAATCCGGGATATGCCCGATCCAGAGAGCTTCCGCAAGGTGAAAGGAAGTGACGGTGCCCGGGGATCTACCTTCGTGAGCCTCCCTGCTGAGCCGTAAGAGGTAGGCCGGGACGGGTATGCCCGTTACAGCGAATGAGATCCGGTTATTCCGGATGAACCGGGGTGGTACCACGATGATTCGTCCCCTGACTGTCTTAGAGACTGTCAGGGGCTTTTTGTTTTCAGGAGGGCAGTAACTTTGAAACGCATCCTTAAAACGGATTATGAGGAAGGTGAGAAAATATGAAGAAGAGTCTGCCTTACTTTATAATGGCAGTGGTTTTTCTTATATTAGCTATAATATGGATGCTCCTTGGAAAAGTCTGGCTCAGCGTGATACAATTTGTCTGTGCCGGAACGGAGCTGGTGATTGCTCTCAGTATGAAGAACAAATTCGACAAAAAAGAATAAGGCTATGAAAAACAGAAAAAGGGATATCATCTTTCTTTATATCTGTACCATTCCTGTTTCAGCACTGCTGATATTCATGCTTGTTATCATGGAAGAAAATCATGCCCTGCCTTTTGCGCTTATCCCGCAGCTTTTCATCACTGTCTGTATACTGATAATGTGCTTGCAGGAAAAGCATATCGACAAACAGAACGAGAAGCTGAAAAACATCCCTGAGCAGGAGATGCGCCAGCAGGTGCTTGAGAACTACGAACACAAGGGCTACCGCAGGATAAGTGCTGAGACTATGACTGATGATCTGAAAGGCATATTCCGCAGGCGACACGCCCCGCTCGTACTGTTTATCGGAGCCGTCAGCCTTGCCGTTACAGCTTTCATCATCTATCTGTTCGTATCCATGTCCGTATCTTCAGTCCTGCATGACTTCGGCCCTCTGCCGGTCGTGACCCTGATAATGACCGCATTCATTGCCCTTGCCTGTATTATCATCGGAACAGATCTCCTCATCGGCTTCCCCGTAACCACATTTGCTGAAAAGGAGAAGGAAAGGCTCAGTATGATAGACCGCTCCTATATGGGAGGAAGCATGATCTGCGGCTGGTTCAGCGGTATCAATATCGGCATAGACTACTGTGTATACTATGACCTGAACAGCGTAAAATGCTTCAGAACAGAGGATATATGGCATATAAAGGTAAACAGGCGCATAACTAAGAAACGCGACAGATCCGGCTTTGATGTCAGGGATAAAAAGGATATATCTGTCGAGCTCTTCGTCAGGGGCATCAGAGACACGTTCCGTGTAAGCGTGAACGGATTACAGCTCGAATACATCTGCGACGAATTAATGCGCCGCGGAGTTAAGATAATAAAATAATATAAAGGAGTAATAAATCATGACTATTTTTGAAGAACTCAAAAGAAGAGGTCTGCTCGCACAGCTGACCGACGAAAAGGAGATCGAGGAGCTTATCAATGCAGGAAAGGCTACATTCTACATTGGCTTCGATCCCACAGCCGATTCCCTCCACGTTGGCCACTTCATGGCTCTCTGCCTTATGAAGCGTCTCCAGGAGGCAGGCAACAAGCCCATCGTACTCATCGGCGGCGGTACAGCCATGATCGGAGATCCCTCCGGCAAGACAGATATGCGCAAGATGATGACCCCTGAGACCATCCAGCATAATGTTGACTGTTTCAAGAAGCAGATGAGCCGCTTCATCGACTTCTCTGAGGATAAGGCTATCATCGTAAATAACGCAGACTGGCTCATGGATCTCAACTACATCGGACTCCTCCGTGATGTAGGAGCACATTTCAGTGTTAACCGTATGCTCTCTCATGAGTGCTACAAGCAGAGAATGGAGAGGGGACTTACCTTCCTCGAATTCAACTACATGATCATGCAGAGCTACGACTTCCTCGAGCTCTTCCAGAAGTACGGATGCAATATGCAGTTCGGCGGCGACGACCAGTGGGCTAATATGCTCGGCGGTACTGAGCTTATCAGAAGAAAGCTCGGCAAAGACGCATACGCTATGACTATCACTCTTCTCCTCAACTCCGAGGGCAAGAAGATGGGCAAGACTGAGAAGGGCGCTGTATGGCTCGATGCAGAGAAGACAACACCCTACGATTTCTTCCAGTACTGGAGAAACGTTGACGATGCCGATGTTATCAAGTGCCTGAAGATGCTGACATTTGTTCCTGTCGAAGAGATCGAGGAGATGGAAAAGCACATGGAGGGCGCACAGTTCAACGCTGCCAAGGAGCTCCTTGCTTACGAGCTCACAAAGCTGGTTCACGGTGAAGAGGAGGCTGAGAAGGCAAAGGCTGCTGCAAGAGCTATCTTCGGCGGCAGCGGTTCCAGCGAGGATATGCCTACTGCCGAGATCGATGCTTCCGAGCTTACAGACGGCACAATGGGACTTCTCAATATCCTTGTAAAGTCCGGACTTGCTCCTTCTGTATCTGAGGCACGCCGGCTCGTTCAGCAGGGCGGTATCACTGTAAACGACGAGAAGGTATCTGATCCCAAGGCAGTATTTGCACTGGACGGCGAGGGCATAATCGTGCGTAAGGGCAAGAAGGCTTTCAAGAAGGTAATTGCCAAGTAAAATACAGGGGCTGCTCCGGCAGTCCCTTCAGCTTGTCAAAAAAGGTGGTTTCAGCGTTAAAACCAAACGTTTGGGATTCTAAAGGGCCTTCGGCCCTTTAGCGGAGTCCAGAGGCAGAGCCTCTGGTGGGGTGTGGGGCAAAGCCCCGCATATAGCCGCAAAGCGCCCGGCAAGGGGTGA
>CAMKMD010000042.1 GCA_946413815.1 uncultured Ruminococcus sp.
TCACCGAGACGAGCCTGATACTTTTATATTGGGGCGTATTATACTTGACACTTACTTTATATCATCTCTTAATTGTTCTAATACACTATATGCAAATTTAACATGGCCGGACTCCACATTCATCTTGGTATCGTGTACCATTTGATTACATATCCTTTTGGCCTTATATAGTTTATCGATAAATTCGATGTTCAGCAATTTGTAATAATTGCAAACCCGGATATTCTCGCTTAGATTATCCTTTATATATGAATAACCCTTATTGTGGATAATAATACACTTTACGCCTATTTCTAAGCCAATTCGAATGTCAAGTAAAGAGTGAGAATAGTCTTTCGTCTCTCTAAACTTGGAAGCACTTAGAAGTTGACTGTTGATTCGCAGTAATTCGTTATTGTAATGCTCCTTCGAATTTCTCCCTCGGTCTTTACCAGAGCGGTCGAATCCCTCTTTATTGTATCCTTCACGATTATACTCTTCACGATCATAACCAAAACGGTTAAATCCGGCCTTGTTATAGCCATCATAACCGTATCCTTCCTGATCAAAGCCAGCTTTATTGAAGCCCTGACGGTCAAAGCCTGACTTATTATAGCCATCTCGATTGTAGCCGTCTCGATCATAACCATTCCGATTATAATTCTCACGATCAAAACCAGAACGGTTAAATCCAGCCTTGTTATAGCCATCATAACCGTATCCTTCCTGATCAAAACCGGCATTATTGAAGCCTTGACGATTAAATCCGGATTTATTATAGCCATATCGGTTATATCCGTCTCGATCATAGCCGTTTATATTATATCCGTCTTCATCGTAATGATAGTTACTATATAGTTGCCCGCAGAGTTTAGCAACAGAACCTATACCTCGTGCTAAGACATATATAGCTTTTCCTGTACTCAAGCTGCACTACCTCCTTTCGTATATGCTTCTACCCATGTTTGTCCCTCTTTAAGGACGATATTGTGTTCTTTGGCCAATGCTATCTTATCCGCAGAGGCGTGCCACCCCTCATGAAGATTTCGGATATGTCTTCCGACTTCTTGTGGTACACACTTCTCAGTGTTTGATAATGCTGTTGACGTATCAGAAGATACTTCTGATACAGCTGAAGCTGTATCAGTTATCGTCTCGGCAGAAGTTTCGGTAACTTTTTTTATTGATGACCAGAATGCTTTAAGAGCGTTCTTATTTTTGATAGCAAGAATTACCGCTATCAGTGCAGCAATACCTAAACCAGCAATCAGTAGCTGCTTTTTGTGTCCCTTGATCCACTGAATCACCTGTGATTTTTCTTTCATGCTTTATAGCCTCCTTATATAATTGACTATTATTCATGGTGAATATCATCTGACTGTAGTATGTAAAGCGTATAATGCTTATAATACTTTGATATATAGGTGTTAGTCATATAATCTCATTATCTTTTCCTCTTCCTCAGAGAGAAGTTTCTCTTGTCTCTGAATTTTGTTTTCAATCATTCTCTCGTCAGATACGAACATCTTTATTCTATTGATATTTTCATCAAGACTATTCATATCATTATGAGAGATTGCATTAATGCATTTCCGGTAAAGTGAGGATTTATCCATAATTGAGAAAAGATAATCCTGATACATCACTAATAAAGAAACCAGAAGATGCATCATATCCACACTTTCTGCGCCCCAGTAATCCAATTCAACACGACCAATGCGCTCAGCAAGATTCTGAAGCTTTGTGCGACAGTTTTTAATATCAATATTGCTATTTGTATACGCATCCAGAAGCAGATCAAGCAGTTCTTTTTTATTCTTGTTTTTCAAGTCTGCTTTGAGAAGCGCTTGAGCAACAACTGATCCGCTAAACACTACAGAACCAATCACAGGATTGATTAATGTAGAAAAAGCAGCAACTTTAGGAATTGATATCGGCTTACAGGAACGTCTGAATAGCGGTTATGTGCTAATCTATTATTACAAAACAGTAATGTGAAATTAAAGAAAGAGTAATTTTGATAGTGTATAATAGCTGTTATGAAGCCGATGTACGGAGCAACACAGATATCTACTGTATGGAGAGACAGGTATTCTTAACTAATCAGTGATATACTCTTTTCATAAAAGGTTATACCGGGTCGGAAGACCCGATAACATAGAGAGCGAAGCAACAGATAAACGATACAGCATGATAGGGAAATCAGTAATCCGGAAATACTGATATGACAGTTTATACCGTTCACACGACAGGAGATACCGCTAACGCAGTTTTACGACATATCTTCATGAAATGTGATATACTATGAATGAAGCACAGGTACCGGTGCATCAGACAGAGTATTTATCAAAGCAGAACTCGATGAAAGCGTGATGAGATACCGGACGGCGAGTGCGTTTACTTTGATGAGGCATACGAACGCCTTATAAAATTGCAGGAACTTGAACTTGCAAGTATTGATGTGAATATGTTCAAGGCTATAAACAATCAGCTGATAAACGACGGCTGCGGACTTTTCAGAGGCCGTCAGATCCTGCCTTTCGAGCATTTGTCACGTTTTCAGAATGATCTTATAGATTAACTGTGAGCTGTAAATTTTTTGAATATCAGTTGAATTAGTATGTATACCTTGACAGAGCTGTTCTCACATCCGGCAGGAACAATTCTCCTTCCATTCACTATATGATATTCAGACAGGCTCACCTTCGAGGTGAGCCTGATGATTATCTATGAGTTTTACGGTTACCAATGTCGGGCGATGGATGATGACAACAAGTGGATATTATTTTACTCTTACCAAGTATCAACGCTTCATAGATTTAATATAAAATTCGGCAATTCAACGGATAAACGATATCTAAACTGTTTACGACTATAATTTTCAACGGAAATGCAACTCGAAATAGTAACATCTGAATGCTCTTAAAATGGCATTTTTTGATAACGGACTTTTCCACTTCTACAAGTAAAAGCGGAATATTTCAGCGATTCATGCCGCAGTTATAGCTGTAGTAAATTGATAAAAATGAGAAACAAATTGGTGTGGATAGTAAATTTGACAATCCTTGACAGAGATAGTATAATACCATTCGAGGCCTCAAATATTTATTTTTGTAGAGATTTATACAAATAAAGCATAGTCTATAGTATTTTGAAACAATAATCATAAAACAATTACCGGGAGGTTATTAATTATGTATTCAAAAAATATCATAGCTGGTATGCTTATTGCTGCCACAGTTTGTTCAGCTTCATTGAACAATAACGCTGCAGTTTTTACAGAAAATTCTGTTATAGCAGATGCTGCAGATTCTACTTCTGAGATCGCTTACGTCAATCTTAAGTATATTATCAATCCTTCAACAAAGCAGGCTCAGCTCTCTGGAGTTAACTATATGCCTCTGAAAGAAGTCAGTGTTCCTGCAACTTTCACATGGCATGGTATCACATACAAAGTAACGAGCATCAAGAGCAGTGCTTTTAAGAATAATAAGTACATCACTTCTGTTGATCTTAGCCTTGCGAACAATCTTACTAACATTGGCGCATATGCTTTTCAGAATGTAAAAACTCTGAAATCTATCAAGTTCAACAGCGTTATCAACTCAATCGGAACATACACTTTTTCAGGTTGTACAGCACTTTCAAATGTTAATTTCAATGGTAATCACAAAATTACAAATATTTTTGCCAATGCGTTCTCAGACTGTACCAGCCTTAATTCAATCAGTATACCTTCAAGTGTTACTACTATCTATAATAATGCGTTTTCTAATTCAGGACTTGCCGAGCTCACAATTCCTAACAGTGTCAAGAATATATATGCCAATGCTTTCAGCGACTGTAAGAAACTTAAAAAAATAACATTTGAAGCAAATTCAAACGGCGGGGCTGGCCTTTCACTTGGAGCAGATGCCTTTAAAAATGACACAGCTCTCAGGGATGTTTACTTCAACAGAACAGGTATCGAGGCATCTTTAAGTTCTTTTGCAAGCTGCTATCAGAAGATTGGTGATTTTTACTATTCTTTCAATTCTTACGGTAACGGACAGACAGATTATTGCAGATCTATCTACAGAAAGCTGCTTTCACAGTGGGGACTCAAGTATAGTACAAATTACACCGAACAGCAGCAGAGAGAGTTTTTCGCAAAACTCGGAGAATATCTCGGAGGCACCGAGTCTAAAACTGGTTATATGGTTCGTGGCGAGCTTAGGCCTCAGGCTCAGTGTGGTATGGCTGCAACAGTTATAAGTGCCAGAAAGGGAACTTGTGGCGGATTCTCAAGAGTATACTATGATATGTGTCTTCAGGCAGGCGTACCGTCAAGCAGAGTTCTGTTTGCCGGAGATTGTCACTGCCATGCATGGAATTATGTAAAGATAGGCAATAATTGGTATAATATAGATTCTTCAAACAAGATCGGATTATGTGGTTCGCAGGAATTCAAGAATAAGATGGGATGGTATACAGATATTCCCACTAACAGTAATTTTGCTTATCACGCTCCACAAAATTGGTACGCAAGCGTAAAGAATTACATTGGTTCTGATGATGCTGGTAACTACGTATCTCCTGTTACTAAGCTTTTTGATGAAATACTTAATAGTAGTCACAGTGAGTGGGACATCAGCTTTACTGGTACAAGAGTTAAGTGATCATTCCGACAGGCAACATGATTAGGAATAGACAATATCTTTAATACAATGAAAAGTTTGTTTTACAAACGAAAATACATGATATAAACAGAGTAGGGGAGGGCTGAAAAATCAGTCCTCCCTTTTGTCGTTGATACTTGTATCAACGTTACAATCGTAAGCGTAAAAAAATCGTAAGAGAAAATATTCTGTATTCAATATACGAATCAGGCTCACTGCAAAGTGAGGTAAGCGTAAACTGCAAACATATAGTATCAGAGAAACAGGCTCACCTCGGTGAGCCTGTTTCTTTGATACTATGTATCGGCGGTTTACGCTTACTATCGGCGGTTTACGCTTACAGTATTACAGGTATATCCCTACAAAGTAGGTCAGATTAAATCCATGCCCCGGCTTACGCACTGAATTCCTGTTATATGTAAATTGTTGTTCTGACACCATCAGATGGACCATACGTCCGCCGATAGAGCCGGCCTCTCTTGAAGTGAGGTCACCGTTGTAGCCCTGGCTGAGATCAACGCCGAGCTCGCTTGCGGACTCCATCTTGAATCTGTTAAGAGCATCTCTGCCCTTCTGTGTCATAACGCCCTTGTTTGAAGAACCTGAATTACCGTTGCTCATAATTATTATCTCCTTTGAAAATCTATTATCTGATGCCGTGACTGTAGTATGTCTCATGCAGAGTCCGTTATGACAGGAAATAGCTGTCATTAGCTTCATGAACAGAATGGAAAGGTCATTATTCACAGTATTGGTAAAACATCTTTTGTCGGAAAAAAATCTCAGAACAACAGTATGCCGGCTTGATAGATATGATCATGAGTCGGGAGCAGGCTGGCTGACCGCTGCGAACGAAAAAGCAGATGAATAGTTTCCGGAACAGATACTGCGTACCTGAAACGAAATTCATGAAAGCATAACGGTTGACCTCATAGCAGTCAGGTTCTGAAGGCTTGCACTTGTTATTTTATGTACTGGATTGAAAACCAGCTGCGACTATGGTATAATTGTTATTGTACAAATATGATGGGTTGTACGCATATGCCCGAACACACAGGAGGTTATCATGGCTGAATTTATAATGAAAGACACGGTTCTGCAAAAGTGCAAGCCTGCCGCTGACGAAACAGATATTGTCATTCCTGCCGGTGTGACAAGAATTGCTCCGAAGGCTTTTTACAAGCTCAAAACCATCCGAACGGTCACGATCCCCGAAACCGTGAGCAAAATCGGACACAGTGCGTTTGAATTATGCCCGGATCTGACGGTTGTTACGATCATGCCTCCGCAAAGCCCGGATACCGGTCTGAAGCACATCGAATACCAGGCTTTTGGAAGCTGTCAGCAGCTCACAATCTGCAAGCTGCCGGAGACAGTGACTAAAATTGAACGATGGGCTTTTTCCGGCTGCACCGCACTCAGGGAAATGCCCCTGCCGGATGGCCTGACGGATGTGAGCGATCATCTCCTCAGCTGCTGTGAGTCCATCACAAAAGCTGTCATTCCGGCCGGGATGACGACCGTTCCCCCGCAAATGTTCAGCGGCTGCATCAATCTTTCGGAAGTCACGGTTCACGAAGGCGTGAAAGAGATCAATGCAGAAGCCTTCAAGGATTGTAAAAACCTGCATGACATCACGCTGCCGGAATCGCTGACACTCATCAGCAGAGACGCCTTTTCCGGCAGCGGGATCCGCAGACTTCGCATCCCTGCCAATGTAAGTATTCTCGCACACGGATTCCGGAACTGCGCAGAGCTGACAGAAATCGAATTTGCCGTTTTTCCGCAGAAGGGTACGAAAATCCGGGAGCATCTGGAAAATATCCTCTGGGAATCGCCGGAGCTGATCGAGGTCATACTGCGCGGAAATCAGGTGCCGCAGGACTTCTGCGATTTTCTGGACTGGATGGAAAAAGAACGGCACAGCGATGAAGAGGAGCTCCCGAAGGACGACGACCGTCCGTGGCATGAAGCACTCATTGATATGCTTGAAGCTGACGACTATATTCTCATTCTGGATACAATTTCCGGCGTCAGTATGCAGTTATACCGTGTCATCGGGAATGAATATGAACGTTCCTATGAAATGAACAACGCCAGATTCGGGAAAACGACGCCCTATGACCGCTGGAAAGACACCTTCAAGTGGATGATGGACAACGATCAGGCGCTGCGAGCTTATCGCTACGAAAACGGTAAGCTGACGGAGATCCGGGAGCTGTCAAAACAGGTTTATGATCCGCGGGTATATGACGGCTGCGTGAACGCTGTGATTCTGCGCAATGAGTTCGGGCTGGAACCAAAAGACGAAAAGGTAAAAGCAGATTTTGCAGCCAGTCTCGCCAAAGCTGAAAAATTCATGCAGACGCTGCTGTACGCCTGCTATGCTGATGACCGCAGCGCGATTCTCGAACGTGCCAGAACAGCAAGCAAAACCGCGCTCAACGAGAAGTTTGAATACTTCGGAACGCCGCTGACCTTCTGTGCAAAGCATGATTTTTTGGAAGGCTTCAAAGCCATTGCTGAGCGCGGCGGCGATATCACAAAACAGATCGTGGGCGGAACGGTCTCGCCCATCGGGGAGGCGCTTGCCCATTCGCCGGCCATCACGCTGTATATCGCGCAGGAGCACCCGGAAGCATTCGACGCCCATCACAAAAACTGGAATCAATGCTATGAGCTTGCCCGATGCAGCGATACCAGAGTCTGGGATATCCTGTTTTGCAGATGGGGTGCAGATGGCATGGAAGCGATGTATTTCACCTATCTGCTCGATCAGAGTAACGTCAATCTCACCATGATCCGTTATCTGATCGAACACGGCGCCGATTTCCTTCGCATCAACAGTGACTTTGGCTGTAATGCGCTGGAATTCGCACAGCAGCAGTATGAAAAATACTGTGACGAATCGCACAAAGCGGCGCTGGAGCTTCTGCAAGCTGCCGCACGCAAATAAACCGCTTGTTTCGTTTCTGATAAATGAAGGTATAGTAGCGGTTTACGCTTACCAAAAAGCCGTCCATCCGGGATATCCGGGTGAACGGCTTAAATGCTATGCTGCGGGTTTATGCTGATTCTGAAAAAGACATCTGCTGTATCTGTTCCGCCCGTAGAGAAGTAAGCGTAGTATTAGTATCAGTGAAGCATGGCTTGAATCCGCAAATAAATCGCCGCTGATATCGGCAATGGCTAAGGTATCCGCTTTCCGAAACCGGTATCGCCAATGCCGATAGCGACGGCGTGGAGGGCATCACAGACGGCTATGCCACTGCGATCCGGGGACTTGATGCAGGCCTTCACCTGACGAGGTAAGATATAGCAGCTATTAAGCATTATGTTGAGGAAAAGCCCGCAAAAACACCTTACGAACAGCCACCGATACCGAAGTCAGAGATACGAAGTATCACTGCGGGGATTCAGGTAGCAGCTGTTATATACCAGTCTTTGCAGGTATCCGGGCTTTCCGCGACTGACCGCCGGAGTATACACATCTCCAAGAGTAAGAAGTACAACTATATTGCTCAGCAGGCAGCTTCCGGATCGATAAGGTAATAGTATTTTTGAAATCATGTATGTGTCCTTCCGATTTGATTATAGATACAAATTTCTCTCTCAAATGTGAATTGTATTCGTGATTAATCTTGATAAAAGTTATTGACATCTGGTTGAAAATAGGTTATAATAAAAATCGGTTCATAAAGAACAGTTACAGAACGTCGGAGAAAATATGAAGAAAAAATCAATAATTATCACTATATTGTTAATACTAATAATCTGTGCTTTATACGCAGGCACCTGGCTGTTTTATTATCTTGCTGTCTGGATGCCTCATGTTACAGAAGATGCTCATCACAAAATACGTAAGGACAAAGTTTCAAGAACAACGGCATATGAAGTTGCTCCTGATGACAGATATGACTCCTATTCCATTATTATCCCCTGGTTCGGCTCTTTCCATTGTTACTGTACAATGAGCAGTGCCATAGGTTTTGATGAAGACAAATTTGTTATTGATGAAAACGGAGAAAAATCATATTCTTATCATACAATGTCCGGTTCGGATTTTGATTACAACATGACAGCGCCTGTAAAAATGAACGGCAAAATAGATACCTACTATTTCAACGTTAATCCGTTTACGGATAAATACACTGGCGCGGCTGAGTTTGTCCTCGATAAGGAGGGAAATCTGCTCAACGAAGAAGAACTGTCAAAAAAAGAAATCGAAATGTATCAGGATGCGTCTTCCGAACTAAAAGCATTTATCGCTAAAACACAATCAATTTTCAATATCTGATGATCGCACTACTAATCCTGCCAATCAGCAGCGGTATCCCGTTGTTGAAAATATAATATTATAAGGAGAATACTATGAACAAAAAGATCCTTGCAACAGTATCAGCAACAATCCTGACAATCACAAGCGTGACAGCATTTGCTTCAGCCGCCTATTATTCACAGGACGGTTACTATTACGGCAACCGTTCGATCGGTGAGTCTGTAGAGTATGCAAATGCGCACAGCCACTACTCAAGGAAGGGCTGGGGCTGGTCCTATGAAACAAAGAATGTTTACAGAGGACAGTATGATGCAGGCACATTGTATGCATACTACAATCCTGAAATGTCCGGTAATGAAAAGGCTTATGCATTTGAAGAAGCCGATTTATACAATGTATCCCTGGACTGCTTAGTAAATTCTAACGGAGTAACATCCTGGAGTGCACACACTTATGGAGGCACAACTCAGACAGATACTATATCTGTATCCAATGGTGCCTCAGTAAAATGGCGTCATACTGCTTATTGGTATTAATCATTAATAAAAGTGAGCATCTGATTTTCAGATGCTCATTTTTGTAGGAGAGAAATATGCATATTTCAAAGTATATAACTGCTTTAATCTGTATTTTTTTAGCTGCAATCATGAATATTATGATAAATGCGAATGCTTTTCCATATGCCGTTCCGCATGAATACCGGGTGGATATTCTGGATAATATGGAAAAAACATCTTTAACAAGAATGAATTCTGTCGCAGATAAACATAATGTCATGATGTATTCGGTAATACCGGAACAGACTTCAATGAATGAAATGATCGTAACTATTTATACAGCTTCTGAAAATGAAGAAAAAATCTGGAAAGATCATTTAGGAGTGAAGCCCGGAATTGTCAGAGATATCACAGGGAAGAAAGTATATTTAAGAATGGGCAATCTTTCCTCGCTTGACAAGAGCAGCTCTTTAAAAGAAAGAGCAAGGATTGTTTTCCTTGCAGGAAGCAATGATGATTGCAGCCTGGCAGTCCGTGAGATCAAATCCGAACTTGACTATGATATCAAAGGTTCTCCGGCAAGATATTCAGTAGAAAGCCTGCTCTCTTTTCTGATATCCGGATTAGCGTTTTTAGTATTACTGGTTTTCTGCTATATAGATTCTTCGTATGAAAAAAAGGAAATATCCGTAAGAGTAATTCACGGTGATTCTGCGTCTGTGCATTATTTACGCATCTGTCTCAGAGACGTTATAGTTTTCTCTCTGATATTTCTGACAGGTTATATATTCCAGAACAAATACACTCAGATCCTGAGATACTATAATAATCAGAAATATATATTCATAATCTTTATTGTCCTGCTCTGCCTCGTTAATTCCCACATTCTGACAATAAGATCCAAAGAGCTGCTTTATGGACATGCGTACTCAAATAAGCTGCTTGTTATGCTGAAGCTTTTAGGCTCGGCTGCTGCTGTAATTTGCAGCTTGTTATTGGTTATATCTGCCTCTTACATTCCATCGATCGCCGAATACAAGAGGGCCGCCGCATTCTTTGATCAGCATAAGGACTATGCATTTATCGATCTTGTACATAACGCAGGCGTTGATGAAATGATGCTGAAAGATGACAGATATAACGATTGGGTAATGAAAACGGAGAGGGCATTTGACAACGATAATGATGATCTGTTTCAGGAAATAATCATAAATGAAATTGAAAACCGCTCTTTATCCGATACTCCGCGGATTTACTGTAACCACAGGGCTCTGTCATATATAAAAAGCGTTATCAGTGAGGCTGAATGGATAGACCTTGATACCAAAGACGCAGTGATCCTGTTTCCGGATACATATGATATGGCTTCCGGGGATGATGAAATTGCACGGTTAGCCGATATGGTAAGATCATATGAGGGGTATACTATTGAAAAGGATAATATTCAGGTCATTCAATATGCCCCGGTAATTGATGTCATGTGTTTCAGCAGTATGTATGATTCCAAATTCACGTTTCATAAAACTCCGATAATATATATTGTATCTGATACTTATAAAAAAACCGGTGCCGATAAACTGACCATGAATCATTTTCTGCTCCGCAGCGGTGCACTCTTCAGGATCACGGACAGAGAGATGATCCGGAAGATGGCTGAAGAAAAACCGTTTACTCCGGTAATAACCAATGCTTACGAACAATATAAAAAGGAATATGATTCCAAAATAGTATTGCTGTTGATTTTTGCAGGAGTCGGAGTATTAATAATCGCATTCTATGTATCAATATTAAGAATAATCCTGCAATTAGACTATATGATCAATGCAGTTGAATTAGCTGTAAAGAAAACCACAGGCTATTCTGTATTTGAGAAGAATCTGAATAAATTTTCAGTAACTATAATAACCGGCATAATAAATATTGTCGTAACATTGATTTATACTCAAAAAACAGGATCAATCAATGTGGGCCTTGCAGTACTCGTTCCTGTGATCCTCATGTTCCTGAATCTGCTCCTGATCTATTATATGATCATTACAATTGAAAAGCAGAAAATATCAACGATTCTGAAGGGCGGTGCGCTATGATCACGATAACAAAACTAAACAAATCCTTTGGAGATCACATAGTCTTTAAAGACTTCTCATTGGAGATCAAAAGCGGTGAGTTCATTGTTTTCACCGGACCGAGCGGGTGCGGCAAAACAACACTTTTGAACATGATAGGCGGAATTGAAAGCGCAGATTCCGGTGAGATAAAAGTGAATGATTACGTTGTGACAAATAAAAGGAATCTGAGGCAGTATTATCAGAAATACGTGGGTTTTCTATTTCAGAACTTTGCTCTTGTAGAGGCTAAAACCGTAGAAGAGAATTTAAAGATCATCCACCATAAGGCGAAAAACGAGATGACCATTCAGGATGCTCTGGAAAGGGTAGGAATGAGCGGGAAAGAAAAGCAGAAGGTCTATTCGCTTTCCGGCGGTGAGCAGCAGCGCATCGCACTTGCCAGATTGATGCTGAAAAAATGTGATGTTATACTTGCAGACGAACCCACGGGTTCTCTTGACAGGGGAAATGCTGTTCAGGTAATGAATATACTGAAATCATTCAGAGAAGACGGCAAAACAGTAATTATGGTGACTCATGATCCTTCATTAATAGATGGATCAATGAAGAAGATAGAACTCCGGCCTTATTCTGAATGATTCATCATTGTGGTATAGTACTTTCATCCGTATTTTTTCCTGGGAAGCGAGGTATCAGATACGTCATGTTTTCATTTCCATTTATCATTGCATATATGATCGGATATATTCCATCAGCAAACAGATCTTTTAAACCTGATAAATACTCTGATCAAAGAAGTTTGCGATCATTATCTCTTCAGAAACACTATCAATAACAAATGCTCCGTTATATACTATCAGAGGGATCTCAGCATTTATCCCTTTTGTAAACTTTTTCGCTGTTATTAGTGAACGAGCTGACGCATACGAGAATAAAAGTCCGTGTTCAGCCAGTTTGTTGATAATGCTGTTTGTATATTCCGATGTTATTTCATTACTTCGCAGTAAAGTTCCGTCTAAATCTGATATATATAATGTTCTCAAACCCTATTCCTTCACAAATACCGATCTGGTTTATTTCAGCAACAATTATAGCATGGCATAGCTGCAGTGTCAATAAATAAAGCCATAGTACTTCTGACCTCATATCATAAGTACTATGGCTTAAATTTCTGTATCAGCAGTTTGCTTTTGGGCGAGGAATGTTATATCAGTCCGGAGTGTGTGATACCTGACGGCTGCGGCACATCTGCCGGGGCTGCTGCATATTTCTGCGGGAGCACCTTCACAAACCAGCAGAATCCGGCAAGGAAGACGATCAGGTAGATCGCAGCGGCAGGTGCCGTGAGCAGCAAGTAGCCGTTTTCCATCCGGTAAAACAGCGAAAGATCCGGCAGGCAGCAGAGATTGTGCAGCATGTGCACAAGGATCGTATACAGTATATTTTCGGTGTAATAATAACAGATCGCCATTAAAAGCGTACCTGCAAAGACATTCACAACGCCCTGCATACTGTAAAAAGAGTGCATCAGTGCGAAGATCACTGTGGTGAACAGAATGGTGAACCACTTTTTGTAGCATTTTTTCATCAGCCCCATTCCGCAAAGCCGGAACATCAGCTCCTCGCCGACCGGTGCGATGATTACAGCGAACAGCAGCGCGCTGTTTCCGTTTGTGTCGGGCTCGATCGAGGAAAAGCGGCAGGCGATGAGACCGTAAAGCGTGGCTGCAAGTTCGCAGGCTGCCCATTGCGTTACAAAGGTCATCAGCGGAACGGTCACATTAAAGCTGCGTATCTGTGCGCCGAGATTCAGCTTGTTTCCTCCGAGCCGGTACAGGAGCAAGCCGACCAGCTCGCCGAACATGGTCCCGAGATGACCGGCAAGATCTGCATCATCGAAGAAGATGACGATAATTACACCAAGAAAAAGAAATGCGGCGATGCAGAGAAAAAGCAAGGATAACGAGAGCCTTTGCTCTTTCATTAATCTATTCCGCCTGATTTATCCCGGCTGTCCGGTTTTCAGGCATTCCGGCAGCCGGTATTCGGCTGTATCCTGCATTATTATACAGGTATCTGCTTACGGAATGAACACTTCTCATATGGACACAAAACATTGATTTTATAACGCTCTCACTGGACGAGAGCGTTTCTTTTGTCTTTCAGCCCCTCATCGAGGAACTTGTAATATACATGGATCTTGCGAGGTTTGGCACGGTCTTTGACATACTCATCAACGGTCACATACTCGATCAGGTCAAGGCACATCTCTCTTGTGAGAGCTTCTGCTCCTGCATACTTTTTCAGGCGGCGAATAAATTCCTCAACATCCTGTTCGTCCTGCATCGCCGTTTCCATTCGCTTTTCAAGCTCTGCCTGTTCAGCTTGCAGTGAAGTCTTCTCAGCCTGATACTTTTCGAGTATAGTCTTGCAGACCTCATCAGGAACTTTACCGTTCACATTGTCCTCATAGACCTTCACGATCATTCTGTCAAGTTCTGTTAGCCTGTCCTTAACATAAGCGATACGCTTGCTGTCCTCAGCACTCTGAGTATCGTGCATACCCGATCTCTTTGCAAGAAATATCTGCTTGGCTGCGTCCTCGTCAATGGTCAGGTCGATCATCGCCTTAATGTCATTCAGAACGATCTCCTCCATGATGTATTCACGGATATAGTGCGAGGAACAACAGCCCTTACCGCATCTGCTGTGCAGTCCGCAGGTGTAACCCGTCAGCATCTTGTTTCCGCCCGCACCGCTATGGACACGCATTTTGTTACCGCAGTCCTGACAGTACATCAGCCCCGACAGCGGAACGGTAACTCTCGATTTCGTCATTTTACCTCTGCTGACGGACTTCTCATACTCTCTCACCTTATCCCAAAGCTCCTGAGAAATGATAGGCTCGTGATTGTTTTCAATGATGACCCAATCTTCCTTGCCCTTGCGGATAACCTTGTGATTCTTGTAGCTTACGGTAGTTGTTTTGAGCTGGCAGAGATGACCGAGGTACATCTCATTATTCAGTATGCACTTGACATTACCGATGCCCCACAGGTGGTCATTCGTGGTCTTATTGACCTGTCCTGTTCTCTGGCAGCGATAGTCCGAGGGAAGTAAGATCTTCTCCTCGTTCAGCACTCCGCAGATCTGGAGCAGGCTCATGCCCTTTGCCCTCATCTCGAAGATACGGCGGACAACATCGGCGGCATACGGATCAACAACAGGCGTACAAAATTCATCATCGCCCTTGAGGTAGCCGTAGGAGGGATTCGGTGTTTTGTACTTGCCAGCCTTAGCTCCCGAAGCAATGACCGCCTTCAGCTTTTTGGAAGTATTGGCGGCGTGCCACTCATTAAAAATATTCATGATCGGGAGCATATCCATACTTGCACTATCTGCATTAGCCGTGTCGATATTATCGTTCAGAGCAATGAAGCGGATATTGTAGGACGGAAAAATGTAGTCCACATATTGACCTACTTGGATATAATTACGACCGAAACGGCTCATATCCTTACAGATGATCAGGTTGATCTTTCCGTTTTTGGCATCGTCGAGCATTCTCTGGACACCCGGTCTTTCGAAGCTCACGCCGGAAATTCCGTCATCTACATACTCATCATAGAGTGTCCAGCCCTGTTCCTTGACATAATCAGTCAGTATTCTTCTCTGGTTTTCGATTGAAAGGGATTCTCCGTTTCTCTCGTCATCTTTTGAAAGACGGAGATAGATCCCAGCGATATATTCAGTCTGCTTTGGCAACATCTTAAACTCCTTTCTTCCAAAGCGACCTTTATCGGCATCTTCATTATAGCGCAGGATGCCGAAAAAGGCAATAGGTTTTGGACGAAAAGTTTAAGCTGTTTCAGGGATACGGTGCAGCACCTCATTCATAGCCCTGTTAAGAGCATAGGCATACATCGTATCGCTCAGCGACTTGTTACCTGTAAAGTGGCTTACCACGATATACTTCTGCCCCTTGATCTCATACTCACTTGTGCGAGTAGGGCAGTCTTTGAACTGTTCATTCAGTTCAGCAAGTGTTTTGTTTTTCATAGCTTGTTACTCCTTTAGCTTGTCTATCTCTACGCTTATAGAGCGAGGGGATCGCTTTCTCTATCTGCCCCTCTGTGTTGTTGGTTGTCTAATGATGACAGCCGTGCGGAACGGCATTGCTGCCGTCCCTCTCATAGCTAACATTTATGTTAAGGTTCGGGTTTGGTTATCAGCATCATCGCATCTTTCAGCTCATGCTGGATCGTGTAAGTGTCGCAGTACCAGTTATCGACATACCGCTTGCAGACGGCAAGCTGAATGTCAAGAGGTCTGCGGCGGAGCGTACCCTCTGTCATACGCAGGAGTTTTGCGACAGCAGGCAGGAAATAAAGGCAGTCACCGCCCTTATGCTCCGCTATCTCCCTACGCTGTTCGGCATACTCGTCCGAGGTGAATTTTGCGATAATTTCATCGACGGACTCCTTGTAATTGCGGTCATAATCGAAGAAGATAGTTTCATTTTCATAGCGTCCCTTGAAAGGCACTCCGCTTGCAGCGAGGGCAACAGTTATCTGCTGTCCCTTATCCGTGGACAGGATAACATATTCTTTATTGATACAATCATAATCGTCACCGATATGATAGATGTAATCACTCATTCAATGCCCCCTCGCTCATGTTATTACGGGGAAAACTGCTGTGCTTGACCGCAGTATCGTCCTGCTTTTCTTCATCGTACGTGACCGAGGAATTACTGTCCGCATCATCATCAGACTGCTCACCCTCACGGAGCTTTTCAAGCTGTTCATGTTCACGCTCAATAGCAGAGAACAGTTCTTTGCCACTCAGCTTAAACTTGCTTGCAAGAGCCGTCAGGTAGAGCTTGTTGTACTCCTCCATTTCCTTGTCGAGCTGTGCCTGTTCCTCTGCGATCGTTGCCTGTCGCTTGGCGATCTTCTTTTCGAGCTTCGCCAGCTTGTCAGCGATAGAAGTTGTAGCCATATCATCACCACCATTCTGAAATTTCAGTCGAGCCGAATACTCAGCCCCACACTAAAATTATAGCGCACTTTCGGGGTGAAAGTCTATTCGCAGTGCGCATGAACTTGAGTGCGCCATAAAACTTTTCTTATCGTGAAATTGTTATGGGGAAAATAAAAAGCTGCGGAGCGGAGAACGCTCACACAGCTTGTAACAGGATCATAGCATATAACTTATAGGTTCAAGGTTTTGAGAGAAATAATTCTTTCGTGGTTTAATTGTGATCTTTTTCCCACTCAACTGAATTTCACCATAAGCATCAAGGGCATTAGTTTCAGGAAGATCTTTCTCTAAAATCACGACATCTTCCAAATCAAACACTCTTAAAAGTGGATAATATCGTCCGTTATCTAAATACCTCAAATACACAACAGCTTTATTTTTTGCAGCTCGTTTTTCTTTGAATTTAATAAGCATATTCTTACCCTTTGTTATCGCTTCAGATACACAGGAGTGAATAAATTCATTATCAGATTGAGGTGTTGAGAAGAACTTTTGCAGTAAATGTTCGACAATTTCTATTACTGATTCAATACATTGAGGAGTTTCAAGTGTATCAAATAATTCTTGACTTATCTCTGCGTCATAATAACAAAACCAAGAGTGATACTTGTCTTTCCCTCTTTTGGATAATGCAATCTTATCCTCAACCGAACAAGTCGTCAAATTCACATATAAATGATTGAAGTCACCCATGGAAAAATCATTCTCTCTTAATTTCATTACTATCCGATGAAGAATAATGTTTAGCTCCCTGTTTGCAAATCCTTGCGGCATAGAATTGCCTGCAATATTTTCGACCTGACTTCTATACACACGAATATCTTTGATAACATTCATAGCCTGCTCCTATATGTTTATTCTCTTATGAAACACCACTAAATTTCTCCTTTATTATATCATATAATAATGTCCAAATGCAATACTTTATATCTGTGAATTCATTAAATTTTGCTGAATCTTTGTAAAATTGGGCTTTTTGAAATACCGTTGGTAGAAATATAAAATCACAATTTGGATTTTTTCTACCAAATTTTCTACCAAAATCGCTCGTTTTTGCTTTCTTTTTTCTTCCAATTGAAATTTCGACATTATATTATATAATATCGAGCTGTGTGATTCTGACTATCCCTCACAGGTGTCATTATTAGTATGTGTGTCATTGGCTTCGGACTTGGTCTCCGCTCCGCCCAGCACTCTTGCAATGGTATTTGCAGAAGCAATCTTTGCATTATATTCCAGATGACTATACAAGTTCGCTGTGATTGAAAAATTCGAGTGACCGAGCCATTCCTGAATCGCTTTCATCGGAACATCATTTGCAAGTAAAAGGCTGGCACAGGAATGACGAAGATCATGGAATCTCAGGTGTCTCATACCTCTTGACTTGATAATGTATCCAAAATGCGAAGTTAAATAATTAGGCTCAATGATCTTTCCGTCAGGTCTGCGGCAGATAAAACCGTCATACTCAGTGTCATACTCCTTACCAAAACTCTTCCTGAAATATTCGTCCGTTTTCTTCTTTGCCAAAAGCATTTCTTCAATATGCGGAATAAGCGGAAGTGTTCTTCTGGTCGAATTAGTTTTCAGTCTGTTTTCAACGTAAAGTCTCTCAACACCGTCATCATCATAGACCTGAATGATCTTTCGCTGAATGGTGATAGTCTTGTTTTGAAAGTCAATGGCATCCCATCTGAGTCCAAGAATCTCGCATCTTCGCAATCCATAGTAGGCTGCGATATGTACAATAAGTTCAAGCGGATCGCCTTCAAAAACCTTAAACAAGTTATTGATCTCGTCCTGATTATAGAACGAGGCTTCATATCTTTCAGCTCTCGGCAGCGTCATTTTATCCATCGGGTGATTCTCAAGGATTTCCATTTTTACAGCATATGTAAAGGCTGAATGCAGAGCTAAATAATACTGCTTTATAGATTTTCCTTTCAGACCGCTGTTAAACTTTTTTGTCAGGTAGTCCTGAATAATGACCCTGTTCATTTCTCCCAAAGTAATATCGGGATACTCTTTATCCAAGTATTCAGTAAACTTCCTTATGATGTTGCGATAACCATTGTGTGTAGTGCGGGCTATGTCGGGTTTGATTGCTGTGAGCCACATATCGAAATATTCTTTGACAGTCTGCTGTGCCATAGGTGAGCTGTCACTCTTACCATTCTCGTTCCCGAAGTTCTTTGTAAACTCCTCCACGATCTCATTGACCTTAGCATTCAGCAGTTTCTTTGAACACTTCTCGGGCAGATCGGTCTTTACCCATTTACGCTTGCGTTTACCTGCTTTGTCCTTGTAGTCAAAAACAACATACTGTTTGCCGTTCTTCACGGCGGTGATGTACTTAAAAGGCAGACTTGCTTTCATTTTCTATTCCTCCTGTTGCTGAAAGCGGTAGTCTGACTGTTGACTTCTATATTATATCATGATTTCTCATATAATTCAATAAAGATCTGCCGCTTTCTCTCTTTTTCAGCGCATTACACCGAGGAATCACCCGATTCTTGTGCGCTTTGCAGAACGAAACTTATTACGGCAGTTTTGGTGATCTTGATGATCCTGCCGCAAGGTATTCTTTCTATCCGATTGGCTTTTACCAATTGATATACTTTCTTTGTGCTAAGATGTAGCATCTCACTGACTTCCTTTACTGTTACCACATCGGGATAGTTTGGGAACATCATTCGATACATATCTTTCGTTTTATTCTTTCGCATGGTTATTCTCCTCTCAGGAAGAAAAAGAAAACAATTCAGCGTTAGTGTTCCATATTCAGTTTTCAAGATACTGAGTACATCGTCTGCCTGTCGGCAGACAAGTCTGTCGGTTATTTTTATGTCCAAAGATTGATGTACTGTTGGCAGCTCCTACTCCGAGGAATAGAAGCTCCCGACGGCACATCAGCCGTCTATTAGAAAATAGGAGTAAACATGAAGTCTTGATTGATAAGTACCTCGGAACAGCAGGTCAGCAAATGGGCATAACTGCCTGCCGTTCCTGATACCAAAACATAGAAAGGAGATTTGAGAAGCATAGCTGAGGCCTTTGTTAGCAAGTCTGATTGTCAACAGCAGAACTGTAGGTTGATCTCACAGCTCACACCCCTCTACTCTATAACCGAAAAAAACGAAGATTTCCTCATGATTTGAGAGTGTTTTTTCGGCTGAAAAGAAAAAATCGTTGTTATGCACAAAAATCATTCTTCATTTTCGTGCGCTATGATGTACTTCCTAAGCAGTCTCTTTGCTTTGTTGATCCTGTACTCGACTTTCTTCGGTGTCAGTGCATATTTATTAGCCAGATACATCATAGATACCGTCTTTTCAGACAGATAATAGTCCCTGATAAGCTGATACTCAAAGGGATAGTCCATTCTCATCAGTTCCAATGCTACGGGAAGATAGCAGAGCCTTGCTTCTCTGAGCAGATCAGCCGGAGACAGCTCATCGGCAGGATAATCGGGTATCCTGCTAATGTCCTTGTGGTCAAGGTACATAACATCGTGTGCAGCGTCCTGTTCTTCCAGGTAATGCTCCCTCCGCCCCATGCGGTTGTATTCTTTCTCCACCTCTCTCGGAACTTCATCACCGAAGTGTGTATACTGAAACTTACTCATTCCCGCCTGCCCTCTTTTTAGAGATAAGCGGTTCTTTGCCCTCAGCCTTAATGCACTCATTAAGTGCTTTGACCGTGTATTTCTCCATAAATGCACAGTTTGCAAGGAAAAGGCGGATTATATCATATCTTGGATCGCTTTTGCGTACCTTATAGGGAGTCAAGCTGAACAGATATTCCTGCCTAAGAGGGTGAAGCCTGAGTGCTACACAGAGCAATATAAGGTTTTCATAGCCGATTTTCCTCTGGTCTTTGCAGTAGTAATAAAGACATGACCTCGAAATCCCCGTCAGCAGTGAGATCTGTCCCTGAGTGATACCGCTGTCATCTGAAAATCGCTTCAATGCTTTGCCGATCGTGTCCGAATCAGGCTCAGGCCCGTGTATGTAACGTTCATAGTCCTCCGGCTCCTCACGTTCCGTGAAGAGCCTTACATAGAGTCCGTCATTGTTATCGCTCATCGGTAAATCTCTCCTTATCGTTGATTTAAGACGAGATTTACGCAAATGAACATAGTTAGCCTGTCATTCGGGCAGTATCCCGTCCGACAACCAAACTCTCAGTACCATTTGATTGACCATGTATTCAGTTCAGCTTATTGTGACCGAGATTCCTCTGCGCAGACAGGCACAATAAGTGTTGTAGACTTATAACGCTACATCTTCTATTATGCACTATAACCGCCGAAAAATCAAACTTTGCAGTGCCACTCCAAGTGGCATACCCACTTTTCTCTTTTCCTTGATTTTACAAGAGAAACGGAGTTTTCCACAAAAAGAAGTCAAAACATAGAGAAGTTCAAAAAGCACCGCAGGCATGGGCAAAATCAGTGTGATAAGCTTCTCCGCCAATGCCACATAGGGTGGAATGTTCATAGAAATTTTACAATTTATATCCCTCCTTCCGAATTTACAGACAGAAAAAGGGCGGCCTGAACTGCTCAGACCGCCCGGATAACTCATTCATCATCGGATATTTCCCCTCAGACTGATTTCTCTTGTGAAGCACAAAACAATGCCCACGGCAATCTTTGCAGATAGCTATGTGTTTGTTACTGTACAACTCATCTTGACCACCTCCAAGAACAAAATCATTTGCTTCTCATGTCTTGCTCGGAACTGATATGATCTCACAAAAGCATAGAGTTTTTCTGTCTGCTATCATTATAACAAAGCAGGTGGACAAAATTTTCACTTCTGACCGATTATTCCTAAAATTTTATTATACCATTTCAGATAGACAAAATTTGTACTTCTGGAAAATGAAAAGAGCCGTTGCCTTAATAGCAACAGCTCCGTCACATCTATATTATCCCGCTGCATCGAACAGGCTCTTGAAGTTCTTCTTTGAGAACGAAGTCAGCCGTCCATTGCTCACCCATTCTATGAACACATTGTCAAGATCGTCAATGTATAAGACCGTGGCAATGCTGCCAACAGGCACACTGTCACTTATCTTCTCTCTGAGCTTGACCTTTGCTCCTGCCGTTACTTCATCTATCATTGCTATGACCTCCTGAATAAACACACTTGTATTATTATACAACAGCAAGGCGGGTGTGTCAAGCACCGTTTGTTCAATAATACCTGTTTTCAATTTGTGGTTGCACAGAAGTTGCACGTCAGTTGCAGGGAAACCGAGATTATTATACAGCAAACTCAGGATACGCATCGAGCATTTTTCTGACCTCATTCAGATATTCAGCCCTTTCCTTTGCAGGAGCGACCAGCTCAACTCCGTCACCGTACTGCATAATCCAGAGGTACAGCTTTCGGTTTATGCCGGCTTTCACATTTATCAGAACGTATTCCTCATTTTCGTCAGGACGGACGTGAGCCAGATCACCGAAATTCTCAACCATTTCATCGAGCAGATACCGCTTCACCCTCAACGTTATGTATTCATAGTAGTCGGGAGAAAACATATCCGTCACAAAGGCATTGACTTTTTCTTCCTTTGGGAGCTGAACTTCGGAAACCTCACCGCCCTTAATGTCCTTCATGCGGTCAACACGGTACGTTCTCCATTTGCCGTCAGCTTCATTGAAACATTTCAGGTAGAAGTGTTCGTGGAAGTATATCACGCTTACGGGGATTATCTCTCTCCGCTTGTAGTAATACTGCATCTGCTTTTTGGTATCTATCTTGCCGTACTCAAAGTTTATTTTTCTCCTGTCAGCGATAAGGCTGTGTATCACATCAAGATTATGGATAAGGTCAAGGCTGTTTGAGCATCGGTCATTGAGCGTTACCCTGCTGATGAGCTGTCTGATCTCGGCATCGGAACACAAGCCCTCAAACTTATGGATAAGCGACTTCTTCTGAGCCGAACTGAGGAACTTGTTTATAGAGATCGAATCGACGATAAAACGTATCTCATTAAAGGTGATACTGTTGTCAAGCAAGGCATAGTAAGCAGTGCCGTGTTCACGGGTAACTCTCACGATATTGTTGCCCATACTTGTCAGCCTGTCAAGGTCACGGCGGATAGTGACCTCAGCGACACGTTTCAGATTGGTTACTTCGCACAGATGATCCTGAATATCCTTGATAGACACATACCGATTCTTGTCGGTAAATCTTGATAGGTAATCTATGATGAATATAATTCGTTCCTGGTCCATTTTATCCTCCCACACATATTTTAAGAAATCCCTGCTCTGTCACTCCGTCAGAACAGGGATCTTTCTGTTTCCTGTTTAGTTTTTTCTTTCAGCAGACTGTCGCAAAACCGCTGTAATTATTATACCAAATCTGCCGTTCAACATCAATCCGCTTCGGAATATCTAAGTATAACGTTCTGGACTTTTATAGTATCAGCGATTCCATTTGTAAACATTCTATGAACTTTTGAGCGTTTCATGGGGAAATCCTCAAATTTTTCGGTTAATAAGTGAAGGGGTATAACCTCTGAAATGAACGGAGCATTTCAGAGCCAAGTCGCAATGCTCCAAACCCTCTACGGAGAGAGGCTGCTTCGAGCTAAAATGCTCAAAGCGAGAAAAATGCTCAGAGAGCATTTTTTCAAACCCAGCAAGCTCGGTATTTTGTGTCCACAAGAACCCAAAATACACCGCTTGTCAGAGGGACACCCCTAAAACCCCGACTATGCAAAAAGGAGATGAAGAAAACGAGACCAAAAGAGGAATACGATACCCGAGATATTATAGAGAAATTTCGGGTGAGTAAAGAAGAAGCGAAACTTATCGAAAACAAGTTCAGAAACAGCGGCTACAAGTCCAAAAGCGACTTCTTCCGCATTATGATATTTCAAGGGCAAATAATCAAGGTAAGCGATGAATATCTCAGCGATTTCCGCAGAAAGTTTACAAGCGTTTCCAATAACATAAACCAGATAGCCTTACGGCTAAATGCTTCAGGCAATATCTATCCCGAAGATATAGCCGAGATTAAGAACGGAGTAAACGAGATTTGGCAACAACTAAGATTTTTCCGATCACTGCTACTGAAAGTAAAGCCCTCGCCTACATTGCCAGCCCATCCAAGACCTACAACAGAAGATTAGTTACTTCATTTTATTGTGATGATGATCCCTATACAGCAGCAAAGAAGTTTCAGGAGATACGAAACGATATTGGGACAGGACGAAGTTCGGTGCTTTGTCAGCATCTTATCCAGAGCTTTGCCCCCGGAGAAATCACTCCCGAAAAGGCTCTTGAAGTCGGCAAGGAATTGGCAGACAGACTTCTTCAGGGAAACTTTCAATATTATCTTGCTGTTCATACCGATACTGACCATATCCACGTTCACTGCATTTTTAATAATGTAAGCCTTAATGACGGCAGAACTTTTGAAACGCTTTACAATCAAGGCAAGGTCAAAGAAAGGTCATGGAAGAACCTGCTTGACCTGTCCGATGAGATATGCCGTGAACACGGCTTGTCGGTCATCGAGGATCACGAAAGTTCAAAGGGCAAATCTTACTACGAGTGGACGGTGGATCAGCTTCATCTTTCGTGGAAGTCCAAGCTGAAATATGCGATAGATCAGGTCATCAAAGTGAGCGATGATTTTGAGGACTTTCTCAAAAAGTGCGCCGACTTCGGTGTGCTTGTCGAATACAATCCGAATCACAAGATAGACCTCAAATTTATGCTTGCAGAACAGAGGGAAAACAATCCGAGAGCCAAGATGACCAGAGCGAGAACTTTGGGGTGGTTTTACGAAACTCCGCGCATAAAGTCCCGCATTGAAAACAACAAGCAGTTTATGGCTTATGCTCCGAGGGCAAAGATCATCAGGACAACCGCCGACAAATTCCTGCAAGCACCTGCCCTCACACGCTGGGCTGACAGGGCAAATATGAAGGAAGTCAGCAAGGCGATGAACGAGATCGCAAAGCGTGGGCTTACCTATGAAGAAACCGTGAGTGCAGCACAGGAGTCTTTCGGCAGGCAGATGAAGTTGCAGGACGAGCTGGACCGTATCCGTATGCAGATCGGAGACCTCAGCAAACAGCTGAAACTTGTGGAGCTGTATGTTAAGTACAGACCTTACAACGAACACTTCAAAATGCTTACGGGCAGGGAGAAAAAGAAGTTTCACAGCGAATACTGTTACGAACTTGACGAGTATCAAAAGGCAGTAAAAAAGCTCAAAGACTGGTACCCTTCGGGAAGTGTACCGAGCCTTGAGCTTTTAAGAAAAACTATTGGTGATCTTGAAACCGAGCAGAAACAGAAGAAACAGCTTTATACTCAGACCGCCGATGAGACCGAAACGCTGTCAAAGAGCTTGCAGAAGATCGAGCAGTATCTCGGCAACGAACAGGAACGAGCTGAGGAAGAACAGCGCAGGAAGCGGAAAAAGAGTGGGGATCTGGAGTGATTATCCGAGACTACGAATGATGCGTTTTTCAAAGTGAATCAGCCGTGACAGATAGTATTTCTTTACTTCTTGATAAGGTATCCATATTTCTGCACTTTGAATTTTATCATAAACAGAAAAAAGGATAGCCTCACGCTGAGATTTACCAGGCATACGGCTATATTGTTTATAATACTTATTGGTTTCTTCATAGAGCCATTCAGAAATTTTCTCACGCTGTTTCATCTTTAAGTCAGTAAAACTCTTATTTGGATTCATGATTTTTATGATATTCCTCCAACGCCGTGAGCATCAGCTTATTCACGCTCATACCGAGCGATTCCGCATAAGCCTTGATCGCATCACGCTCCTCGGCGGACACATACAGCTTCAGCGTTTTATAATTCGCTTTAGCATACTGTGCGTTTGAGGATATTTTCTTTGAACGAGCCTGTTTTCCCTGGCATTCCTTGCAGTATTTCTGAGAGCCTGCCGTCACCGTGTAGGTCTTTCCGCAGAGGGAACAGACCTGTTCGCTCCCGATAGCTACCGCTTCACCGGCTTGCTTTTTCTCCTTGTAAGCCTTGTTGCGCAGGACTTGTGCCTTGTCACGGCAGTAAATGCAATATTTCGCTCTTGCGGACGGTGATTCAAACTCCATTCCGCAGAGCTGACAGGTGTGTTTATACATCTTATCACCCCGATTTCGATTATTATATCCATTCTATCATATAGATAGGGATATGTCAAGTATAATCGAAATTTTGGTGAAAGTACACCGAGGAAAATGTCATTTGTGCTGCGCATTGCTGAAATTCAAAAACTTCCGAAAATTATACTTGACAATAGGGATATTGCATAGTATAATATAATCACAGCAAACGAAAAGAAACCCGAAACCAAGAAAGGAAAGGTAATCACTATGACCAACATCGTAATCGAAACAGGCAGACTTACTGCCGATCCCGAACTCCGCTACACAGGCGAGACACCCCTCTGCAAGTTCCGCATCGCAGTTGACCGCCCCAAGAAGAAGGGTGCTGACAAGCCCGAGACAGACTTCTTTAACTGCACCGCATGGAATCACAATGCAGAGTTCATCAATGATATGTTCTCTAAGGGCGAGATGATCACCGTAGTCGGCAACCTGAGAAGTTCCACCTTTGAGAAGAACGGCGAAAAGCGTTCGTCCGTGGAGATCAAGGTAAACGAGGTACACTTCCCGGGAACACGCAGAAAGACCGAGGGCGAGAACAACAGCGAAAATGCTGATAACAACGGCGGTTTCTATGACAGCACCGACAGCGGAGTGCTGTTCTAATCACAGATAGGAGGAAATTAAAATGGGCATCATCATTGCGATCTCAAATCAGAAAGGCGGTGTAGGCAAGTCAACTACCGCATTCAATCTCGGGGCTTGCCTTGCACTGAAACAGGGAAAGAGGGTGCTTTTGGCGGACATTGATCCGCAGGCTAACCTCAGCGAATATCTCGGCTACGAGCCTGA
Source organism: uncultured Ruminococcus sp. (assembly GCA_946413815.1). Lineage (GTDB taxonomy): Bacteria > Bacillota > Clostridia > Oscillospirales > Ruminococcaceae > Ruminococcus. Next base: position 26,483 of record CAMKMD010000042.1, read on the forward strand.
CGGACTTCCCACCATGACACAGCTTGTTATGACAGCCTGCACAGGCGGTCAGCTTACCCCCGACATTGTAAGGACGGCGATACGGCATTGTGAGTCGGCTGACGTGGACTACATTCCTGCCGACATCAACCTCGCAAACAGCGAAACGCTCATGTCAACGGCTCTGTCAAGGGAAACGATACTCCGCAGGATACTCTCCGAGGAAAACGTCAAGGGATATGACTTCATCATCATAGACTGTCTGCCCTCCCTGAGTACGCTCCTTATCAACGCACTCACCGCTGCGGACAAGGTGCTGATACCTGTTCAGACACAGAAGTTCAGTCTTGACGGTTTGCAGGCGCTTGACAATCTGTATCAGCAGATCAAGGGTGCGATCAACCCCAAGCTGTCAATGCTGGGTGTCCTGCCGACAATGGTTGACCGCACAAAGGTGAGCCGTGAATCCCTTGCGGAACTGAATGAAAAGTACGGCGAAATGGTATTTGAAACGAGCATCAGCAAGTCTGTCGAAGCGGCGAAAAGTTCTGTCAGCAGAGTTCCGCTTTGCATGACCGACAGCAAGCTCGGTACGGAATATGAAAGATTGGCAATGGAGGTGCTTTCAAGATGTTAAGTATGTCAGAACTCGCAATGAACCCCAACCGCAAGGTAAAGACCAAGTGCTACGGCGAAGTCCGGGTATGGGCTGATCGTGAAGAAGCAAAGGCTTTCTTCCTTGAAGCGATGATGAACTCGGAAGGCTCTGAACACGACAGATATTCGGGCATCTACATTCAGCTTGAGAACGGTCTCGACTTCTGCACCGACGAGGACGAGGAGGACTGAGCCATGCCTAAGAGATTTGACACCGAGGGTACTCCGTTCCTTTTCACCCCTCACAGCGAGGGCGAACTTGACGAATACTTCTCGGGCGATCACGAAAAGAGCGTATCAGCCGTGGCAAAGGACGTTATCGCAAGCCTTTCCGAGAGCCGTGACAGGCTCTCGGGCGAGGTATGGTACGACTTCTGCTACAATCAGCGCCGATACAAGCTCACGCTGATGAAGTTTGCAGACACCATTGTTCGTGCGGACGTTACGATAAAGAACATCAAATCACGGCTAATGAAATCCGAAATGGAAAACATCGAGCTGAAACAGCGTATAAAGGAATTGGAGGGAAAGAAATGAACAAGCCTGCATTTGATTTGGGAGCAATGCTGTCTGCTCCCGCTATACAGACCGCCGTACAGCAGATACCATGCGAGAAACTGCACCCCTATCACAACCACAAGTTTGAGCTTTACACGGGCGAAAGACTTGATGATATGGTGGCAAGCATTAAGGAAAACGGTGTGCTTTCGCCTGTCATCGTTCAGCCTGACGGTGACGGATATGAGATACTTATCGGACATAACCGCTGGAATGCCTGCAAGATCGCCGGTATAGATACCATTCCTGCAATTATCAAGCAGGGGCTTTCCGAGGACGAAGCAGAAATGTATGTCATTGAGAGCAACGTTATGCAGAGGGGCTTTGATAACCTCCGCATTTCCGAACAGGCGGCTGTTATTGCACTAAGGCACAGCGAAATGTTTTCCCCCGGCAAGCGAAGCGATATTCAAAGAGAGCTTGCACTTCTTGAAGATCCAGAAGCCGAAGCGAACGATACCGCAACCTTGAATCCAATGGGATCAAGGTTAGACACGAATGAAGAAGTCGGCAAGGAATACGGAGTGAGCAAAGGCTCAGTTGTCCGTCTTATCCGCATAAACAAGCTGACGGACGCTTTGAAAGCACTTGTTGACAGTGGAGATATTGCTATCCGAGCAGGAGTTGAGCTTTCTTTCCTGTCCGAAAAGGCACAGGCTGTTGTTGCTGAACAGGCTGAGGATTTCAAGGTTGACATGAAGAAGTCAAAGGCTCTCCACGATGCCGCCGACAAGGAAGGCAATATCGACACCGCTGCTATCGTCCGTATCATCACAGGCACAGCCGAGGTCAAGCCGAAACCCAAGAGCGTGAAGATCAGCGAGGAAACATTCTACAAATACTTTGAACCGGGGACAAAGAAAGCACAGGTCACGGAGACTATTGAAAAGGCACTTGCTTTCTATTTTGCGAATAATGAGGAGAAGCAAAAATGAACAGTGAACATAGACAAGAGCAAAAAAACGAACCGATCACTGTTCATCTGAAAACCCAAACACGATTTTTTGTCGGAAAGAAACCGATAAAGCTGTTCATGGGAGAAGATGAAATCCCTGTTAATAAATGGAGAGAGGTAGTGCGTATCCTGCTTAAAAGGTGCAATAGAGAAAAGCACAATGAACTCCTCTCTGTTCGCAATAAGATCATTGGCATGAGCCGTACTATCCTTTCGGACAGCGGTAATGGAATGGACAAACCTGCAAAGATCGATGAAAACATTTACTTTGAAATACATTTCGGTACAGATACAATGCTTAATAATCTGTTTCATATTTTTGATGCAATAGATTATGATTATAAGGATTTTCTTGTAACAGTCAAAAACAGCAACCGAAAGAGTCCACAGACACATAAAGATACAAAGGAGATTTAATGGAGACAATTACCCTCAGAGACTACCAGCAGGAGTGCGTGAATATCATCAACAATACCGAAAGCGGTTCGTATCTTGTAGCTGTTGCCACGGGCTTGGGAAAGACCGTTATCTTTTCTCACATCAGGCGGAGAGGACGTATGCTGATCCTCTCCCACCGTGAGGAATTGGTGTGGCAGCCACGCAAGTATTTTGACTGCACCTTTGGTGTTGAGCAAGCCGACAACCACAGCAACGGTGAGGAAGTCGTGTCGGCAAGTGTGCAGAGCCTTGTCAGACGGCTGGACAGCTTTTCGCCCGATGATTTTGATATTATCATCACCGACGAGGCCCACCACGCTGTTGCGGACACATACCGCCGTATCTACGATTATTTCAAGCCACGGCTACACATCGGCTTTACGGCTACTCCGAACAGAGCCGACAATGTTAAGCTGGGCGAGATATACAGCAAGATCATCTACGAACGCAACCTCAAATGGGGTATCGACCACAAGTACCTCACCGATGTGAAGTGCTTTACCGTGGACATCGGATTTGACTTGTCGGAAGTCCACAAGCAGTGCGATGACCTCAATCTTGCGGAGCTTTCAAGTGCGGTAGACAATCCGCTACAAAACGAAGCTGTTGCAAGAGCTTACTATGAAAAGGCTGTCGGTCAGACGCTTATCTTCGCCACAACGGTACAGCACGCTTATCATATCGCAGAGCTGATAGACGGCGCTGTTGTGGTGACAGCGGAAACGCAGAATCGTGCGGAGATCATCGAGCGTTTCACAAACCGTGAGATACCCTGTCTTGTGAACTGTATGGTATTCACCGAGGGTACAGATATGCCCCTGATCGAAACGGTCATCATCGCCAGACCGACACGCAATGCAAGTCTTTACACGCAAATGGTTGGCAGAGGTCTGAGGACGCACGAAGGCAAGGACGCTCTCAATCTGATAGACTGTGTGGGCATCACGGGCAAGCTGGATATTTGCCAGGCTCCCGACCTGTTCGGCATTGGCGAGATACCGAAAGACATTTCGCCCGAGGAATTGCAGGGCAAGCTCCTGACAGAAATCGAAGAAATGGTCACGGAGGAACTGAACAAGCCTGCACCCCCTCCCGACTGGAAGATCAACGTCCAACTTATCAAGCTGTTCGCTGACAACGGAAACTATGACACCCACAATGTCAACTATGTTGTTCTTCCCAACGGAGATATGACCTGTTCTATCGGTGAGGGACGCATTTTCCGAGTGACCGCCGAGGACATCACGGGCAACAGCAGTGCGTATCTCAAACATGATGATATTATCGTGAGGACTGTTCCCACAGCACCTATGCAGGACATTCTTGACGAGGTGCATCACATTTTGGTGTGCGACTATCAGCAAGCTATCTACCTATGGGACATTCCACACGTTATGCGCTGGGCGAACGTGCCTGCATCGGACAAGCAGAAAGCCCTGATACAGCGCCTCGCCCGAAAGAAGAAACGAAAAGACATTCAGGTCAATGACCTGAGCAAATATGAAGCATCTGTCCTGATCGGGCAGATGACAGGTTAAAGGAGAATATAACGATGAAGAAGTTTATTATAACGTTATCCGCATTTATCATAACGTCAATGCCGTTTTCCGTTACGGCTTATGCCGCCGAAAACCTTGACCGTGACTACATTGAAGCCGAGATATGGGACGATATGTGGAACGGCAAGGGTGATAACGGCATCGACTTTCCCGAGGCATCATACAAGCACCACCTGCTTGACAAGTGGCTTGACGAGAACTACGGTTCGGACGAATACGACTGGTCCGAGCTGGGAGAGCTGAAATACGAATACAAGGACTATTACCGCAGTTACATTGAGGACTTTGACTTCAACGATGATGACAACGGCAACTGGACCATTGAAACACCCGAACACAGCTATTCTTTCACCTATTGGCAGGACAATTGGATCATGACCGATGAAAACGGCAACACGGTAGACAGCTTTCCGCCGTTCAGCACCTTAAAGGACGATGAAGAACCCGACGTACCGCAGGGCAGGCACATTGACGATGACGGCAACGGCTCACCGAGAGTGATCGGCAAGGTCTCAGGAGGAACGGAATCGGCTTCTGAGGACGTTTCTGGTGCAGACAGTGAAGTTACACCTGACACCGCTTCAAGCGGTTCTGAGAGCCGTTCAGGTGCGTCTGAGAGCAATCCAATGCCGATCATCGCAGGAGTGGCTATCGCCGCAGGTGTGGGAGTTGGCGGTTACTTTATGATGAAGAAGAAAAAGTGAGGTACAGCTATGATATTTAAGAGCAAGGAGCTTGTGAACGTGCCTGAACGTGGCGAAATGCCCGTGTGGTCAGTAGATACGGACACGCAGACGGTCACGCACGTTCACCCTAAGACATTCAAGACCGAGGAACACCGTTTCTTCCGTGACTATATCCGCTATCATCTGCACTATTCGGAGGAAGAAAACCCCGAGCGCTTGCAGAGACTTGTGGACAATGGGGAGATATTTCAGTATCTCTCTGACCTTGACAACAAGGTGTTTGACGCTCTTGACAGTCAGGAGGAGCTTTTGAAAGCGAACAGCCGTGAGTTTCAGGAAGCCCACGAAAAGGGCGATATTGTCACTGAGGGTGCGATAGGAAATCTTCTTCAGCAGCAGGCAAGGGAAAGCGTGTTTGAAGCGATGATATATGTGTGAGGTGCGGTCATGTTTTGTGCGAACTGTTACAAGGAAATTCCGGCGGGCAAGAACTATTACAAGCATCAGGACACAAACCAGAGCTTCTGCACCCTTGACTGCCTGAACGACTGGCTGATCTATGCCCACGCTGTGACCCTTGAAACCAGCGAGGGCGAGGAACGTTTTGAGGTGAATGATGATGACGAGTGAAGATTTTATAGAGGACTTGCGGAAAAGCGGAGTTATGCTTATAAAAAATGACGGCACTCAAACCGAGATACCGTCTGATTTTCTGAGCAAGGCAACAGAGTTCTGCAAGTCTATGGGGTGCAGTTCAGTGATATATGATATTTACGATCCGCAGGACAGCGAACATACCGAGCTGACTGTTACGGATTGTGGGTATGCGGAATAAGAAACGGATAGCCGTCTGTAATAGGACGGTCTATCTGTGTTTTTAGGTGTAAATTCACACCCTTTTCATTGCAATATACCGTCGTTCGTGCTATAATTGACTCATAGAGCAGATCGGAGGTGATTGCAATGGAAAACCAACCAACTATTGACCGAGCTTTATATAAGAAGATCAAGTCAATGGACAGAGCCACTATGGACAACTTCGTTAAAAACGTGTATCAGCAGGGATATAATGATGCACAGGCTCAAAGTATTGACTATGATAAGCTCAAAGCCGATTTAGCTTGTATCAAAGGAATCGGCGAGAGCAGACTTCAAGAAATATTGTCGGTCATTGATAAACATATCGAAAACACAAGCGATAAAGGAGGTTAAACCTTGACCGTTGATACAAAAGAGGTAGTGACTGCCATAGCCTACCTGATTGGAGTAAGAAAATCGGCATTGGAAACGAGTTTCAGGCAAGAATGTCCCGATACTCTCGACACTCTCTATGCCAGCAAAGAAGCGACTATTATCCGCTATCTGGGCAAGCTGAGGACTTCATTGTTTCAGCATTTCAAAAAGACCGATGACGCTATGCGTTTTGACCTGAAAAACCTGACTTCTCTTGAATGGTATGACAAAGACAATATCCGACAGCTTGAGAAATGGGGAATACAGGTCATTCATGCGAATTACCGTTCCGAAAAGTATATGCAGGATCTCACACGGCTTATAAATGAACATATTGACAGCTGTTCGGGGCTTTTCTACGATTGGATAAATTGGGACTATATCAGAAACCTGTTCTACATCCCGAAATACAATAAGCCGAACGTGATGAAGGACGAGTTTACCAAGTACATGGCGAACATCGAGTATTATCCGTTTCAGCAGTACATATACTGGACACCCGGCAATCACGGCGGTATTCTTTCATCTGACCGCAAGTTTCTCAAACTTCTGTATGAAATGAACGGCGATGTGTTCTCCGACTACACGAAATACCATGATGCCGATGACGATACCAGAAACAGCATTTATAATTTTATCGACAGTTCAGCCAAGACCGCTATTGCTGTTGACTGCGAAAATTCCAATCCATTCAAACTATACAGTGTTCTTAAAGGCTTAAATCAAGAAGAACTTGCCAGGATCGAAAAAATCACGCTCTATGATGATCCGAACACTACAACAGGCTGGGACTGGCTGTCGAAATTCACGCAGATACCTACCGAGCATATTGAGATCGACCGAGTGACAGACAGAAAGTCGCTTGTAGACGTTAGAATGACCGCAAGTGTGGTCACGGACTTCTATCGGAACGGAGTGACTTCGTTCATCATCGTATCGAGCGACTCGGACTATTGGGGCTTGATCGAGAGCCTGCCCGACGCAAACTTTCTTGTGATGTATGAGTATGAAAAGTGCGGTTCAGCGATAAAGAACGCTCTCACTCAACACGGTATCTATTACTGTTCAATTGATGATTTCTGTTCTGCCGGCACCGAGGATATGAAACGTGCAGTACTCTTTGCGGAGCTTGAAAAGCACCTGCCTACGCTCATAGGTGAGAACCCATTGGAGCTTACCCATAAACTATACGAAGAATCAAGGGTAACAGCAACGAAAAAGGAAATGGAGAATTTCTGCAATCGGTATGTCAAGACCTTGAAACTGAAAATCGTTGAGGGGAAATTTGTAATCGAGATACAGAAGTGAAAAATCAGGGAGCGATGTTACGCTCCCTGTTTTATTTTGTGCGCTATGTTATGGGGAATTTGCTTTCAGAGGTCTTTTTTGCGGCGCATATCCAGACATTATCTGAAAGACTGGACTTTCAGCCTGCATTGCTCTATACTTATATTATAGCCATTACAAGGAGGTCAACCTATGGACATTTTGAATGATATGGTGGAACACATACGCTTGGACTTTGACCAAACCCTATTGGTCGATGAAGAATACACCAATGCAGAAGAAAGATTGCACAACTTCATTGAAAACGAGCTGCCGCCTGAGAAATCACATGAAATAGACTCGCTCGTCAATGACGTAACAAATGCTATGTTTCACGCTGCCATCTTGTACGGTATTAAGTATGGAGCAAGGCTCACAACGGAATTACTGGAATGATAAAATCCACGCAGATCACAAACGATTTGCGTGGATTTTATTAGATGTACTGCAACATTAGTATTCCTTATCAATTTTGAATTGTATAACATCATTTTGTGCCTTTATATTGAAGTATGCGGCGAAATGTGCTATAATAGAATACGAAGAACATAGCTTTATGATAAGCTATAAACCAAATCAATGGAGAAACATAGTATGTTTGATAAAATGGAATGGTACACGAAACACGCCAAAAAGCTGGATAAGAAATATTATGCCAAAGGCGAGTCGATTTATGTTCTGCATCGCAGAACACTACAAACAGCAAAAAGTATAATCGACCTTATCAACGATATTCCAGCCGACGATCTGTTCCTTGAGCTGTATATGCTTGTCAAGGATAAGAAATTTGGGAGTTTTGTAGGCAGATACCAGTATGTATTGGAAATAGCTAAGGAAAAGCCCGATACTTTCGCTGAACAGCTATACGAATTCTATCTGAAAATGTCTGCGGACATAAAGAAGAACAATTATTATCAGGGGTTCTTTGAGTTTATGTCCTATTTTCAGAATGAAGATATGCGAGCTATGGACGCAAAACGCCAGCTCGTTTATCGGGCTTATGTCAATCTGCTGATGAATCAGACAGAATTTTTACGCAGGAACAAGTTTGAACTGAATAAAATGGTTGCTGGTGTTACAACAAAGGGCGAGCTGATCGAGGTTGATGACATCTGTCCGAGCCTGGACTTCTGCGTTCATGAAATAGAGCATATAGCACTTATGACACCTGATAAGCTAACACCTGATACCATGTTAAAAGTTTATGCTAAGCGTGGCTATAAGGTCAATTCGTGGGAAGATACGGAGATTCTTCGTGTTACACAGCAGCTCCACACCAATGTAGTGGCGTATTTAACTCCCTACATCAATGAATTTACGATAGATATTATCCCACAGGCAAGTTTTAGTCCTGCCCTCGGAGAGTATCTGAAAGATGTTCCGGTCTTAGTTAAAAACAGCGATGCTTTCAAAGAAACCCTCTGTCACCGTCGCAAAACGCTCTCTGCGAATGGATTGAAGATTCATTTTGAAAACAGCACTTTCACAAAAGATGTGCTGCTCAAAGAGATCTATCATAACGGTGCAATCGTGTGCCTTTATCGTATCGAAACTTCTCAGGGCGAAACGGCAGGCTTCTATAATACACAGACAAAGCAATTCGTTTCGATGTTCACACACACCGAGGAACAAACTACTCTGTTGGGAAACTATATCGAGAATACGATTCTATGGTGTTATGCGGCATTTGTAGGATCGGATACAAGTATTCTGCCGACCGCAGAGTCTTATAACGAGTATCTCAGTGATCCAAACGCAGAGATCACATTCACTTCAATCGGCGGAAAGCTGAGAGTGCCAACGGAAACCAAGCATATCCGTACCATTGCAGGAGATGACCGCTATGAAACTGAGGTCAAGCATATAAGCGGTTATATCCGTAAGCTGCCGGACGGACAGAAGGCTTCGGAACGGGCGGTAACTCTCGCTCAGTCGCTCGGTTATGACCTTGCAGACAATGAAACCTATGTACAGCCGTTTGAGCGTTCAAGCTGGATAATCAGGAAATAATTATTACAAGAGGGCTTTTGCACAATGCAGAAGCCCTCTTGTTATCTATGAAAGAGATAATACTCTAAGTCTGCATAAATGCAGGTTTCGGCTCAGGATAGTCCTTTGCTTTCTCCATGACCATATTCGTCAGAGCCTTCTTTGCTATCCTGCTGGGATCACTGTCAGGACGCACCCACTCATGCAAGCTGTCTTTGCCGAGGATAAGGGGCATTCGGTCATGGATAGATCTTACGGGTTCGACCGATTCTCTGGTAATCACGGCAAACATGGGTATCTGGACACCCCTATGCTCCTCAAAGCGGTACAGTCCTGCGAGGTATGTGATCTCAGCCCCTTCCGGCTGTATCGCATACTTTTCTTTTTTGATGTTCCGCTGTTCATTTGCGTTATGATAGCCGACCTCGGAGGGCGGTATACCCCATTCGTAGTACCACGATGCTGGGATCACACACCTCCGCCTGAACCAAGAGTCTTTCCATACGGGCTTCTGGTTCGCTGTTTCGATACGGCAGTTGATAAGCGGTTTTGATGATTGTTCGACCGTGAAGCCCCA
>CAMKMD010000043.1 GCA_946413815.1 uncultured Ruminococcus sp.
GTTAAAGTGCGGTTTTAAGTCCGTGCAGCTGCGGTTCTGTGAGCGGCATATACAACAGACTCAGATAGCTGAGATACTGCATTGCAGTCAGCGTGTCTACAGCGACTACGAGCGTGGTAAGCTTGATATCCCTACGGAGATACTGATCAGGCTTGCAGATTTCCATGATGTTTCTGTGGACTATCTGCTTGAGAGAACTAATAAAAAAGATATGTTGAAATGAGAAAAGACTCATGTAATTGGGCGGTTAGGCCTGTTACATGAGTCTTTTTGTTTTCTTGTTTTCGGATTGGTGTGATTCTGTGTGATAACTGTTTTCTTTATACTTTTTTATATCATAGATTTTCAATATAGACAATTGTATGTAATATGTTATTATCAGTTTCTTTTGGTGGCTATATATATACTATAGTATGCATTAAGAAAAGATGCCGATGGTTTGATAAATAGTTCTCATTTTTTATGTGTTTTATTATGTTTTATTATTTTATCATAGTCAGGAAGTTTTGGAATGTACTCGTACTCTTTGATCAAATCATTAATCAGTTCTTTTTTACTCCTCTTTATTTCATTCTCTTCACTGTCCTGAATGTATTTATACTTTTTAATGAATTCTGAAACATGGTATTGGCCATATGAAGGATCACTTTCCGGAAGAGAAATCGTGATTCTATTATCTTCGATAAGTTCAACATTAAATCTGAATTTTCGAATCATATCTATAAGCAATGATGCATCGGAATCTCGAATATTAATGGCTTGGGGTTCAAAGTTTTTGCTTAGAAGAGCATCAATAGATACTTTAAATATTTCTGCAATTCTTTTAATATTAGTCACTTTTATCAATTTGACCCCGTTTTCAAAATTTGAAACTGTTGTTCGCGACAATCCAATTTTTTCAGCAAATGCCTCCCCACTTAATGAATTTGCCTTTCTTATTTTTCTAAGGTTTTCTCCAATTACCATTTTTATCTCGTCTGTGTATATATCTTCTTCAGATTTTTCTTTTTTGTATTTCATAACTGTACTCCTTAATTATAATTATTCCGATATATTGAAACGATCAATCAAAAACATGATTACACTATTAGTAAATACCGAAGCCAGATGTTCCTTACATATATTCACTATTAGTTATTGTATTAACCATAGTTTTATTTTTCTTCTTAACCAATCAACTATAGTAAACAACTCTTCTTTGCTTATCAACTATAGTTAAACTTAACCCAATAATTTGTTAACTACAGTTGAAAATCACACAGTTGAAAACAATAACTATAGTCGCTGGAATTAACCAATCAATTGCGTTACAATATACTCGAAAAGCTTTTCACTTTCCGCTAATTGCATTATAACATTTGCGGGAGTACATTTCAATAGTTTTCTGATCTTAATCAGATATTAATTAAAAGGAGGAACTACTCATGTATAGTACATTAACCAATTACGAGAAGGCAGAATTCGACAAGTTCATTTCTCACTTTACGGTCATAGGTACGTGTGGAGAGGAAATTCGTGTAAAATGTCCGATTTGCGAACATGATAAACTCTACATTACCACAGGCATTCATAGGAATGGTAATACTCAAGTATTAATCGATTGTAAGCACAATTGTGATTACAAGGACATACTTAGCAGTGTGGGATTAGAACCAAAAGACTTGTTTTTTAACAAGTATCCGAAACGCGATGAATGTGCTGTAAAGCGCGAACACATCTACACGGACGAAGATGGAAATCCAGTTGCCAAGAAAGTGATATGGAAATATCACACAGACTATTGCACATCTAAAGGTAAAAGATTCTCACCTGGTGATAAACAGTGCATGTGGTTCAAATACGATTCTGAAAATAACTGCTTCTTTGAAAAGTCTGGCCTTTCAGGTTTAAAAGTACCGTTGTATCATCTGCATAAGCTAAGGGAAGCTGATACAGTGATTATAGCAGAAGGTGAGAAAGATACCGAGACTCTTGAAGCAATGGGATATACTGCGACAACCAGTCCCAACGGCGCAGGATCCAATTGGAAGAAAGAATACAACACTTTTCTGAAAGGCAAGAAATGCATTATCTTAGCTGATAATGACGAGGCCGGTGAAAAGTATGCAAAGAAAGCCGCCGCTTCTTTAACTGAAGATGGCATTGCAGCTTATATCATAAAGACAAAAAAGATATGCCCGGATATTGAAAACAAAGATGATATCACGGACATATTTGAGAAATATGGTGAAGCTAAGGCTTCTGAAATGCTCCAGAACGCAATCAATGCTGCAAAGAAATACAAGCCAGCTTCAAATTCTAAGCATAACAAGTCTTCAATTGGAAAGTCTATCACAAGCGTTTCTTGCGATGATAGATATAATCATCTTGTAGTACTCGACCCGAATAACTATTGCTATAATGAAAGGACTATGAGCGAGTTATTCGGAAAACTATTCTACGATATACTTAGGTATAATACTGACGAAAAAAGTTGGTATTACTATGACGGAACAAGATGGATCTCTGATTCATGTTCTGTACACGCATGCCTCTGTGCAAAGGAACTATATGATATGTTACGCAAATATAGCTCATCAATCGGCGACATGGATAAACGAGAGAGTTTCATTAAATGCATCAAGTCATACGGCACCAAAACAAAGAGAGATACCCTTATCAAGGATTCAATTGATCAAATGCATGTCAAGAGTTCTGTTTTTGATTGTAGTACTAACCTGTTCAATTGTAAGAACGGAACACTCGAACTTGATACTCTTCTCTTCCGTGAACATCGCAATACAGACATGATAACAAAGATGTCTAATGTTATGTACGATGAACACGCAAGATCGGAATTATGGGAAACCACATTTGATCAGATCATGTCATCGGATGCTGACAAAGCCACTTTTCTTCAAAAGGCTTTCGGTTATTCTCTGACTGGTGAGGCAAAGGAGGAATGTCTTTTCATTCTTTATGGTCCAACCAGTCGAAACGGAAAATCTACTATTGTTAATACCATATCTAATGTTTTAGGAGATTATGCCGCAAATGCTTCGCCTGAGACTATCGCCTTGTCAAAGAAAAACAGCCACGGTACTTCAGAAGACGTTGCTCGTCTAAAAGGAATTCGTTATTTAACGATATCTGAACCACCTGAAAACCTGGAACTCGATTCTGCTCTTCTAAAAGATCTTACAGGCAGAGATAAAATCACTGCCAGAAGACTATACGAGAATAGTATCGAATTCTTCCCCCAATTCTCGATATTTATCAACACGAATTATCTACCACAAATTTCAGATTTGCTTCTATTTGAATCTGACAGAATTCATGTTATTCCTTTTAACAGAAAATTCACTCCTATGGAGCGCAATAAAGAATTAAAGTCAAAATTATCAGCCGATAATGTTATTTCAGGTATATTTAACTGGTTGATAGCCGGCTTGAAGCTATATCGTGTTGAAGGTCTGAAGCAGCCTGATTCAGTTCGTAAAGCGACTGAAAGCTACGGAATAGAATCGGACATAATAAGCAGATTCTTCGAGGAATGTTACATACCTGATCCGACTGGTCAAATAAAGGGTAGTGAAGTCTTTGATCTGTTCAAGAAATGGTGTGCTGATAGTGCAATAATTCCATTGGGGAAGCACTCTTTTAACAAGCGGCTTAGACATGATAAAATTATGATAGAATGCGCAACAATAGCCAGTTCAACACAAAGGAATGTAGTTTGCGGATACCGGCTGAAGCCTGAATTATGCAGTTTGTGAACTTTTAAAACAAAGATCCTAGGCATAATAATTTGAATATAGTTTAATCCAATACTGCACAATCTGCACAGTTAAACAGTGGTTTCGATCAGCGTTTCATTTATTGAGTTTCAAGTCAATTATGTTTCTCCCTTCTATTATTACATAAGGTTAGATGTGATTTTATTATCAACGAATACTGAGAAGATCATTTGACATTATACCCTGAATCCAGCCTTCCTTCACACTCTCATCACTTGTTGACGACAGAATGACGACTTTGGTAGGATATATTGGTATTGATGGGATGCACCTAGAGATCATGCAGGGATACTCCCTGCATGACCTAGGTACATTGGGTATACACTGCTTAGTGCTGACAGTTGGTAGCTGTGTTGGTAAATTATGGTTATGCCTGATTCGGCTTGATTAGCCATGTTCTGTGGATTATAATAGTATCAGAAGGTCGTGTTTACTGGTTACTGTGCAGCTGATTATTTGCAGCAGAGGTCAGCTCGCCTGCTCCAGGCTTATGAGCGTTTCCATCAAGCGGTCATACCGCTCCCTTGATATCATTTTTTCGGATAATAGATATTTTGCCCATACAGTAAATAATATCGTTGTCATCTTATCACCTCGCACGCTATTATGGGCATTTTTAAGGCTTATAAACACTAATCTCAGGCCAGTGTTTTGGTCTGAGCTGAAAGGAGTACTTTTATGGATATCTACAACATAGCAAACCAGCTCAAATTTGAGCATAAGACTATTCATGACATTTCTTTAAAGGTAACATACTATGCAAGAGTATCTACTACAAGAGAAGAACAGGAAGGATCTATTGAACATCAGATCTCTTTCTTTACTGATCTGATAAAAAGAAATCCTAACTGGACTTTTATACCCGGATATGTTGACAGGATAAGGGGAGAATCAGCAGCTAACCGTGAGAACTTCATGAAGATGATAACTGACGGTAAGAACGGTAAGTTTGATCTTATCCTTACCAAGGAAGTATCGAGGTTTGCAAGAAATACTATTGACAGTCTTACCTATACAAGAGAACTGCTGAGGGTCGGTGTAGGTGTATACTTTCAGAATGACGGTATCTGCACTATAGATACAGACAGTGAATTAAGACTTACTATTATGTCAAGTATCGCTGCTGATGAAGTCAGGAAGCTCTCTGAACGTGTTCACTGGGGCCAGAAGCGGTCTATAGAAAGCGGCCGTGTAATGGGAAACAACAGATTATATGGCTATAACAAGGTTGACTGCAAGCTTGAAATAGTTGAAGATGAAGCTGAAATGATAAGGCTTATCTTTAGTCTGTATTCCACCGGAGATTACAGTACAAGGAAGATAGCGAATGTACTCAATGAAAAAGGCTACAGAAGTCACAGCGGTACTGATATACATCCAAGAACTGTCTGCGGTATAATCAAGAATCCTAAGTACAAAGGCTACTACTGCGGAGGTAAAGTCAGGATAATCGACTACAGAACCAAACAGCAGAAGTTTCTTCCCAAGGAAGACTGGATCATGTACAAAGATGAATCCGGTGATATTGTACCTGCTATAGTATCAGAAGAACTATGGAATAAATGTGAAAGGATCTTCCTGGAGCGCAGTGAAGCTATCAAGTCAAGGGAAAGGTCATTCAAGGACAAGTCACCGCTGACCGGAAAGATATGGTGCGCAGTAGACAATGCACCATACTGGCGAACCTGCTATTCTAACAGCGTACAGAAAGGTGATCCCACATATCAATGGATATGCAGCGCAAAGAAAAAAGCAGGAGCTAAGTCCTGCAAGTCATTTGCTATTATGGAATGGGAACTGTATGCTATCATCACTGAAATGTTTAAGGATTTAACAGGAGATATAGATAAATATATTGATGACTTTATAAAGCTATACAGTCAAACCATACCGGATAATAAGCCTGAGATAAACAAGATCAATCAGCAGATACAGAAGATCCACGGCAAAAAGGCAAAACTCCTTGACCTCTACATGGATGATGCTGTTGCAAAGAAAGATTATGATATGAAGAATGACCAGCTTGATAAAGAACTTGATGCTTTAAATGATAAGCTGGAAGCCTATCAGCATCTTGAATCTACCAAAGAGGATGAACTAAAAGCTATCGCAGAGATCCGGGAATTCATCCTGAATCTGTACAATGATACTGAATCTATCAATAAGTCTTATGTCGATAGTATTATTAAGAATGTGGTGGATAGGATAGAAATAACACCAGATACCGATACTTCCATGAATATAGCTATCATTCTAAAGAACGGTACTACGGCAAATAGAAGCTATGGAAAAGAATTTCGGCGTTCTGGTGTCATCAAACAGAAGATGATCAACTCCTATAAGATGCAGTAATGCAGAAAGGGACTGCCGGCGGCAGTCCCTTTTTCTGATGTTCATAGTTTACATATCACTTGTTCTTTCTGCGTACCACGATACCTACTACATCAGGGCCTATATTGGATGATACCACGCCTCCGATGCTGCCGTACATCTCAGCCTTGCGGCCGGTACGCTTTATCAGCTCCTTCTCGATCTCCGCTGCAAGTGCAGAATCCCTGCCGTGTACCATGATATATGGCGTCTGCGGAGTCATATTCTTCTCCACGATCTCAACGAGCTTGGGAACTATGTTCTTCTCTCCCCTTATCTTCTCTACTGTCTCGGTAGTGCCGTCAGCAAAGAGGATGACGGGCTTCAGACCGAGAAGCTCTCCGGCAAAGGCGGCAGCGGCTGAGATACGTCCTGATTTCTTGGCGTACTTGAGATTGTATGGCACTGCATAGACGCCGCATACATCGAACCAGTCCTTGAGATAGGCAACTATCTCCTCGGCTGTGGCACCTCTGCGTATCTTCTTGACAGACTCGATTATGGGATATCCGTAGAATACTGTATAGCACTTTGAATCAACATTGAATATCCGCACTTTATCCTTATACTCCGGATTATTATCGAAGAAATCCTCCTTTGCGATAAGAGAATTATTATATGTACCGGAACCCTTTGAGTTTATGGATACACATATGATATCTGTGGCTCCGCTCTCTGCAAGCTCCTTGTAGGCTTCTTCGAAGCGGAGAGGAGATATCTGGGAGTGCTTCGGGATATCCGGACATCTCTCCATCATTTCGTAGAATTCCTGTGTTGACTTGTCGAAGATCTCCCGGAAGGTCTCGCCATCAAATGTGATCTCGAAGGGGAGCACGGTGATACCAAGCTCCTCTATTGTTTCCTTCGGCAGATCACAGCAGCTGTCGGTGAGTATTGCTATCTTTGACATTTCTTTTCCTCCTTGATTTAGTCCTGCCATGTGTAGTCCCTGAGTCTGCCCTCCGTGGACAGCTCCGGGTAATCCCACTGGCGGAGCACCTCGTACACGCCTATGGCTACGGAGTTGGAGAGATTGAGGCTCCTGAGCTCCGGCCGCATTGGTATCCTGACGCAGGTCTCCGGATTCGCATAGAGAAGGGATTCCGGAAGGCCGGCATCCTCTCTGCCGAATACCAGATAGCTGTTGTCAGGGTAATCTATATCGCTGTGTACGTGACGCCCTTTGGTTGTGAAATAGAAGAATCTTCCTCCGGGATTGCGGCGGAAGAAATCCTCCAGTCCGTCGTAGTATGTTATGTCGAGCTTGTCCCAGTAGTCGAGGCCTGCCCTTTTCAGATACCTGTCGCTGACCTCGAAGCCGAGGGGCCTGACAAGATGGAGCCTTGCTCCGGTGACTGCGCAGGTGCGGGATATATTCCCGGTATTCTGCGGTATCTGCGGTTCTACAAGGACAATGTTGAGTACTTTCATCATATCTCCTTTGTTTCTCCGTAACATAAGGGCGGCAGGTATAATATCTTCTGTGCCGCAGAAAATAACCTTGTCCCTGTGGACAAATAAATATTCCGGAGTGACCTATGGATAAAAATGCTATTATTAAGGGTGCGGCTGTAGGGGCGGCAGCAGGACTTGCCTGCTATGTGTTCACCTCCGCCGGACCTATGAGAAAAAACAGTATCAGGAAAAATGCCGGCCGCACTCTGAAGGCTGCCGAGAGCCTTCTTGACGATCTGGCCTCTGTATTCAGGTAAGGCCTGAGTTTTTGCGGTAGCCGAGGTAGCTCTCGAGGATTATGACCGCAGCAACTGCGTCCACCACTGCCTTGCGCTTTTTCCCGCGGGTATTCGTGGTGTTGAGATAGCTGTGTGCTGATACGGTGGTGTTGCGCTCATCCCAGAGCTTCACCGGTATACCTGTCAGCTCTCCGAGCTTTTCGGCAAAGAGAGTGCATTTCTCACAGCGCTCACCTGCGGTGCCGTTCATATTCTTCGGATAGCCGACTACTATTTCCTCCGCCCTCTGCTCTTTGGCAAGGGCGGCTGTTTTTTCGATACATTTTTCAAAATCCTTTTCGGAGATCACACAGACAGGCGAGGCCATAAGCTCGCTCTTTCCGCAGACTGCGATGCCTGTTCTTGCATCTCCGAAATCCACTGACATTATTATCATTCTACCATGCCTTTACTTATAGTATGCCTTGATGCAGCAATTCTTCGGCTCAAATGACAAACCGAGCCTATCCGCTGTATCAGGGTCTGCAAGATCGAGCCATTTCCCGCCGGACATGACAAAAGACTGTCCCCTTTCCATCTGCGCTCTGTACTCGCTGGCGTCGCTTTTCCATTCTGTTTCTACAACTGCGGGACCCTCATAGCGTATAACTACCGCATAATCGGTCACGCTCAGTGGCTGATCAAGTTCTACTGTATGCCAGCCGTAGCCTTTCAGACAGGCCTCCTGAGTGTATACAAGCTCTTTGAAGGAGGGGGCATAAACCTCGATCTTTATGTTCTGCTCGGATTTTCTGCTTATGGTGCCGACAGCGGCAAGAGTGCCCGTTCTGTGGAAAACATTCGCAAGAGCAGTCTCTTTGCCGGTATCGATCTTTTTTCCGAAGAAGCTGTCGGCACTGTAGCTCTCACAGCCGGAGTACTTATCCGTAGCCGAGATCACTGACATATTTTCAAAGTAACTGTCATAGGATATGTAGTAATAACCGAATTCTCCTATATTGCTGTTGTAAGCGATCCATGCACCGTCCTGCTCTGCCTTCTTCTTGAAATATGACTTAGGGAAATGGTCATCCCAGCCTATTATAAGCAGTTCGTGGTTGGCTTCCTTTTCCTTTGTATCGTTGAATGTGAGGTATCCGTGGGAATACTGTCTTTTTCCGGCAGAATCATATATCGCGCCGATAACTCCGCCGTATTTCCTGATACTCTCTTTAACGGCATCTATGTCATACATATCCACTTCAATAGCTTCATTAACATATACTCCGTTCACACCGGATGAATAGCAGTCAGCCACGATCTCCCAGCAGCCGCCGTTATATTCAGCCGTATGCATACCGTTCAGGAATATGCCCTCTGCCTTGTCATCGCCGTAGACTCTGTTCACTACCTCATTCGGGTCGATATCTGTTCTTCTGCCTGTGTTGAGGAAGAAGGAATTCTCCATAGCCGTTGCTGAGGCAAAGGCCCAGCAGGTACCGCCCCTCTGCAGCTTCAGCTCCACATCCACGCTGTTGTCCGCAAGGCAGAAATAACCTTCCGTGCCGTGTACATAGTCGCCGGTGAATTCTGTCTCCGGCTCTGTGGGAAGCTCGGTGAGGGGTTCGGTTTCTTCCGTCTTTTCTTCGGGATGTTCAGGGAGGGTCTCCCGTTCCTCCTCAGGAATCGCCGAGCCGGCCGGCTCTTCCGTCACGGGAGCAACGGTCTCCTTCTCCACGGACGACGAGGCCGGTTTGCCGCTGCCGTCCCTGGAGATCTGCTCGGCCTTGTTAC
This sequence comes from uncultured Ruminococcus sp., assembly GCA_946413815.1. GTDB lineage: Bacteria > Bacillota > Clostridia > Oscillospirales > Ruminococcaceae > Ruminococcus. Next base: position 9,614 of record CAMKMD010000043.1, read on the forward strand.
AGGACGACAGCAGCGCTGCACTAAGCAGAAACGCCGCTGTCAGAGTATTTCTTTTCATTCAGTTTCCTTTTCTGTTACCACGGCTTTACTGTGCCGATGATGTCGCGTACAGAAGCTATGCCCTTGCTGTCAAGGAACTCGTTCATTTCCTCGACGATACGTACGGGTGCGAAGGGATCTGTGAAGATCGCAGCACCGACCTGTACCGCAGAAGCGCCTGCCATCATAAGCTCTATGGCGTCACGGCCGGAGGAGACTCCGCCCATGCCGATGACCGGTATACCAACGGCGTTGGCGACCTGCCATACCATGCGTACAGCTACAGGGAATACAGCAGGGCCGCTGAGTCCGCCTACATTGTTGTGGAGTATAGGTCTTCCGGTATTGATGTCTATGCGCATACCGAGAAGGGTATTTATAAGGGATACTGCATCAGCTCCGGCTGCTTCAACGGACTTTGCTATCTCAGTTATGCTGGTAACATTGGGTGAGAGCTTTACCACGAGCTTCTTGGAGGTCGCCTCGCGTACTCTTCTTGTTACCTCGGCTGCCATGGTGCAGTCTGTGCCGAATGCTGCTCCGCCCTGCTTGACGTTCGGGCAGGAGATATTCAGCTCTATCATATGTACATCTGTATCCTCGAGCTTTGCTGCTACCTCGGCACACTCCTCGGGAGTAGAGCCGGCTATATTGGCGAGGATGACTGTATCCTTTGTGAGCAGGTAAGGCAGCTCGGTCTCTATGAAGTGGTCGATGCCGGGATTCTGGAGACCGACTGAATTTAGCATACCCGCAGGAGTCTCAGCGATACGCGGGGCGATATTGCCTGTGCGTCTGTGAAGGGTGGTACCCTTTGTTGCTATGCCGCCGAGCTTATTCAGAGGAAAGAGCTCCTCATACTCCCTGCCGTAGCCGAATACTCCGGAGGCGGGGATAATGGGGTTCTTGAAATCTACTCCGCATACATTTACAGAAAGATCAGCCATTACCAGATCATCTCCTCAGCACGGAATACAGGGCCGTCCTTGCAGACATGGGCGAAGTACTCCTCGTCGTTGCGCTTTGTGCGGCAGGCGCAGCCAAGACAGGCTCCGATGCCGCAGGCCATTCTCTCTTCAAGAGATATCTCACAGTAAATACCGTTCTCAGCGCAGATGGCTGCGATGCCCTTCAGCATGGGCATGGGGCCGCAGGCGTATACTGCGTCGATGCCGCCTTCTACCGCAAGCTCCTTCAGAGGCTGTGTGACAAAGCCGTGGATGCCAGCTGAGCCGTCATCGGTGCAGAGAACAGTCTCGGCGCCGGTGGCACGGAAATCATCCTGGAGGATGACTGCCGAGGCATTCCGGAAGCCGGATATAACAGTTGCCTTTTCTCCGTAGGCTGCGGCAAGAGGCAGCATGGGAGGTGTTCCGATGCCTCCGCCGACGAGGACTACCTTTCTAAAGCTGCTGTCAACAGTGAAGCCGTGTCCGAGAGGTGCGAGCATATCGATAAGGTCACCCTTGTTGAGACGTGCTATCTCCTCTGTACCCTGGCCTCTTATCTCGAAGACTATCCTCAGAGTTCCGGCCTCAGGGTCTATGCCGCAGATACTGATAGGTCTGCGGAGCGTAAAGCCGTTAGCTCTTATGTGGACGAACTGTCCGGGCACTGTGACTGCCGCCACCTCCGGACAGGCTATGGTGAAGCTGTAGATATTGCGTGCTATAGCTTCCTTCGCCCTGATGATGAATTGTCCCTGTGTGTATTTCATTGGTTCTCCTTCCGGTACCTGCGTGTCAGACTCTCTTCTGTCTTCCGCAGTCCTTGCATTTCTTTGTGAACAGGCCGCCCATATTGCCGCCGCAGTAGATACATCTTCCTGTTCTCGCCCTCTCACGCACTACCTGTGCGCAGTTGGGGAAGAGGTGAAGATAGGCCCAGTCAAAGACTGTGGTATCATCGCAGCTGTCAAAGACACCGTCAAGCAGCTTTGAGACGCTGCAGCCGATGCTTACGGAGGTCAGGTTCGTGCAGCCGGAGAATGCCGAGGGATGGATGTTGATATACCTTTCCCTGTCCTTCTCCGCCCTTGTGTTTATCTCAACGGCGTTGAGACCGGTGCAGCCGCCGAATGCGCCCTTTCCGATGCAGAAGTATATCTTCAGCTTGGAGGCGATATAATCGGCGAGACCGGTTATTGTGCCGTTGTCTGAGTAGCCTATGCGCGGGATATTGATTCGTGTGAGACCTGTGCAGCCGAGAAAGGCATAGCTGCCTATGGCGTTAACGCTCTCCGGCATGAATACATAAGTCAGCTCTGTATGGTTCTCGAATACATGGTCTCCTATTGCTGTTACTGAATCGGGTATCACAACCTCAGCAGAGCTTCCCCTGTAGCTTCTGAGGATGCCGTTTCTTATGACGAACTCGCTCGAGGTGCCGTTGAAGGTGTTTACAGCGTCCTCGGTATTGAAAGTGGAACCGCAGTAACGGCACTTCCAGGTCGCTGCCTCATCATCGATGGTCAGTATCTCTCCGCATTGTGTACATTTAGCCTTTACAAAAGGCATATCATCCCCTCTTTCCTATATCAGAAGGATGCTTACTGTTCTCTTTTCCAGTTGCAGTTCTTGCATCTCTTAAGTATGTTGTACTGTCCGCCGCATCTCGGGCAAAGTCCCTTTGAGCGGAAGTATGCTTCCATAGAGCCGTATCTGAATACTTCTGCCGCATTGTACTCGGTACCGCGGAAGATAATTCTGGATACGCCGTTTCCGTCGCCCTTGCGGTCCACGATGAAGGCAGGAGCGGAATCAGCTATATCTACATCCCAGGAGGTCTTGGGATTGTCGATTATCAGTTCTTCAAGGCCGCAATGCAGAGATTCAAAGGCTATCTCCACTACTGTTCCTGGTATCGAAAGGCTCTTCAGGTTCTTGCAGTTGTTGAATGTCTTGTAATCTATCTTGGTAAGGCTTCCGGGGAGTGTGACCGACCTCAGCTCGGTGCAGTCCTCGAAGGCTGATCTTGCTATATCCATAACACTGTCAGGGATAACGATGGAACGAAGCTGCGTGTTGCCCTTGAATGCGCCCGGACCGATCTTCCTGATGCTTGCGGGAAGCTCCAGGTCTATGGCATCGCCGTGATACTTCTTTAAGGTGATGAGATCCATCTCAAACTCGGGAACATCGGGTTTCTTATCGCTGTCGGAAGCCGGTGCTGCTTCGGGTGCCTTAGGCTCTTCCTTGGCGGGGGCAGGTGCGGCTGCGGGTGCCTTGGGCTCTTCCTTGGCAGGGGCAGGGGCGGCTGCGGGTGCCTTGGGCTCTTCCTTCACTGGGGCAGGTGCGGCTGCGGGTGCCTTGGGCTCTTCCTTCACAGGGGCAGGTGCGGCTGCGGGTGCCTTAGGCTCTTCCTTGGCAGGGGCAGGTGCGGCTGCGGGTGCCTTGGGTTCTTCCTTGGCGGGGGCAGGTGCGGCTGCGGGTGCCTTGGGCTCTTCCTTGGCAGGGGCAGGGGCGGCTGCGGGTGCCTTGGGCTCTTCCTTCACTGGGGCAGGTGCGGCTGCGGGTGCCTTGGGCTCTTCCTTCACAGGGGCAGGTGCGGCTGCGGGTGCCTTAGGCTCTTCCTTCACAGGGGCAGGTGCGGCTGCGGGTGCCTTAGGTTCTTCCTTCACAGGTGCAGGTGCGGCTGCGGGTGCCTTGGGCGCTTCCTTGGCAGGGGCAGGTGCGGCTGCGGGTGCCTTAGGTTCTTCCTTGGCGGGGGCTTCCAGTACAGGTGCGGGAGCCTTGGGGAGTTCCGGACTTGCGGGGGCAGGCTTCTGAGCTGTTACAGCTTCCGGTGCTTTGATGCTCTGCTCTGCCTTGACAGCCGTTCCCTCTTCCGGCGCCGGAGCAGTGTGCTTCTTCAGCTTGATGACTACCGGTTTCTTCTTAGCAGGCGGCGTGACCTTGATCTGCTCGCCGCAGTGGCCGCAATACCAGTATCCAAGTCCTTTTTCCGCATAGATAACAGCTCCGCAGCTTGTACACTCCATACGGATAAAATCGTTCATGTTCATCATTTACTATGACCTCCCTTTATAAAAAATGCTATTATACATTATACCATATCCTGTCATGAATTGCAACATATAATATATTAATATTATCAAAGATGGCTACGAGGCGGATACAATACGGAAACATTATTACATATTTCCTTGACAAATGCAGTCGTATCGTGTAAAATGTAATTTGTAAAGTTGTATTATCATACTTCGATTTTACTATATGGAGGTTAGTGTTATTATGGATCCGAAACAGAACAGACCCCGTGGAAGGGAAAAGAATGTTACTTCCGGCGGAAGCGGCGCACGCAGACGCGGTGAAGGTCTCGGCACAGGCAAGGTAGGCTCAAAGGACTACGAAAACCGCAGGCCCTCGGGCGGCGGCGGAATGAAGCGTGCCGGCGGAATCGGCGGAGGCTCTCTCCTTCTCATTCTCGCATTCTTCCTGCTTCCCAAGCTTCTCGGCGGCGGTGCCGGCAGCGGCGGTTCAGGCAGCGGCGGCGGCGCAGGCGATCTGCTCGGCAGCCTTCTCGGCGGCGGCAGCAGTTCAAGCAGCTCGGGCGGCGGCGCAGGTGATATACTCGGCGCACTCCTCGGAGGCATGGATACAGGCTCTGCTCCCGCAGGCTTCGATTTCAGCGCCGGCAACACAAGCACAGGCGGCTATACCGCAAGCAGCGATGTTGCAGTTAACAATTCCGTTGCTTCCGGATCACGCGCCAAGAGAACAAATATCCTCGGCAACAGCAAGGACACTGTTACCCTTATGGTATATATGTGCGGTACCGACCTTGAGTCCAAGTACGGCATGGCTTCTTCAGATATGCAGGAGATGGCTGCTGCAAAATACGGCGATAATGTCAACATCATCGTATACACCGGCGGCTGCTCACAGTGGAAGATCCAGGGCATCAGCAACCAGAAGAACCAGATCTATCAGATCAAGGACGGCCAGCTCAAGCAGCTCGAGTCCGACATGGGCAGCGGTGCCATGACCAACCCGGACAATCTCTCGACCTTCATCAAGTACTGCGCCAAGAACTTCCCGGCGAACAGAAACGAGCTCATCCTCTGGGATCACGGCGGCGGATCTGTCAGCGGCTACGGCTACGACGAGAAGAACAAGGCAAGCGGCTCAATGAACCTCGCTAATGTGAGCAAGGCTCTCAAGGCCGGCGGCGTGAAGTTCGATTTCATCGGCTTCGATGCCTGCCTTATGGCTACTGCCGAGACAGCACTCATGCTTGATGAGTATGCTGACTACCTCATCGCTTCCGAGGAGACAGAGCCCGGCGTGGGCTGGTACTACACCAACTGGCTCACAAAGCTCGGCAGCAATACTTCCATGCCTACAACAGAGATCGGCAAGAACATCGTTGATGACTTCGTTGCTACCTGCGCTACACAGTGCAGAGGTCAGAAGACAACCCTTTCCGTTATCGACCTTGCGGAGTTTGCGAATACAGTTCCTTCAAAGCTCAACGCATGGGCAAAATCTGTCAGCAGCAAGATCGCAGCCAACGATTATCAGTCTATTTCCGATGCGCGTTATGCTACACGTGAGTTCGCTGAGAGCACACGTATCGATCAGGTTGACCTTGTAAACCTGGCAGAGAATACTGCCACACAGGAGGGCTATGAGCTTTCCAAGGCTATCAAGGATGCTGTAAAGTACAACCGCACTTCCACCAATATGACGAACGCTTACGGCGTTTCCATATACTTCCCCTACAAGAGAGCTTCCTACGTTGACTCTGCCTGCAATACATACAGCCAGATCGGTATGGACAGTGAATACAGCAAGTGTATCCGCCAGTTCGCCAAACTCGAGACCAGCGGTCAGATCGCAGCAGGCGGCACCGGCTCACCTCTCGGCTCTCTCTTCAATCTCGGCGGATCAGGCTCTTCAAGCTCCTCCGGCAGCGCTGACATGATCGGCTCACTGCTCGGTGCCTTCCTCGGCAGCGGAGTAAGCGGACGCTCTATCGCAGGTCTGGACAGCTCCAACACTTCCTTCATGGATGAGAGCTCCGTATCTCAGGACAGTGCTGCTGAGTACCTTTCCATGAACTACTTCGATGCCTCCAAGCTCGTATGGACTCAGGACGGCGATCAGTACAAGATGACACTGCCCGAGAACCAGTGGTCCATGGTACACTCCCTCGACCTCAATATGTTCTACGACGACGGCACAGGCTATATCGACCTCGGTCTCGACAACGTATACACCTTCGATGATGACGGCAATCTCATTGCGGACACAGACCGCAACTGGCTCGCGATCAACGGTCAGACCGTTGCCTACTACCACACCGATACGACTGAAGCCAACGACAAGTGGACTATCTCCGGATACGTTCCCGCTCTCCTCAACGGCGAGAGAGTCAAGCTCGATATCGTATTCGATACGGACAACCCCAACGGCTACATCGCAGGCGCAACGCCCGACTATGAGCTCTCCGGCGATACAGATACCATCGCCAAGGAGATGACAGAGATCAAGGAAGGCGACAAGATCGACTTCGTATGCGATTACTATACCTACGACGGAAACTATCAGGACAGCTACTTCCTCGGTGATACTCTCACTGTTGGCAGCAAGATGGAGATAAGCAACTCCGATGTGGGCGACGGCGAGGTAAGACTTATGTACTGCTTCACCGATATCTACGATCAGGAATACTGGTCTGAGGCTATTGTAAAGTAACAGTGCACCAATGGGGGTGCGTGAGGAGAAAGCTCCGTCACGCACCCCTTTTATTATTCTGCTGTCAGCAGCGTGAAAAAGGCGTTATCCCCTGCCGGCACGGCAGTTGTCAGATTGAACGCTTGTGCTGCAGCGGATCAATGCCGGGGATATCCTCCGTACGGATATAATCAAAAGAAAAATCTTTTTGAAAAAGGTAGAAATTTCCGAGCGACTATGTTATAATAAGATTTGATTGGAGTTTTTTTCGGTCATTTGCCGCTTATCTTCCGGATATATGCGGATAAGGGTAAATGACTGAGAAAAGCACATGACTGATCTGCCAGGTGCAGATCCCAAATTATACACAAGGAGGAGCGTACATGAAAAAAGTACAGCTTACAGAGACCATCCTTCGTGACGCAAATCAGTCACTGATGGCGACACGACTGCCCTATGCAGACTACGAGGGCATCCTCGCAGATATGGACAAGGCAGGCTACTATTCCGTAGAGTGCTGGGGCGGAGCAACATTCGATTCCTGTCTCCGTTATCTTAACGAGGATCCCTGGGAGAGACTCAGAGGCCTCAGAAAGAATCTTCCCAACACAAGACTTCAGATGCTCCTGAGAGGTCAGAACCTTCTCGGCTACAAGCACTACCACGATGATGTAGTTGAAAAGTTTATCGAGCTCTCCATAAAGAACGGTATCGACGTTATCCGTATCTTCGATGCTCTCAATGACTTCCGCAACATCGGAACAGCTCTTGAGTCCGTAAAGAAGTATGCAAACGAGAGAACTATCGCTTCCGGCTGTATCTCCTACACACAGAGCCCTGTGCATACAGTTGACAAGTACATCGAGATGTGCAAGGAGCTCAAGACTATGGGCTTCGATACAATCTGCCTCAAGGATATGGCAGGAACCATGAGCCCCTACGAGGCTGAACACCTCATCAAGGGAATCAAGGATGCTATCGGTGATATGACTCTTATCCTCCACACACACTGCACTACCGGAATGGCTTATATGACTCTCACAAAGGCTATAGAGTCCGGTATAGATGTTATCGATACAGCTACCTCATGCTTCTCCGGCGGTACATCACAGCCCGCTACAGAGACTATGTTCTATGCACTCCAGCAGTACGGCATAGAGTCCGGTCTCAACGAGGACATCATCAATAAGGTAAACGATTACTTCAAGCCCATCAAGCAGAAGTACATCGACAACGGCCAGCTCAACCCCAAGAGCCTTGCCACCGATGCCCAGGCTCTCGTATACAAGGTGCCCGGCGGTATGCTCTCCAACATGATCGCTAACCTTACTGATATGAAGGCTATGGACAAGTTCGATGCAGCTCTCGCAGAGATCCCGAAGGTAAGAGCTGATATGGGCTATCCTCCGCTGGTAACTCCCCTTTCACAGATGGTCGGCAACCAGGCTGTTACCAATGTGCTCGTAGGCGAGAGATACAAGAACATCTCCAAGGAGATAAAGAACTACATCAAGGGCGAATACGGCAATCCCCCCGCTCCTATCGCACAGGAGCTCGTTGACAAGGTTCTCGGCGACGGTGAGCCTGTTGACTGCCGTATCGAGGATCAGAAGCGCACAGGTGAGGACTTCATCGCTGCCAAGGAGGCTCTCGGAGACCTCTGCCGCTGCGAGGAGGACATCATGAGCTACATCTGCTATCCCGATCAGACAGTAAAGTTCCTTGAAGCCCGCAAGGCAGCTGAGGAAAACGAGGCTGTATACACCATTCAGGCTATGGACTGATAAAGGAGGTTTAATCTATGGCTCCTATTATTCTTTCACAGGTCTCTGCAAGCGGTGAAAAGCTTCCTGTAGGCGACGCTCTGGTCACTGCCATATTCGGATACTGCGTTGTATTCGTTGGTCTTGTGATCCTTATGTGCGTTATCACTGCTGTCGGCTCCTACTTCAAGAATAAGGACGACAAGGCCGCAGCAGAGCAGAAGGCTTCACTTGAGGCTGTCGCCAGGAAGGTCGAGGCTAATCCCCTGACCATCGTTCCCGCAGAAGCAAAGAAGGCTCCCGGTTCTGCCGGCAAGATCAAGCTCCACAGCGTTCCGGACAAGGAAGCTGCCATGATCATGGCTATCGTTGCTGATGCGATGCAGAAGCCCATCAATGAACTCCACTTTATTTCTATCAAGGAGGTAGAAGACTAATGAAGTATAAAGTTACCCTTAACGGAAAGACATACGAGGTCGAGGTCGAGCACGGCAAGGCTGTTCTCCTTGACGAATACGAGGCACTTGCTCCTGCACCCGCAGCCGCTGCTGCTCCGGCTCCTGCCGCTGCTCCCGCTGCTGCTCCTGCACCCGCAGCTCCCGCTGCTCCCGTTGATCTTGCCGCCGGCGAGACCGTTGCAGCTCCTATGCCCGGCAACATCCTCAGAGTTGATGTAAAGCAGGGCGATACCGTAAAGTCAGGTCAGATACTCGTTATCCTCGAGGCTATGAAGATGGAAAACGAGATCGTTGCTCCCAAGGACGGCACTGTTGCTCAGGTCGTTGTAAGCAAGGGAACAGTTGTTGACACAGGCGCACCTCTGGTCATCATCGCATAAGGAGGGGCAGCATGGATATTCTTGAAACACTGAACCGCCTGTGGTCGGATTCAGGCTTCCAGAGCTTCTTTGTAAACGGTGGTTGGAAGAACCTTATAATGATCATCATTGCCTGTGTTCTTCTCTACCTCGGTATCGTAAAGAAGTTCGAGCCGCTTCTGCTCGTAGGCATCGCTTTCGGCTGTCTGCTCGTAAACCTCTCCTACTTCGGACCGGATTCGGCAGATGCCCTCTACCATATCGACTTATGGGATAACTTCCTTAATCCCGATCATCCGGACTATCACAGCTACGGCGCGATAATGGCCCACGGCGGATTGCTCGATATTCTCTACATAGGCGTTAAGGCCGGTATCTATCCGTCACTTATCTTCATGGGCGTAGGCGCTATGACTGACTTCGGTCCCCTTATCGCAAACCCCAAGAGCCTCCTCCTCGGAGCTGCTGCACAGCTGGGCGTATTCCTCGCCTTCTTCGGTGCCGTTCTCCTCGGATTCACAGGTAACCAGGCTGCTTCCATCGGTATCATCGGCGGTGCCGACGGCCCGACAGCTATCTTCCTTACCACAAAGCTCGCTCCCGAGCTCCTCGGACCTATCGCTATCGCTGCTTACTCCTACATGGCTCTGATCCCTATGATCCAGCCTCCGATAATGAAGCTCCTCACTACCGAGAAGGAGCGTCAGGTAAAGATGGAGCAGAACAGAAACGTAACAAAGACTGAGAAGATCGTTTTCCCGATCATCGTTGCTATGTTCGTTATCCTTCTCCTCCCTTCAACCGCTCCCCTCATCGGCTGCCTCATGCTCGGCAACCTCTGGAGAGAGTGCGGCGTTACTGAGAGACTTTCCGATACAGTTCAGAACGCTCTTATGAACATCGTTACTGTATTCCTCGGCATCTCAGTCGGCGCTACAACAGTTGCTTCACGCTTCCTTTCACTCGAGACCATCAAGATCGTTGTTCTCGGTCTCACCGCTTTCTGCTTCTCTACTGTCGGCGGACTCCTTGTGGGCAAGCTGATGTATAAGCTCACAGGCGGAAAGGTAAATCCCCTTATCGGTTCTGCCGGCGTTTCCGCAGTTCCGATGGCTGCCCGTGTATCTCAGATGGAGGGCCAGAAGGCTAATCCTTCAAACTTCCTCCTCATGCACGCTATGGGCCCGAATGTTGCAGGCGTTATTGGTTCAGCTATCGCTGCCGGATTCCTCCTCGCAGTATTCAAGTGATAAACATAACGGAGACAGTCCCCTGTCTCCGTTTTTTTGCCATCAGCATTTACTTCTGTATGACACTTCCAACAGACCGATATTGAGGGCTCTGCCCTCAAACTCCCGCCTAAGGGACTCGTCCCTTAGGAATCCCGCTGCAAAATCCCATCTCCCCATGAATGGGGAGATGGGATTTTGAAATGAGAGTCCAGAGAGGCGGAGCCTCTTTGGCAGGGGTGTGTGGGCAGCGCCCCCGCTGTCTGTCCGTCAGAGGTATCACACAGGAACAGATGCTGACGGGGTTAAGCATTTCTTATTGACCTTTAAGCAATTATCTGATATAATTAAAGTATAAACACAAAGGAGGGACGATATGACTGCTTCACAGACGATACAGGATCAGGTAGACTATGCTTCGGGCATTCTCTCAGGTGCCGCTGCGCATCTGAAAGCTGCGGCTCCGTCTATCATTGCAGCACTCATCATACTCGTCATAGGCTACCTCATAACCAAACTCATCTCTCACATAGTTTCGAAGGCTATGGGAAAATCGAAGATAGACGGCAGCGCAAGGAGTTTCCTTGTCTCCGTCGTAAGGATCTTCCTTTACGTCATCGTAATCGTAATGGCTCTTTCCATGCTGAAGGTGCCCATGTCATCGATACTCACAGTTCTCGGTGCGGCAGGTCTTGCTGTCAGCCTTGCTCTCCAGAACTGCCTTTCCAATCTCTGCGGCGGCTTTATCATACTCTTCTCGAAGCCCTTCTCCCAGGGGGATACCGTGGAGCTTGACGGAACAGTCGGAAAGGTATCGGCGATCGGCATCCTTTATACAAAGCTCGTCACACTTGACGGAAAGACCGTATACATCCCCAACGGCAAGGTATCGGAGGCGAAGATAATCAACTTCACAGCCGACTCGGTACGCCGTATCGACCAGACATTCAGTATCGCCTTCTCGGCTGACTTTGACAAGGCAAGACAGGTGATACTCGATATCATAAAGAACAGCCCCATACTTCTCGATTCACCGGCACCGGTGGTTCGCATGAGCGGACAGACCGACAGCGCCGTCACTATCGATGCACTTGTATGGACTGCAAACGACAATTTCTACAATGCCCGCTACGATCTTATAGAGGGCGTGAAAGCCGCTTTTGACCGTGAGGGCATCGAGATACCCTATCCTCAGACAGACGTACATATCATGAAAAGCTGACAGCGACCGGGAGGAGGCTTATTATGGCTTCAACAGGTTACACAGGTTACAGAGGATACAGAGGACGTCCTTATCATCCGCCTCAGAGAACAGCAAGGAAAAGGCACCCGTGGCTGCGCAGGATATTTATCTATGCTGCGCTCTTCGGCCTGTGGTGGTTCAATAATTATGCCCTCAGGACCGATCACACCTCTCTGCGCTCCGATAAGATAAAGGAGCCTTTCAGGGCGGTCATCATAGCTGATCAGCACGCCTCGGAGAACAGCATATCCAACGATAAGATACTCAGCCGCATCGACAATGCAGAGCCGGATATCATCTTCGTGCTCGGTGATATGTACTCCCGTGACAGTACATGGGAGGAGATAAAGAAGCCTATCGGCCTTATGTCTGACCTTACGGCAAAGGGCTATCCTGTCTACTTTGTGACCGGAGACCATGACAAGGGAGGCGATTACCTTCTCGCCCTCAAATCTGCACGCATAAGGATAATGGACTACCGGACGGATGTCGTTGATATCAAGGGCAACAGCCTGCAGATAATGGGTATCAACAGCGTCAGCTACAGCGATAATTTCGACCTTTCCACGGCCTTCACCAGGGACCCGGCGTCATTCAGCATACTGCTCGCCCATATCCCGAATTACAGGGCATTCTCCTCTTTCGGCGCAGACCTGACCCTATGCGCAGATACTCACGGCGGCATGACAAGGCTGCCCTTCCTCGGGCCGGTGCTCGATACGGAAGATATGACGCTTTTCCCGAAGCTGAAGGAGGGCAAAGAGATATACGACAAGGGCTGGTTCGACTATGAGGGCGGCTCCATGTTCATCACCTCCGGCATAGGCGCTTCTCCTCTGCCGATAAGGTTCTGGAACAGGCCTGAGGTGGTCGTCATGGACATTGAGCCCCTTTGACAAGGAGATACAATGATAGATATACTTATTATCGGCGGCGGCGCATCAGGGCTTGCTGCCGCCGTCTTTTCAAAGCAGACTGCTCCGGCAGCAGAGACAGTCATAGCAGAGAGACTGCCACGCACCGGAAAGAAGATACTCTCTACCGGCAACGGACGCTGCAACCTGGGAAACCTGCGCCTTTCAAGGGATAACTACCACGGCTCCGTGGACGCTATGGATGTCATTTCCCGCACACCATCCGCTGAGGAGTTCTTCCGCAGCCTCGGAGTGCTCACCTTTTCCGACGAGCAGGGCAGGCTCTACCCCTACAGCGGTGCGGCGGCTACCGTGCTCAATGCCCTCAGGCAGCGGGCGGAGGCTCTCGGAGTACGGGAAGAATGCGGTTTTGCTGTATCGGACATAGCACAGAAAAAGGACTGCTGGCTCGTCAGGGCTGAGGACGGAAGGATGCTTGAATGCCGCAGGCTCATCATTGCTGCCGGAGGCCATGCTGACCCGAAGTCCGGTACAGACGGCACTATGCTGCGCATATTGCGTGATATGGGATATCAGGCGGCTAAATGCTGCCCGGCTGTTGCCCCGCTGAAGACCGACCCGGCTCTCCTGAAAGGCCTCAAGGGCATACGTGCAAGATGCCGTGTCGAGGCTGTTGCTGAGGGGAAACACCTGCATACCGAGGAGGGCGAGATACAGTTCACGGAGACCATGCTCTCCGGTATCTGTGTCTTCAACATGGCATGGCTGTGGGGCAGGTACGGTGAGAAGCTCCGTATAAGCACAGACCTTGCACCGGATATGAGCCATGACGAAATATACTCTTATCTCCGTGAGGTGAGAGATATGTCCGGCGGGGCTCCGGTGAGTGAGCTGCTCAGCGGTATGTTCCGTAAGGAGCTTGCGCTGTATCTCACGAAGGCGGCACTCAGAAAGAAGGATATCCCCCGGATAAGCCGTCTGACAGACAGCGACCTGTCACAGGTCGCAGATACTGTCAAGAGGCTCTCCTTCCCTGTTACAGGCTGTGCGCCCTGGCAGAATGCACAGTCGACCTACGGCGGGATAAAGGCTTCATGTATCGGCAGCGATATGAGTTCAAAGCTGCATAAGAACCTCTGGTTCTGCGGTGAGATAGCCGACACCGCCGGAGACTGCGGCGGGTATAATCTCCAGTGGGCCTGGTCCTCCGGTATACTTGCCGGCACGAATGCTGCACTGTCACTGAAAGGCGGTAAACGATGATAAGAGTAAGCGGGATAAGCGTCCCTCTTGAATATGACTTCACAAAGCTCCGTGAGCTCTGCGTGAAGAAACTCGGCATTGCGGAAAAGAGCATAAAAAAAGTAAGGCTCTCAAAGAAGGCCGTGGATGCACGCCGGAAGTCGGATGTGCATTTCACCATATCCCTTGATATACAGGCAGCCGGAGAGGAAAAGCTGCTCAAGCGGCTGAAAAATGCCGTCGCTGTCAGCGATGAGGAGTATACTGTCCCCGTGCCGGAAAAGCTGCCGGAGAAACCGCCGGTGATCGTCGGCTTCGGACCGGCGGGTATGTTCTCGGCTCTGGTGCTTGCTATGGCGGGAGCAAAACCCATAGTCCTTGAACGTGGATATGACGTGGACAGCCGTGTGAAGGCGGTGGAAGAGTTCCAGTCAGGCGGAAAGCTCGACCCGGAATGCAATGTGCAGTTCGGTGAGGGCGGTGCCGGCACCTTCTCGGACGGAAAGCTGACTACAGGTATCCGTGACAGGCGCATCGGCTGGGTACTCAGGCAGCTGGCAGATGCAGGAGCGCCGGAGGAGATACTTTACCTTGCCAAGCCTCATATCGGTACGGATAAGCTGCGTGAATGTGTGAAGAATATACGTGAGCGTGTTATCAGCCTGGGCGGAGAGATACGCTTCGGGGCAAGGTTCTGCGGATATACAGAGGATAACAGCCGTATCGTCTCCGTGGATTACGAGGACAAGGACGGCAGACATACCATAGATACAGACAGGGTGATACTTGCATCCGGCCACAGTGCCCGTGATGTTTTCGAGCTGCTGCACAGCCGGAAGGTTAGCCTGAGTCAGAAGAATTTCTCCGTGGGAGTACGTATAGAGCATCTGCGGAAGGATATAGACAGGGCCATGTACGGCAGCTTTGCCGGACACAGCGCCCTGAAAGCCGCCGACTACAAGCTGGCTGTCCATCTTCCGGACGGCAGGAGCCTTTACACCTTCTGTATGTGTCCGGGCGGTCATGTAGTTGCAGCTGCATCGGAGGAGGGCAGGCTCGCTGTCAACGGTATGAGCTGCTTTGCCCGTGACGCTGAGAACTCCAACAGCGCACTCCTCGTCGGCATAGGTCCGGCGGACTACGGCAGCGACCATCCCCTTGCGGGAATGTACCTGCAGCGCGAACTGGAGGAAAAGGCCTTCATCGCAGGCGGCTCGGACTACAGCGCTCCTGTGACGACAGTGGGAGGGCTGCTCGGCGGATATCTGCCGGAGAGCTTCGGAAAGGTGAAGCCTTCATACCGTCCGGCTGTGCGCTTTGCAAGGCCGGAGGAATACCTCCCGGACTACGTATGCAGTGCTCTTCGGGAAGGCATAAAGGAAATGGGAAAGAAGATACAGGGCTTCGATATGCCGGAGGCTGTGCTTACAGGCATAGAGAGCCGGAGCAGTTCACCCGTGCGTATCGACCGTGACAGCAGTCTTCAGTCCCTCACTCTCAGGGGGCTCTATCCCTGCGGAGAGGGTGCAGGATATGCTGGCGGCATCGTATCGGCGGCGGTGGACGGTATAAAATGCGCAGAGGCTGTCCTCGGAAAGGCGGAAGAATGAAGATACTCGTAACAGGCGGCACTGTCTTTGCAAGCAGATTCACCGCAGAATACTTCCGTGACAGAGGGCATGAGGTATACGTCTTCAACCGGGGCACAAGAGAACAGCCGGAGGGGGTGACTCTCCTAAGGGGCGACAGGCATGACTGCCGTGAGCTTCTCAGAGGGCACAGCTTTGATGCTGTTCTCGATATCACTGCCTACAACGAGGACGATGTTAAGGGACTGCTGGAGGGTATCGGCAGCTTCGGGGACTATATCCTTATAAGCTCCAGCGCCGTCTATCCGGAGACTGCCCCTCAGCCCTTCCATGAGACGGAAGAATGCGGACCGAACATTATATGGGGCAGCTACGGAACAGACAAGATAGCCGCTGAGAAAGCCCTGACGGAAAGAGTACCGGGGGCTTATATCCTCCGTCCGCCATATCTCTGCGGAAGGATGAACAACCTCTACCGTGAGGCCTTTGTGTTTGAGTGCGCCGAGAAGGGACTGCCCTTCTATGTGCCGGATGACGGAAAGCTGCCATTGCAGTTCTTCGATATCGGGGATATGTGCCGCTTCATGGAGATACTGCTTGAGAAGAAGCCGGAGCAGAGGATATTCAACGTCGGGAACAGGGATACCGTCACGGCTGAGGAATGGGCTGTGCTCTGCTATAAGTTCCTCGGGAAAGTACCGGAGATACGGTATGTAAAAAGCGGGATACCACAGAGAAGCTATTTCCCCTTCCATCCCTATGAGTACAGGCTCGATGTTACGGCAATGTACGGACTGATGCCGGAGACACTCCCGCTTTATAAGTCTCTTTGCAGAAGCTATGACTGGTACAGGGGCAACAGGGACAGGATAATCCGAAAGCCTCTGCTTGAATTCATAAAAACCAACTGTGACAGAATGAGGTGATACTATGCTGAGATTAAGACCATACAAGGAATGTGACGCAAAAACCATTGTCAGCTGGCTGAGGGATGAATACTCCTTCCGTCAGTGGGGCGCGGACAGGTTCGAGAGCTATCCCATAAGCGGCGATGACCTGAATGCACACTATGCTGCTTTCAGGGATACGGATACGCTGTTCCCGTTTACTGCATACGATGAAAATGGCATTGCGGGACACATGATAATGCGCTTTACGGACGACGGGAAGAAGACCGTGAGATTCGGCTTCATCATCGTTGACTACGACCGCAGGGGAACAGGCCTCGGCAAGGAGATGATACTTCTTGCGGAAAGATATGCCTTTGAGTTTCTCGGCGCTGAGAAGATAACTCTCGGGGTATTCGAGAACAATCCGGCTGCCTATCACTGCTACCGTGCGGCAGGCTTCCGTGAGATAAGCACCGGAAGTACGGAAGTATACCGCATATTCGGCGAAGAATGGAAATGTATCGAAATGGAGCTTGACCGCTCCTGAATAAACAGGCAAAAGATAAAGAAGACACAGACCACACTACCCACAGAACGGAGGAGAACTATGAAGATAAACGTTATCGGCGGCGAGATGAGCCGTGCAGAGATCGACCAGTACCTTGAGTACACCAGACAGAAGTATATCGGCAGGCAGATAAGTCAGATGGATATCATCATCGACGGCGAATTCGTTGACCTCAAGGTGTATTTCTGCGATACCAACTTCCAGCACGCCTACAGGTCGGCGGATTACCTTGTAAACAATATGGACAAGCTCAATGACGCAAAGCAGAAGGAGTTCTCCGAGAAGGAAAGACATCCGGCTGTGGAGTGAGTACAGGAGGACAGACATGAAAGTAAGAAACATCATTGCTGCTGTTATGGCTGTGCCGGTCATATTCGGCTGTGCGGGAGCTTATCCGGCAGCGGCTGAGATGGTGACGCCCACCATTGCACAGACCTACAAATGGAAAACAGAGTACTATATTGACGGTAAGAAGGATGAAGAATACAATTTCCTGGAGTGCATAGCAGAGGTATACAATGACGGCAGTGTAAGAGTTTATTTCCACAACAGTGTTGACTGGAGCAAGCTTGCTCCGGATGATACCTCTATCCATACTGTCACCATAAAGCAATTATGCCCTGACAGGCTGGCATATTCCTTCGTTCAGGAATGTACATATCCGTCAGGGAATCCCGATGATCCCGATCTGTTCTTCCCCATAAGCAAGGAGCGGTATGATGAGGGCGAGATAAGCATTCTTTACAACAAGGATGCTGATTATACGTTCTGGAAAGACTATAACAGGGATGACTTAGGCACATATCCGGCTAACTACAGGATGACATACGGCGATGACAGCATATTCCGGATGGTACCGCAGGAAAACTACTTCTACGGCAAGGCGGGCTCCATTTCGAGGATAACAGGCTGTCTGTATCAGTTTGAGTACGAAGGCAGGCTGTCAGAACTGCCGCAGACAAGCTCTGTTCTCACCTTCCGTCCCATAGACATCAGCAAAGAGGAATATACCATCTGTGTTTTCGATCAGTATATCAATATCTACCCGGAGATGCTCTCCGACGAGTTGTTCAGAGATCAGAGTGATTTTGAAAAGAAGATCAATGAGCTTGAGGCAAGAATTGATGAACTTGAGGCAGAAAATGAAGCGCTGAAAGCCCTCAATGACCCCGACAGCATACTCAGGCTCGACGCAAACGGAGACGGCATTATTGATTCCAATGACGCTTCCATTATTCTTACTATCTACGCTATCAACTCCACCGGAGGAAATGTCTCGAAGATATCCGAGCTGCCCGGCGGTGAGGTGTAAAACGGAGGAAAAATGAATCTTACCAATATAAACACCGTAAAGGATATCCTTTCACGGCATGGCTTCAGCTTCTCCAAGGGACTGGGGCAGAACTTCATCATCAACCCGGATATCTGCCCGAAGATAGCTGAATACGGCAACGCTCAGGCAGGATACGGTATCCTTGAGATAGGCACAGGTATCGGCGTACTCACCAAGGAGCTCGCTCTGCGTGCGGACAAGGTGTCCGCTGTTGAGATCGATACCCGTCTGATGCCTGTACTTGCGGAGACTCTTGACGGCCTCGGAAATGTGAAGATATACAACGAGGACGTAATGAAGGCTGACCTCCACCGCATAATCGCTGAGGACTTTGCAGGCCTCAGGGCGGCGGTCTGCGCAAACCTTCCCTACTACATCACCTCGCCCGTTATCATGCTCCTGCTCGAGAGCCGCCTTCCCATAGACTCCATCACTGTCATGGTGCAGAAGGAGGCAGCACAGAGGCTCTGCGCCGCTGTGGGCAGCCGTGAATCCGGAGCTATCACCGTAGGAGTCAACTACTACGGTGAGGTGAAGAAGCTCTTTGACGTTTCCCGCGGCAGCTTCATGCCTGCGCCCAATGTGGACTCAGCCGTCATACGCATCGACCTGCACAGAGAGCTGCCCCTCAGTCAGGAGGAGGAGAAGTTCTTCTTCTCCGTTGTCAAGGCAGGATTCTCCCAGCGCAGAAAGACACTTGCGAACGCCCTTTCCTCGAATATGGGGATAGCCAAGCAGGAGGTATATGATACTCTCGCCTCCCTCGGGCTCAGTGAACAGTCACGTATAGAGGCGCTCACTATGGAACAGCTGACGGCCTTTTCAAAGGAACTCGGAAAAAGCATATAAAACAAAACGCCCGGTACTATCCGGGCGTTTCAGCTTGTCAAAAGAGTCAGTTATGGCAGAAGTCAAGCGGGCGGATGTGGGCATCCGCCCCTACAAACGCCGATTCTTCCATAGCAAAATGTAGGGGGCGATGCCTACATCGCCCCGCTTATTTGTGAATGTTAGGTTTATTGACAGACTAAACGCCCGGTACTATCCGGGCGTTGTTCATTCTTCTTCGGGATATAGTATCTCGTCCCTGATGCTTCTTCCGTCTGTGATGCGGTATACGAAGTATATAACTGCCGTGCAGGATATGATGCCGGTCAGGCTTCTGAATACGGCGCTTCCGGCAAAGGATGCGACCCACGGAAGGAAGTTGACAAAGAGGTGCAGTCCCATAGCGAGCGCCAGCCAGCGGAGCCTGAGGTCAGAGGCTATCAGCTTCTTGTATACCAGTATGGACAGTGCGAGCTGTACGCCGGATACTGCTACTATTCCCACTGTGCCGATAAGACTGACGATAATGCCGTTTCCGGCAAGCCTGCTGAACTCCTCGGTTATTGCCTGCGCCTGTTCGGGAGTCTTTCCGGCGGTAAAGTAAGCTATACCCTCGGTATTGAGGGTATGTGCCCTGCCGACTATTCTGAATGCGTCTGCTGCACGCATCAGGCATTCAAGTCCGCCGTGGCCTATCGCATAGCAGACTGCTGCGGGAGTGCTGCGTACTCCTGACAGCAGATATTTCATGGCGAGCCAGCGGCCGCCCTCTTCGGTGTACGCCACAAGCTCGGAGGCTATAGCCTTCTTTGCTGCAAAAGAGGCTGAGCCCAGCATGAGCATTGCTGCGATGTCGGCTGTCCGCGTTGAAAGGAAGTATGTGACTGCGCCGGCGATCACCGGGAAGATGCTCACTCTGCTGTACCTCTTCATAAGAAAGAATGATGCAAAGGGCAGTATAAGATACACAATGCCTGTTATGCAGTAACCCAGAACGTCACTGCCGGAGAACATGATCTCCTGTAGCTCCTCCACTGACATCCCTCCTTCGGATAAGTGCACATCAATATCTGTATATGTAATAGTATCATACCACGGCATCTGCTGTCAACTCATATCAAGCCTGTATACAAAAAAAATTCCGGAGCAGATGCTCCGGAATTATGGGGTAATGTTGATTACACTGGTCTGAGTGACGGGACTTGAACCCACGGCCTCTACCACCCCAAGGTAGCGCGCTACCAACTGCGCCACACCCAGTCAGCCATACCGTTTAGCGGTATTCGTCGTAACCAACGATATATATTATATCATACCATTCCTGCTTTGTCAAGGGTTTTTTGAAAAAAATTCCGAGATTTTATAATTTCCCTGTCTGTGGCTATATACCGTCCAATAGTCCCTATGGCTGTACTGAGCATCGTAATAAATCATCATAAAATACAAAAAATCTTTTATCCGGTTGACTTTATGCCGCAGGTGCGGTATAATTAAAGTGTATAGATAACGGTTTCTGCATACCGGAAATGCAGTCCGCAGGGCATCACATTACAGTCGTTTCTCCAAGACTCTGCGAGATGGAGCGATCTATGAGTATCTTCAATCTTTCAGAAAATCCTCCGACCCTGAGCCATGACTGGCAGATTTTCCAGCAGTTCATGGGCAATATCGGCGCCTTCACCTATCTTGCAAGGGAAAAGGCCGCTTATCTCGATGAATCGGCGTGCAGGATGCTCTCTTGCTCAGGTTCAAGGCTCAATGAATTCGAGTTCTTCAACCTGCTCGAAAAGATCTCCAAAAGCCCGGTCGAAGGTCAGAAGCACATCTACCGCTTCACCAACAACAATATCACAAAGTACATCAAAATGAATATCTACGAGAGCAGTGAGGAATGGCTCGGCTTCGTACAGGACTTCACAAGACAGTTCACCGAACGCTCCGAACTCAGCTCCTTTGTGGATTATGACCCGATTACACGCCTGCCCTCCTATCCGTCATTCTCTCAGACGGTCAGGAAGCTTCTCCCGGATGTCCAGTCATGCTGTCTGGCTACCCTCTACATCAACGGTATCGAGAAACTCGGCTCATTCCTCACCGTTGACAGCACCAACAGCTGCATAACATCCGTAGCTGAGGCGCTCAAGGGGTTCACCGGCGAGAATGTCATAATGGGAACGAAATCAAATTATGAGTTATTTGTATTCTTCCGCGACTGCGACAAGATGCAGATATACAATCTCCTCAACAGCATGGATGAGGCTGTGCAGAACTGCGTGCTCACTGACGATTTCGGTGAGATAATCGACATTTCCGACAAGAGCAGCCTCTCACTCTCCATCGGCTGTTCCTCCTACCCTGATGAGGCCTCCGATTTCAATATGCTCGTGAACTATTCGGAGTTCGCTCTCTATGAGGCAAGGACAGACCGCCGGCACGTCATCAACTGGTTCTCCGAGGAGAACTACATCCGCGAGAAGGATTCCTACAAGAACGCTCAGCTCTTCTCACGTATCGTTCAGGATAATATGCTGATGTACTGTCTCCAGCCCATAATCGAGACCCAGACGGGAAACATCGTCGCCTATGAAGCCCTTATGCGCACTACAGGCGATATCAAGATGGCACCCCGCCAGATCCTTGCGATCGCCGAGAGCCAGAGCAACCTCTACGCCATTGAGAAGCTCACATTCTTCAACACCATGAAGCTGCTGAGTGAGAATCAGCAGTTCTTCACGGAGCGAAAGCTGTTCATAAACTCCATGGCTACAAGTCTCCTCTCGGATGACGACTTCAACGAGCTCTACCTCACATACGGAGAGCTGCTTGAAAAGATAGTCATAGAGATAGTCGAGGACAGCGCGGCAAACAAGGATGCTATCGAGACCCTCCGCAAGCGCTGCGCCTTCATGCACGCTCAGCTTGCTATCGATGATTACGGAACCGGCTATTCCAACAGCTCCAACCTGCTGAAATACTCGCCGGACTACGTCAAGATAGACCGTTCGCTCATAAGTGATATCCAGAACGATATGAAGAAGCAGCAGCTCGTTACTCAGATCATAGAGTTCTGCCGTGACAATCAGCTCATCTCCCTTGCTGAGGGCGTGGAGACCGCTCAGGAGATGAAGACTGTGATCAGGCTCGGCGTTGACCTGGTGCAGGGATACTACACCTCCAAGCCAAAGCCGGTATTCCTCGACAGCATCTCCAAGGATATCAAGGACGAGATCATCAGGACCAATCTTGAATCCCGCCACAGCGGCATGAAGAAGATATATGCCGCAAGGAACGATCAGGAGATCGACCTCCTGAAGCTGGCACTTGAGAAGTATACTGATATACATATCTATCAGAGCAGCCTCACCATCGTCGGCGACCCTGATAAGCAGGTAAAGATGAATATCTCCGTAATGGATAACCATACCTGCGACCTCACCATTAAAAACGTGAATATCACCAGCGGCAACAGCAAGCCGACGATCACAGTCGGTGAGTACGCACGCCTCAGACTTAACGTCAGCAAGAATAACCGCATCAGCTATTCCGGCATCAGCGTTCCTATGGGAAGCCAGTTTGAGCTCACCGGCAAGGGTAATCTTGTCATAGACTGCAACGCCTCGGAAGGCATCGGCATCGGTACCGACTTTGATCACAGCTACGGCGATATCACTGTGGATATGGCCGGCTCGCTTGAGATCATCTGCAACAGCACAGAGACAGTCTGTATCGGCGGCGGCATGAATGAGGATGAATCTGATATCAAGCTCAGGGCCGGAAAGGTAAAGATCAATATGTATACCCACAACGGTCTTGCAGTCGGCAGCTACAACGGCGATGCCCGTGTTGATATCTCCGAAGGATGCGAAGTCGATATCACATTCTCCGGCATCAACGTTGTCGGCATAGGCAGCTGCAGGGGTATAGCGACTGTCACCTCAAATGCTATGGTAACTCTCTCCGGAACAGGCGCTCAGGCAGTCGGCATCGGAGCACTCAACGAAGGTGAGGGCAGCGTTCTCGTTACAGGCGGAAGGATAAGCATCAAGATGCGTGCGGCCCGTCAGACCTGTATCGGCGCTATCGGCGGCAGCGTGAACACCAAGATACGCAGCGCCGAGATAATCATAGACTCCGAGGGTGACGACGCTACCGGCATCGGCGACGCTCAGGGAAACGGAAATGTTTCCATCATCGATTCCAAGCTGAATCTGCGTATGTACGTCGGAAACCCGCTTGATATAGGAAGCGCATCCGGCGACACGGAGATAACCGGCTCGGATATCTATTCGCTCGTCAACAACCAGCGTATCCAGCACTGACAGAAAGAGCCGGACGCCTGAAACTCCGGCTCTCTCAATATAAGAAAAGAAAGGTTTTGTAAAAATATGAAGTTAGGCATGGTCGGCCTCCCGAATGTAGGCAAAAGCACACTCTTCAACGCTCTCACCAACGCAGGTGCAGAGTCCGCAAACTATCCCTTCTGCACCATCGAGAAGAACGTGGGTATCGTTTCTGTACCCGATGAAAGACTCGATAAGCTGGCAGAGATGTATGACCCGGACAAGTTCACTCCGGCTACCCTTGAATTCGTTGACATCGCAGGTCTCGTAAAGGGTGCATCCAAGGGTGAAGGACTCGGCAACAAGTTCCTTGCGGATATCCGTGAGGTGGACGCTATCGTACACGTTGTGCGCTGCTTCGAGGATGCCAACATCGTTCACGTTGACGGCAGCATCAATCCCCTCCGCGACATAGAGACTATCAACCTCGAGCTGATATTCTCCGATATAGAAATGGTAGACCGCCGCATCGACCGTGCAAAGAAGGCCGCCAAGAGCGACAAGAAGTATCTTGCTGAGGTGGATTTCCTTGAGAGACTCAAGGAGCATCTCGAGAACGGCAAGTCGGCAAGAGGCTTTGATTTCACTGACGAGGAGCGTGAGATGATAAAGTCCACTCCCCTGCTCTCCGCAAAGCCCGTCATCTATGCTGCCAACCTCAGTGACAGCGACTTTGCAAACAATATCGATACCAACGAGAACTACCTTAAGGTCAAGGCACTTGCAGAGGAGGAGCACTCCGCTGTACTTCCTATCTGTGCACAGACCGAGGCTGAGATAGCCGAAATGGACGAGGAGGACAAGAAGATGTTCCTCGCCGAGCTGGGTCTTGAGGTATCAGGTCTTGACCGCATCATCAAGGAGGGATACGCTCTGCTCGGTCTTATCTCCTTCCTCACAGCAGGCAAGCAGGAGGTACGTGCATGGACTATCACCCGCGGCACTAAGGCTCCGCAGGCTGCCGGAAAGATACATACCGACTTCGAGAAAGGCTTCATCCGTGCCGAGGTCATCTCCTATGACGACCTTATGGAATGCGGTACTATGGCCGCCGCTAAGGACAAGGGACTTGTTCGTCTCGAAGGCAAGGAATACGTGATGCAGGACGGAGATATCGTCGTTTTCCGCTTCAATGTCTGATAAGCGCCCTCTTTAAGGGCGATGTCTGCATAGTAGTTTATACGTGCTATCGGGGGAAACCTTTCTGAGGAAAGGTTCCTCTGACGGAGGCGGTCCCCTCTGTCGCTGCGCGACATCTCCCCACACTGTGGGGAGTCACCCCCGTCCCCCTTTCCAAAGACTTTCAATGAATTTTGGCCCATAGGTCTAAAGACCTATGGGCCAAAATTAGCTGGAAGTTTTCGGAAAGGAGTTTGAGGAAAACCCTTTTGAAAAAGGGTTTTCCTCAATAGAATGTGCAAAAGCTGCTATACAGACACCGCCTTCAAGGAGGGCATTTTTCAGGTGTTGTTATCCTACAAAGTCGGTGCCGGAGAAATCGCCGTTTATGTTGGCATCAAGCTCGAAAGCATGACCGCCGAAAAGATCGCCTTCCTCGAAATAATAAATTCTGATGCTGCCGTCTTCTTCTATGGCGAGATCGGAGAAGCTGAGCATCTCCATGAGTTCCTCTTCGGTGAAGGGCTCGTCACGCAGCTCCCATTCATTTACCATGTCTATATTCTCTTTGGCGACGTACCTGCGGAAGCGGTCGTCCCAGCCGGGGATATCGGCGGCGAGAGTTCTGAGGTGCTCCAGAGCCTTGCTGGCTGTATCTCCGTCAACGCAGTCAGTCCCGAGAGTTACGGATTTCTTTTCACCGAGCCAGTCTATCTCTCCCTCGAACCATGAATACTGCCTGTCGAGGTCGAACCGGCCAAGCTCCGGATCGTCGATGAATACAGGCTTTTTATACTTTTCAAGAAGCTTGTCAAGGCGTGGATCGGAGAGGCCGTCATCTATAACATCGGAAACTACGATATTATACAGGTAGCCCTTCGGCTTCTCTCCGAACACGGCATAGCCGCGGATATGATAGATGTTGTTGCTGAAGAAATCAAAGCCCCAGCCGCGTCCGCGTCCGTTATCGTCTTTTATCAGCCAGTGAAGGACACCTTTGCCCTCATGCATCTCTCCGGTGCTGAGGTCAACCACCGCAACAGCAGTAGTTGTCGGATGGAGAATCTCATCAGAACATACAAGAGCACCGTTTGTGTCAACGACGGTGAGGAAGATGAATTCCTTTTCCTCACGCGGCATTTTGTACTTGTCAATCAATTCTTCAAATGCTTCGCCGGATGTGATAACATATTCATTCATGGCAATTAACCTCCGCTTTTTTGATATCATGGTTTTACACAGTGTTCTGACAGTGAACAGTTCGTTTACTGTTTTGATTTATGATTTTATTATACACTACGGAGACAGGGATGTCAACAAAAAAAGAGCAGCATCGGGGATGCTGCCGCAGTCTGTCAAAAAACCTATATCTACTTAGGGGACGCCCTCTCTTGCAGGGCGTC
>CAMKMD010000044.1 GCA_946413815.1 uncultured Ruminococcus sp.
ATTTGCCGATATAAGGTTCACTCTGGATATGTGTCCTAAAGTGAAGTGTAACAAGTGACAACAGTAACTCTGCAAGTGACATACGTCATCTTTACCTTTTACCTGTGTTCAGCTATAATTTACTTAAAGATATCACAGGAGGGATGATGTATGAAAGACAGCAGACGGCAGAACGTTATTTTCGTGGCACTGGCACTTATGGTTCAGACATTCATGTGGCTGGCCTTTACCTTCTTTGACTACGGTTTTGACGAGAAGAATATTCTGGATAACAGCGATCTGGAGGACTGGGTCGGTATTTGTCTTATAGCCTGGCTCTTTGTTTTCCCTGTCTTTATCTACTTCAGGCTAAGGAAGAAGTATCTCCTCACAGATCATCCGGTCAGGGACGGTATCCTCCGCATTCTTTGCTGGGGTGCGCTATGCCTGTTTATAAGCTGTCCGATAGTATGGGCAGTTGAAAATGATGTATGGATAGTCGCGCAGAGGCGCTCCAGTTCGGGTTTCTTAGACTTCAATGGCCTGGAATACTACTATATCCCCATCATAGACTGCATTATACCGCTGCTGATAATTGTCATATCACTGTTTGCTGCGACAGGTAAAAGGGTATACAGGGCGCTCAGAAAGCAGAGATGAAGCTTGTAACGGTTTATTCAGATGAGAGCATCTCTGAACGGCTGTACAGTAACAGGAAATAACTGATTGCATTATCTTGACAAATCAGCGGTTTTGTTATAGAATAAAGGCAGCAGTGTGCGTGCTGAGGATGTGCCGCCGGTGTTGAACAAGGGATCAGTTTCAGATACACAGGTCTGTTTTCTGTGGGATCCCTGCACGGACTATGCCTGGAAAGGAGTGACCTGTATGGGAGAAAAAGAACTCGACAGAGAGTATTATGCAAAGGAGATAGAGGAGCTTCTCAGAAAGCGTGAAGAGGCTGAGGACTGGGGCATTGCCGTGGTTCTGAACGGGGAGGAATGTGATGATGTCCCTGTCGGTGCTTCAAAGCTGGGAGGCCTGCCCGATCTGCCGCCGGGAATAGACTATCCGGAATGTGAGGCCTTCATCGACGAGAAAAGTGATAAGTATTTCAAAAGGGTGAAACTGCCACTTATCTGTCAGTTCAACCTTGCCGACCTTGCGGAGTATGAGGTACAAGATGACCTTCCGAAGAGCGGTATGCTCTATATATTCTGGAACGGCGGCGACCCCGGGTATTTTGAGGAAAAGTACGGTATACATACCCTGCGCGCATATTACTGGAAGGGTGATATCAGCACTCTCACACGCCGTGAGGCTGACCCCGATACCGAAGTCAGACCGGAGAAGAAGGTCTCTTTTTCAACCCATAAGGATATCGTTGATATGGAAGAATCCGAATGGGAGGATATGCTGGATGAACTGAGATACGAGCTTGAGTCCGACTGTAAGGAACAGGGCATAGACTGCAGCGAAGTCGAGGAGTACGATAAGATACAGGATATGTTCTATATGGATGACAAGACCGATATCTACGGCGGAGATAAGCTTTCCGGAGCAAGAGCCGGCTGTAAGTACAACGATCCCGAGGTGTGGAACGGCTTTCTGCAGCTTGACGAGCATACAGGCAGCCTCTGGTATGCGTACATCGATATAAGAATGTCAAAAGTCAACGGAAAGTATTACTATAACGAAGAGGATATCGAATGGCAGGAATGGAACGAGATCGGCGCAAGAGTTGATTATGACGCCGACTGAATCAAACGGTTACATACAGCCGCACGGCGGTATCGGACATATGTCCGGCTGCTGTGCGGCTTTTTCTGTCTCCGGCCTTGTATCTGAACTGCTGAATGCAACTTACCCGCCCTGAAACGCATCTTACCCGAAAACAGTTGATTTCCGGCGCGCAGGTATTATATAATAGGATCAGAAGTAAATTGGCGACTATACTACCGGATAAAAGGAGTTGCTGTGTATGAAACGATATCTTACGGCTGTGCTTGCTCTGGCTCTGTTACCTGTACCGCTTGATACAGAAGCTGCTGATCTTGTCACAAAGAGGTTCGATCTCGGCGGACTTGGTGCGGCGGAGGGTTATACAGGAGTCTCTGCGGCTGATGCATATTCCTCCGCAAAAGGCTACGGCTTTGCCGATACGGATGCTGTGGAGAATGTTACGGCGGGGGGAAAAGGTGCTTTATCAGATGCAGTCCGGTTCAGGTCTGATGTGGCAGGCCATGTGTTCAATGTGGATCTGCCGGCAGGTGTTTATAAGATAACCGTAACCACAGGTGATGTGAGATCAACGACCATATCGGCAGAGGGAGTGCCGCAGCTTTTCTTCCTGACCGGAAGCAATGCTTCGGATTCCTTTACCATTCCGGTCACGGACGGTCAGCTCAATATCTATGCGCGGGCAGGAGTGGGAACGGAGTTTTCCCTGAGCACCATCGAGATAGAGCAGACCTCCGCGGGTACGGTCACAAAGCCGACTATATGGATTGGCGGCGATTCGACAGCCGCAAGCTTCTATAACGTATCAGAGGATGCTGCAAGGGGCTGGGGGCAGTTCCTCAGCGATCATGTGGATACGGACAGGTTCGATGTCAGGAATATCTCGGTAAGCGGTATCTCCTCAGGGGAACTGCGGGGGTATACCTTTGAGACTGCCGAGCATTACGGCAAGAGCGGGGATATCATGATCCTGGCAGCAGGCATCAATGATTACACGAGGCAGAATACCGCAAGCCCTGATGCGGCGGACTTCAAAGCGAATATGACGGATATGATACGCCGTGCTAAGGCTAAGGGGATGAGGGTGTATCTTGTGAAGCAGCACGGGGAGAAAAGCGATACGGCAAAGTATCCCATCCCGGAATACAGATGGTTCGGGAAAGCTGTTGAGGAGCTGGCGGAGGCTGAGGATACCGGGGTGATCGATCTTTACCGGCCATGGCTGGAGCTGTGTCTGGAGAACACGTATTTTGAACAGAAGGAGTACTATACGGCCGACGGGCTGCATCTGAATGCGGCCGGCGCTGACAGAATGGCGGAGATGGTGAGCGGACAGCTTTTTCCACCTGAAAATCCCGGCGGTCCTGTTGAGGAGGAGTATGACTTCGGTACACCGACGGCGGTATATCAGACGGAGGTATCCGGCAGGGCAGTGCCTAACCCCCACAAGGGATTTGTAATGACGGCCTATACACCGTATATGCTCAGCGATGAGTTTGAGTACGGTATGGGGGGCAAGGCAGATAACCATGCCTGGGATGTGGTAACCATCGTCAGCGGTTCGCCCCACTGGGATGACCTGAACCCGCGTGAGGGCGTATACGACTGGGACGAGATAGATCAGATGCTGGATGCCTGTGAGAAGTACGGTATGACATACGAAATACGCATCATGCCATATTCATCATATCTTAACGAGGACTTTGTACCTCAGTGGGTCTACGACAAGGGTGCAGAGAAGAACAGGGCACAGCTCAGGGATGACCCCTCAAAGGATGTATTGTTCCCAAAGTGGGATGATCCGGTATACCTTAAGGCTCACAAGGATTTTGTCAGGGCGCTGGCTGAGAAGTATGACGGCGATCCCCGTGTGGAGCTCGTAGATGTAAGACCCTTCGGCGATTACGGAGAATGGCATAATTCCTTTGCAGTCGGCGATGAGAAATTCATGCCCTCCCCGGAGATACAGAAGGATATGCTTGACTTCTATGCGGAGGCTTTTGACAGTACGCTTCTTGTCCTTCCTTCCAATGCAAGGGGGGAGATATACAGGTATGCCCTTTCCGCAGGCATCACCAAGCGGGATGACGGACTTGTCTCAATGCCCAACGTGGAATGGAGCCTTCTGCCGGCCTATAGAGCCAATATGCCGGTAGTCGGCGAGAATTACTGGCCCTACGCCTGGATGAGGGATACTGTCAGAGAGAATGCTTATTCGCTCTGCACCTGGACTCCGGAGCGTTTCCGCGAGACTATTGAGATACCGCATATGTCCATATTCGCTCTTGACCAGGACAGCAACTGCAGCTTCGGTTTCTACAGGGAGCAGAAGGACGTTATCGATGAGATGTGCAATAAACTGGGGTACAACTTCACTGTGACCTCTGCGGTACGCTATGGAAACAAGCTTGTTGTGAAAGTCAAGAATACCGGTCTTGCGCCTGCTTTCTTCAACATCGACCTCTGCGCGGAGCTGACCGATGCCGCCGGAAGGAAGCTGGGTCCGTTCGGAAAGCCGGTACGTATTGAAAAGGGCAGCTTCAGGGATGATACAGAGAAGACCTTTGTATTTGAATACAGCGGGGAGCTGTCAGCTGATGCCGTGATATGCCTTGCCATGTATGACTGCGACAACCCCCTTGTGAAGGACAAGGACCCGACTGTCAGATTCGATAACAGGAACACTCTTTCCAGCAACAGGCTGAAGCTCGCGGCAGCTGAGATAAACGGCGATGTCAACGCAGACGGCGTCTTCAATGTTGCGGATGCCGTGCTTCTTCAGAGCTGGCTGCTGGGTGATACTGCTGCAAAGCCAGTGAACTGGAAGGCCGGAGACCTCTATGAGGACAACAGGCTCGATGTGTTTGATTTCACGCTGATGAGACGAGCACTTGCATGATAACAGAACAGCCTCTGCCGCAGGATAAGGGCAGAGGCTGTTTTTTTACGGTATCTCAGAAGGGATAATCCTCGTCAAGGTTCGTTATGAATCTGTGTCCTTCAAAATCAAAGCGCTTCTTCTCAGAAAGCAGCCTCAGTATCTCTGCTGCTTCATAGGACGACAGGGGGGCAGGATTATCGGGGCGGCCGTCTGTTCTTATCCATCCCGGATGTATGCAGAAGATGTTGACAGCCCTTTCGTCCCTGAAGGTGTTGAAAAGGTTCATGGTGGCCATATTCAGTGCGGCCTTTGCCATGCCGTAGTCGATAAGGTTTGTGCGGTAGCATTTCGAGATGCTGCCTGCCTCGGAGGAGATGTTCATGATAAGGGCCGTTGTCCCGCTTCTGACAAGGAGAGGATAAAAGGCCTTTATCACGCGCATAGCTCCCACAGCAGCTATATCGACAGTCCTTGCGATGAGGTCAAGGTCTGCTTCAAAAAAGCCCTTGTCACAGTCGGGAGAGACTGAGACAGCGTTATTTATAAGCAGGTCAAGGCAGCTGAATACCTCTGATAATTCATTGGCTGCCGCCTGTACAGAAGCTGTGCTGCTTATATCCATCATAAGTACGGTAAGCTTTCCGGGGTACTGCTTTTTCAGCTCTTCAAGCTCGGGGCAGGGCTTTCTTATGGTGGCTGCAACATTATCGCCTGCTTCAAGAAAGCGAAGCACAAGATTGTAGCCGAGACCTGAAACCTTTCCGGCACCTGTTATCATTACATTCTGACACATATGTATCCCTCCGGTAAATAGTCTGGTGTTATGTCATATACTCAGAATGTCATTGTATCCGTGCAAGTGACGAGCGGCAAGGCGGTCACTCTATGGTGAAACTACTGGTTTTCAGGTCGCAGTAGTACCTTCCGCTTTCTGCCGTGAATCTCAGGACACAGTAGTCAGGGTCGGTAACTCCGCCCTTGTAGAACATGGTGTCGCCTCTGCGCCATATCATGTCCTTCGTCTTCTGGTCTGTCAGCACTTCCATCCTGCCTTTCAGCATGACGCCTGTGTACCTGATGAGACCTTTGTGATAGAAATATATGCAGGCTCTGGGTTCATTCATATACTGTCTGACTCTCATTGAAGAGGTGTTCGTAGAAAAATAGAACTGATGCAGTCCCTCCGTTTTTCTCGGCTTCAGCATGGCTTTAACATTCGGGAAGCCCTCTTCATCCACCGAGCATATAAAGGCGACCTTTTGTTTTCTGATGAATTCTTCTATTCTGATGTTATCCATGTATTCCCGTATCCTCCGATCGGTGCAGGTATCCGCAGTTTACTGCTGATTACAATTATACCACGGCAAGAACATTTTTACAATCATGTATCTACAGAAATATAGAACAAACCGTTTCAGTATGAACTGTTTATATTGGTATTATACAGTTGGACAACGGAAGACAGGTGAAACCACCCGATTTAGATACTCAAATGGCTATTAAATGTGCATGATGCACAATTCACCGTTCTTTGATATGGCGAAAAATGGTATATATACCAGTTGACAAAACTGTTCATGTGTTATATACTGTATATATACCACATAAACAGTAACGCGAAAGGAGATGATGTCTTGAAGATATATCAGAATTCAAGCGAGCCGATCTACAAGCAGATCGCAGCTCAGCTGAGAGAGGAGATACTCACTGGCAAGCTCCGGGGCGGAGATCCCCTGCCTTCAATAAGAGGGCTCGCTCAGGATCTTAAAATAAGCGTGATCACCACCATGAAGGCCTATGAAGAGCTTTCAGAAGAAGGACTTGTGACCGCTTCAAAGGGCAAGGGATATTTCGTCAATGCTCAGGATCAGAGGATGCTTGTGGAGCAGCATATGCGGCAGGTCGAGAAGAATCTGACAGATGCGATACACTCCGCAAGGATAGCAGGCATAGGGCTTGAAGAGGTTGAGAATACCCTCGAGATGCTCTGGGAAATAGATGAAGAATAAGGAGTTAAATATGGAAAATGCTGTTGTAATAAACGGACTCACAAAAGAGTACAAGGATTTTAAGCTCGGCGAACTGAACACAGCGATACCCCGCGGATTTGCTACGGCACTCATCGGCGCTAACGGCGCAGGCAAGACTACGCTCATCGATATACTCTGCGGCGTTACGGGAAGGACATCCGGAGAGACTGTCTACTTCGGGGATATGACCGATATCGACAGCGATGCTCTCCGCAATCGTATAGGCTACTGCTCTGCGGCCAATTATTTTCCGCTGGACTGGAAGCTGA
This sequence comes from uncultured Ruminococcus sp., assembly GCA_946413815.1. GTDB lineage: Bacteria > Bacillota > Clostridia > Oscillospirales > Ruminococcaceae > Ruminococcus. The sequence continues at coordinate 6,900 of CAMKMD010000044.1, forward strand.
CAACTATCGCAGACTCCATGGAGATAGGCTTTGACAACTTCGACAGGGCTAAGTTCGGGCTTCTCTGCAAGCGCTTCAAGGTAGGGGAGAAGACCGGGAAGAAGAGCAAGTCCCTCGTCAAGATGTCGGACGGAAACAGGATGAGGACTTACCTTGCGGCAGTGCTTGCAAGGGATACAGATCTTCTCGTACTTGACGAGCCCGGTTCCTCCCTTGACCCTCTGGCCCGTGATATGCTCTGCGATATGTTCAGGGAATACCTTTCCGAGCGTGACGGAGAGAGGACTATCCTCTTCTCCACGCATAACATCGCAGATATGGAATTTGCCACAGACTATGCTATATTCATGGCGGAGGGAAGGATTGTGGAGCAGGGATTCGTGGAGGATCTCAAGCAGAAATACATACTCGTTCACGGCGACGCTGAGTATGCTGAAAAGGCACGTCCCTTCATGCTCTCACAGTCAGGCGGAAGGTCGGGCTTTGAAGGCATCGCTCTTGCTGAGAATGCTGAGATGCTCTCAGCATTTGATACAGCGATCGAAACACCCACTCTGCAGCAGCTCAGCATAGGTATACTCAGAAAGGCGGAGGAAGATGAATAACAGGATTACTCTGTCAAAGGCTATGAAGCTGTACAACGGACGTTCAATGCCGGAGTTAATACTGAAGATGTCGCTGCTGTCGATGGGTGTCTATGCCCTGATGCTTGCTTTCATATTTCTTATCGGATTGGCAGGCGGCGATGATTCAGTAACTGTAAGGTCAGAAATGGCCGGCAGCCTGATGGCAGATTCATTCTTTATGATCTCTGCAGGGTTGATAAATATAATCATGGCTCAGATGACTTACGAAAAGCATATGCCCGGAGGAAAGTTTTTCCGCACGGTAAAGGGCGGATTTGATACCTATAAGAAGGCAAGCACTGCTATATGCATATCAAGGGTCGCAATTGCTGCCATAATAACTGCTTTTGCATCGCTTCTCCATATATCAGGTATCGTACCGATGAAATACGGAATCGTTACGACTGTTACAGTTTTTGTTCTTGTTCTTGTCGCAATGTGCATCTGCAATTTTCTGAGCATGAGGCTGAGCAGTACTGTAAGCTTTTTTTTCGCTCTGATCATATATTTTGTCATCGGTATTGCTGCGGTCATAATTCTTGAAGTAACCGGCGGCACACCTGGGATCGTGCAGCTTGTACCGGCTGTGACGACCGCAGTTCTTCTGCCTGTGTCACACAATATGCTTATGAAGGTATATAAAGAAAAGCGCTGGAACTAATAAGGGAGTATTGGTATGAAAAATATTAGAAATGCATTAAAGCTGTTCTGGAAGGCATCGATGAATCCTCTGACTATAGGCTTCGGCATATTCATGGCAGCCGGTATGACTCTGGCATTTATTACTGATCCGGCTGCTCCGGGAGAAAAGGACTATCTCTCCATGATAGATGCAGTCGGCATCGGGCATATTGGCGCAGTATTTATCATCATGATCGGCGGAATGAAGACGAGTCAGAATAAGTTCTATGCGTCGGCAAGCTGCGCAAAGGATATTTATACAACAGCACCGGTACTGATCGCGCTTATAGCAGCACTTATATATGATGTTCTTATCGCGTCGGCAGCGGCCATGAATCTCGGCAGAACGGCTTTTTCCGACGTAGTGTTATTCAATTCCGTAAGCGGAGGACTGATGATAATCTGCTGTGCTGCCATAGGAAAGAAAGGCCTCTCGCATATGGTTATTGTACCGTATGTGGGGATCGTAGCTCCATCCTTCATTCTGAAGCATTTTCACGGATTAGATAACGGTCTCGCTCTGCAGCCGGCAGCAGCTGTAGTTATTGCACTGGTCATTTATACAGTCTGTGCAGCTTCAGCCTGGCTTATCTCATACCGCTGGTGGAAGAACGGAAACAGAATTGGCACCCCTGTAAAATCCTTTGACGTGCCGGAGGAAGAAATGCCCTGAGGAGCACTGATATGAAAGCAAAGCCCGGAGTATGGTTCTCCGGGCTTTTGCTCCTATTTCGTACCCTGCGCTGATACGCTCAGCTCATCAGCTCGGGATGATACTTCATGTACTTCTTGGTATTATCCTTTGTTGTGCAGGCGCTGCGCAGGCGGTTGATCTTTGAATTTGTCATCCTGTAGACGGTGATAAGCTTCGGGTTCTTGCTCTCTGTGCTGAAGATAAAGAAGGTATCGTTGTAAAGGCGGAACTCTATGTTTTCGCTTTCATGTGACTTCATGTAATTCTTCTGCCAGATCATATCGGCGTTGTCCGTGCTTCTGCCTCTGGTCCAGGCGTTGAAGGCCTGACGAAGCAGTTTTTCTTCGTTGCGGATCCCGAGTCTTTCCTTGGCTCTTTCGATGGAGTGGGCTGTAAGATAAACGTTGTATTTCTTTGTGATGTATTTTGCGGGGTCGAAACCGAGTGAAGTGCGGTATGCTGTGCTTGTGCGGTTATTCTTGCGTGCCATGATAATTACCTCTCTTTTCTGATCATCTTTCATTTATGAATGTGGGTTTTTGATTTCTGCTTATTGATCTTCTGCGTCATATGACGGCTTTTGTGATGAAGACTATGCGGTATCCATTCTGTATCCTCCCTTGTCTGAAACTGTCTGACGCTTCGTCTTGTTTCTGTATTCAGTATATCAGATCACTGGAAAGAAATGGAAAATATATCAGAAAGCAAGCAAAAAGGAAAAAACATTGGGAAACTGACATGGCCGTTGCAATCAAAAATGATATGTGATATAATATAAACACTGCACAAATGATGGGAGGTCGATCAGAATGCTGAATCAGGAGCGATATATGGCTTTACTGGAGCAGAAGGCTGTCAGGGAGAAGTCATCAGATACCAATTGTACGGCTCTTGTGACAGATCCTGCGGTGATAGCGGGATTTGAAAAGGAAAGCGGGCTGACTGTGGGAGTGCTGGAAAACCCGCCTTATTATAACTTTTGTATGGATGTTTACAGAGCAGGAAAGACAGATAAGCTCTTCCGTTACTGCAACGTATCATACAACAGATCAGGCGCCGCCATACTTGTCGTTCTGCGTACAGGAGAGGAGAAATGTTTTCTGCTGAACCGTCAGTACAGACCGCTGCTGCAGAAAACTGTGTTTGAGATACCGAGAGGATTTGCTGATCCGGATGATCCGGATGCTGTATCCACTGCCATACGTGAGCTTGCAGAGGAAACGAATATCCAGATCGGACAGGATCTGCGGCTTATCAGGCTCGGTGCCGTAAATCCGGACAGCGGCCTCAGCAACAACGAGGTGGTGCTTTTCGTGGCTGAGATCTGTGCGGAAAAACTGCCGGCACTCAGGGTGCAGGATGAAAACGAGACTATCATCGGGCATACTATCGTATCAGAAACAGAGATGTGCAGGATGATCGCCGGAGATCAGATCACGGATGCTTTCACATTAGCTGCATTTGCAAAATACCGCTGCATTACAAAGGAGTAAGATATGCATAAGATCTATTCGAATCTTTCCGACAGTGTACACTATAACCGTTCTGCTGCCTATCTGTCACCGGATATAAAGGAGTACTACGGATACGCTGCAAGAAGAGCGCAGCAGCTCAGAAATGAGATGGAATCAGTGCTTCAGAACGGTGACTGCGTGATGGGATTTACCCTGAATCAGATCGCTGACAATCCGGTATTCTATCAGAATACACCGGAGAGCGAAGAACTGTTTCAGCTGCTGGAGAAGCTGGTCAGGGAGAAGAAGGCGTTCATCAGTACATATAACGGGCATACTGCTTCCAGCTATGCGATAAACGGCATGATATCAAGCTGGAAACGTATCTGCGACGATCAGACGGATGATCTTCGCTATGTTTCATCTCTGATAGATGCCCTCGCCGATATCAGCGGTGATATTGATCCGGATAATGAAATGATCATCCATTACAGTGATAACGCCAGACGTGCAGCGCATAATGCCATGTTCGGCATCGACCGTCTCGTTATGATCTCGGAGGGAAATGTCAACTGGAACTCCCATTCAGTTCCTATCGGCATCTATATAGATGATATGAAGAAAAGAAGCCGTGAGGAAGAGGTATTCGGCTATTATACCGGCCTTTGCCTCCTGCACGGACACGAAGTATACCTTGACCGGATGGCGGGCAGATATCGCCTTGTATGCGACAGGTTCAGTATCGCGGACGAAATGGAATACCGCCCGAATGAAGCTTTTGTGAACGAAAACCACATGACGATACTCTCTGTCATTCAGGAGATAATCAAGACGGACGTACTTGAACGCATCTTTACGGAAACCATAGACTCAGCCCTTGAAAAGCGTATAAGGAAGAGGAAGGATGAATTCCTTTCTGCTTCAAGGACGGCTTTTGAAAAGATGGCAGATGTGGAAGCGCCCAACCGTTCCAAGATGTACGAACGTGCCTTTGCCACGATGGAGGAATACCTTAAGCCCATAATGGGATACAAGGATAACAGCTATCAGCGCAATGCGGGCTACAGGCTTGTTATGTCATTCTTCTTCCAGGTCATAGATTTCTGCTACAACTTCTTCAACTGCCTCCTGACCTTCGGAGTGCAGGAGAATGTTGAATTCCGCTTCTATCCCTACCACACCCAGAAGGGGAATACCTCTGATGAATCAGCGCCCTTTGACAAGACCCGCAAGGGAGTTATAGTGCTGTCGAACGAGCTGATACGCCGCCGTATCCTTTACACCGTCTCGGATAACAGCGGCAGGCAGACAGGCTCCTACATCAATTTTGAATACGCCAAGGCTGCAAAGGAAAAAGCACAGAAGAACGGCACGGAATGTCATATAGCGGACCAGAACGGATGTATCATCCCGCTGTAAACGGCATACACGCCGGTATATAAAATACAGCGGCAAAAAGCCCCCTTATCACAGGATATCTCCTGCGATAAGGGGGCTCTTGTATTCAGTGGTCAGGATGGCTGTCATTCAGAAGGCTGAGACGTATTGCTGCTGCGTTGAAGATACCACAGGCCGCGGCCGCAATGCCGGCGGATATCTGAAAGAGGAGCAGCGTAATGCCGGGGCTCAGCTCGCTTCTGGGAAGGTATTCATACAGCAGGTCGATGGAACAGGGGAACAGGAATGCCATCAGGAGTGCATAGACTATTGCTCCGGCCAGCAGTGCGGTGAAGAGCGCCTTCCTTTCAAGTGTGCCGCGTCTGCGCATCAGGAGCCATGTCAGAACTTCTGCAAGAATGAACACTGCTCCGCAGAGTATTATCAGGAGCAGACTTACTAAAGAAAGAGACCTGTTATGTTCTTCGATGATACGGCTTGTTATCCTGAACTCTTCACGGATAAGCAGGAAATCAAGGGCAACTGAAGCGACGGCCGGTATCAGGGCAGTTATGGCTATAAGAGAGAGACGTTTTGCAGTCATTTTATCAGACTCCTTTTTAAAACTTGAAGCAGCATGGTATGGAGCGGTGTTCCGGTTGTTACCATTATAATACATAAGGTGCGGGAAATCAAGTCATATTGTATGAATATCCCGGATGTATTTGTGCGTATTATCCAGGAGGCGGCACTGTGACCGGGTCATATTGCAGCATTATTTATAAAAAACAGACTGGTGGTCGGTTTTTCTCTTGACAACTTGCAGCAGATGTGTTACTATAGAATCAGAAAATCGACCGTTGGTCGAAAAACGGAGGTGACCGGTATGGGTGAAAAAGGAGAACGCCGCAGACAGGAGCTGCTTAAAATAGCTTACCGTCTGTTCATTGAAAAGGGCTACGATAATACGAGCATTGAAGAGATAATCACAGAGGCCGGGATAGCAAAGGGTACATATTATTACCACTTCCCGAGCAAGGAGGCTACTCTTGAGGCTGTCATCGATATGATGCTGAAGGAGGAGGTCGGGCGGGCAAGGGCAGTTGTTGAAAGCCCCATGCCTGTGCCGCAGAAGGTGGCGGCGGTCATATATTCCCTGCGTCCGGCGCAGGAGGAGCAGAATATCGCCGATGCACTGGAGGCAAGGGAGAACATCGTCCTTCACGACAAACTGAACAAGCGGCTCATCAGCGAGGCTGTACCGCTGCTTGCGGAGGTCGTCCGGGAGGGCATCTCACAGGGCATCTTTGACTGCGGACAGATAGAGGAGCGTGTCAGGATGATACTTGTCATGAGTTCACAGCTCTTCGATGAAGAAGGATTCACGGAGAATGACATTACGGTATTCATTGACATGGCAGAGAAGACATTGGGAGCGAAGCCCGGTACTATGGGATTCATCAGGGAGCTTATCGGATAAGGAGCTGATAGTATGGATAGGGATGTTATTATTTCGGCAAGACACCTGAAAAAGGTGTTCGGCTCTGGGGAGAGCGAGCAGGTCATATATTCGGATTTCGATATCGATATATATAAAGGGGATTTCACTGTTATAATGGGCGCTTCAGGTGCAGGAAAGTCTACGCTGATGTACTCACTGTCGGGTATGGACAAGCCGGATGCAGGTACCATAACCTTCTGCGGCAAGGAGATAACCGGTATGAACAGTGACGAGCTCGCTGTATTCAGACGCAGGAACTGCGGATTCGTCTTTCAGCAGATATACCTTATCGACAAGATGAGCCTGCTTGACAACGTTATCACGGCGGGCAGCCTTACAAGCAGGAACAAGGCCGATATCGTAAAGCGTGCCAATGAGCTTTTTGATATGGTGAATATCCCGGATGTGACGCGGAGGAAGCTGCCCTCCCTTATCTCCGGCGGTGAGGCGCAGAGGGCAGGCATAGTCCGGGCGGCTATCAATCAGCCCACAGCCATATTTGCGGATGAACCAACAGGCGCCCTCAATTCGAACAATTCCGATGCGGTGCTGGATGTATTCTCAAAGCTCAACGAGAACGGCCAGAGCATCATCATGGTAACTCACGACAAGAAGTCTGCGCTGCGCGGCAACCGTGTGGTATATATCAGAGACGGAGAGATATGCGGAGACTGCGGCCTTGGGAAGTATACTTCCGAGGACAGCGCACGAACTGAAAAACTCGAAAGCTTCCTTAAAGACATGGGGTGGTAATATGGGAGGACTTATCAGGCATAACCTGAAAAAAGCAAAGGGACAGTTTATCTCCTTCGGCCTTGTCATGATGATCACGGCGGTCATACTCAATACCTCTCTTGTGCTGCTTTTCCAGACGGGGAAGGCTTATGACAGGCTGTTTGATGAGCTGGATACGGCGGATATAAGCGTGAGCGTCCCGGCGGCGCTTGCTTATGACGGGCTTGAGAATGAACTTGAAGATATGAGCGGTGTATCGGATGTCAGCAGGAACAGTGCGCTTTTCGCCTCCGCAGCCCTGCAGGAATTCCAGGGCTCGGAATTCACCATGAATACCTGCTTTTACAGGCTTTCCGACGAGCGCAGCCTGACAAAGCACAAGGTCAGCAGTCAGGCGGGCGGCGCTGACGATGCGGGAGCATATATCCCCCTCTATCTGTCTGAGCTCGGCGGCTACAGGAGCGGCGGCAGGATAAGATACATTATTGGGGGCGAGGAATACAGCTTCGTGGTGAAGGGCGTCATCAGCGAGATGCAGTACGGCAATTACGGTACGGGCTTCATAGGGATCTACCTGACTGACAAGGCCTATGGCAGCATTGCGGAGGACGGGAATTTCACGCAGATCAGTGAGTATCTGCTGAAAACAGACAGGGATGCAGATGTCACAGCGGTGAAAAAGATGCTGGCTGAACATATTAAAGAGAGGGGGATACCGGCGCTTGCTCTGCTGGACTGCGAGACCACCAGAAAAAGCCGCACCATGGTATCGGATACTATAGTGCTCTTCCTCGCAGTATTCGCTCTGCTCGTGCTTATCGTCAGCATATTCCTTGCAAGGTTCAGGATAAAGAATGCCATTGACGAAGAGATGAACGAGATGGGCGTTTTCAAGGGCATAGGCTTCACAAGCAGGCAGCTTATGTGCAGTCAGGTCGTGCCATACGGTATTGTATGTGCTGCCGGACTTGTCCTCGGCACGGCCCTTTCATATACGCTCCTGCCATCTGTTGCAGATATACTTGCAGTGCAGTCGGGATTCTCCTACGTGCCTGTTTTCGATATCAGGGCAGCAGGCATCACCATAGGGAGCATACTCCTGACAGTGCTTGTGTTCACAGTGCTTGCGGCGGGCAGGATAAAAGGACTCGAAGCCATAAATGCTGTGAGAGGTATCGACCCGCACAGGCCTGCCGGGAAAAACCGCTTCCCGCTGGATTCTTCAAAGGGGCCGGCAGGGCTGAATCTGATCCTCAAACAGGCGAGTGCCTCATCGGGAAGAAACGTGCTGCTCTTTGCGGTTACCTTCGTGATGATGATACTGCTTGCCTTTACCGGTGTACTGCTTTTCAACGTGAATATCCGGCCGGACAACTTCCTTACGACCCTTTCCGAGGAGCTGCCTGATATAAGAGTGCAGTCGGATGAGGAGCATTTTGAGGAGCTGAAAGAGCTTATCGCTTCTGACGGCGTAAAGGCTGTAGGATATGGTACTGTCATGGCGGAGTATTCAGACGGCAGCATCCCTGTGATAGTATGCGAGGATTTCGCAAAGCTTGAGAACGATATCTGCTATGAAGGCAGTCACCCGAAGAGAGGTGAGGAGATCGCTGTCGGAAGTGCGTTTGCGGAGAATTACAGCATTGGTGACAGCTTCAGGCTGACCCTTAACGGCACCTCCCGTGAATACAGGGTATGCGGATTTATACAGAGCGTCAACAACAACGGACTAATAGCAGAAGTGACAGACGGCGGCTACGGTGAGATCTCAGGAAAGCAGCTGTATTCGCTGAATCTGTATACGGAGGGACTGGATACAGACAGCTATGCCGGGAGGCTGAGGGATTCCGGATACACGGAAAACGTAAGCAATGCAGCAAAGGAAACAAAGGCCATGCAGGCCATGTATTCCTCACTTATCACAGTCGTTGCGGCTCTTCTGTTCATCATCACGGTACTTATCATACTGCTTATACTATATGTGATAATGCGCTCCATGATAACGAGTCTGAAGACCTATTTCGGCATCTCCAAGGCCATAGGCTTTACAAGCAGACAGCTCATCATGCAGACAGTCGGCAGCATCGCTCCGGTAGTGCTTATGGGGGCGGTGGTCTCGGCGGTGCTGGGCATATTCTATCTTCCGGCTATGTTTGACGGAATATTCTCTGTCATAGGTGCGCAGAAGAACAATTTCGAGATACCTGTGACAGTGCTGATCGTTACGGCGCTGGTGCTGACTGCGGTAAATATCATCATAGGTGTACTGCTTTGCAGGCCTATAAAGAAGATAACAGCATATTCGCTTATCAAAGAGGGATAAGGGATCACCGGCAGGGGTGCCGGCTGGATCTGTAATATATATGGGGTAAACTGAGCCCCCGGAGTTTTCCGGGGGCTTTCATCTGTGCCTGCATGATTGACATTCATGTCAGATTGTGATATCATTATACAAATAGCAGAGTGCTGCGGAAGGGATATTTCCGTAACGCAGCGGTCATCTTGCAGGCAGACGGCCGGAGAAAGAGCATATGCCCGAACGGTACGAGCTGCAGGGATATACAGAGAGGGATGGAATATATGGATAACGGTTTTTCTGTACTGATGCTTATTTTCGGCGCTGCGATACTGCTTTACGCCGCTGTGCTCTCATCCGGCAACCACAAGCTGCTTCCCGCAAGGGTACAGCCTACTCTGAGAAAGACAGACAAGAAGGGGCAGACAAAGCATATTGCAGCAGTATCGGCTGTCGTTGCTGTTCCCATAACGGCCGGAGGACTTGCCGGAACGTTCTGGGGCAATACTGCCTGTCTTATCGTTATGGGAGCGACTGCTGCCCTGCTCATAGTGAGTGCGGCAGTGCGCCGCAGGAACAGGCCGGATTCACCGGAGGGAACGGATACTGAGGACAGAGACGGTCAGGAGGACTGAGCCCCGGAGACTTCCGGCCGGATGGGCACATCCGCTGCAGCAGAACAGTAAAATCGCAGCTCAATTCTGCTCCATACGGACTTTTTGCAGATACTGTGCGGGAAATATCCAAGAAAAGGCTGAAAAACATGGTATAACCTCTTGACAAATGATTTGTAATGTAATATAATAAAAACAGCAAAAACCCATATTCCGCAAAAATGAAATGGAGGAGTTCACAATGAATAAAGCTGAACTTATTGAAGCTATCGCAAATGAGACCGGTATTTCCAAGAAGGACGTAGATGCTGCACTCAAGTCTTTTGTTAATGTAGTATCTGATACACTTCAGAAGAAGGATAAGGTACAGCTTATCGGTTTTGGTACATTTGAGACCGCTGAGAGAGCAGCAAGAACAGGTCACAACCCTGCAACAGGCGACACGATCAAGATCGCTGCTTCAACTCAGGTTAAGTTCAAGGCTGGTACAGCTCTGAAGGAAAAGGTTAACACCAAGCCTGCAAAGGCTGCTAAGAAGGCTGCAAAGCCCGCAAAGAAGTCCAAGAAGAAGTAATTTAAGTGAAACCGGTACGAGCCTTCGTACCGGTTTTCTTGTTTATGGTATAAAATGCGCTCAGAGGCAGGTAGGCTGTATCCGGGCAGCGGGATAATATACTGACATAAAAGGGCCCCGTCTGAAAGCGAGGCCTTTTTATGTCTTAATGAAGCATTGAATCTATGATGCGGTAGGCCTGAAAGAGGGGGACATCCTCGTCCGGCATCCTCTCGCTTATCCCGAAGAATCTGTCAGACAGACCGTTCCACAAGGTCGCTTTGTCGGTCAGCACCACATTCTTGCCGGTGCTTACGCCTATCCTCATGCGCATACGGTATTCGGTGTAGGATGCGCCTCTTCTGGGATTTCTGTACCTTTTATAAGGTTCGATATCAAGACGGTCTATCTCGTCAAGGGCAATTTTCTTCTTTCCTAAGATTCCCTTTATGGTCAGCAGGCCGTCATCAACGGTGAGGGAGGTACCCACAAGCTGCTCGGTGAAATACAGTACTATGCTCAGTGTCATCGAAATGCCGCATACCGCAATTGGTATCAGCAGCGCCTTCCCTGAGACATCTGCGTATGCAAGTATGAGGGACAGTATCAGAGAGATGACAAATACAAAAGGTATCATCAATATCAGCTTTGACTCGTGTCTTATTCTGAAGGTCATATCTGTTCTCCTTCCGTCCGGGCTCCGGCTCAGTTACTCTATACCTCGATTATAACAGAGAACGGGGACGGCGTCAACGCTTTTCCGGCAAGCTGTATCCTGTCTGAGGTAAGTTGCGTTTTTGAGGGGGTAAGTTGCATTGACAGGAAAGACGGATCTGTGATATCATGTATATTGTAAAATATTGCTCCGCGGTACGGAGTGAGATCATATGATATGGGGGGGAGAAGGTATGAGGAGAACTGTGTTATTCACGGCTCTGCTGCTGATGCTTTCGCTGACAGCCTGCCGCGGGCAGGAGAACGCTTCTGAAAGCAGTGTTTCACCGGCGGCCGTAACTGGGAGCACTGAGGCGACAGAAGCTGCTGAAAAGGTCACAGAAGCGCAGGACTACAGAAAGGCCGCCATCGGTACTTGGCAGATCAGTAACGATGATGAAAATGGTCTGCTTATCATCGCGGGTGAGAATGAAGCATACATCAGAGTCGCTATAAATGCTAATCATGATTTCATTTTCGATGCTGACAGGAACTTCGTTTCAAAGGGCAGGACCTTCACAAAGGAGGATTACAGCTTTGAGGACGGAGTATTCTCCGTAAGCTACAACGATAAGTGCATCGTTGAGATGAAGAAGACTGACGGCATCGATGATATCTTCGGCGAGTTCCACCTGACGGGCGGACAGTACCTTGACCTCTACGCAAAGAGCAACGAGGAGGGCGGTTACAATTTCGATCTTTACAAGATAGATCTTGTGATAAAGGAAAATGATACCACCGTCTGGGCTTCATCTTCTTTGAAGGGCTTTGAGCTGAGACCTGATAAACAGGTCCATCTGGGCGAAAACGGTGAGGCTCAGGAATCGCCTTACAGAGTTGAGGGAGATAAAATGTACATAACGACTTCGGAAGGAAACGAACGTGAACTGACACGTATAGGATAAGATGCTGCCGGGTTGCTTTTATCCGGAAAGTATGTTATACTAAAGCAAATCCCCATTGAAAGAACTGATCTCTTATGGCTGAAAACAAAATAAAGATCACATGGTATGCTACTGCCTCAGTCCGTATCGAAGCGGGCAGCTCACAGCTTCTCATCGACCCCTTTTTCCCTTTTACGGACAGCGGGGTCAGAGTTGCGGCGGATGCATATGAAGGATGCAGTCATATCCTCGTTTCACACGGGCATTTTGACCACATCAGCAGCATCAGCGGTATCGTGCGCAGTGACAGTGCTGTATACTGTACTAAAACGCCCTGCCGCAGTCTTCTCAGAATGGGTGTCAGCAGGGATAACCTGCATCTCATCAGGGCGGGTTCGGCTTTCTCTGTGGGTGATTTCAGGATCACCGCATACAAGGGAAAGCATATCCGTCTGACTGCCTGGGATATCGTAAAAGCAGTATTCAGCAGGCGTGTGTGGCAGAACCGGAAAGGCATAATAAGGAAGCTTATGACCATTACATCGTGCCGCGAAAGGAAGGAATCTCTTTGCTACCTTATTGAGGCCTGCGGAAAAAGGATACTGATACTCGGCAGTCTTGCTCTGGATGAGGATACTGTATATCCTGAGAACGCAGATCTTGTTTTCTTCCCGTATCAAGGCTCAAAGGAGCTTTGCAAGATAGCTTCGGGCATATATGAAAAGCTCCGCCCGAAAGCCGTCCTGCTGACGCATTTTGACAATACATTCCCGCCGTTCAGCTCGGAGATAGATACATCGGGTATTGAAGAATATCTGAAAGACCGGGCAGATGTTTACAAGCTTCCACACGGCGGCTCATTCAGGATCTGACAAAACGGACTATACTACTAAACAAGCGGAGGCTGATCATGAGAATAATAATCGAAACCCCTCAGCCGAATGACGAGGATGTTGTGATCGTCCGGTGTGCTTCGCCGGATCAGCGGCTGATCTCCATGCTTCTTTCATATCAGACTGCCAACACAGAGCTTACCGGCTATCTGGATGATAAGATAGTGCGCCTGAACTATCAGGATGTGTTTTATTTTGAGGCAAACGAGAACCGTGTATTTGCATACTATCACTCAGACGTATATGAGGTGAAATATAAGCTTTATGAGCTGGAAGAGCTTTTCATGCCGCTGGATTTTGTGCGGTGCTCAAAGTCGATGATAGTCAACATGGAAAAGATCGAATACCTTTCCCCGCTCTTCAGCGGCAAGCTGGAGGCGCATCTGAAAAACGGGGAAAAGGTAGTGATCTCAAGGCAGTATGTACACACCCTTAAAGTAAGGCTCGGAATTGAGGAGGTAGACTGATGGTTAAGGAATTTTTTATATCATTGCTTCATTATTTTGTGGATATTACGACGGCGGTGCTCATTGCGGCGGCCATATACCTGACAGTATCCGGGCAGCAGATGGAAAGCGTCATACTCTGGCAGATACTGCTGAGCGGCTTCATTACTGCACTGCCGACAGCGATACTCCTCTGCCTTGACACCAGGAGCGCAAAGCTGTCCATGATACTATGGTTTACACACTTCCTTCTGATATTCGTTATCACTCTGCTGCTGCTGAAAATGTTCGGCTGGTGCAGGATAACTCCTTTGTCAGCTTTCCTTACCTTCCTGGCGGTGGTGTTTATTTACCTCTTTACCTGCTCTGTTCATTACCTTGTGGACAGGAAGCATACCACGCTGATGAACGAGCAGCTGAAAAAGCGCTATGCCGGCACGGAAAAGGCTCAGAAGGAGAACACATGACATATGAAAAATTACGGGACGAGGCTTCGGCTTCGCCCCGTTTTTTCATCCGTGCTCTGCAACTTACAGTAGGAATAATGCAACTTACCATATCAATTCTGCATCTTACCGTTATATTGTTGACGGAAGACGGGATACTGATGTACAATTAAAACATAATACTGAATCAGCCGGGAAGGTTCAATACCGGCGGTAATGTTTTTCGTAAAAATGGAGGGAGTTTTATGAAAAAGAATCATAAGAGGGTCTGGGCAGGTCTGCTTGCAGCTGCCATGATTGTACCCATGACTGACATTATCGCAGAGCCTGTCAGTGCTTTTGCATATGAGCTTCTTGGAGAGACAGATTTTGAGCATAAAATGATACCCTGGACACCCGTATCCGCAAACAGCGCAAAGCAGGATTTTGACATCAGAGAGGGCGCAGTACACATCACAATAGTTACGCCTTTCGGAACCAATCATGTAAACTCGGAGCTTTCCTTCAGACATACCGGACTGAGCTTCATTTCCGGACATGAGTACAAGGTGAGCTTTAAGGTAAAAGCAAGGCGTGAGGGGATGCAGCTCTGCTCCTCCATCTGTGACACCGGAGGAAATGAGCAGTACTTCATGCTTGACGGAAACACTGACGATATGCACACAGGGCCGGCCTTCGGCGGTCAGTGGGGAAAATTCGCTGAGCTCGGAACTGAGTACAAGGAATACTCCGGCGTATTCAAGCCTTCACAGGATCTGGAAGATGTGATGTGGGAATTCCGCTATGCTGATGATAAAGACGGCTACGGCGGAAACGCAGTACAGGGGGATGAGATATGGTTCGATGATATGTCCGTTGAGGATATCACGGATACGGAGACCGTGCCGGATGTAACGACCTACGGCTATACCGGCCGCAGATTCAGCGGGCTTGAGAACAATTACATCTCCGTCAATCAGCTTGGATACTATCCTGATCTGGCAAAGAGCGCTACGCTGAGCGACGACAGGGGCGATGTAGTATACGGCGCAAAGCCGATAGAGCTTAGCGGCAGCTATGACTTTGAGATAGTGGATGCAGAGAGCGGTGCTGTCGCATACACCGGCAAGACCGCAGAAGCAAAGGCTGACCGGGACTCCGGCGATACTGTATGTAAGATAGACTTCACGGAATTCGACAAACCCGGCGAGTACTTTATCCGCATCAAGGATACTGAATGGAGGTCGCTGCCTTTCACTATAGGCAGATTCATCTACAGGGAGGAGCTGCTGACTGATGCGCTAAATTTCATCTATCAGAACCGCTCCGGCTGCAAGATAGAGGCCTCATATATCACATCAGGCGATGCACAGAAGCTTGCGCGCAATCCCGGCAATGATGAAGGTACCGGCTTCGTTCAGAAGGAATGGGTCACTCAGCCGCAGACAGATGTTGAAAAGGTCATGGAGGAAAGCTCCTCACGCATAGATGTAAGCGGAGGCTGGTTTGACGGCACTGACTTCAACAAGGATATGACCGAGGGTGCTTACACAGTATGGACTCTCCAGAATATGTACGAGCGTGCGTCACGGACAAAAGCCGGAAAGGATGATTTTGCGGACAGTTCAGGAGCTACCACTATCCCCGAAATGGATAACGGTTATCCCGATGTCCTTGATGAATGCCGCTATGAACTTGACTTCATGGCAAAGATGAAGGTCAAGGAGGGCGAGCCTACATGGGGCGATTTTGCCGGCCTTTATTACAACGGTATGCAGGGTGTGAATTTCGAGCCTTACCCGAAGGACTATGAGCATGAATTCCACTCCGTACTGAGCGTTCAGCCGCCGACATTTTCAGCTACCCTGAACTATGCTGCCTGTGCGGCACAGGGCGCAAGACTGTGGGCTCCCTATGACAAGGAATACGCACAGAAGCTGCTGGACAGCGCCAAGGAGGCTTATCAGGCCTACAAAACGTATTATTACGAGGCGGCTGACGACGAGAATAAGAATGCAAAGTCTCTTTATTCTCCCGGTTTCAGATCATGGAACAGCGTGAACAAGGAGAATCCGGATATAACAGACGAAGCCTACTGGGCAGCCGCTGAGCTCTATATCACCACAGCAGTCATGGAAGATGCTGAAGCCGAGAAGTATGAGATCGAGTTCAGAAATGACATTGAAATGGAGCTTACCGGAAGCGAAAAGGACTGCTTCAATGCAGGTACATTCTCACTGCTGCTGAATAAGGACCTCATTGACAGCGTACGTGAGGGACATCTGCAAAAGAAGTTCCTGAAACGTCTGGCACCTGAGATCGCATCAGCAGCAGACTCTGAGGGCTATGGCATACCCTATTTCTACGATAACTCCGGTTCTAACAGGAGCGCCCTCTATAATATGATGATGCTGGCTTATGCCTATGACGAGGAAGGCTCTCAGGAATACCTTGACGGCATAATCAGGGGTATGGACTACATCTTCGGCAACAATCCGCTTTCATGCTCCTATGTCACCGGCTACGGCTCGTACACAGCCGGTAATCCTTCACACAGGGTATGGCGTCATGAAGAGGACAAGGATCTTCCCGGGGCACCGGTCGGAATAATCGTAAGCGGTCCGGACAGCGGAAAACCCGATGATTATATGCGCGGCCTCGGACTTGAACCCGGTGAGGACCATCCTCCGACGCTGAGATACTATGCTGACTCAGTCGGCTCATGGTCATCCAACGGAACCTCGCTCAGCACTAATGCAGCCCTTGCATGGATGGTTTATTATATGATAGAGGATAAGACCGCCACTCCGGAAAAGCCGCCTGTAAACAGCAAAACTAACGGTGATGCCAACGGCGACGGAAAGTTTACCGTAGCTGATGTGGTAATGCTCCAGAGATATCTGCTGGGTGAACCGGGTATAGAGCTTACGGTCTGGCAGAATGCCGATCTCTATGATGATGATATCATTGATACATTCGATCTCTGCATTATGAAGAACAGGTTCCTTGAAACCTTGTAATGATCCCGATGGCTTTATCCTGACTGCACTTCATGGATATTGACATAAATTCTTCCTTTATTGGACAAATCAGAGAATGCCTGACCTGCTATGTCTGCTTTGCAGGTCAGGCGAGAAATGCAAAAGATCCGGTCAGTCAGGCCGGATCTTTTGTATTTATGAAACGTGGGATCACGCTGAAGTCATGAAGATGAAGACGGTGCCGGATGCACAGAAGAGAATGAAAAGAAGATGCTGCTTAACACAGATCAATAGGGAGATCAGGCGGGGGAATATTAATTAAAACATATATTCTTAAAGCGTCGCAAGCTGTCAAAAAAAGAAATATTGAAAATTTTTTTATCAAAAAATACAGGTGGTATAATTAGTTCGTTATTATTACTAAATCACGACATTGACCTATGGTCAATTGGACGATTTTACAGATTTTGGATTGACAGTGAGTTTATTAAATTGTATAATAATGACAATAAGGGTGTTATGTTTAACAGCTTTACAAACGAGGCAGAGGGCCCAGTCACAAGGGGAAAGCTGCCGGAGAAACCTTTTTTTCAGCATTTGATAAGGCAAATTAACTCTATGATCTGTAAATGCTGATAAAAGGGTTTTTTACTTTTCTATGTGCTTATACATTATTATATATAAGCGCATAATAAACCGCACCTGAGGTGCAATATATCTGAGGAGGGATGAAAGATGGTGCTGAAAACTTAGAAAAAACACAGTGACAGGATGAAAGTGACATATTGCAGATAACGGGCTGCAAAAAAAGGATGAAAGGAGTTTTGAAAATTGAACAGTACAAAGTCGTTTTCAAAGCGGCTGTTAAGCGTGATACTGGCTTGCTTTGTAATGATTGCCTATCTGCCGTTTGACGGGTTCAGGTACATGACCGCCGGGGCAGAAGGCACCGTTACGAGTGCGACGATCACAAAAGACGGATCGACGAGCCCGCTCAGTACGTTTACAGCAAACTACGTATCGGCCAACATAAACCCCGGCGATTCAGTAGCTAAGGGTCAGAAGATCGAAGTTGATTTCGAATGGAACACAGGGGAGTATGTGAATAATCCCAATGATCCGTTTGAACTGAAATTCAATCCAGGGCTGACTAACGCGAGACCCGACCCGGGTTATTCTGATTCCGTTACCGTCCGTGAAGGCGGAGTGAGGGTTATCAAAGCTGATTACTCTTTCAGCGGAAATGATGTTGATATCGCTGTTACTCCGCTGTCGTCAAAAGACAGACAGTTCAGCGGCGGCGCAAGCCTGACATTGATCGCTGATTTTGACGAGGCTCAGTATAACAACGGTGACGAGATCGAGATCACACTCTTCGGAGATGTGAAGATCCCGGTTAAGGTGAGAAAGGATACCCCGCCTCAGCCTCCAGGACCTACTGATCCGCCTCCGCAGACAGATTCCCTTGAGGTAACAAAAAAGGCTAACGGGAACCTCATTAAGGACGGCGATGATCTCTACCAGGAGTTCACGATCTCTGTTGAAAACATTAACAAGGATCTTCCCGGAGTAAGCGTTGTGGATGTCCTTCCCGAAGGATTAGGCGTTTTCGCTGCCGATCAGGGAACGATAAGCGTTACCAAGACAGCATTCAAGTCAAACAACAAGTACGACCTCTCACCCGGCAATGTTGAGACGTCTGAGATCACTGCTTCGCTAAGCGGCAATACGATCCAGCTCGATACAATAGATGCCACCAAGAACGGCAATCCTATCAGCTACACCTTCAGGCTGAAGCTCGACAAGGACAGGGCAGAGGATCCCGCTTACGCCAATGATACAGCATCCAAGACCAATACTGCCGATCTTCAGGCCGGCGGTCAGAGCGTTCGTACAAACCCGTACAACAACACGGCTCAGGCAAACGTAAGCGTAAACACCGCTCCTCCGACTATCGGAAAGAATGGACAGGTTAGCGGCGACAAGATCAACTGGACTATCAACGTTGACCTTCAGTCACAGGCCGGCAAGGATATCAGTAACTTTTCAGTTTTGGATAAACCCGGAAACGGCGTGACAGCAGACGACATCATCGCAGCTGTTGAAGGCAGTGTGAAGGAGGGCGACAATGTCAGAATCCCGCTTTCAGCATTCACTGATAACGGCGGCGGAAGGTATACACTTACCTATTCCACACCTGTACCGGCAGAGGCTGCTGCTTCTCCGTTCCCGATGAACGTAAGTAACAATGCAGTATTCTATGACGGAGAAACTCCCGGCGGTGAGGGCCCGGGCAGTACATCAGTACCCGGAGGAGCAAATCCCGCAGATTCTTTCAAGAAGGAAGTTGTGGGAGTTGACGGCGGTAATCTTGTATGGAAGATCTCTTTTGATATTCCGGATTCTGAGAATGCAGCATACATTCCTTCTTCAATTGTTGTTCACGACAGGATCGTAAAGAGCCTCCAGACAAGCAGCGGTTACCTTACCTTCAAGGATCATTCCTATGTTGACGGTTCAGCAAAGGCAAAGATCGGCGAAGAGGAGATCGATATCTCCGGAATGGTAAGACCGTATACCGAGTATAACAGCAATTTCAAGGCAGGCTGCGAGATCAGTCTTGACAGCGCCTTCATTGCAAAGTACAAGGGCAAGACAGTTGAGATCACCTGTGAGACATCACTGAGTGCTGACGAGATGGAGTCCTACGCTAACGGCGGACAGATCGAATTCATGTATCCCAACGGACAGAAAATTGAGGATACAGATGAAGCGATCTATACTCCTGCACTTAATGCTGACAAGAGACCTGGCTCCAATACAGTAAGAGATGTGCCGAATAACGGCAAGCATACTCTGTTCTGGGTTATCAAGGCAGAGATCAAGCAGGAAATGACAGCCGGAGACAAGATCAAGATCGTGGATACCCTCCCCGAGGGATATACATATTTTAAGAACTCGGCACACGCAGGAACAGCAGAAGACGGCGAGACCCATGCTAACAATATAGATACCGTATACTACAGTTATGAATGGAACAGGCTATGGGATCCCTACTATGGTAAAAAGAATACGTTCTATGATGTTGATGCGACAATGGCCGGCAGAGAGCTTACCATGGAGGTTACTCTCACTGACGAAATGATCGAGGACATCAAGAACAGAGGCAATTACCTCTTCTTCGGCTACGGCATAGAGATGACAGATGAAGAGGCTGCTGAGTTTGCATTCGCAGGCGAGAACAAGACCTTTGTGAACTCCGCAAACATCTATTACAACGATGTCAAGGAGAGCCATGTTACTTCAGAACAGCAGGTAAACAAGTCCGAAAGCCTTGTGAATAAGGAAAAGGTCATCAGAGAAGAAGACGGCGAGTCTTATGCTGAGTTTACCATCCGTATCAACAACAACAGGCAGAAGCTTTCCAATGACGGAGAACTCTATCTGGATGACTGGCTCGGCGGAAACTTTGATTTCCCGAAGGAAGACGGTGAATTCGTTGCTGAGATCACTATCAACGACGGATCTGGACCAAAAACATATAATGTCAAGAATCCTTCTTCGGGCGAAGAGATAGACTATGCTGATATCGTTGACGAGAACGGCGAGAAGCTTGAGGGTGCAGGAATCTACAGACTCGGCCCCGGTAAGAAACTCTGTCTGAAGCTCAAGGACGAGACAGCATATACTATCAAGTACAAGGTTCTTATCGAACACGTAAGAAGAAACTCAGGAATCGTGGAGCAGGAGATCGCAGCAAGATTCAGCAATGTTGCTGTTCTCAAGAATTCTGCAGGAAACAGCACCTCCGATTCCATAATCCTTTCAAGCAATGAATACGAGCACAGATCCTATGTAGATGTCGGCGGCAAGGATGACTACATCATCTTCAACTTTATGAAGGAGTGGGATGACAAGGGAGCAGGCAAGTCGTCAAGACCTGACCGCATCACCCTTGACATCGAACGCAAGGATCAGAACGGTGTAACGGATATCATAACAAGAGAGATCGTTCTCAACGAAGATGCTTATGAATCCGACGGAAAATGGATATTCTGTATCAAGGACCTCCCCGGACGTATACGCGACGAGAGCGGAAGAGTTGTTACAGAGTATACCTACACAGTTACCGAGAGGAGCACCGGCCAGTACAACATCTCCTACAGCGGCAGCCCTCTTGAGAACGTAAAGATACCTCCACGTGACAGGGATTTAAAGTGCAACGCCACTATCAAGAACGAGCGCAAGGTATCAGAGACCATCAAGGTCGCAAAGAAGGACATCACAGGCGAGAAGGAGATCAAGGATGCTACGATCCAGCTCTTCTCCTCTGACGAAAACATGAACTGGAAGCCCGTACTCAATATGAACTCCGGTATCAGCTCCGTTAAGGACGATGACGGAAACATCATAGGCGTACAGTGGGTATCCGACGGAACAGAGCGTGAGATAAAAGCACTCGCTGACGGCAATTACATACTAAAGGAGACCGGCGGTACTATCAAGGTCGGTTCGACAGAGTACTCCGTAGTTACCTCAGAGCTTAATTTCACCATCACTGACGGAAAGGTAGTTGACAGTTCAGTTGCATCTGATGCACTGAAGGCTGGCTATGACAGCGAATCAGCTACCGGCTATTACACTTATAAGGCAGATACTAATCTTATCACTGTATGCGATGCAGAAGCATCACAGGCACAGGTAAAGATCAGCAAGAAGACAGTGACCGGCTCATCCGAGCTTGAGGGCGCTGAGATACAGCTGATATGTGACGGCTATGACTGGTCAGACATACTTGCAGCAGACGAGACACTCACTGCTGTTGATGACAATGGCAAGACAATAGGCGTACAGTGGACCTCCGGTACTGCCGAGAAGGAGTTCACACTCAAATCCGGCAACTACAAGCTGAAGGAGACAGGTGCTCCCGACGGCTACGGCTACTCAGAGGATATCGAGTTCTCAGTAGTGGACGAGAACACCGTTACGGTAAACGGTGAGGCAGTTGACGGAAACACAGTCATCATGCGTGATGATGTATCAAAGGTAGTTATCAACAAGACAGATGTCTCCGGACAGAAGGAAGTATCAGGCGCTGTTCTCACAGTCAAGGGCGGCAAACTCACTGCTGAGCAGTGGCAGGCTATCGCGGCAGAGAACACAGACGTTGAGCTTACAGATGACGGCATGGGCATCACATGGAAGTCAGGAGACGCACCTGTAACTATCTCAGGACTTCTCAACGGCGATTATACTCTTACAGAAACTGCTGACGGACCTATCACAGATGCGGAAGGAAATAAGTATGACGTTATTGAAAGCACTATTAACTTTACTGTTGACAGCGCATCAAGAGACAACGTACAGGTTACTTCTGAGGTGAGCAATGACTTTGAGGCTGAAGCTACAGAAGGCTATGCAGTATTCAAGGACGGCGTTATCACTATCTGTGATGCAGTCAAGACAGCTCCCACAACAGGTGATGTAACGATCACCAAGAAGGATATCACAGGTCAGAACGAGATCGCAGGCGCAGTTATCAGACTGACTGACGATAAGATCTCTGACTGGACAGATATCATTGCTGCAAATGCAGACAACACAGCTATCAAGCCTTACTATGACGAAGCCGGTGAGAACATCATCGGTCTGACATGGACTTCAACAGGCACACCTGTAACTGTCAAGGGACTTCCCAACGGACAGTACACGCTCTTTGAGTCCGGCACACTGGTAGAGGATAACGGTATCGTATACAAGGTAACAAATTCCTCTATGACATTCGTTATCTCAGAGGGACAGCTTCTCGTACCCGCACAGGATACCCTCAAGGAAGTACTGGTCGATGATCCCTACTATCCCGACGGCTATTACTATTATGACAGCGTTAATAAGGTAATAACTGTATGTAATGCAGAGGTCATCTCTGAGGTGAACATAAGCAAGATTGCTGTGACAGACGGCATGGCAGAGAATCTGGCAGGCGCTGTTCTCACAGTAAAGTACACAGGCGAAGACGATATCAGCCTGAGTAAGGTTAAGATCGACGGAATGTCTGCACTTGCTGAGGGAAAGCCGTCAGAAGGCGTTTATGTCGTTGACAGACAGAACAACACAGTATCATTCATCTCAGGCAGCGCTGATACAGTTATCAAGGGACTGCCCGCAGGTGATTATCAGCTCGTTGAGGACACTGCTCCTCTGGGCTACACAAAGGATACAGCTGTTGACTTCACCATCGCAAAGGACGGAACAGTCACAGCAGCAGACGGAACAAAGAAGCTTGAGCTTACCGACAAGGTGATCGAGGCCGTTATAAGCAAGGTCAAGATCGTTGACGGCAAGTCCGCAGAGCTTGAAGGCGCAGAGCTTACTCTCACTCTTGTTGAGCCCAAGGAAACAGGCGCAACACTTGCAAATGTCGTTGTGACTCTCGGCGAGGATGCAGCGGCAGGCGAGAGAACTGCAACATCCATCACTTTCACATCAGGTAAGAAGGACACAGTCCTTTCCAAGCTTCCCGCAGGTAACTACACTCTCACAGAGGTACAGGAGCCTGAGGGATACTCAAAGGCAGAGACCGTGTACTTCACTATCGGTGAAGACGGTACGATCTCGTCCTACACCAACACATACGGAGAGCCGGTCACTACCGAGACTGATGAAAAGGTAAGCACCAAGATCACAATGCTTGACAACAAGCAGGGTGAGGTAGCTGTTTCAAAGCTCGATATGGCAAACGGCAGCAAGCAGGTCAAGGGCGCAAAGCTCACGGTCTACTATGCAAACGACGATATCTCCGATGACGCTGCCATCGAAGGCAGAACCAAGGCTGAAGAACTCACTGAGGAGAACAAGTACACGGCATTCATCGTAGACGGTCACAACCTGACATTCTATTCTGATGATACTGCTGCTATAATCAGCGGACTCGAGGTCGGTGAGTACAACCTCATTGAGGATGCAGCACCTGAAGGATACCTTCCCGCAACATCAATGGTGACATTCACCATTTCAGCCGACGGCACAGTAACAGGCACGACTTCCATCTCTGACAAGGCTATAACAGCTACCATCAGCAAGAAGTCCGCAGCAGAGGCTGGCGGCGCAGAGGCAAAGGAGCTTCCCGGCGCAAGACTCACAGTTACAGCCAACGAAGGACAGGATCTTTCAAACGTATACCTCACAAGAGGTACAGACGAGCTCACAAAGAGAGAGACAGTACCCGGCGAGGGCGAATATGCAGTAAGCAGTGATTCCATCACATTCCTCTCCGGCGACGCAGAGACTGTTATCGCAGGTCTGCCCGCAGGAAAGTACACACTTACTGAGGATACGGCTCCTCTCGGCTACACACTCGATACAGCTATCAACTTCACAGTTACAGTAAATGAAGACGGTACAGATTATACCATCACTGCTGAGAACAGCGAGGATATAGCTGATGGCGTGCTCACACTCACAGATGAGCTCACAAAGACACCCATAAGCAAGGTCGCAGCTGCAAACAGCAAGGAACTCCCCGGAGCAACTCTCCGGATAATCGCAATGGATTCCAAAACCGACCTTACAGCAATTGATACTATCAGTATCACCGGCGGCGGCAAGGAGCTGACCAACGGCAAACTTGGAACGGATGACAAGTACGCATCCAAGTCCTATGTACAGTTCGTATCAGGCGATACAATGACTGTTGTAAACGGACTTCCCGAGGGCGACTACATACTGAGAGAATTCAGGGCACCCGCTAATTACGAAATGGCTGAGGAGATCGCATTCACGGTCAATCCGGACGGCACAATCACATCAGAAGCCTACAATGCTGCATCCGGCGCTGTAGTGATGGCTGATGAATCAGTCGTTGAGATCAGCAAGAAGGCTGTAGGCGGCGAGGAAGAGCTTCCCGGTGCTGAGCTAACGCTCACACTCGTAAAAGCAGTTGTTGATGGCACAGATCTTTCACAGACAGGCGACGCTGACATCTCAGATGACAAGATGTCTGTCACATGGACATCCGGCGACACTGCAAAGAAGATCACAAACCTTCCTGACGGCGAATACACACTGGAGGAGACCGGCGGCGAATTTGAGTCCGGCGGCGCTACCTACAATGTTACAAAGAGCGTACTCAGCTTCACAGTTGAGAACGGACTTATCAAGTCCGGAAACGATGCATCAGACGAGAACGGTTCTATGACCATCGATAACGTCAAGACCATCACAGTCAGCGACGCTGAGAAGACAGAGCACAAGACTGTTACTATCAGCAAGAAGGCTGTAGGCGGCGAAGAGGAGCTCTCCGGAGCTAAGCTCAGGCTCACGCTCACGACTCCCGGCGAAGGCGTCAAGGATCTTTCACAGACAGAGGATGCAGACCTTTCTGATGACAAGATGTCTATTGAATGGACATCCGGCGAAACTGCAAAGAAGATCAACGATCTTCCCGACGGCACATACACCCTCGAGGAGACAGGCGAGAACTTCACTGTAAACGGAACGACCTATTCAGTTATCAGCAGTACTCTTACTTTTGAAGTTAAGAACGGAGAGATAACTACCAAGGCACAGAAGGTGACTGACGAAGCGACAGGCGGTTCATACAACATCAAGGACAAGTCAAATATCATCGTATCCGATGCCGAGGCACCTACAGGCGGCCCCGTTACAATCAGCAAGACGGCAGTTACAGACGGCAAGTCCGTTAACCTGCCCGGTGCTGTGATCACAGTAAAGTATACAGGCACAGACGATATCGACCTCAGCAAGGTTGAGATCGCAGGCCTTACAAAGGCAACAGAGGGAGAGGCTTCGGCTGACACCTATGTAGTCGATGACACAAACAACACAGTCACATTCGTATCCGGTTCTTCTGATACAGTTATCACAGGACTGCCGGCAGGCAAGTACGAGCTTATCGAAGATACAGCTCCTCTTGGCTACACAAAGGATACATCAGTCAAGTTTGATCTGGCAAAGGACGGAACGATAACATCAGACGGCGAAGAGAAGGAAAAGCTCGACCTCACAGACAAGCTGATCGAAGTAACCATAAGCAAGGTTGAGATCGCAGGTACAGGTACAGCAGAACTTCCCGGCGCTAAGCTCACTATCACAAACACAGACGGAACATCACTCGAGGGCGTCAAGGTTGCTCTGGGTGAGGGTTCAGACAAGACAAAGCTTGAGCAGAGCGGAAACAGCATCAGCTTCATCTCAGGCAAGACAGACACTGTACTCTCCGCACTGCCCGCAGGCAACTACACTCTCGAAGAGGTGCAGACACCGGACGAAGAGTACAACAAGGCTGAGACTATCAGCTTCACGATCGGCGTGGACGGCAGCATAACCAATGTATCAAATGAGTATGCAAAGACCGATACAGCTGAGAATGACGAAACTGCCGGCGGAAAGATCACAATGCTCGATACCAGAAAGGGCGAGATGGTCATATCCAAGAAGGATATCGCAGGCAAGCAGGTCAAGGGCGCAGAGCTCTCACTGACAATAAAGTCAGGAACGATCTCTGATGAAGTTACAGTATCCGGCAGAACAAAGGCCGACAAGATCACGGACGAGAACAAGTATGACGTATACGTGGTAGACGGCGATACTCTCACATTCATCACGGGTGATGACAACGTAACTGTGGGCAATCTCACAGACGGTCAGTACACGCTGAAGGAAGTGGCAGCACCTGAGGGATATCTTGTAACAAAGACCACAGTTGACTTCACGATCGATAAGGGCAAGGTAACAGACGGACCTTCAACAGCAGAGCTCACTGACGAGGCTGTTACAGCAACGATCAGCAAGAAGGCTGCTGCAGAGGCAGGAGGAGCTGAAGCAAAGGAACTTTCCGGTGCAAAGCTCACAGTTACCGCAAAGGACGGACAGGATCTCACAAACGTAGTACTCGTAAGAGACGGCGTTGAGCTGAAGAAGGTAACAACTCTTCCCACAAGCAATGATGAGTATGTAGTAAGTGCAACAGGCATCACATACTTCTCAGGCGACAGTGAGACAGAGATCAGATACCTGCCCGCAGGCAATTACACACTCACAGAGGATACAGCACCTCTTGGCTATACCAAGGATACATCCATCGACTTCGCAATCGAGCTGACAGAAGACGGTACAGATTATACCGTAACAGCAGTAAACAGCGAGGATATGGTTGACGGAGTGCTGACACTCACAGACGAACTCACAACAACACCTATCAGTAAGGTGATCGCAGCCAACAGCAAGGAGCTTCCGGGAGCAACCCTCCAGATAATCTCAGCTGACAGCACAGTAGACCTTACAAAGGTAAAGGACATCATAAGCATCACAGGCGGCGGAACTGGTCTTAAGGTAACTGCAATAAGCAGCGAGAATGACGAGTACGACGGCAAGACAATGGTAGAATTCGTATCAGGAGAGACAGCATCCGAGATCATCGGACTTCCTGCAGGCAAGTACATCCTCAGAGAGCTCACAGCACCGGAGGGCTACGAGAAGGCAGAGAAGATAGCATTCACCCTGAACGAAGACGGAACAATAACCTCAGAGGCGTACGATGAAGAGGCAAAGGCTATAGTAATGGAAGATGACTCAGTAATTGAGATCAGCAAGACAGCTATAGGCGGCGAGGCAGAGCTTCCCGGAGCCGAGCTTACCCTCACACTTGTAAAGCCCGCAGAGGAAGGCACAGACCTGAGCCAGACAAATGACGCAGATCTGAGCGAAGACAACAAGTCCATCAAGTGGACATCGGGAGAGACCGCCAAGAAGATCACAAACCTGCCCGACGGTGATTATACACTGAAGGAAACAGGAAGCGAGTTCGAGGTGGATGGAGTTACATACACAGTAACAGACAGCGTACTCGAGTTCACAGTAGAGAACGGACTTGTAAAGACAGCACCCACAAAGGTCGAGGACGAGAACGGATCGATGGAGATCGTTGACAGCAACAAGATCACAGTCAGCGACGGAGAGAGAGTAGTCGAGGAGACAACAACAGAAACAACCTCTGCTACAACAACAGGCGGCCCGACAACCGAGACCACAACAGAGACTACAACTGCAACAACAACTACCACAGAGAAGACAACTTCTACTGAGGCAGAGACAACAACAGTCTCTACAACAACTACAACAACCACAACCACAACAACCACAGTTACTGAGAAGCCTACCACAAAGGCAACTACAGTGACTACAAAGCCTACAACATCCGTTACTTCAACAACTACTGAGACAACAACAGTTACCACAACAACTACTGTACCCGTAGTGATCAGCAAGAATAAGATCACAAACGGTAAGAGTGAGAACCTTGATGGTGCTGTACTCGTAGTTAAGTACACAGGTACCGATGACATCGACCTTAGCAAGGTAGAGATCGAAGGCCTGACAAAGTCAACAGAGGATAAGCCTACAGCAGATACCTACGTAGTTGACGAAGACGCAAAGACAGTAACGTTCATCTCAGGCACAGAGGATTCCAGCCTCAGCGGACTGCCGGCAGGCGAGTACGAGCTGATCGAGGACACAGCACCTCTGGGTTATGCAAAGACCACAAAGATCCCGTTCGAGGTAAGCGAGGACGGCACAGTAAAGGTCAATGATGAAGTACTTGAGAAGCTCGACCTCACAGACAAGGTGATCGAAGCAACCATAAGCAAGGTTGAGATCGCAGGCGAGGGAACAGCAGAGCTTCCCGGCGCAAAGCTGACGATCACAAATCTGGACGGCACATCACTGGAGGACGTAAAGG
>CAMKMD010000045.1 GCA_946413815.1 uncultured Ruminococcus sp.
ACGCCCTGCAAGAGAGGGCGTCCCTTTAATAGATATAGGTTTTTTGACAGTCTGAAGGCAGGCGTTATGCCCTGCCTTTTGTGTGTTATCCGGCACATAAAAACCCCTGACCGCTGACGGTCAGGGGTAAGTATTTATATGCGGTATTTATCGAACATCCCATCCGATCTTGCGATATCCTCCGGCTTTGCCTTCTTCCGGAGCAGATCCCAGTTCGGCCTGCGGTTTCCGGTATTGTGTGCATCGCTGCCGAAGGCGAAGCATTCATGGCTGCTGATCACCCGTTTTGCGAGCCGCTTTTCCTTCCAGCTTCTGAAGGCCTCGTTATTGATCTGCATGATGGCGTTGGCGGAGAGGATGGTCTCCATCTCCTCCTTGCTGTAGTATTCAAGGTACCTGTGCACGTGTGCAAGCATTACCCTGAGCCTGAATTCCGCTGCGATATTGTGTATCTCCTCCGACATCCAGCGCTCGTATGGCCTGTAGGGGAGCTCAAGCAGGATGATCCTTGTGCCTTCTATGGCGAGCTTTTCGATGCCGTTCAGCTCCGAGATGCCGTGCTCTATTGCGACCTCAGCTCCGAGATGTACCTCCCGGAAAGGGAGATTTTCCTTTATCTTCTCGTATGCGGCCTGTCTCTTTTCGAGGAAGGCCTCGATGCCCTTTTCACGGTGTGCATAGAAATGCGGTGTGGCGATGAGCCTTTCGACGCCCTGCGCCTTCATCATCTGTGCCATTTCGGCAGACTGCTCTGCGTCCTTGGCGCCGTCATCGATGCCGGGGAGTATGTGGCAGTGGTATTCTGTCAGCATTTATTTTTCTTCCTTCTTTGATTTGGTGCTTTTCTTGCTACTTCCTTCGCCGGACTTTGGCTTATCCTTTGAAGCGGATGTATCAGTGGTTTCTTTAGTGCTTTCTTTAGTGGTTTCTTTCTTTGTCTTAAGGCTGAAATCATCAGATGAGGGCTTTGAGCCGTAGTAGCCGTAGCCGTAGCCGTTCTTGTAGTAGTTCTTGTTTTTGCCGAATTTGGAGCATATACCGTTCTTGAGCTTGATATCGTTTATAATGAAGCCGAGAAGGTTGAAGTTTGCAAACTCGACCTTCTTGATAACATCGTCTACGTCCTCGAATGTGGTCCTTCTGTGGCGTACTACAAGGAAGAGGCCGGAGAGGAGCTTTGCAAGCTCCATGGCATCGGTAACGATGTTTATCGGGGGAGTATCTATAACAATGATGTCATATTCCTTATCGAGGATATCAAGAGCCTCGCGCATATTCTCGGAAGCAAGGAGCTCCGAGGGATTGGGCGGTATAGGGCCTGCGGTCATGATATCGAGGTTGTCCATAACGTCTTTGTGGATACAGTCGTGGAGGTCGTTCATCCTGCTGATAGCGGAGGAGAGGCCTGTTCTGTTCGTAAGATCGAATATCCTGTGGATAACGCTCTTGCGCATATCTGCATCGATGAGCAGTACCTTGTTGCCGCCCTGTGCAAGAGCAATGGCAATATTGGATGCGATCGTGGATTTTCCTTCATTGGGGGATGAGGAGGAGACTGCGAATATCTTTCTCTCCACCGTTGAAAGCGCGAAGGTAACGTTGGTACGTATGGACTTGTAGCTTTCCACGATGTGGAAGGGGACATCGGCGTCCGTGAGCTTGATATGCCCGTCTACTTCGGACTTGCGGTTCTTCTTCTTTCCCTCTTCCATGTGCTGGATCTCGCCTATGATAGCCTTCTTGTACTGGCTGCTGAGAGTATCGGGATCCTTGACTGTGTTATCGAAGAAATCGATTATGAATATCAGCATGGTGATGAGCATGAAAGCTGCTGCCATGCCCATTGCCGTATTCTTGGGAACATTCGGGGCTACCGGGGTGTTGTAAACCTTTGCGGTATCGATGGTATTGATGGAGCCTACGCCTACCGCATCCTCAACGTACTGAGGAGCGACCTTTGTGAGGTTGTTGCAGACAGCAGCTGCGAGTGCGGCATTCTTTGTCGTGGCAACGAGCTTGACGGCGGAGGTGTCTGTAACGGCTGAGATGTTTATGCAGCTGCGGAGGGAGGCAGGTCTGATGCTGCCGTCGGGGGCAAGCTGGAAATTCTCGGAGAGGACATCCTGGTTGAACTGCTTCTGGAGTTCCTCGCCGACTGCGTTCATAACAGCATCGTCCTTCAGTACCTCCATGTAGGTGTTAACGAGCTGCTTTGAATTGCTGATGTTGTTTACGGCGTTGCCGTTCTCAACGATGCCGGTATAGCTCTGTACATACATGGTGATATGGGATGAATACTCAAGGGGGAGCATCTGCTTTGAGAAGGCATAGGCTCCTGCGCCGCCGAGTATAGTTATCAGGATTATTATCCATATATGGCTGAGCAGTAAGTGTATGATATCCTTTATAGAATAGGTATTATTGTCCATTGGTGATCATCCTTTCATACGACAGTGTCTGTCATGCTGTCACAAGATACTGATTGTTGTATTCCTCAGGTGTCACGAATGTTGGCACCATTTTATGGAGAGCTGCTGCAGTGAGAGCAGCATCGTTTGTCTTGGCCGCATCACGCAGGTTCGTGAGGTCGTGGATGAAGGACTCCGGTTCGATCTCTATCTGCTTGCCGATGAAGATGAGCTTGTTGTTTGTCTTCTGGAGGCCCTCCTCATTCATAAGGAGCTCTTCCTTTATCTTCTCGCCGGGGCGGAGACCTGTGAATTCTATCTTGACATCCTTGTAGGGCACCTTGCCGTACATACGGATAAGGTTCTCTGCAAGGGTGACGATCTTGACGGGCTGACCCATATCAAGGACGAATATCTCTCCGCCGTGAGCGATGGCTGCGGCTTCCATAACGAGGCTTACTGCCTCAGGGATAGTCATGAAGTATCTTACGATATCGGGATGAGTTACGGTCACAGGTCTTCCTGCTTCTATCTGGCGCTTGAATATGGGTATTACAGAGCCGTTGGAGCCGAGCACATTGCCGAAGCGTGTGGTAACGAATTCGGTGTGGCAGTCGGGCTGTTGTGAGAGGTACTGTACTATCATCTCGCAGCAGCGCTTGGAAGCGCCCATTACGTTGGTGGGGTTTACAGCCTTGTCTGTGGATACCATTACAAAGGTCTCAACATTGTGGAACTGTGCAAGGGTGGCTGTATTGAATGTGCCGATGACGTTATTCTTGATGGCCTCCATGGGGCTGTCCTCCATGAGGGGGACGTGCTTGTGGGCAGCGGCGTGGAAAACGATATCGGGCTTGAATTTACGGAAGATCTGATCCATCCGGAAATAATCCCTGACTGAGGCTATCCTTACCACGAGATCGAGGTCGGTGCCGTATTCCATGCGGAGCTCCTGCTGTATGTCATAGGCGTAGTTCTCGCAGATATCAACGATGATTATCTGTCTGGGGTGGTACTTGGCTATCTGACGGACGAGCTCTGAACCGATGGAGCCGCCTCCGCCTGTTACCATGCAGACCTTTCCGCCGATGAATTCCTTGATATCCTTGTTGTCGAACCTGATGGGCTCTCTGCCGAGGAGGTCCTCCACCTTGATGTCACGAACCTGACCGAGCAGGCTGGGGTTGGCCTCGTCGAAGATGAGGTTTCCGATGAAGGGGATGACCTTTACCGGTACATCAGTCTTGGAGCAGATGTCAAGTATCCTCTTTCTCTCCTCCTCAAGGCAGGAGGGGATGCAGAAGATGATCTGCTCTATGTCCATCTCATCGACGAACTTCTGTATCTCGTATGTGGTGCCGACTATCTGTACGTCATGTACGAACTGCCCGAGTTTTTCGGGGGCATCGTCTATTATGCAGACAGGATCGAACATGGCTGAGCGCTTGTCTGCGGAATAGGGGGAGGTCTGCGCATTGTGTATCTCCTTCAGGAGCATTCGGCAGGCCTGTCCGCCGCCTATCATCATTGTTCTCTTGTACTTGGCCTCAGCCTTTCCCACATTCGTGAGCTCTATGAAGGTCGTCTTGAATATGAGTCTGAAGGCGCAGATGCCGATTATTATCAGGGAGGTATGCAGCACGGTGAAACGCAGGTGTACCTCGTTGTGCAGTATGAATATGAATGCACAGGATACCGCAATGCCGGTCAGTACACCGTTGACACAGGACAGATAGTCCTTAGAGTTGAAATACCTCCACAGCTTGTTGTAGGCTCCGAAGATAAACAGACCTCCGAAGCAGGTTATGACCGAAACGATAAGCGTGATCAGAAGCGAATGATTCGTGACCCCGTCATTCAGTGCTGTCAGAATAAAATTTGAGATAAGTCCTGCGATGGCTACGATAAATGCATCGGCTACCGCAAGCATGATTTTCCGGAACTTGAACTTACATAATGTCTGTTTCATATACTTTCACTCACCCTTTATTTTCATCCACGGCAGAATAACACAGGATCCGCCTGCGGCCTGATATGTACAGCCGCCCCTGTGCATCACTGCCTTTACCCTTGTCCGGAGCCCTCTCTTATTTTTTTATAACTCCGGTTTTTATGTTCTTCATGTCACCTTCATGAGGTTAATCCTATATATATAAGTATATAAGAATTTTAATCATTTGTCAATATTAATTTTAGCATTAAGTTGCTTTTTCTTATAGTTTTTTCCGTTAGTGGCGATGTTGTCCGCTGTTGACATCAAAGTGTCAGAAAATGTCCGGTATAACAAGAAATGCGGCACATTCAGATGCACCGCATGATATTGAATATCTTTATACATAACCGGCCGCAGTTTTTCAGAAAAGTGATATTCCGGCCTTTGCTGTAAGGCTTACTACAGTCATGATTATTCCTGCAAGGAGCACGCCGAGAAGTACGGCAAGAGTGCTCTTTTTGAAGCCGAAATCAAGTATGCTTGCTGCGAGAGTGCCTGTCCATGCGCCTGTGCCGGGAAGGGGGATGCCCACGAAGAGGAGGAGAGCCCAGAAAGTGCCTCTGCCGGCCTTTTCCTGGAGCTTTTCGCCGCCCTTGTGTCCTTTCTCAAGGCACCATGTGAAGAACTTGCCTATATAGGGCTTATCCTTGCCCCATTCAAGTATCTTTCTTGCGAAGAGATATATGAATGGGACGGGTATCATATTTCCTATCATGCAGATGATAAGGCACTGCTGCCAGGGTATACCGGCAGCTGTTCCGTAGGGTACGGCACCTCTCAGCTCGACGAGGGGTACCATTGATATGATAAACATGATGATGTAATGCTTTAACATAGTCATTCTCCTTTAAACTCAGATGCTATAATTATCTCACATATCAGCCGCAAAGTCAAGATTATTTGCATAATACGGCATTTTCAACAAAATACTGCCGGAAGGTACTGGTTTCGGCGGTATATACGGCAACTTATCGCAGGACAGCCGCAGATTCCGACATTTTCCGCAGAGGGATGAGGGTATAATGGGTATTGAAAAAGGAGGTATAAACATGGGAATAGATATAAGGAGCGAGAACGGCGCGGCTATCGCTGTTCTCAGCGGCGAGATAGACCACCATTCCGCAAGGGATATGCGGGCAGAGCTGGACAGGTTCATAATCACCATGCAGCCGGAGCTCATGGCCATGGACTTCGGCGGGATAACCTTTATGGACAGCTCGGGGGTCGGGCTCATCATGGGACGCAGCAAGCTTCTGCGGGAGTGCGGCGGCAGGCTCGAGATACACAATCCGCAGCCCTATATCCGGAGAGTGCTGAAGCTCTCGGGGCTTGAGCGGATAGTAAAGATAAGATGATAACAAGGAGGAGATCATGGAAGTAATCAATGAGATAAGATTCAGTATGCCTTCGCTGTCAGTGAACGAGGCGGCGGCAAGAGCAGTGGTATCGGCATTCATGACCCAGGCCGACCCGACTGTCGAGGAGCTGTCCGATGTGAGGACGGCTGTATCGGAGGCGGTGACGAACGCCATAGTACACGGCTACAGAGGAACAAAGGGAAAGGTGGAGCTGACGGTGAAGCTGCTTGCCGGAAGGGAGATATACATCCGTGTGAAGGATGCCGGATGCGGCATAGAGGATGTGGAGAAGGCTATGGAGCCGCTCTATACTACAGCGCCGGAGGAGGAACGCTCCGGACTGGGCTTCTCGGTCATGTCATCATTTATGGACAGGCTCTCCGTCCGCAGCAAGGTGGGAAGGGGTACAACAGTCACCATGCGCAAGAGGCTTGCCGCCCATGATGACTGAGACAAAGGCGCCTGCCGCCGAGGACAACCTTGGGCTCGTCCACCTCTGCGCAAACCGCTTCCGCAACCGCGGCATAGAGTATGAGGAGCTCTACTCCGCCGGCTGTCTCGGGCTCGTCAAGGCGGTGAGGGCCTTTGACACGAGCAGGGGAGTGCAGTTCTCTACCTATGCCGTTCCCGTCATACTCGGTGAGATAAAGCGCCTTTTCCGGGATGGGGGCAGCGTGCGGGTAAGCCGCAGCCTTAAAGAGCTCTCCATGAGGATACAGCGGCTTAGTGAGGAGATAAGACAGAATGCAGGCCGTGAGCCGGCAGTGTCTGAGCTTGCGGAGCTGTCCGGCGAGACTCCGGAGGCGGTAGCGGAGGCTCTTTGTGTGAGTCAGCCGGTGCTGTCCCTCACCTCAGCCCGTGAAGGGGACGATGAGGGCGGGCAGCTGGATATACCCGTTGAGGCTCCGGATGAGGCCATAACGGACAGGCTCGCTCTCCGTCAGCTCATGGGTGCCCTTCCCGAAAGCGACCGTACTCTGCTTGAGCTGAGATACTTCCGCAGGCTCACTCAGTCGAAAACGGCTGCTGTACTCGGTATGACTCAGGTGCAGGTATCAAGGCGCGAAAAAAAGCTCCTCACGCAGCTGCGGAAGGAGCTTCTCGGTTAGGCTCAGTTCTCTTTCCAATGAGAAAGGCTGGGAAGGAGCTGAGAGAAGTAGGTACGCACCTCTTCCGGCGAACGGTCGGGGCCGGAGAAATGCTCTGCAAGGTAGTCGATGAGCTGTTCCATGGAGCTGTAGGCGAATCTGCCGTCGGTATAGCACCATTTGCAGTACTCCTCATTGAAGGAGCCGTCGGGCTCGCGGCTGAGCGTAGTATCATCGAGTGGCATACCGCAGCACTGACATATCAGCTTTCTCGGTGAGCCCAGCAGAGTGTTGATGGAGACATCGAAAAGCGCCGAGAGCAGCTTCAGGGTCTCGGTGCCGGGGACGGTCTCGCCTGTCTCCCAGCGTGATACTGCCTGACGGGTAACGAAGACCTTTCCGGCAAGCTCCTCCTGAGAGAGACCTTTCTTTGTGCGCAGTTCCAGTATGATATCCTTTGTGGACATATTCATCACCTCAGTCATATTATATCATGGTACGATACGGAGCGCAAGCAACTCCCTGTTGCGCGGGATCATATAAGATGTGCTATGACAGAATTCGAGACGAGAAAGCCCTCCGGAGTAAGTGCGAGGGTCTGCCCGTCAAATACACACAGACCGGCGCTGACAAGTGCCGGTATCTTTTTTTCTATGCCGGCGCGTATACTCTCCACCCTCCTGAGGTCGAGGCCGCATTTAAGGCGGAGCGCAAGCATGACTATCTCCTCCGGCGAACAGGGATTTTCGTCCGTGACCTCGGTTATCTGTGCAGGGGAGGAGATGAAGAGGTCAACATCCGGCGGTACGGCATATCTTCTCCCGCCGCAGCAGGAATGTGCCGAGGGGCCGATGCCGATATAGTCCTCACAGAGCCAGTAGCGGTCATTGTGGCGGCTCTCATAGCCGGGGCGGGCAAAGTTCGATATCTCATACTGCATGAAGCCGTGAGATTCAAGGCGCTTTACCGTCCTCAGGTATATATCCGATGTTTCGTCCTCATCCGGCAGTCTTTCCTCCATACCTCTGCTCTGGAATGGAGTACCATCCTCGACTTTGAGCAGATAGGCGGAGATATGCTGTATGGGCAGTGAGGCAAGCATATCCGCAGAGCGCTCTGCTTTCTCCGGTGTCTGTCCGGGCAGGGCGAGCATGAGGTCGCAGGAGATATTCTCAAAGCCTGCATTCACAGCATCGAGGACTGCTCTTTCCGCGCGGGCGGAGGTGTGCCTGCGGCCGAGGAGGCGGAGCTCATCGTCGTCCATGGACTGAACGCCTATGGAGAGCCGGTTTATGCCGGCTTCAAGGTATCCTGTGAGACGCTCCGACGAGAGAGTATTGGGATTTGCTTCAAGGGTTATCTCGGCATCCTCCGTGACAGCGAAACAGCGGCGGAGCTCCCCTGTTATCTCAGCGATCTGCTCCGGGCGGAGCAGCGAGGGAGTTCCGCCGCCGAAGTATACTGTATCAGCCGGACGGGAGGTATCGGAGCAGTCACGGATATTCCTGAGGACTGCCTGTACGTACCCCTCTGCCTTTGTGCCGCTCCAGCCGACTGAGCAGAAGGAGCAGTAGCCGCATTTTACGGCGCAGAACGGTACGTGTATGTATATCCCGAGACCGCCGTGCAGAGGCGTGTTCATCTGTTGAAGTCCTTCTTTATGGCAGGTGTGAGTTTGAAGAAGAAAGCGTTGACGAGCCTGGGCACGAAGATCAGGGAGAGTATCAGGATGATCTCGACAAGGATCTCAAGTCCTGCGACATTGTACAGGAAGCCCTCCGTATAGACTGTTTCCCAGTCAGGTGCTCTCAGGTAGACGAGGACCACGAGCACGAATACTATAACGCAGTAGATCGCATTGAAGATGGTAGCACCATTGCCGTTTACGCAGAGCCTTCCGCATTCCTTGCAGGGCTTGCCTCTTGAATTGAGCTGTCCGGCGAGGGCCTTGCTCAGAGGATTGAACGTTTTCTTCCCGCAGTGGGGACAGGTATAAATACTCATTTGTATATCTCCTTATTCTTTATCGTTTGCTTCAAGGGGAGTGAGCTCCCGGGCTGGCGGAGCTTCACGGAGGAGCCTGCTCTCTGTCATAAGACCGGCTTTATGGCTGAGAAAGGCGAGCTTTTTGACGTGGGAATATCTCTTGCTCCTGAGGGGGCGGAATACCCTGAACCAGTGCAGCAGCAACAGAGCTGCAGCGAATACGCCGACAGCTATCCATATCCACATCATATCACGGGATATGAAGGGCGCCCTGTGGACAGCCCTGCCCATAAGGAGTACGATGCCGGCGATGAAGATGAAAGGTATCAGCCCCGTCTCCCGCATATTTATGCGCATTTTCCGGAACGCACGTCCTGCGGCCTTGTCACGGTTCAGCAGGGGCTCTGTTATTACGCTCAGAAGCGACAGCAGCATGAAGAGCCCTGACGCTCCGAGAACGGTATAGTCATAGACCATAAGCCTTCCTCCTTACGAATCAAGCTTGAGTACGCTCATGAACGCCTCCTGCGGTACTTCTACGGTACCGAGCTGGCGCATACGCTTCTTTCCTTCCTTCTGCTTTTCGAGCAGCTTCTTCTTACGTGTGATATCACCGCCGTAGCACTTGGCAAGTACGTCCTTTCTCATGGCCTTTACGGTCTCACGGGCGATTATCTTGCCGCCGATGGCTGCCTGTATAGGTACCTCGAAGAGCTGGCGCGGGATGTTCTCCTTGAGCTTCTCAGCTATCTTCCTTGCACGGGCATAGGCCTTGTCCGCATGGATGATGAAGGACAGGGCATCCACTATCTCGCCGTTGAGGAGGATATCCAGCTTCACGAGCTTGGAGGGGGCATAGCCGAGCAGCTCGTAGTCGAAGGAGGCATAGCCCTTGGTGCGGGATTTCAGCACATCGAAGAAATCGTATACTATCTCGTTGAGGGGCAGCTCGTAATGCAGCTCCACACGGGTATCATCGAGATACTGCATATCCTTGAATACTCCACGTCTGTCCTGACAGAGCTCCATGATATTTCCCACATAATCAGAGGGGCTGAGGATGCTTGCCTTCACTAAAGGCTCCTCCGCAACGGATATGAGAGCTGGGTCGGGATAGTTGGTGGGGTTGTCGATGTACTGTACCTCACCGTTGGTGAATGTGACTTTGTATATAACTGACGGTGCCGTGGTGACAAGGTCAAGGTTGTATTCGCGTTCGAGTCGCTCCTGTATTATCTCCATGTGGAGCAGGCCGAGGAAGCCGCAGCGGAAGCCGAATCCGAGGGCGATTGATGTCTCGGGCTCGAAGGAGAGGGAGGCATCGTTCAGCTGGAGCTTTTCAAGGGCATCGCGGAGGTCGCCGTACTTTGCGCCGTCTGCCGGATAGATACCGGAGAATACCATGGGGTTTACCTTGCGGTAGCCGGGAAGGGGCTCATCGCAGGGGAAGTCATTGTTGGTGACGGTATCGCCCACCTGTGTATCGCCGATGGACTTGATTGATGCGGCGATGTAGCCTACCTCTCCGGCTTCAAGAACGCCGTTGTTGATAAGGCTGTCTGCGTCCATGCATCCGGCCTCGACTACGGTGAATACTGCTCCTGTAGCCATGAGACGTATATTGTCGCCGACCTTTACTCTGCCCTCCTTGACACGGACATAGATGATTACGCCCTTGTAGGAGTCATAGTAGCTGTCGAATATAAGAGCCTTGAGAGGCTTCTCCGGGTCGCCCTGGGGTGCCGGGATATCGGTAACTACCCTTTCAAGCACCTCCTGTATATTGGTGCCGAGCTTTGCTGAGATGCGGGGAGCATCCATAGCGGGGATGCCGATCACGTTCTCCACCTCAGCACATACTCTCTCGGGGTCGGCAGAGGGGAGGTCTATCTTGTTTACTACAGGCACGACTTCAAGGTCATGCTCTATGGCAAGATAGGTATTGGCAAGGGTCTGGGCCTCGATGCCCTGTGAAGCGTCTACTACCAGTATAGCGCCCTCGCAGGCTGCAAGGGAACGGGATACCTCATAGTTGAAGTCAACGTGGCCGGGGGTATCGATGAGGTTGAAGATGTAGTCCTCGCCGTCCTTTGCGGTATATTTCAGCCTTACTGCACGGGCCTTGATGGTTATGCCTCTTTCCCTCTCAATATCCATATTGTCAAGGAGCTGATCCTCCATATCCCTGACCGCAACGGTCTCTGTCAGCTCGAGTATACGGTCAGCCAGAGTTGACTTACCGTGATCTATATGTGCTATAATACAGAAATTTCTGATCTTGTCGTTTGCCATAGTTTACCTCTTTCCGGATATACATTTATACATAATACATTATAGCAGATAACGGCTGGTTTGTAAAGAAAAAGTTTGGAGAAAACGGCGCAGGCGGGAACTACGAGTGAAGATAGGATTGACACGCTCTGCCGTGCTGTGCTATAATTGAGGTACTGTTAATATGAACGAGGTATCATCATGGATAAAAATAAGTATACTGCCTTTGAGATAACCATATCGCCGGAATGGGTGCTCGCCCACAAGGGGGACGACGAACTCCCGGTGAAGCGTATCATCGAAAGGCTGCAAAAGGACCTTGCCGCTGAGATAACAACATTTACCCTTGCAAGCTGCGAGGGCTATGTGACTGCGGACGAGGATTCGGATAACACCATAAGCTGCATACGCCGGATAGTGGAATCCCTCTATCCCGATGACTCCGGCTTCTTTACCGTCGGTCTGACAGAGAAGAACGTCATCCCCGAGGAGCCGAAGCCTAAAAAGAAGACTGCTCCGAGGAAGACAGGGAAGAAGCCTGCTGCTGCGGAGGAGGCTCCTGAGGAAACCGCTCCGGATAAAAAGGACGCTCCCGTAATAAAGGAGACTGCTGAATCCAAGATAGAAAAGCTCATCGGCATGACGGATTTCAAGGAGCTCGTCCGTGAATGCTCCGCTGTTGCGCCGCTGCTGAAGAAGTACGGCACTGTAGGCACCTTCACGAGCCGCTGCTACCTTGTATCTATCAACGACGGCTGCGGGCTTTCCACCTGCCTCAGGCTCTTTGCGGAGTTCCTCGAGGAGAAGGGGCTTGCGAAATTCACCTCCGGCAGGAAGATGACAGAGGTAAAGCTCGGCCCTCCGGCGGGGGAGAACAGTCAGGAGAATCCCTTTGCCAAGGCACTCAGCTGCTTCGGTGAGCACAGCACGAGCCGTGTTGTCTGCATAGATATTTCCGAATGGATGGGTAAGACGGACGATAAGGAGTTCCGCCGCTTCCTGCGCACTGTCAGCGGTCATGACGGCGGAAATATCGTGTTCTTCCGTGTTCCCTTCGTGGAGAAGGATATACTCCATTCCATACACGAATCCCTCAATGATCTTATGTTTGTGCGGGATCTCTCCGTAGTGCCCTACAGCCCCGCCGAGCTTGATGACTTTGCGGAGAGGCTTCTCACAGAGAACGGCTTCACTATGGATGAGGCGGCAAGGGATGTGTACCGTGAGCGTATAACCGAGGAGAAGAATGACGGCAGATTCTACGGTATCAATACCGTAAGCAAGGTCATCAACGAGATGATATACACAAAGCAGCTCTCAGATGCGCGCTGCGGCAAGGATGATGCAGTCATCCGTGCGGGAGATATAAACGGTCTCGTCGAAGGCAGCACCAGCGGCCTTACCGGCTCTGAGGAGCTTGCTGCACTTGTGGGCATGGAGGAGATACAGAAGCGTGTCGAGGAGATAGTCGCACAGATCATCGCCGGCAAGGAGAACAGTTCCCTGGAGGTACCCTGTATACATATGCGCTTCGTCGGCAATCCGGGTACCGGAAAGACCACAGTTGCACGTATCATAGGCAAGATACTCAAGGAGAAGGGTGTTCTCAGGAACGGCAGCTTCTTCGAGTACAGCGGACGCGACCTCTGCGGACGCTTCGTCGGACAGACTGCGCCGAAGACCGCTGCGATATGCCGTGATGCCTACGGCTCCGTACTCTTCATCGACGAGGCCTATTCCCTCTACCGCGACGAGGGATACAGCACCGCAGACTACGGCAGGGAGGCGCTTGACACCCTTGTTGCCGAAATGGAGAACCACCGCAGTGATTTCATGGTCATAATGGCCGGCTATCCTGACGAGATGGAGAGCCTGATGCACGGCAATACCGGTCTTGCGAGCCGTATGCCCTTCCAGATAGATTTCCCGAATTATACCCGCGGGCAGCTCGGTGATATCTTCCTCACCATGGCAAGGAAGAGCTTCAGCTTCGATGAAGCCTTTGAGAAGGCTGTAAAGAGCTTCTTTGACGAGCTTCCCGATGAGATAATGGATCGCAAGGATTTCAGCAACGCCAGGTATGTCCGCAATCTTTATGAGAGGACATGGGGCAAGGCAGTGCTCCGCTCACAGATGTCAGGAGAGCCCTGCAGCACCCTCACGGCTGAGGATTTCAGCCTTGCATCCTCGGAGAAGGATCTCGGCAGCATGAACAGCAAAAAGCCGAGAGCCATCGGCTTTATCTGATAAAAGAATAAACCCGCAGGCAGTCTGCCGACTGTCTGCGGGTATTGTTTTTACTTTGCGGGAGTGAGGGGGAGATCTGAGGCGCTGATAAGGTCAGCATCCACCTTCTGTATCACAATGGCGTCAGTGCCGGTGATGCCTTCGGCTCCGTCGATATCGGCGTTAATAATGCCGGTCTCACTGAGCGGGTATTTCTCCTTGTTTGCGACATACTGGAGCACTGCCACTGCATCGGATACATTGATCTTGTCGTCACAGTTGGCATCGCCGTACTTAAGCAGCAGCGGAGGCTTGTTGACGGGCATGGTCTCAACTGCGGCTGTGGGCTTCTCCGTAGCCTTCTCGGTGGGCTTTTCGGTAGCCTTTTCCGTAGGCTTCTGCTCCTCTCCCGTGATGGGATAGCTGTAGAGGTCGGGCAGCTCGTCAAGGGTTATGCAGTATTCGCTGGTATATATCTTCTTCAGCTCGTCCTGTGGGTTGTACATCTCTGCGGTGAGGTAGTTCTTGTACCAGGGGCAGAAGTACAGCCATGCTGCCTTGTCATTGACAAGATTCTCCAGTGAGGGGATGCAGTCATTCTCCGACATGGCCACCATCTTCTCACCGTTCACGCCCTTTACAAGGCTGTAGAAGGTGGAGGCAATGGAGCTCTGATTGGGTATGCCGTCTGTGCCGTTGTACTTGTCGTAGCCTATCATATCTACAACATCATCGCCGGGATACCAGTCCGCTGATGCGGGGGAGGTATAGCCTGTCCATTCCCATATCAGATTGTTCAGGCCGTACTCGTTGGTGAGCTGGTCGTAGAGCAGGCGATAGAGCTTCTTGCAGTTCTCCGGGCCTTCGCCGCCCCACCAGAACCAGCCGCCCTCTGCCTCGTGGAGGGGACGCCAGATTATGGGTACATCAGCTTCTTTCAGCTTTGTGAGCTGCTCGGCTATAGCCCTTATATCGTCCATGAGCACCTCGTTCTCCCAGGTGCCCTCCTCAAGGGCTTTGGATATGCTGAAGGTGGTGAAGGGAGTGTTGCCTGTGTGCTCGAGATAGAAGGCACGCTCTTTCCTGTCCTTGTTGCAGGGGACGTTCCAGTGCCAGGTGCAGGTGGCTATGCCGTGAAGGTTCTTTACCCAGTAGATGGTGCGCTCAGCGGCGTCATCATTCCATGTGGCATCGGAGTTGTATACCAGATAGTCAATACCGCGTATGGCGGGCTGCTTTCC
The DNA here is from genome assembly GCA_946413815.1 of uncultured Ruminococcus sp. GTDB lineage: Bacteria > Bacillota > Clostridia > Oscillospirales > Ruminococcaceae > Ruminococcus. The sequence goes on from CAMKMD010000045.1 coordinate 14,572, forward strand.
GGTGACCTCCTGTATATACTCGAACTCCTCCTCGTTGTCCTTGATGTAGACCTTGTCGGGGTCGTTCATGATGTTGTAGTTATGTGAGCCGCAGTACTCCTGCTGACCGGAGAGGATATGGTTTCCGTACTGGTCGCAGAGGTAGGAGTAGAGCCGCTTGGCCGAATCCGAAGCATCCGGGTTGGAAAGGGTGCGGGTGGGCTTTAAGTCGGATATGCTCTTGTCAGCGGGTTTCAGTGTGAGGTAGTCGTAGTAGCAGTAGCCCCAGTAGGCCTTCAGCTCTATGGTATTCTTGCCCTTCTTCAGTGCGACCACGCCGCCGGAGGTCTCCTCGAACCCGAGATTGTGCAGGAAAGTTACCTCACCCTGATTCACTCCGTTGATGTTGAGGTACTGGACCTTTTTGTTCGGATCAGAGGGCTCACAGTAGCAGATGCTCAGTTCGTAGAGCCCTTCCTCGGGTACATCTGCCTCAACGGAGACAGTCGTGCCCTTCTGGTCGAGGTAGGAGTATCCTTTTCCCGAATAGCCGGTCAGATCCATTTTCTCATCAGAGGGATCGGTATATATCTTTCCTCCCTCGGTGCTGCCTTCCTCGAATTCCAGGCGTATCACATCTGCGGCCTCAGTGCGCATGACCGGAACAGACGGAACAGCTGCAGCCGCTGCGAATGCTGCTGCCGCAAGGAACGAGGATATCCTTGATGCTTTTTTCATGTTTTCTTCCTCCTTGGATGGTATGCCCCTCCTCCGGTTCAGCGTACATGGCTGCCGAAAGGCATCAGCGCCAGTTTGGCAAGCTTGAACATCTGCATGGCAAATGGTATGCCTACGATGGTCACGGCGAGGATCACCCCGGCGCACAGATGGAAGAGCGCCAGCGGTATACCGCTTGTAAGCAGCCAGATTATATTGCAGATAAGTGAGACAGGTCCGCCGCCGTACTCGACTTCCTTGCCAAAGGGGAAGAAGGCAAGTCCGGCGAACTTGAAGCACTGTACACCCACAGGGATGCCTACGATGGAGATGCACCAGAGCAGGCCATAGATGAGCCAGCCGATGCCGCCGATTATGCCGCCGCATATGAACCAGAGAATATTGCCTATGAATCCCATGATATAACCCCTTTCATGTTATGAGATAAGTATACAACAAATAATTTTAGTTGTCAATGAATAATCCGTTAAGTTTTCCGCCCATGAATAAACTGCCGGTTGAGAGCCATACTAAAGACAGCTCAAAGAGCAAAACCAGAGTTAAGGAGAAAAGTGATATGGAAAAGAACGAATGTATCAGATGCAGCGTTTCACAGTGTCTGCACAACATCGCGTCAGAGGGCTACTGCTCTCTCGGCAGCATCTCTGTCGGCACTCATGAGGCTGACCCGACTGTACCTGAGTGTACTGACTGCAACAGCTTCGTAAGAAAAGACGGCTGCTGTCAGTAAGTATCATACGCGGCGTACTCTGTGCGCCGTACATAATATCATTATTCTTTGGTAAAGATGTACAAATATAAGATAAAAATATAGTCAAATGCGTGAAATTACTTTCTGACCCTTGCAATATCATACTATATAGGTTATAATATATAGTAGCTTTATATTGCAGGACGCAGGTGCTGCTGATGAGGCTCAATTTCCCTCAGGAGGCTGATAAGTATGTTCGATAAGACTATGACCTTCTCCGTCAATCAGGACAGAGAGCAGGAGATGAAGAAGAATCTCACTACCATTTATGATGCCCTCAAGGAAAAGGGCTATAACCCCATAAATCAGATCGTGGGTTACATTCTCTCTGAGGATCCTACTTACATAACAACTCACAACAATGCCAGAGCGCTCATCCGTCACATCGACCGTGACGAGCTGCTGCAGGTGCTTGTAAGAAGCTACCTTGTATCAGGCGATTCCGGCAACAAGTGATCTGTCCATAGAAGCTGTCCGCAAGCGGACAGCTTTTTGTTTTATTCTGCCCTGTCTTCATTGGCGGGGGCAGAGTGCTCCTCCCTGAGTGCCCGCAGCTCGGCGCTGAAGTGCTTTGATGCGAGTGAAGCCATGAGAGTGCCGAACAGTGTCAGCAGGACTCCGCAGAGAATATGGGTGGAAAGCATGGATAATCCCGCTGTGATAACGGCGCTTATGATGGTGACAACGAAGAGTATGACCATGGCTGTGAGCGGATAGCGGATATACTTTGGTATCCGTTTGCTGTGTATCGCCTCTGAGGCGCCTTCAAAAACCATTTCAGTGATAAATTCCCCGATAAATTCCATAATTTTTCTCCTTTTGATAATGTTTACATTGATATGATCCCGTCTTGCGGGCATACTGCTAATGCGGAGCTATTCCGCAGACGGAGGGTGAGACCGATGAAAAAGCTATCTGCTGCGGCAGCGCTTCTGACGGCGTCCGCAGTTACCTGCGCTCCGGTATATGCGGCAGATACCACTGTGACCGGTTATGGTCAGGGTACTTCCGTAGACGGTGAGAACCGTCCCGAGGGCGCTTTGCAGTTCAACAGCCGCTACGCCGGAGTTGATGCCTTCGCCCTGTCGGAAGACAGGAGCAGAATCATCATCACCTTCGATCAGGGCTACGAGAACGGCTATACCGCCGGGATACTTGATACCCTTGCGGCTAAGGGCGTAAAGGCCATATTCTTCCTTACGGGCGACTATGCCCGCAGGGAACAGGAGCTTGTAAGGCGTATGATAGACGAAGGCCACATGATCGGCAATCACGGCATGACTCATGCGAGCCTTCCGAAGCTTTCCGAAGAAGCGGCGAAGGAGGAGATAATGTCCCTCCATGAATACGTCCTTGATAACTACGGCTACGAGATGCAGTACTTCCGATGTCCCTGCGGCGAGTATTCCGAACGGGCGCTTGAACTCGTAAGGGAATGCGGCTATAAGACTCTGTTCTGGAGCAGCGCCTATGTTGACTGGAAAACCGATGCTCAGCCGTCTCCTTCGGAGAGCCTTGCAAAGCTGAGCGCTTCTGCCCACGGGGGAGAGATACTCCTCCTGCATTCTGTTTCAGAGACGAATGCGCATATCCTCGGCGAGCTGATAGACAGCTTCCGGGACAAGGGCTTTAAAGTGTGAAACCGGATAAAGAGGTAAAGCGGAGACGTTCCCCAACGCCTCCGCTTCACGCCAAATTCATCCCTTATCTCCGGGAGAGACCCGGATAATACCGGCAGCGAGCCTGCCGGCAACCCCTTGTGCAGCCGCCTTCCCCAAGGCGCTGCACATTTTTATTGATGCGGATCCCCTCTTCAGGAGTCCCCACTCCAAAGGTCCGCTATCCCTATCACAGTCAGATGAGAAAACCTAACGCCCGTCAGAGCGCTGATCGTAAGTAGGAATCATTTATGTCATTCACCCTCCGGAACTGGCTCCGGAGCAGTGTAAGAGGGCTGTGCTGTATGGCCGGATGAAGGCTGGAGGCTGTCGAGATCGATATCGATCAGCATGCCGCTGTCTGAACCGGTAACCTTAGGCATTACGCCGTCCCATTTCTGGATCTGCTCGTAAGCGATGACCTTTTCTGAGAGGGACTCCTCAAGGAGCTTGTTGGCGTCTGCCTGTGCCTGTGCCTCTGCGAGTATCGCTTCAGCCTCGGCCTTAGCTGCGATGACCTTCTGCTTTGCATTGGCTTCGGCAATAACTATTGCCTGTTCCTGCTCTGTCTTGGTTTTCAGGAGGTTCTGCTCTGCTACCTGCTTTGCTTCGATAGCATTGTTGAACTCCTGTGAGAAATCGAAGTTCACGATGTTGAACTTCTCGATATATATGCCGTAGCCGTTGAGCTTTGAGTCGAGAGAGGTCTTTACCTCGTCGCCGACTGCGGCACGCTCTGTTATCAGCTGCTCGGCGGTATACTTTGCTGTAACCGACTTCATGCTTTCCTGTACTGCCGGAGCAACGAGGACTGTCTGATAGTCTCCGCTGCAGCCCTTGTACATATCAGCACACTTGTCCGATACGAGCTTGTAGTTTACTGCGATGTTGCTGCTTACAGACTGGAGGTCCTTGGACACTGCCGAAGCAGGTGTCTCATAGACCTGTATCTTATTCGACATGGACTCAACACGCTGCACGAAGGGCACCTTCAGGTGGAAGCCTTCTGAGTAGGATGTCTCCGAGACCTTGCCGAGAGTAAGGATAACGCCGGTGTGTCCGGCGGGGACGATGGTGAACGAGCTCAGAACAAGAGGTACTGCGACGATCAGAAATGCGCCGGCCTTTAACCAGCCGTGGCTCCTTTTAACACTGCCGTCTTTCCTGAGTTCTTCCATTCTTGCCATGATGTGTTCTCCTTTTATACTGAAACGCTGTAGTGTGAATGAAGGGCCGGATCAGCGTTATCTCCTGCTGTCCTTCTTTCTGAGGCACATTGCCATGAGCGCTGCGCCTATCATAGTGCCGGCGGCTGCTCCTGCGAGCATTCCGGCGCCGAGGCTCGCGAATACGAGTTCCCCGACTACAAGTCCGATAAACATTCCAAGCGTGAGCCCTGCGGGTATGCAGATGGCTGCGGTCTCTTCGTTCTGGTAATCTGCTGCAACTGCGTGTGAGATGTTAGTGCTTTTCATATTTATCCTTCCTTTCATTTATCGGACTGCGTATTGCCGAATATTGTCTCCATCATTCTGTCAGCTTCGCTTCTGAGGACTGCGCTGCGGTATGCCATAAGCATTACGAACATCGCATTCTGGAGCTTTTCGCCGTTTGCACGGACATTCTTGTCAAGCCCGGCGATCTCATGGAGTATCAGCTGTCTGACCTCCTCCGGGGCAAATGCGGACTGATCATCGGCATCGAAGATTATCCTGCAAAGACAGTTGTAAAGCTCTGTTTCCTCAATGATGTCATCCGAGGTGTCTTCAACATCGCCGTTGATATAGGTCATAAGATTGGCGATGTTCTCAAGTGTCATTGCTCCGCGGAGCATATTTATAAGCAGTATCCTGAGCACCTGCTGCTCGGAGTACTTCTTATCTCTGGTAGGAGATACCCAGCCTCTCTTGATCCAGTTCTGTATGGTGGAACCTTCAAGACCGGTAAGACGTGAAAGCTGCGAAAGAGTAATTCCTCCTGTAGCTTCCAGCATTGGTGAGATGACCGAAAAGGCCTGATCTCTTGCTGAATCGTTGTATTTGATTGTGGTTCCGGGGAAAACTCTCTGTTCATTATTCATAATCTTTAGCTCCTCTCACGTGATGATATGATTATATCACAGGTTCACGTGAACTTCAACCGTGATTATGAGCTGTATGCGGCCGAATCCGGACGATTTCGGAATATATCACATTATATCTCACATTATCTTACTATTTCACGATTTTACTGCGTTTTTCATTTTCCAGAAATTACCTCTTCTGCAAATTCTTTCTTTGCCGCATTCTTAGATTCCTGCATACAATATTTATAGCAGCGGACTCTGTGTCCTGAGCGGAGTGGGGGTGCCCCGTGAAGAGCTCCGGTTCCTCCGGGCATACGGAAGTCCTCCCTCACAAGGCGCCGGAGGCCTTTGGCGCACCTGCCGCAGGCTGACAGTGAGGAAGGACTTCTGTGCGGAGCCTTTATTATATAATAGTAACGGCCGCGCATGGGAATGCTGTTTTTTATAGCGGCGGCGGGAGGCTCAGCTCTTCTGCCGGCCGCATCTGTGTTCGGCGAGCTCACGGTATTTCTTCCGTGTAGCCATGCCGCCCCTGATATGACGCTCCTGCTTGTTCACATCGAGGACGCTTCTCACCTGGGTGAACAGTGCATAGTCTTCCTTTCTCAGTCTTTCGCTGACATCCTTGTGTACTGTGCTTTTGGATACTCCGAACTCACGTGCGGCGCTGCGCACGGTGGCTCTGTTTTCTATAATGTACTGACCGAGCATTACTGCTCTCTGTCCGGGCCGGGTCTTCATATCATCACTCCTGTCTGCCTGAAATGGATGCGGACAGTAATGTATATGCTTGCCGGTGCGTAATCATTCGGAAATCATGCAGTTACCGCTGTAGACAATTTGTAATCAACTGCATATATCCGTATACCGTTTTGTATCATGACTGATATCGGTGTGTTATTGCAATACACTGCCGGATAGGGTATAATATAATCACAGCAGGAGAGAAACACACACATCACCTGCTTGACATAGAAATCGTTTCGGCGTCCCACGTACCTCCGGGGCTCCGGATATTCTCTACACACCTTTTCAGATAGGAGAGGGCCGTTCCGGATGGGGCGGCTTTCTCTTTTTCTGCGGCATTATTCATCTTGTATTCAGTGAATAATGAATAGTTGCTGTATCGCCTGCCGGCGACGGATTTAGAATAATATAGTGCAGGGGACGCCTTTTAGTGAATAAATATTGAATATACAGGGGAATAATATTGAAAAACAGAAAAATATTAAGATTTAGTGAGATATAGTGAGATATATTTAAAATTCGGCCGAATCAGGCTGTTTCCGGCTCATACTCACGGTTGAAGTTCACGTGAACCTGTGATATAATCATGTTACCACGTAAGAAGAGCTGAATGCAATGAATGTGGTACAATAACATCATGGATTATTTCATAATACGAGTCGGAAACTATCTTTCAGTCTTATTTTTACAGGAGGGGTATTTATGGCCAAGGAATTCAATTTCAACAATTATGATTCAGTTTACGGAGTGGATCTCGTACCGCCCAGAAGGACCGGTGCAAAGGTTGCGGCGATCACTGCTGCGGTACTCGGCGTTACTGCCGGAGGCGGCGCTGCTGCCTATAATCTTTCTCCGCTGGTAAAGAATCAGGTGAAGCTGAGGGTAAGCTCGCCGGAGAACTACAGCGAATGGGTATATGCCGAGAACACGGAGGATATTGCTAAACAGGCTGCGGATCGGTACCGTGCCTACATCGACAGGTTCAACGCAGGAAGCAGCGTTGATATGACATTCAAGTTCGAGCCTTCCGCTGAGGCTCTTGATTATGCAAAGAACATGGGCGGCAAGGAACTGGAGGATGTCATTGCCGATACCACTGATATCTTCTTCTCCGTTTCGGCTTCAGGCAAGGACGGAGATGTTTCCGGAGCCATAAAGCTCGGACGCAACAGCGATACTCTCACCACTATGGAGTTCGCTATGGATCAGAATCCCTTCGATCTCTTCATCCGTATACCCGAGCTCTCGGAGAAGTGGCTCAATGTGGATCAGGAATCAATGGGCGGAGAGTTTGCGAAGAGCAACGATCTCAGACCTGAGGATATCATCTCACCCGAGGAATTAGAGACTGAGGTGAAGCGCTATACCGATCTCTGGAACAAGTATGCCGGCGAGACAGCAGTTGAGAAGTCGGAGGATGTTGTCATTGATGATATAACTGTAGGCTATACCGTTATTTCCAGGACCTTCACACCTGAGAAGATAAATGAGTTCAGAAATGCTGTCATTGACGAAATGAAGAACGATGAGCTGCTCCGCACCATCGTCGTTGACAGGCTCAAGACATTCGATTCAGCTGATGAATTCAATGCAGAGCTTGAACGCGGCAGGGAAGCAGAGGCTGTAGATACTACAGTAGAGCTTGATACATATGTTGACCCCAAGGGCGTTATCAGAGGCTTCAGAGGCCTTAAAGGCGAAGAGGTATGTGTTGATTTCGTTTACGGTATTTCCGGCGACCAGGTACGCGGAAAACTCGTTACCGAAGATGTGAACGGAACTCTTTCCGCAACACAGAACGGAAGCAAGTACACCGGCAATCTGAAGCTTGCTGCCGACGGTCAGGAATACACCATCGACTTTACTGACTATGAGCAGACAAGCAAGGATTTCGGTTTCTTCAATGCTGATACTGTGGTAAAATGCGCTGTTGACGGCGAGGAGACGATGGCTGTGAGCGTTAAGTTCACAGGCACCCCCGAAAGTGAGACTGCCGTTATGAACATAAAGGGAGATGACGGCACTGATTACGGAAAGTTCACAGTCGGCATTAACTCAAAGAAAGGCGCAGACGTAAGCGTTCCTGACAAGAGCAGCGCTTACTACGTTGATGATGATTTTGATTTTGAGAAATACGTTACTGATGAGGAGCTCAAGTCATATACCAGCGGACTTCTTGAGAAGATAGGTATATCCGAGAAAGCTGCTGAGGATATAACCGGTCTCTTCGGCGGATACGGCGGCTATGGCGGATACAGCAGTGATTTCGACTTCGAGGACTATGATTTTGAAGATTATGACTTCGAGGATTACGACTTCAGTGATTATGACTTCAGTGATTATGACTATGAAGACTTCGATTTCGGAGACTATCGCTTCTGAAGACTTTGACTTCTGACCCGGGCTGCAGGATATGGTATCTGCATCCGGCATGAAATGAATATGTACACGGCTGCCCTGCTGATGAAGCAGGGCAGTTTTTTGCTGAGGTCAATTTTCTGCCGGAAAAACAGGCGTCTGTTTGTGCATATCTCCGAATTGTATTTCCTGCCGAAAAGAACGCTGTCGGATTGTTTACATTTCTGAGGGAATGTGTTATAATTACTGTGTAGGTTTGAACGTGACCTGTGCCGCAGAGGCACACCCACCCGGCGCCGCCGGGATAAAGAAAGATAGAAAGCCGGGCTCCTGCGGGGAGTACCGGAAATAAAGAACAAACAGAAAGAAGATAATTATGGTATTCTCAAAGCTTTTCTTTGTGTACCTTTTTCTGCCGCTGTGTCTGGTGATATACTGGCTCGCAAGAGGTACCAATAACAAAAACACGGTGTTGATATTGTTCTCACTGATATTCTACGCATGGGGCGAGCCTGTGTACATCCTGCTCATGCTTCTGAGCGCTGTGGTGAATTATGCCGCAGGTCTCGGCATAGAGAAGTACCGGGGACGGAAGACGGCTTCGCTGATCACGGCGCTGGCTGTCATTTATGACCTGCTCATGCTGGGTATCTTCAAGTACAGCGGTTTTATCGCTGAGAACCTCAACGCCTTTTTTTCGTTGTCACTGCCGGTGCCGGATATACGGCTCCCTATAGGTATCAGCTTCTATACCTTCCAGACCATCTCCTACGTTATCGATGTCAGCTGGGAGGATGTCGCTGCACAGAAAAGGTTCAAGAATTTCCTCCTCTACGTATCACTATTTCCGCAGCTCGTTGCCGGCCCTATCGTAAGATACAGCACCATCGAGCAGGAGATACAGGAGCGCCATGCAAGTGCAGAGGATATCGCATACGGCCTCAACCGCCTGATACTCGGACTTTCAAAGAAGGTGCTGCTTGCAAACCAGCTCAGCGTGATAGCGGATGCGGCACTCGGGAATGTGGGCGGTGCGACTGCCTTCGGCGCTTGGTACGGCGCAGCGGTATACGCACTTCAGATATACTTTGATTTCTCCGGCTATTCGGATATAGCCATCGGTCTCGGAAGGATATTCGGCTTCCATTTCGACGAGAACTTCAGGCACCCCTTCGTATGCAAGGACATCACGGAATTCTGGCAGAGATGGCATATCTCCCTCAGTACCTTCTTCCGTGACTATCTGCTCTATGTGCCTATATTCGGCAAGCGCAGAAAGTACGGCGGACTCTTCCTCGTATGGCTCTGCACCGGAATCTGGCACGGCGCAAACTGGAACTTCATCCTCTGGGGACTCTATTACGGCTTCTTCGTATTCTTCGAGATGCAGCTCGGAAAGAAGAGAGTCAAGAAGATACCTGCACTGCTCCGTCACCTCTACAGCAAGCCTGTCATAGTCATCGGCTTTGCCATATTCTACTTTGAGGACCTCGGACAGCTCGGCAGCTTCTTCCGTACAGCCTTCGGTTTCGGCGGTCACGGTATATTCGGCGTACAGGATGCCATCTCCCTGCACAATAACTGCTTCCTCCTTATTGCGGCAGTGCTTTGCAGCCTCCCGCTCATCGAGGGCATAAAGAAGCTGGGGGAGAAGGCGGCACCTGTGCGGTATATCTCCCATTTTGCTGCGATACCTGCAGCAGCGGTGCTTCTGCTCCTGAGCAGCATCATGCTTGTGGATGCCACCACCAATCCGTTCCTTTATTTCCGTTTCTGAGGAGGGCATCATGGCAGAGAAGAAGAAAAAGGCGCCTGCATCCTCAAAGGGCATGAAGGTTATAGCTGTATTCAATATCATCGTTATACTGGCAGTTCTCTTTGCCGCAGCTGCGGCTCTGGTGATACTGCCGAGAGAGACGGTCTCCACCGAGGAGAACCGCACTCTCACAAAATTCCCCGAATTTTCACTCAGCTCCTACCTCAGCGGTGATTACACCGAGGGGATAGCTGAATATTATGACGATACCGTTCCTCACAGGAGCGATATCAAGAGCATTATCTCCACCTACATACTTCCCCTCAAGGGCGTAAAGTACGGCGAGGACAGCATAGAGATATACGGCAATGTCCCTGCAAAGCCGAAGCAGGAGCCTGCGGCCACTGAGCCGCCCGCCACTGAGCCGGCAGTCACCGAGACAACAGGCACAGGCACAGCTCCGGCGGAGACGACTACTGTTCCCGTGACTACTCTTCCCGACAGCAACGAGCCTGCCGCAGAGGGCGAGATATCCGACGGTATCGTCGTAGTCAACGGCAGAGGAATAATGCTCTACGGCGGAGCAGGCGGCATGGACAAGAGCTATGCGGACTGCATGGCAAACTACCGCAAGGAGCTGGGCAAGGACATCAATATCTGGTCCATGGTGATACCCACCTCCGTATCCTTCTATATGCCGGAGAATTATCTCAGTCTCACGGCCAGTGAGAAGGATGACCTTGACAGCATCGCAAAGCTGCTCAAGGGAGTTACTCCCGTAGATGTGTATACTCCTCTCCTTGCTCATAAGAACGAGAACATCTATGCCCGTACAGACCACCACTGGTCAGCTCTCGGCGCATTCTATGCCGCTCAGGAGTTTGCAAAGCAGGCGGGGGTTCCCTTCGCTCCCATAGAGGAGTACGAGAAGAACACAATACGCGGCTATGTTGGCACTCTCTACGGCTACACCAAGAGCGCCGACCTTCTCAACAATCCGGAGAACTTCGTCTACTACCGCCCGAAGGCGGATATCGACGGAAAGCTGACTGTTACCAAGTACGATGAATGGTTCACGGACCCCACGGAATATTCACTGCTCAACGATCCGACAAAGATGGATAAATCACAGATGTATCTGACCTACGGTACGGATGAGCTCATAACACATGTTGAGACAGGAGTAAAGAACGGCAGGATTCTCGTAGTCTTCAAGGACAGCTACGGAAATGCGCTCCTGCCCTTCCTCACAAGCTCCTTCGAGCACATCTATATGTGCGATATACGTTATTTCAAGCCCAATGCAATGTACTTCTGCCAGCAGCAGAAAGCCACGGACGTTCTGTTCGCCCTGAGCATCTACTCTGCTGTGGGAGGAAACCAGGAATGCCTTAACAGGATTCTCTATCAGTGGTAAGGCACAGGGAGGACAAATGAAAGAACTGACATTCCCTTTTGACGGCAGGCAGCTCATGCGCCGCCGCAGAGCGATACGGAATCAGCTCCTCAGCGACGGGAGCACCCGGATAAAGAAGAAGATAGCCGTGCTTGCAGGCTCTACCGCAGACGATGTGGTAAAGGCGCTCGAGCTCTTCCTCCTTGACGCAGGCATTGAGCCGGAGTTCAGGATAACCGAGTACAACCGTTTCTATGAGTCCGCCGTTTTCGGCGATCCGGAGCTGGAGGAATTCGCTCCCGATATAGTATATATACACACCACCTCCCGCAATCTGACACTTCTCCCCCAGTCTCCGGCTGAGACGCAGGAGAGGACGGAGGAGCTGCTTAAAGAGCAGTCTGAGATATTCCGTCAGATATGGACAGGCGCTGCTGAGCGCTTCGGCTGCCCTGTCATACAGAACAACTTCGAACTGCCGCTTTTCCGCCGGACAGGAAACTGGGACGGCTGGGGCGCAGCGGGACAGTCCGCCTTCATACAGCGCATGAACGTCATGGTGTCTGACTATGCCCGCTCGCACAGCAGCTTCTATGTCAATGACATCAGTTACCTCTCCGCCGCAGTCGGTCTGGAGAAATGGCATGACCCGCAGGTATGGTATCTTTACAAGTATGCCATGAGCCTTGAGGTCATACCCGACCTTGCCTATAGTATAGCAGGCATCATCAAGTCCATATACGGCAGGAACAAGAAGGTCATAGCCCTCGACCTCGACAACACCCTCTGGGGCGGAGTCATCGGCGACGACGGTCAGGAGGGGATAGACCTGGGACAGGAGACTGCAGCGGGACAGTCCTTCTGTGAGCTTCAGTCCTTCCTTAAAGGCTATAAGGACATGGGCGTGCTGCTGACAGTCTGCTCCAAGAACGAGCAGGAGAATGCCCTCCTCGGACTTGAACACCCGGAGAGCATACTCCGTCCGGAGGATTTTGCGGCTGTCAAGGCCAACTGGGAGCCCAAGGACAGGAACCTCGCCGCTACCGCAGAGGAGCTTGGTCTCCTCACGGGCAGCTTTGTATTCGTGGACGATAATCCTGCTGAATGTGCCATAGTCGAGGCACAGCTCCCGGATGTGACGGCAGTCCGCGCGGAGTCAGTGAAGGATACCATGTATACCCTCAGCCGGGGCGGCTGGTTCGAGGTGACTTCGCTCACAGAGGATGACCTCAGACGAAGTGAGCAGTATGCCGCAAATGCAAAGCGCAATGCACAGCAGAAGCAGTTCGCTGACTACGGCGAGTATCTCAGGAGCCTTGATATGGAGGCTGAGATAGGTGAGTTCCTCCCCGTGCAGCTCAGCCGCATCACACAGCTGACCAACAAGAGCAATCAGTTCAATGTCACCACAAAGCGCTACACTCTCCAGGAGATGGAGGCAGTGAGCCGTGACAGCAGCCGCATAGCCATATGCGGAAGACTTCGTGACAGGTTCGGCGACAACGGTATAGTATCCGTAGTCATAGGACGCTGCGAGGGAGACACGCTGCACGTTGAGCTCTGGCTCATGAGCTGCCGTGTGCTGAAGCGTGATATGGAGCTTGCCATGCTGGACGAACTGGCAGGAAGATGCAGAAACAGGGGTATAAGCCGTATAGTTGGCTATTACTACAAGACCCCGAAGAACGCAATGGTATCGGAGCTGTTCGGCAGCTTCGGATTCACAAGGGAAAGCCTCAGCGAGAACGGCGATTCGGTATGGTCGCTCAGTCTTGCGGGGTATGAAGAGAAAAACAAAGTGATAAGGATAAAGGAGAACAGCTATGCATAAGAATGAAGTTATCGAGAGACTCAATGATATATTCCGTGATGTGTTCGGCGACGACAGCATCACAGTAAACGAAGCCACCACCTCCGATGACATCGAGGACTGGGACAGCATAGAGCATATAAACCTCATCGGCGCAGTTGAGGACGAGTTCGGACTCCGCTTCAGGATGCGCGAGGTATCAGGTATGAAGAATGTGGGCGAGATGATAGACATTATCTGCGAGAGAGGCACGAAATGAAAAAGAAGCGCTCTCTGAAACGCCGCCTTCTCATCGGAGGAGCCGCGGCGGCAGGTCTTGCGTTGCTGTATGCCTGGACATTCACAATGGAGACGGTACATTATGCCATCACCTCTGACAAGCTTACGGAAAGCTTCAGGATAGTATTCGTATCCGACCTCCACAGCTGCCGTTACGGCGGCAGGGAGCAGAAGGACCTGATGAAGGCCATTGATGCCGAGGCACCGGATATGGTGCTCTTCGGAGGAGATGCCGTAGACCATCTCGGCGACCTTGAAGACGTCTGCTCCATCATGAGGCAGGTGAAGGAGAAATACCCCTGCGGCTATGCCCCCGGCAATCATGAGCTTATGAGGAACGACCTCAGCAGCGTTTACGATATGGTCACGAAAGAGGCGGGAGTGCCGCTCCTCCTCGGCTTTGACAGCCTTGATATCGAGGTGAATGGCCAGAAGATAAGCGTATATGGAATCATCGACGCCTGGGAGTACGGAGTGAAGGGCACTCAGCTCGACAATGTCCGTGAGAAGCTCGACAGCGGAAGGTACAGCATTCTCCTTGCTCATCAGCCGGAGCAGATAGATGAATACCTTGCAGAGGGCGATGACTTCGACCTTGTCCTTTCCGGCCATGCCCACGGCGGACAGTGGAGGATCCCCGGCATACTTGAGCAGGGACTCTATGCGCCTGATCAGGGCCTCTTCCCGAAGCGCACTTCAGGCGTATTCAAGGAGGGGAACACCGTACAGATAGTGAGCAGAGGCCTTGCCCGTCCGGCAAGAATGGCTGTGATACCCAGATACTTCAACCATCCGGAGCTTTCAGTGATAGACATAAGACCCGGAAAATGAACCGGCAGAAAAATAGTATCCCGCCCTCTTGTAATCGGCGGGTAAAAATGGTATAATAAAGAGTACAGACCTCGTAGGTCCTGGAATGAAAAAGAAATATAAAAAGGAGCAGGGCAGCCGCCCGCAAAATGGATAGATGGATAAGAAGAATTTGAGGCCGGAGCCTGCGGAGCGTCAGGACAGCGGAGATCTCATCTTCGGCAGGAACCCGGTTATAGAGGCACTCAGGTCCGGAGCTGCTCTCGATACGATATATATGTGCGGCAGCGGAGGAAGCCTCGGGCTGATCCGCAGCCTTGCAAAGGAAAAGGGCGTCGTTGTAAAGGACGTCCAGGACAAGAAGCTGACACAGCTCTCCGGAGGCGCTTCACATCAGGGAGTCGCCGCAGTCACGGCTTGTGCGGAATACGTAAGCCTTGACGATATACTGGCTGTTTCGGCAGAGAAGGGTACTGCGCCCTTCATAATCATATGCGATGAGATCGAGGATCCCCATAACCTCGGAGCTATAATACGTACCGCGGAGACCTCCGGCGCAGACGGTATCATCATACCCAAGCGCCGCAGTGCAGGACTCAACGGCACGGTATTCAAGACCTCCGCAGGAGCGGCAAGCTATGTGCCGGTAGCAAGAGTTCCCAACCTTGCCTCCGCCATAGACGAGCTGAAGGAGAGGGGAGTATGGATATACGGTACCGACGCCTCAGGTGCGGAGTATACCGAGACCGACTTTACGGGAGCCTGCGCCCTCGTCATCGGTTCCGAGGGCTTCGGCATCAGTGCCCTTATACAGAAGAAATGCGATTTCATGGTCAGACTGCCCATGCAGGGCAGGATCAATTCTCTCAACGCCTCAGTTGCGGCGGGCATATTCATGTATGAAGTGCTCCGTCAGCGCAGAGCCGGGAAGTAAGGAGGGAAACTGATGGCTGACAAGAACAAGGACAAGAAGGTATCGCTTGAGGACATACTCTGCGAGTACACCGGTCAGGATTCCGATACGGAGACTGCCGAGAAGGAAGAGCAGCGCCGTGTGATCCGTGATACCCTTGAACAGACCGCCAAGATAGAAGCTGTTAAGCCTGCAGAGAAGAAGGAAAAGAAGACTGCCATACCTCAGCGCAAGGAGAAGAAGAACGACTCCTTCAACAGGGCACGTCGCAGTTCGTCGCCTGCAGACGAATTCAAGCCCACCGATCTTACGCGCAAGAAGACGGCAGCAGCCGAGCCCGAGCCGCAAAAGGAAAAGCCGGACCCCATCCCGCACGTACAGGAGGAGGAGAGAGAATCCGAGATACCGGCGATGATACGTCCCATGTCTGATTCGACCCGTGCCAAGGAGGCTCAGCGGCAGAGGAAAAAGAAGAAGAGAAGAAAGAAGGGCTCCGGCTATACCTACAAGCAGGAGACCGCCGTCGGAGAGTACGTACTCTCACCTGAAAAGGACGGAAAGAAGAAATACAAGAAGAACGATACCTCCATAAAGGGCGTTCCGGACGCTGTTCCGGGCACCGAGCCCCCCAAGGGCAGAGAGGTGACTGATATAGTACCGGCGCCGGAAGAAACGGATGTGATACCGGTACAGGAGATAAACGACCCCGCTGAGCTCGGCGATACCGGGCAGTCCGGCAGCGCTCCGGCAGGCGTCAAGGTCAGCGTGCGCAGGGTACACGGCAAAAAGCAGCGCACCAGGCGCATAGTGGACTTCAACTATTACGGCGATGTCGAGGACGTTGGCAGGGATATAACGGAGCTCACAGGCATAATATCCTCAAGGGTGCTCATACTTGTACTTGCAGCATTCCTGAGCATATACATCACGCTGTGCAGCCAGTTCGACCTTCCCATAGTGAATCTCCTCACACTCAACCATGTTTACATCTATATGACGGTGCAGTTCCTCCTCGGAGCTGTTGCGGCGGTGGCATCGCTGCCCGTCATGACAAAGGGTATAAAGAACCTCTTCACCGGAAGAGCCGACAGCGATTCCCTTACGGCTGCAACGGCGGCGGTATGCCTCCTTGCCATGCTGCCCGCCTTCTTCAAGGGAGGGCTTGTGCAGAACGAGACCATACGCATATATATGCCCGTCGGTATACTCGCTCTGCTGACCAATGCTCTCGGAAAGCTGCTTATAGTACTCAGGGCGAAGAGAAACTTCGGCTTCGTGTCCAAGGAGTTCGACAGACACGCTGTAGTCTACGTACGTGACGAGGAGAGGGCGGAGCGCCTTACAAGAGGCACTCTCGGCGACTTTCCCATACTCGCCGCAATGCGCAAGACCAGCTTTATAACAGACTTCCTGAGATACAGCTACTCATCGGATATCACCGACAGCTACTGCCGCAAGGCCGTGCCGCTGTGTCTGATATTCTCGGCAGCCGTATCCCTCATAATCACCCTGCTTCGCGGCGGCATGCTGTTCTCGGCAGGCTCGGCAGCGTTTTTCTTCTCGCTGTTCAGTATGCTCGTGAGTGCGGCAGCCTGCACGGCTATGCCCTTCGTGGTGAATATCCCCCTTGAGAATGCTTCGGTATCATCACTGAGGAACAAGGGAATAATACTCGGCTATCAGAGCGTTGACGACCTCTACGATGCAAACTCCCTGCTCATTACGGCTGACAAGCTGTTCCCGGCAGGCACAGTCAGGATGGATGAGATAAAGCTTTTCTCCAACACCAAGCTGGATGAGGCAATGCAGTATGCGGCAAGCCTTGCATCAAGAGCCGGAAGCGTCATGACCCAGGTGTTCGGTATGTCTGAGGAGAAGGGCGAGAAGCTGCTCGATATCGAGAACTACTCCTACGAGGACGGCCTCGGGGTATGCGGATGGCTCAACAACAAGCGTGTACTTCTCGGAAGCCGTGAGCATATGATAAACCACAGCATCGAAGGGCTCCCCACCAAGAATAAGGAGGCGGAGCTTGTGGGAGAGGGAAGAGAAGCTCTCTATCTCTCGGTATCCGGCAATATCTCAGCACTCTTCACCGTGAGCCTGCGCCCTGACAGATACATCAAGCGCTGGTTCAAGAAGCTCCACCGCGGAAAGGTCTGCGTAGTGGTAAGGGCAGTCGACCCCTGCATATCATCTGCAAGGCTCGCTTCCCTGATGGAGGTGCCGGAGGATATGATAAAGGTTCTTCCGAAGCGCCTGCATGAGGACTTCGACGCAGAGACCAAGAACGCAGTAAGGCTCAGCGCCTCTCTTGCCTGCACCGGAAGATTCACATCAATGGCGCAGCTCCTGCTCGGCATAAAGTCAGTTCACGCCTCGGCTGTATCAGGACTCCTTGTGCAGACTGTATCCATCCTCCTCGGACTGGGACTCGGCCTGCTGCTGATACTCTCAAAGGCCTTTGCAGTGAAATACGCCTATATGTCGGCCGCTGCACTTGTTATCTATAACCTTTTCTTCACAGTGCTGACATATCTTATTGTCAGCATAAGGAAGCCATAAATCAAGGGACCTGTACCTCTCCGGTACAGGTTCTTGAATATCCGCCGTCCGGAACAGCGGGCGGCTGACGAAAGGAGAACGCTATGTCAGACGGAAAAAAGAAACTTGTACGTTCCGACAAGCAGACAGTTAATACCGACAACGAGACCACGATGTTCATACCCGGCGGCGGACAGCCCCAGCAGCCGCAGTATGCTCCGCCACAGGGACAGCAGCCCTACTACGGCCAGCCTCAGCAGCCGCAGCAGTACGGCG
>CAMKMD010000046.1 GCA_946413815.1 uncultured Ruminococcus sp.
AACCAACCTGGTTCAGACGAACGTTAGACTGAGGTCTGATAACACCGAACTCGTTCTTCTTATCGAAGTCGTTAGCATCGGATGTCTCGTCGATGAGTGACAGGTTATCGAATGTGATAGTAGAGTCCTTAGGCATACCAGTATCATTGTTCTGGTACTTGCCGTTGTTGTTAGCATAGTGGAATGCCCACTCTGCAGGACCATCCTGAATGTTTGAAGCTGTGAAGCTTGTATCAACTGTGAGTGTCTCGCCAGCAGAGAACAGATGAGGCTTCCACTCGCCGTCGCCGAGGTCATGCCAGTACTCAGCATCGCCTGAGTAGTTACCGATCTTAGCGTATACATAGCCGGCATCAGAAGCTGTGATCTCAGCCTTTACAGTGTACTTGTGTCCTGTCTCGAGCTTGAGGCCTCTGTGACGAAGCTGGAGATCCCATCTACCATCGGAACCATCCGGATTGTCGATGTAAACAACGTACTTACCGTCGTCTGTGATCTCGAAGTGCTGTCTTGCGGGGTTGGTCTCGCAGGTGTGCCACGGAAGACCAGTACCGTCCTCGAAGTCTGTCTGGCCGAGCTGCTGTCCAGCGTTGGCTGTAACAGGAACTGCGAATGCTGCAACAGAAGAAGCGAGCATTGTAGCAGCCATCAGGCTTCCGGAAATAGCTTTAAATTTCTTGTGCATGTTTAAAACCCTCCCTGATAATGTTGAAAAGTGTTTAATTATAAACGCAACGCCAGTGCATACATTGCGATTATACCAATTCTTGCTGATAAGTCAGAAGCTATAATTAGCCTGCACCCGTTTCACTTATCATAAATATTATAGTATATCCGCTTAAAAAAGTAAATAGTTTTTTAGAAATTCGTGTATTCTTATAATATCATTCCCGCTATTTTGGCTGTTTTGAACAAAAAGGAAAAAAACAATAAAGGGAGGCAAGCTCCCTTTATTGCTAAATTGTTAATATGTTATGATTCTACCGGGAATTTGGTAATGACGCTTGCATCATACTTCATTATGTTGATAGCATCGTCGCCTGTGATACCGGGTTTGCCGTCAACGTCAGCGTTGATCATGCCCTGCTCGGTGAGAGCATACTTTGTCTTGTTTGCTACGTACTGGAGTACTGCAACTACGTCTGCAACGTTGATCTTGGTGTCCTCGTTTGCATCGCCGTATTTTGTTACGGGATTCTTAGTATGGATCTCTGCTGTAACGGGCTCAGTTGTGGGCTCAGGCTCTGTGACCTCCGGCTCAGTGGGCTGAGGCTGTGTGGGCTGAGGCTCTGTGGGCTTGTCGTTTCCGGGCTGTGATGTACCTGTGCCGGGCTTTGTAACAGGCTCGATCACTGGCTTTGAACCGTCAGGCTCCTCGCCCCATACAAGCTTGCCGTCAACGTACATTGTGATGTGCTCGTTGAGTGAATCATCCTTCTTGAGGTCTGATGCTTTAGCAAGTCCGCCGAGGTATGACCAGTCGTTGGAGGCATCCCATGCGCCTGCTGTGGACTGTCCGTCTATAGCATCGGGAATAGATATACGGAACTGTACCTCGTCTCTGTGCTCGCTCTGTCCGGTAGGCATGATAGCTCTGCCGTCCTCGAAGTAGATCTCAGCATAGTATGTATTGCCTGTGGGATCGCCCTCGTACTTGAACGGGCCGGCTGCCTTTGCGAAGCCCTGCTCGCCCTCTGAGTACTGCTGAGCCTTGGTCTCGACTGTGATCTGGTCTACAGACATTCCCTTCTGAAGAAGCTCGGATACATCGAAGAAGTAGCGGAACTTAACGTCCTTGGCTACTCTTGCCGGCCATGCAGTGTGGTTCATAGCCCATGCCTTGATCTCTGTATAGCTTGAAGCTGGCTGTCCGTTGAGGACTGCTGCTACTTCCCACTCAGCCCACTTGGGTGTCTCTGCAGGCGGGAAGTCTGAAAGCGGAGTTCCGCCGTAATCGTCGATCATAGCGCAGAGAGCTGCTGTATAACCAGCGTTGTAGTCGATAGCTACCTCGGTGTACTGGTAATCGGATACTGAGTAGCTTCCGTAGTTGCCCTTGCTGTCAGGACCGCCGATGAGTGCGCCGTAGAGAGTATGTGCATACTCTGTCTGCCATGACTCACCGCTGGTGGAAGCCTTACCGGAAGATCCCAGCTCGTTCCAGTGATCGTCGTGGATACCGGATGCTCCTCTGTGGTGGAATACTGAAGGCCACTTCTCGCCCATGCCGAGAACGTAGCTGATACCCATCTCGTTATCGCCGAAGCAGTAGTTCATCTGGCTGTCTGCCCACTTGTCTGCCTGAGCTGCAAATGAAGCATCATCCTTGAGGATAGTATCTGTAGCAAGCTTAGCGAGCCATGCTGTAGTTGTTGCATGACGGAGACAGCCCCACTGGAAGAGGTATGAAAGTCCGCCGGGAGTGATATTGTCGAATGCCTTTACTCCGGCTGATGAGCCGAGGCCCATCCAGTAGGAGAGGTGCTTCTTGACGTGAGCTACCCACTCTTCATCGCCTGTGTTCTGAGCATAGAGCAGAGCAGCAGCCTGTGAGGAATCATCCCAGCAGAAGCCCCATGTGTACTTTCTGTCGGTGGACTGGTTCTCAAGAGGATACTTCGGGATATAGTCGCTCTTGCACTTGTCAAGGTAGGACTGATCGCCTGTAGCTCTGTAGAGCCAGTTTGCAGCATACATCAGCTCGTCGATGTAGTCGGTGACGTCACCGTGCTGCTCAATATTATAGTATGACTTCTGAACACCCTGTCCGCTGTCGCTTCTTACCTTGTCGGCACGCTCAAAGAGGCTCTTTGCCTGCTTGAGGTAAGCCTCTGCAAGTGAAGGATCCTCATCCTTGAGGAGGATAGCACCCTCTGCGAGAGCAGCAGCCATATATCCGGTTACTGTGGAGCACTTCATGGTATCGTAGGGTCTGTCTTCCTTGCCCTTGCCGTCCATGATAGCATACTTTCTGATGTAAACCTCAGGGCTGCCCCACCACTTATGGTCGAAGCCGTCAGGTCCGATCGTACCGATAACCTCATCGCCGAGGTCACATCTTGAGATGTAATCGAGACCCCAGAGAAGGTTGTTCATGTAGAGGTCATAGAGACCTGCCTTCTTTACAGCGTCCTTATACTCGATAAGTCCCCATGCCATAACAGATGCGGAGTAGGCATTTGTCAGAGTGAACTTGAAGTGGTCGCCGGCATCGAACCAGCCGCCGTCAACTACGTCAGCGCATGTACCGTCTTCCTTGAGCATGGAATCAGCTCTCCAGCCTACGCTGTTCCAGTCGGGCAGCTTTCCTGACTGCTGTACCTCGTAGAAGAACATTGACTTCTGGAGTGCTTCGCCGTAGTTGTACTTTGCGCCGGCAGCATCTGCTGTTCCGGCAGCAGGGTATGCTGAGAGCATACCTGCGGACATTGTCAGTGCCGACAATGCAGCCAAGGTTTTTTTCAGTTTCATTTTAATTAACCCCTCTCAATATATTTATTGAAACATAGAAACGCAAAGACTGGCAGTTATGTGCTGCCGCTTTACATTTATAATATACACTATATTGAGCGATTTGTCAAGATAATATGTTAAATCCAAAACGCAGGCAAGAAATTGTAGCAATAGTACAATCGGAGGAATGAATGAAGAAAATTTGTTCTTTCCTCTTTATCTTTACTATTATATATGGTATAATGAATGCAAGGCATTCATTACATTTTATCTTAAAACCTTGCAGGGAGGCAGGCTATGATACACGATCACTTCATACTACATTCGGATTATGCTCCTGCGGGTGACCAGCCCCAGGCAATAGACAAGCTCGTACAGGGTATAGAATCGGGAAAGAAGGAGCAGATACTCCTCGGCGTAACCGGCTCGGGAAAGACCTTCACCATGGCAAACGTCATCGCAAGAGTCAACAAGCCCACCCTCGTTCTCGCCCACAACAAGATACTCGCCGCACAGCTCTGCTCCGAGTTCCGTGAGTTCTTTCCGGAGAATGCCGTTGAGTACTTTGTCTCCTACTACGACTACTACCAGCCGGAGGCCTACGTGCCCAGTACTGACAGCTATATCGAGAAGGACTCCTCCATAAACGATGAGATAGACAAGCTGCGCCACTCCGCTACCTCGGCACTTGCGGAGAGACGGGATGTTATCATTGTGGCCAGTGTATCCTGCATATACTCCCTCGGCAGCCCGGAAGAATACAGGAATATGTGCGTCTCCATACGTCAGGGCGCCGAGAAGCCCCGTGACGAACTTATAAAGGAGCTCGTCAAGATACGCTATGAGCGCAATGACATAGCCTTCGAGAGAAACCGCTTCCGCGTCAGAGGCGATGTTGTGGAGATATTCCCCGCACGCTCCGGTGATACGGCGGTGCGTGTTGAATACTTCGGTGACGAGATAGACCGCATTTCCGAGATAAACGTAGTCACAGGAGAGGTGAAGTCCACCCTCTCCCACGTTGCTATATTCCCGGCTTCACATTATGTAGTCGGTGATGACAAGATAGAGAACGCTCTTGCGGAGCTTGACAGAGAGCTTGCGGAGCGCATAGACTACTTCACCGCCCGGGGCAAGCTCATAGAGGCGCAGCGCATCAAGGAGCGCACTCACTACGACATGGAGATGATACGTGAGGTGGGCTATTGCAGCGGAGTTGAGAACTACTCCCGTGTGCTTGCGGGACGTCCTCCGGGAAGCACTCCCATGACACTCCTTGACCACTTCCCCACCGATTTCCTCCTCTTCGTGGACGAGAGCCATGTGACCCTCCCCCAGGTACGTGCGATGTATGCCGGTGACAGGGCGAGAAAGACCACCCTTGTGGATTACGGCTTCAGACTGCCCTCGGCTATGGATAACCGCCCCCTCAACTTCGATGAATTCTATGAGCACGTCAATCAGGCGGTATACGTCAGCGCCACCCCAGGCACTATAGAGCGTGAGAAGACGGATACCATCGTTGAGCAGGTGATACGCCCTACCGGCCTTGTGGATCCGGAGATAATCGTAAAGCCCACACAGGGACAGGTGGACGATCTGCTCTCGGAGATCAATATACGTGTCGAGCGGAACGAGCGCGTACTCGTCACCACTCTCACCAAGAAGATGGCGGAGGATCTTACCGCCTACTATGAGAGACTTGGTGTGAAGGTGAGATACCTCCACCATGATATCGATACCATCAAGCGTATGGAGATAATCAAGGATCTCAGAAGCGGGGAATTCGATGTCCTCGTCGGCATCAACCTCCTGCGTGAGGGACTTGATATCCCGGAGGTGAGCCTTATCGCTATACTCGACGCTGATAAGGAGGGCTTCCTGAGAAGCGAGACCTCGCTGATACAGACCATAGGACGTGCTGCACGTAATGCAGGCGGTCAGGTAATAATGTACGCCGATACCGTCACAGGCTCCATGGAGCGTGCCATTACGGAGACCGAGCGGAGGCGCAGCATACAGATGGCCTTCAACAAGGAGCACGGCATAGTTCCGAAGACCATAATCAAGGACGTAAGAGACGTGCTTGAGATAACCTCCAAGGACAAGGTGGAGGAGAAGACGAAAAAGAAGAAGCTCTCCTCTGCGGAGAAGAAGGAGCTTATAGAGAAGCTCACGGCGGAGATGAAGAACGCTGCCAAGCTGCTTGAATTCGAGCACGCCGCCTACCTCCGCGACAAGATAAAGGAACTCAAGGGAGAAAAATAAGCTATGACTGACAAGATAATAATCAAGGGCGCGAGGGTGAACAACCTCAAGAATATCGATCTTGAGATCCCGAGAGACAAGCTCATTGTAATGACCGGTCTTTCCGGTTCGGGCAAGTCCTCTCTCGCCTTCGATACCATATATGCGGACGGCCAGAGAAGATACGTGGAGAGCCTTTCCTCCTATGCGCGTATGTTCCTCGGCCAGATGGACAAGCCTGATGTGGACAGCATCGAGGGTCTCTCCCCCGCCATATCCATAGACCAGAAGACCACCTCAAAGAACCCGCGCTCCACTGTGGGCACGGTAACGGAGATATACGACTACCTCCGTCTGCTTTATGCCCGCATAGGCACACCCCACTGCCCGGTCTGCGGACGTGAGATATCCCAGCAGAGCGTTGACCAGATGGTGGATACCCTTATGGCTCTGCCGGAGGGTACACGTCTCCAGCTTCTCGCACCTATAGTACGCGGGCGCAAGGGACAGTACACCAAGGAGCTTGAGAGCGCAAGGAAGGGCGGCTTCGTCCGTGTGCGCATCGACGGCATCATGTATGAGCTGACGGAGGAGATAAAGCTCGACAAGAACAAGAAGCATAACATAGAGATAATCGTTGACCGTATCATCATCAAGGAGGGCATAGAGTCACGCATTACGGACAGCCTTGAAACAGTATTCAAGCTGACAGATGGACTTGCCATAGCTGACGTAATCGGCGGCGAGGAGATACTCTTCTCGCAGAACTACGCCTGCCCGGAGCATAATATCAGCATCGGCGAGCTGGAGCCTGTGATGTTCTCCTTCAACAACCCCATGGGCGCCTGCCCGAAGTGTACAGGCCTCGGTATGTTCAGGCGTGTGGACCCGGACCTTATCGTGCCGAATAAAGACCTTTCCATCATGGACGGCGCTATACAGGCATCGGGCTGGAACAGTCTTGACGAGACTTCCATATCCACCATGTACTACAAGGCCATATCAAAGCACTATGGCATACCAATCGATGTTCCGGTGAAGAAGCTGAAAAAGGGCGACCTTGATATCTTCCTATACGGCACGGGCGATACCACTCTGGAACTGCAGCGTCCGGCTTCCCTCGGCGGCGGCACATACCGTTCTCCCTTCGAGGGCGTTATCAACAACCTGGAGCGCCGCTACCGCGAGACCAGCAGCGAATACTCAAAGAACGAGATAGAGGACTGTATGAGCGAGGTGCTCTGTCCGGAGTGTAACGGCAGAAGACTGCGTGACGAATACCTCTCCGTAACTGTCGGCGGGCTCAGCATCAGCGAGCTGACTGACCTCTCCGTCCGCAAGGCCCTCGATTTCTTCAACGGTCTGAAACTCACGAAACAGCAGGAATACATCGGCGAGCGCATCATCAAGGAGATAAAGGAGCGTCTCGGCTTCCTCAGCAGCGTAGGCCTTGAATACCTCACGCTCTCACGCTCCTCCGGCACTCTTTCCGGCGGCGAGAGCCAGCGTATACGCCTTGCCACGCAGATAGGCTCCTCCCTTGTGGGAGTGCTGTACATCCTCGATGAGCCTTCCATCGGTCTCCACCAGAGAGACAATGACAAACTGATAGCAACTCTGAAAAGGCTCCGTGACCTGGGCAATACCCTTATAGTCGTTGAGCATGACGATGATACCATGCTTGCTGCTGACCATATAGTTGATATCGGTCCGGGTGCAGGCATCCACGGCGGAGAGGTGGTATTCTCCGGCACAGTTGACAAGCTGCTGAAATGCAAGGATTCCATAACCGGACAGTACCTCAGCGGCAGAAAGAAGATAGCTGTTCCGGCTGTCCGCAGGAAGGGCAATGGCTGCTTCCTTACGGTACACGGTGCAGAGGAGCATAACCTCCGGGGCATAGATGTGAGCATCCCCCTCGGTGAGCTGGTATGCGTTACGGGCGTTTCCGGCTCGGGCAAGTCATCACTCGTCAACGAGATACTCTATAAACATCTTGCCGCAAAGCTGAACAGGGCTAAGATCAAGAGCGGAAAATTCGCCTCCATAGAGGGACTGGAGAACCTGGACAAGGTTATATGTATAGACCAGTCGCCCATCGGAAGGACCCCGCGCTCGAATCCGGCTACCTATACCGGAGTATTCAGCGATATACGCGACCTCTTCGCACAGACTCCCGATGCAAAGGCTCACGGCTACAGCAGCGGACGCTTCAGCTTCAACGTCAAGGGCGGACGCTGTGAGGCCTGCGAGGGCGACGGTATCATCAAGATTGAGATGCACTTCCTGCCGGATATCTACGTTCCCTGCGAGGTCTGCAAGGGAAAGAGATACAACCGTGAGACTCTCGAAGTACACTACAAGGGCAAGTCAATATACGATGTACTTGAAATGACCGTTGATGAGGGCGTTGACTTCTTTGAGCACATCCCGAAGATAGCAAGGAAGCTGAAGACCTTGCAGGACGTAGGTCTCGGATATATCCGCATAGGTCAGCCCGCCACAACTCTTTCCGGCGGTGAGGCACAGAGAGTGAAGCTCTCGACGGAGCTCTCAAAGCGGGCTACGGGAAAGACCATATATATCCTCGACGAGCCTACCACAGGTCTGCACACCGCAGACGTCCACAGGCTCATCGATGTGCTCCAGAAGCTGACGGATCAGGGCAATACCGTGCTCGTCATCGAGCATAACCTCAATGTCATAAAGGTAGCCGACCACATCATCGACCTCGGCCCCGAGGGCGGCGACGGCGGCGGTCTGATCGTGGCTCAGGGTACGCCGGAGGAGGTGGCCGCGTGCAGCGGTTCCTATACCGGACAGTATCTGAAGCCCTATCTCGGATAGACCATATATCGTACAGGATGCGGCTGCTCTGGTGCAGTTTGTCAGCTTGTCATAAAAACTACATCTGCTCAGGGGACGCCTTCACTTGCAAGGCGTCCCCTCTTCCAAAACAGTCCCCCGGACTGTTTTGGAATTCACCCCTTGCGAAGCGCTTTGGGGATATATGCGGGGCTTTGCCCCACACCCCACCAGAGGCTCTGCCTCTGGACTCCGCTAAAGGGGCGAAAGCCCCTTTAGAATCCCAACCGTTTGGTTTTAACGATGAAACGACAATTTTTGAAAGACTGATACAGGATGCGGCTGCTCTGCTGCATCCTGTTTTTTACACATTTATCATTTTTTACTTGTATTATCCTATGAAATATGTTATAATCAAATCATCCTATTATAATAAGTAAAGGGGATTTAACTATGAAAGTATCAGATGTAATAAACAACAATGACGGTGCCGGAATGACTCCTTCCGGCTTTGACCCGCTCAAATATGTAGCGGACAGATTCCCGGGCGCCGTATTCAGTGATAATACCGTCACCTTCCCGGAGTACGGCCTTACCGTAAAGCTCCGTATGGGTGAGATGACTCCTATTAATTCAAACTACACAGTTCAGATGATATACATCCTCGAGCATGAGTACTTCGAGGAGAATATGACCGAGTCCGTTGCAGGCTTCGGAAGTACACCCTACGCCGCTATGAAGATGGGTGCTGAGAGCTTCTGCACCGGTGTCCTCCACTTCATTCTTGCCGCTCTCAAATGCGACGGCGAGGAGACTGTTACCGCAAAGGTAATGAATGATGAGCAGATCTTCCGTGTCCCCTGCACAATGGGTATGTTCCATGTCGGTGAAAGGTTCATGAGCGGCGGCGATTTCTGGCATCTCCTGAAGGATCAGATCGTCGGATACCTCGGCAAGAAGAAGGCCTACTGGATCAAGCTCTATGCGGCATGGTCAGGGGATCATCTCACTGTTGAGGCGCGTATCAACAACACCGTTTATCCGGAGCTCACAGAAGAGTTGCGCAAGGTGGTAAGAAAGCCCGCAGAGCCCATCCCCTACGGTGCAGACAAGCAATTCATCCTCCTGATACAGAAGGACGAGACCTATGAGAAGGCTCCGTATACGCATGATCAGGTGAAGGATCTGGTATACGATACCATCGAGCGCATGAAGGAGATCGACAGCAGCGAGAGCTACAACGCCATTGCAGGCCGCATCTATGATGACTGCCCCGTAAAGTCCCTTGCACGTGAGATGATAGCCTTCATCCCGGAGATATACTGCTGCGTGGTGCTGAATACAGGCGAGCGTGACGGTATAATCGCACTTGACAGCAATACCGGCAAACAATGGGAGATGAAGCGCTCACAGCTCCGCGGCTACGGCTGGATAGACGGCGCTGTATACCGCTACATCAGGGAGAAGGCACCTTCAAAGGAAGAAAACATGAAGATACTCGGTATCTCCTCACGCTTCAAGTCCGCTTATCAGGCTATAACAAAGGGCGCAAAGCTCGAGGACCTGGTGTTCAGCGAGATGATGTACCGCATAGATGAGGATTATATTGCTTATTGATAGATGCAACTGTCCTTTGTGCAAAAATAATATTTTTCTATTGACTATTCACTGTTTTTGGTATATAATAATAGTGTATAGACGGGCGACGGATATGAAGCTCGTATCCGGTCACAGGGTGTTCCCGTTTGCTGTACCATTGTAACCAACAAGAAAAGGAGTTGAGCTGTATGAAAAATATCCTGTTCGCTGCTTCGGAATGCGTACCATTCGTCAAGACCGGCGGTCTTGCCGACGTTGTCGGAGCGCTTCCGCAGTATCTTAACAAAGAAGAATTCGACGTAAGAGTCATATTGCCCTATTATACCTGCATCAAACCCGAGCTGAGGGACAATTTCAAGTATATCACTCATTTCTATATGGATTACGGTATGCGTACCGAAGGTGTCCATGTAGGTATCATGGAGTATGAATATAACGGCATCAAGTTCTATTTCGTGGACAACGAATACTATTTCAAGTGCGATTACCCCTATTCATCAGATATGAAATGGGATATCGAGCGCTTTACCTTCTTCTGCAAGGCTGTGCTGGCTATACTGCCTGTCATCGGCTTCCGTCCCGACATCATACACTGCCATGACTGGCAGTCGGCGCTGATACCGGTATTCATGCATTCTACCTTTGCGACGAATCCCTTCTACAGCTCCACCAAGACCATAATGACCATACACAATCTGAAATTCCAGGGTGTATGGGATATCGAGACCTTCAAGTACAATACCGCTCTGCCGGATTATATGTTCACCTCTGACAAGCTCGAATTCCACAAGGGAGCTAATATGCTCAAGGGCGGACTTGTCTATGCGGACTATATCACCACGGTATCGGAGACCTATGCAGATGAGATTAAGTTCCCCTTCTTCGGCGAGCAGCTTGACGGACTTCTCCGGGCAAGGTCGGCTTCCCTCAGAGGCATTGTAAACGGCATCGACTACAAGGTGTTCGACCCTGCCAAGGACAAGCAGATATTTGCGACCTACAGCACTAAGAACTTCCATGAGAAGAAGGCCGTCAACAAGGAGAAGCTCCAGGAGGAGCTCGGTCTCCCTGTCGACAGGAACAAGTATATGATAGCCATTATCAGCCGTCTTACCGACCAGAAGGGACTCGACCTCGTCAACTACGCCATGGAGCGTATCTGTGACGAGAACACCCAGTTCGTTGTCATCGGTACAGGCGATCCGAGATATGAGAATATGTTCAAGCATTTCCAGTGGAAGTACCCGGAAAGAGTATCTGCAAATATACTCTACTCCGACAAGCTGGCACACAAGCTGTATGCCGCCGCTGATACCATGCTGATGCCGTCGCTGTTCGAGCCCTGCGGTCTCACTCAGCTTATCGCCCTCCGCTACGGCACTGTACCCATTGTGCGTGAGACAGGCGGCCTGAAGGATACCGTACAGCCCTACAACGAATTCGACGGCACAGGCACTGGATTCTCCTTCGCCAACTATAACGGCGATGAGATGCTGGGAGCTATCAACTACTCCAAGAGCGTATACTACGATCACCGCGAGGAATGGGACAGGATAGTCCGCCGCGGCATGGAGGCTGATTTCTCATGGAACAGCTCCGCAAGACAGTATGAAGGTATGTACAGCTGGATGATAAGCTGGTAATTATATATGGGAGGTAATAACCATGAAATATGAGATCATAGGAAATATCGTTCCCGCAGTTGAGTGCACTCTCAACACCGGTGAGTCAATGTTCACTCAGTCCGGAGGAATGATATGGCAGAGTGAAGGCATAGAGATGACCACAAACACCAAGGGCGGCGGACTCAAGAGCCTCGGAAGACTTCTCGCAGGCGAATCCATATTCCTTGCAAACTATACCTCAAAGGTTGACGGCGCTGCCATAGCCTTCGGTTCCACCGTATCGGGCAAGCTCGTGCCTGTAAACGTATCAAATACAGAGATGATCTGTCAGAAGGGGGCTTTCCTCTGTGCTGAGAGCAGCGTAAAGCTGGAGATAACCTTCACCAGGAAACTGGGCGCCGGTCTTTTCGGCGGCGAAGGCTTTGTCCTCCAGAAGATCACCGGAAGCGGAATGGCCTTCCTGGAGGCTGACGGCGATGTTGTTGAAAAGAATCTCGCACCCGGAGAATCCATCAAGGTCGATACCGGAAATGTTGTTGCTTTCGAGAGCAGCGTGAAGTACGACATCGAGACCGTTAAGGGCCTCAAAAATGTTCTGCTCGGCGGCGAGGGACTTTTCCTGACAAAACTCACCGGCCCCGGAAGAGTAGTCCTCCAGACTCAGAACTTCAATGATTTTGCAAACAAAATCATTGCAATGATACCCAAGAACAACTGATGAGCTAAGATGCAGGGGCAATGCCCCTGCATTTATGTATAAGGGAGGAAGATATGACAGAATTCGAAGAATACCTCAGGGAAATAGGACATGAGGACCTCATACCCGAATCGCAGAAATACCTCCGCAGACTTGTTCTGCTAACTGAACAGGAAGGCGGAGAAATACCCGTGGGCGCATCGAAATGCGGAAGATATCCCGACCTGCCCCCGGAGATAGAATACCCGCTGAGGCCTGAGGTGAGATACCGCCGGAAGGGAGAGCCGCTGCAGCGCTACGATATCGCCGGTATGCAGCTTATAGCGCAGATAAATCTCCGTGAGCTTGCGGAATCCAGCGCAGACCCGGAGCATCTCTTACCTCAGACCGGTATGCTCTATTTCTTCTGGTCATGTGACGGAGCGATCTTTGATCAGAGCGTCTTCACAAGACCGGACTTTACAATAATGTGTTTCGGCAGGGACGGAAAGATACTCCCGCCGGAGGAATACCGCCATCAGCGGGTCATATGGTGGGACGGCGATATGTCGCAGCTCAGGCGTACTGCTCCGCCCTTCCCATACAACACCGAGTTCTACGAGGGCGAGAAGGAGAATGGGCTCCCGGAATATGCCATAGGATTTGCTGATGAATCTGAGTACTCCAATGATATCAGAAGATACAACGGGCCCTTCAGTGAGCTCGAGGAGGAGCATGACGGCATATTTGACGATATCCAGTTCCATACCGACAAGCTGCTCGGCGTGCCGACCGGAGGAAACTATCCGGAGCTCAATGACGATGAAGTCAATCTGCTCCAGTTCGGATTCCAGTACGGCTGCGTGTGGAACATCTACTGGATAATAAAGCGTGACGACCTGCTCAGACGTGATTTCGACAAGGCGTATTTCGACCTGGACGTCGACTGAGCGGAGGAAAGGAAGATAAATGGAAAGTAAGATAACGGGTGCCATATTCGATATGGACGGCCTTATGCTCGATACCGAAAAGCTCTACCTGCTCTACTGGAAACAGGCGGCGGCAGAATTCGGCTACGATATGAGGGACGAGCACGTATGGTCCATACGTAGTCTTGCGAGGAAGTACTCCATAGCAAGGCTGAAAAGCCTCTTCGGAGAGGACTGCCCGACAGAGGATATACGTGCCCGCAGGACAGTGCTTATAAACGAACACGTCAGGGAGCACGGCATAGACCTGAAGCCCGGACTGTTCGAGCTGCTTGACTACCTGCGTGAACACGGCGTAAAGATGGCGGTCGCAACAGCTACTCCCCGTGAGCGCACGGTGATGTACCTGACGAAGGTAGGTGCCATAGACTATTTCGATGCCCTCGTCTGCGGAGACATGGTGACCAATGGCAAGCCCGACCCGGATATATACCTTACCGCAGCAGGAGAGCTGGGGCTGCCGCCGGAGGAATGCGCTGCGCTGGAGGATTCTCCCAACGGTGCAACGGCCGGCTACCGTGCGGGCTGTCATGTACTTATGATACCGGACATGACCCAGCCGGACGAAGAACTGAAGCCCATGCTGAGCGGAGTTTACGAAAGCCTTGACAAGGCTATAGATTTCTTTGAGGGGAGGGTATGACATGGCAAATACAAGCGTATCTGAGGTCTTTGAAATACCGAAGTTCTTCTACTTCGACAGCCAGAATGACTACTCAGGCAGCAAGGATGATTTCTCCTACAAGGTAATAACCGGAGAGAAATTCACTGCCAAGACCTGGCACGGAAAGCTCTGCTCCATGAAGGCAACTATCGAGCACGAGCAGGAGTTCGACCGCACACAGGAGGGGTTCGATGCCATGATAAAGTGGCTTGAGGATCGTTATAATGAAGGAGTTCAGAGTAAATGAGACGGGAGCTTTGGGGATCTCGCTTGATTTTTCTGATAAACTGAAACGGGACTGCTAAAAGCAGTCCCGTTTTGTTATATCTTACATAGCGCCTGTGCTGAGGCCTGTGTCGCTTATCTTCCACTGGCCGTCCTGCTTTACAACATTATATGTCACTATGCTGAGGCCATAGGTCTCGTCTGACGGTTCTACATTCACGTAGAGCTCGAACTTGTCATCCGTTGCATAGCGGACACGTCCCTCAAGTACCTCTGCTGCGGTATTTTTCTCGCCGGGATCGAGAAGCCATGAACTGCCGTTGGCAAGTACATAGAGCCTGCCGTTGTACTCGATGAATACGCCGAGGTCGGGTGCGAATGCTGCTTCGTCCTCAGATGCCCATGTGTAGCCGCTGCCGTATGCAGAGGTATCTCCGCCGAAGAGCTTCATATCATCGAGCTTGTTAGTTGCGATGCCTTCGTGGTTGCTGATGCATTCATCAGTGAATACAGAGTGTGCTTTTCCCCTGAGTATATCAAGTGTAAGGCTGCCCTTTACGGGATAGTAGCTGTATACAGCATATTCGCCGGGTGTGGCGCCCTCTCTGTGGAGATCTGCACCATTGCCGAAATACTGGGTGTAGATGAGCTCCTCGCCCTCTGTCTCCATGGCTTCGCCTCTCAGGCTTCTTACAGCCTTGAGCAGCTCTGCTGCTGTTTCCTCATAGCCGCCTGTCTTGCTGTAATCAGTGATGCGCCAGCCGGCATCGGTGTTCTTTACAGTGAAGTTATACATCACAGGCTCAGTCACATCCCAATAAACGACCTGACGTGATGCTGTGAATGATGTGGCGTTGCCGGCGCTGTCACGCTCTACGTCAGATATCTCAACTGCGTCTGACTTGTACTCAAATGCGCGGATATCAGAGTTGTGGGCACTTCTTGTATACAGAACCCCGTTATTGTCTGTGAATGCCACTGCATCGGGGCCTTTCTCTGCGATGCTGCCGCACTGTGAGCTGATGGTCAGCTTAGGATCAGAGGTCTCAAGCTCCTCAGAGAGTATGCTGCGGGCATAGCTGATGAGTGATGCTGTGTCAGTGAAGCGGCTGTCAGTTACTCTGTAGTAATAGTAGCCTATATCGGTCCCTGCAAAGCTGTCGTTGGTATCAGCGGTAAGGCCGAACTCTGAGATATTTCTCAGATCGACAAAGCCGTCTGTGAGGTCAACTGCCATAGCCCTGATATCCTCGTCGGTGGAGAGCGCCTTATTGTGCTCGTCACCGGCAGCAGGCTTGTTTTCGGAATTTGCTGCTGCGGTGGCCTGTTCCTCTGCATCAATAGCGGACATATACTCCCAGTAAGCCTTCTCGCCGGTAAGAGTTATCTTCCATTCTCCCTCGAGCCTGCTTAAAACGAAGTACATATATCCGTCCTGATATTCCTCAGCGTTGTCACTTGTCACCTGTCTTCTGAAACAGATATCATAGCCGTTCTTTGCTACCTCAACATCATCCGCAGCTGTTGTCTTTGCAGATCCTCTCCTTGCATAAAGCACACCGTCTACTGTGATGAGGTTTGCGTAGGTGGAGCTGCTGTGTCCGATGGTTGCGCTGTAATTATCATAGTTCTCGGTAATTATGCCGTCAACGACCTGACCACTTGCGTACCTGCCGGCGATCTGCATGGACATTAAATAGTCGAATTCAGCTTCATCCATGTATTTTAAGGCATATCTGCGCATATCCTCTTCATTTCCGAAATCTGTCATTCTTACAAACTCTGTCTGGCAGGAAGACTCCTTCTGTTCGAGGTAGTAGTAATACTGCTCAGGTGTCTCAAAGTTATCTGCTGTAAGTCCCTCAGGCACCTCGCAGTATACCTTGATAACATCATTCTCGTCGCACACAGGATCCTCTATCTGGTTGAGAAGTGTGATATATGCGTTGGACAAACTAACGGCAACTCCACTTCCATCAATACCCTCCATTAACTCTTCCGAGATCACGTCAATGCCGCAGATGCTCCATTCTCCGTTCCGGAGGATGAAGGTAAAGGTGTACTCTGTAGCGGCACTGCTCTCGTTGAGCACAACTGAGCGCTTTGCGGTGAACTTTGAGCCCTCTGTGGGATTCTCGGGGATATCGGATATCACTATCTCGTCATCGGTAAAATCTGCTTTCCCTGTTACGCCACCGCTGATCTTCTGCATATAGAGCTTTCCGTCTTTTTCGACGAATACTCTGATGAAGAGCATCGGATTAGGTTCATCGGATGCCGGTTTTTCTACGGGTGTTATATCCTCGTATCTCACGCCGAACGACAATTCACCATTGACGGTCTCTGAGGCGAAGGACGAAACAAATGCATTCAGTTCTTCGACTGAGGCGAACCTGTCGTTTGTGACAGGGTAGTAATCAACATTTGCTGCGCTGCTGCCGTCGGTATACTTGTACTCTACAGTCAGCTTCTCGTCTTCATTGATCTCGGTCTGACTGCTGTAGCAGTAATCACAGAATTCAAGCCACTTGCCTGTCAGATCTCCGGCTACTGCCTGATAATCCCAGTCGATGGTTTCTACAGCGGTCCTGGGATCCTTTACGAAACTGCCGTTCTTTAAATAGTATGCTCCGCCGCCGAGACCTGCAATAAGTGCTACGGCTGCTGCGATGCTTGCGAATCTGTGCCATACGGGACGGTGATATCTCTCAACACCCTTGACTTCGATCTCTGATTTCTCCTCTGATATTCCGTTAACTGCTGTATTATTATATTTATTCTCGCTCATAGCGAACATCCTCTCTCTTTCCTCGCGACCGAGTTCCGGATAATCCTCCGGTGAGGGATCTGCTATGTTGTCTGCTGATTCCTTCATCAGCTCCATGATCTCATCAAAATCCATACCGATCCTCCTTACCCGGTTATTCCGGAGACACTGAGAGCCTTCTTGAGCTTCTGCCTCGCACGGGTGCTGCGTTTCTGTACCGCAGCCTCCGACATGGAAAGCCTCTCTGCGATCTCCTTGACTGTTGATCCGTGAAAGTATTGCTGAATGATGATACGGGAATCCGGTTCGCCCAGCTTTTCGACCTCCGCAAGTACGAGACGCCTGAGCTCAGAACGCTCTGACTCTGCCTCTATGTCGGTATCAGCCTTATACTGTGATACGGTATCGTCTTCTATGGATACTGTATGGCCGTACCTGATGCTCAGTCTGCGGTAAAAGTCTATGGCTGTACGCTTTGCTATGGTGCCGATAAGCGGTTTAAGCTCGCCGTCGCCTGATCTGATCGTCTCACAGCAGCGGTACACCTCGGCGAATATATCACTGACGCACTCCTCGATATCCTCGCGGCTGCCGCATACCTTAAGCTTGCTCGCAGCTATGGCGTAGACATAGGCGCAGTATT
Organism: uncultured Ruminococcus sp.; assembly: GCA_946413815.1. GTDB lineage: Bacteria > Bacillota > Clostridia > Oscillospirales > Ruminococcaceae > Ruminococcus. The sequence continues at coordinate 17,694 of CAMKMD010000046.1, forward strand.
CGTCAAACAGTACACGGTGAGCCCTCTGCGGGGACGCCGATCTCAGCTGTTCAAACTCGCTGTTCGTCATATTATCACTCCTTCGAACATGTTCATTATATACTCTCGCAGCCTTTCACGGTTTCCGGACATGAAAAGAGAAAAAATATCAGAAATTTTTCAGGGCGGCATAAGCCGCCCATTGATCATTCTATTATAAGTTCAACGGGACAGTGATCGCTGCCCATGACATCGGTGAGTATCCTGGAATCCTTCACCCTGTCCATGAATCTTGTGGACACAACGAAATAGTCTATACGCCATCCGGTGTTCTTCTCCCGCGCCTTGAATCGGTATGACCACCAGGAGTATACCGCCTGATCGGGATAGAGGGTGCGGAAGGTATCGGAGAAGCCTGCGTCAAGAAGCTCGGTGAACTTTCCTCTCTCCTCGTTTGAGAAGCCGGGATTGCCCACATTGGTCTTCGGGTTCTTCAGGTCTATCTCGTTATGGGCTACGTTGAGGTCGCCGCAGTACACCACAGGTTTCTTTTTATCAAGGCCGCTGAGGTACTCACGCATTGCGTCCTCGAACTCCATGCGATAGTCGAGGCGCTTCAGCTCGGGCTGTGCGTTGGGCACATAGCAGCATACAAAGTAGAAATCCTCGTACTCGCAGGTGATCACTCTGCCCTCGTCAAGGTGGGCGCCGTTCATGCCGTAGGTAACGGATATAGGCTCGGTCTTGCTGAATACCGCTGTACCGGAATAGCCCTTCTTCTCTGCGCTGTGGAAGTAGGAATGATAGCCCTCCGGCTCGAAGTCGGCCTGTCCGGGCTGCATCTTGGTCTCCTGAATGCAGAAGATATCCGCATCCTCCTGTGCGAAAAAGTCACCGAAGCCCTTTGTAAGGGCGGCTCTGAATCCGTTGACGTTCCATGATATGAGCTTCATTCTATTTCCTCCGTTTACTGTTGTGTTTCTTCTTTCTCACCGAGAAGCCGAAATCGCCCAGCTTGCGACCGAGGGCGAAGTACTCCCCGTGAGCGTAGGCGGCAAGTCCGCACTGCTGGAGATTGAGCTTGCCCTTGCTGTCGATGTACTTCTCATCCGCCGCAACTGCAACTATCTCCGCAAGGAACATGGTATGTGAGCCCAGTTCCTTAGCCTCCACGACACGGCATTCAAGGCTCACCGGACACTCCTCTATCAGCGGGGCACTGACCTGAGAAGCCTCCGTGGTGTGCAGACCGCAGGCCTCCAGCTTGTTGATATCCTTTCCGCTCCTGACTCCGCAGAAATCGGTCTCCCGAACCATGGCGGAGGAGGTCAGATTGATGACGAACTCGCCGGACTCCTTTATAATATTGTAGGAGTATCTCTCCGGACGGACGGATATATAAGTCATGGGAGGGCGGGTGCATACTATCCCTGTCCAGCCTATGGTAAGCACATTCGGCTTCTCCATAGTGCCGCAGGTAACAAGCGCCGCCGGTACAGGGGCAAGGAGAGCGCTCCCCTTCCAGAACTGTTTTGCCATTATTCTCACCGCTTCCGTATAAGTATAAAAAAGAGCCGTATCCTGCGATACGGCTCTGAACTGTCTTGATTATTCCTCGTCCTCAGACTTCTCCTCGGAAGAGTAAACTACCTCGTCAGCATCGCTGTTATCCTCAGCCTCGTCGTTCTCGAGAAGAGCACGCATTGAGATGCTGATCCTCTTGGAATCGGAATCGATATCGATGATCTTTACATCAACCTCGTCGCCTACGGATACAACGTCCTTAACGTTCTCAACCTTCTTGTCAGCAAGCTGAGAGATGTGGATAAGACCGTCTACGCCGTCGATGATCTGAGCGAATGCACCGAAGCTTGTTGTAGAAACGATTGTAGCCTTAACAACATCGCCTACCTTGTAGTTTGACATGAAGATCTCCCACGGATTGTCCTCAGCCTTCTTGAAGCCAAGTGAGATCCTGTTAGCCTCACGGTCGAGATCCTTGATGTATACCTCAAGAGTATCGCCTACGCTTACTACCTCTGAAGGATGCTTGATGCGCTTCCATGAAAGCTCGGAAATGTGAACCATTCCGTCGATGCCGCCGAGATCAACGAAAGCACCGAAGCTTGTCAGGGACTTAACCTTGCCTACATAGGTCTTGCCTACCTCAGCATCATCCCAGAACTTAGCCTTAGCCTCTTCCTTCTGAGCGTTGAGTACTTCTCTGATGGAGCCTACTGCTCTCTTTCTGCCCTCAGTTACCTCAATGATCTTGAACTGAACCTTCTGCTTGAGGAGTGAGTCGAGCTCAGCGCCTCTGGGAAGACCTGTCTGAGATGCAGGAATGAATACTCTTACGCCGTATACATTGAGAGTAACACCCTTGTTAACGATGTGCTGTACAACACCCTCGAGAACTGTGCCCTCTTCCTTGGCCTTCATGATCTTCTCATAGCCTTCCTGCTCCTCAACCTTTCTTCTGGAAAGAGCAGCTGTACCCTCGGCGTCATTAACCTTGATTACGATAAGGTCGATCTCGTCGCCTACGCTTACGAGATCAGCGGGCTTCTTGGAAGGATCATCTGTGAGATCCTCAAGCTTTACATAGCCTGTGTGCTTTGTACCCAGATCAACTGTGATCTCTGCGTTGCCAACGCTTACAACGATACCCTTGACCTTTTCTCCTGTATGTATTTTCTTGAAGGACTTGTCGATAGCCGCTTCATCAAAGACTTCCTCTTCGGGATTAGTAATGTTGTTTTCGTATTCTGACATAGCTAAGAATACCTCCTTGATAATATGTGCCGGGGTCGAGGCTCCGGCTGTAATGCCGATCTTGCCGGCATCGGGCAGCTTTAAAGCGGAAAGCTCATCCGAATTTTCGATATGATACGTCTTACAGTATCGGCTGCACACCTCTGACAGCTTGACCGTATTGGAACTGTGCTTTCCCCCGACTACCAGCATGATGTCGGAACGGCGTGCAAGCTCTGCGGCATCAGTCTGCCTTTTCTCAGTAGCGTTGCATATTGTATCATATACGATGATATTCGGATCGTCCTTCGGTATCATCTTTAAACACTCTTGCCATATATTAATATTATAAGTTGTTTGCGCAACAAAAGCAAGGGGTTTTTTAAAAATATTTCCGGATTTCGCAAAAATGTCATTCAGCTCATAGTTATCCTTAAAAACGGCCGGTTTTTGGCTACAATGACCAACGGTCCCCTGAACCTCAGGATGGAGAGCATCCCCAGCAATAAATACAAGATATCCCTTTTCGCTCATTTCTGCAACGATCTTATGGATCCTTGAAACGAACGGACAGGTGGCATCGATCATGCGGTTTCCCCTGGCTTCGATCTGCTCATAAACGTCTCTTCCTACGCCGTGAGAACGTATTACTACCGTTTCATCGGGCTCGAGTTCATCTACCGAATCGATGACCCTCGCCCCCTTTGCGAGCATATCATTTACAACATCCTGATTATGGATTATCGGGCCAAGTGTCGCAACTCTTGTATTTTTCCCCAACTCATTATACACCATTTTTACGGCTCTGTCAACCCCAAAACAAAAGCCGGCTGACTCTGCTATCGTAATTTCAGACATTTAACTATTCCTCCGAAGCTTCTCCGTTCTCGTTTTCTGCCGGTTTTTCCTCTTCCTCACCCTCGACAAGACGCTTGATATCCTCCATGTAGCGGTTCTTCAGTTTCACGAGCTGTCTCGGGTTGGGCTCCTCCCGGTTGTCTACATAGTCTCCGGGATATATCGGCTTGCCGTACTTTACCGTCAGCGGTGTGCGGAAGCTGAGCTTTTCACCGAAGCAGATGCCTACGGGGACTACGGGCTTGCCGGACTTTGCCGCTATCAGGGCTGCGCCGGTATGGCCGCGGTGTACCTTGCCGTCCTTGGAACGGGTGCCCTCGGGGAATATCATAAGGTTTGTGCCATTTTCAAGTCTCTCGACGGCGGTGTCTATGACTGCCATATCGCCCTTTCCGCGGGATACGGGGAAGGCTCCGAGATTGCGTATGAGCCAGCCGAACAGCGGGTTTTTGAAAAGCTCCTCCTTGGCCATGAAGCAGTGTCTGCCCTTAGAGCAGGCTGCCACCACCGGCGGGTCGGCGTTCGTGCGGTGGTTGGCCGCAAAGATGACTGCGGTATCCTTAGGGACGTTCTCCCTGCCCTCGGTCTTCATGTTGAAGGCTATGAGGAAGGCTATCTTTACAAGGAATTTAGCAATATAGAACATCATGATGTCTTCTCCCTGATGATATCGACTATGGCCTGTGCGGACTGCTCAAGATTCAGCTCCGTGGTATCCACGAGTATCGCATCCTCTGCCTGCTTCAGGGGAGATGTCTCACGGTGCATATCCTGATAGTCGCGCTTGATTATGTCACTGAGTATCTCCTCATATGTGGGGCAGTCCGGCTTTTCAAGGAGCTCCTTGTAGCGGCGGTTGGCTCTCTCCTCGGCGGAGGCTGTGAGGAAGATCTTCACATCTGCATCCGGGAGGACTACCGTGCCGATATCCCTGCCGTCCATGATGACATTGTTCTCGCGTGCTATCTTCTTCTGTGTCTCGAAGAGGTAGGCTCTTACAGCGGGTATGGCGGAGGTGCGGGAGGCTGCCATGGATATCTCGGGGGTGCGGATAAGGCCGGATACATCCTTGTCGCCTACGTATACGCACTGCACGCCTTCAACGAAGCGGAGGGAGATATCAGCCTTCTCAAGCTCCTCTGCGATATCCTCATCGGCGATGCCGTTCTCTGTGATGTAGAGGGCAGCTGCCCTGTAGAGTGCGCCTGTATCAACGTAGATATAGCCGAGCTCCTTTGATACCATTTTTGCGATCGTGCTCTTGCCTGCACCGGCAGGTCCGTCGATAGCGATGTTGATGTTCTTGTTCTTTTTCATTTTTATTCTCCTCAGTAAATAATATTATCCGTATATTATCTCTGCTTCAGCAGCTCCGTCACCGATATCACAAAGTCGGTAAGGAGTGCCGCAGCGGATATAACTGTAAATGCGATACATACACCCGCCGGAAGACTCCTGCTGAACTTTCCCGAAAGCGGATGCAGTCCGAAGAAGTACGCCACTGACATGATACCGAATATCGCAGAGGATATCACGCAGGAGCGGTCGAGTATCGAGAGATACCAGCCTTCGTACGTCCAGAACTGCTGGTGGAAGACGAATTCGAGCAGATATGACGAACCGAGCTCGAACATGGTCGTTATCACCGATGCTGCCAGGAACAGCACAAAGGGGTTCAGCTTTTTCTTATGGAGCAGCGCAAGGAGTATGAAAGCGCCGATGGGGTATATCGGTATTACGGGCAGATGCAGTATCCCCCGGTTCTCGTATACACGGAAGAGTATCCACATGGTGGCCACTTCATACAGCCAGCCGACAATACCGGCTGCCACGAACTCGAATACATACCGGAAGGCAGTGCGCCAGCGCTTTTCCTGCATCATAGGCACTGCGCCGCTGCATAGGCGGTGGAGAAGGCTATCTGCAGGTTGAAGCCTCCTGTGTAGGCATCGACGTCTATCACCTCTCCGGCGAAGAAAAGGCCGGGCAGTAGCTTTGACTCCATGGTCTTCGGGTTTATCTCCTTTACGGAGACGCCGCCGCTGGTTATGATGGCCTCGTCAATGGGCCGGAAGCCGGATATCCTGACGGGGAGAGCCTTTATCAGCGCCCCGAAGGAGAGCCTCTGCTCGCGGGTTATGCTGTTGACCTTCTGCTCCTCGGGTATGCCGGAGAGCTTTATTATCACGGGTATCAGCTTCGTGGGAAGGAGAGCGCGTATGCCGTTGCGGAAATCACGGTTGAGGTTCTCGGCAAAATCCCGCTGCAGCCTTGCATCGAGCTGCTCCGGGGTCAGTCCGGGCTTCAGGTCTATCACCGCCCGGTATCTTCCCTGCTGCATCTGCCTGATATGGCTGCTGGCACTGAGTACCAGAGGGCCGCTCAGTCCGAAATGGGTGAAGAGCATCTCGCCGAGCTCGCTGTATATCACCCTGTCGCCGTCATAGAGGTCGAGCCTGACATTTCTGAGTGAGAGCCCCATGAGCTCTGCACAGAACTTATCCGGCGAGGTCAGCGGCACAAGGCTCGGTTTCAGCTCCGTCACCGTATGCCCTGCGGACTCCGCAAGACGGTAACCGTCACCGTCAGAGCCTGTTGTCGGGTAGGACCTTCCGCCGCAGGCTATAAGCACCGAGCTGCTGCGGTATTCCTCCATTCCGGCACGGACTCCGGCGCATACTCCGTCCTCAATGAGAAGTGCCGAGACCCGTTTGTGTACTATCTTCACGCCGAGACGGTCAAGCTCACGGCTCAGCGCCTGCACTATGTCCTCCGCCTTGTCGCTCACGGGGAAGACCCTGTTGCCCCGCTCCGTCTTGAGGGGTACGCCGAGGGATTCAAAGAAATCCATGACGGCATAGGCATCAAAGGCGGAATAGGCACTGTAGAGGAACCGCGGATTCACGGGTATATTCTCCATATGCTCCTGCATGGGAGAGTTGTTGGTGACGTTGCAGCGTCCCTTTCCGGTTATGCGCAGCTTCTTTCCGATACGGTCGTTGCGCTCGAAGAGCAGCACGGATTTGCCGAGCCTTGCAGCCTGTATGGCAGCCATACATCCGGCAGCTCCGGCTCCTATTATAATGGTATCAGTCATTTCCGTCTCCTCCCTTCAGAAGTCTTTTCAGCCCTTCGCTGTTGGCTCTGCGGCGCTCCTCTGTGGCAGCGCGGTCAATGGACCATCCACCGCAGCTGTAAATAAGGACATCGCCCTCCCTCGCCGCTCCGGGGAGGTGCCCTCTGTGAATATCTTTCATGCCTTCTTCAGTTTCAAGGACGGCATAGTCGCCCTCGAAACGGTCTATCACTGCTTCGGTCCTCATTCAGCTCCCCTTTCTGTTTTCACGCTCAGTTCATTGCCATCAGAGGTGAATACTATCGTACCGTTAAGGTCGGTGCGGAATATCCTGCCGGTATACTTCCTTATCCGGTCGATAACAGAATCTGCCGGATGACCGTAGGCGTTCTCTGCCCCGCAGGAAATGACTGCTATCTCCGGGCTGACCTCGGCAAGGAATTCCTCGCAGGAGGAGGTGGGGCTGCCGTGGTGTCCTGTCCTCAGGACAGTTATGCCCTTCACTTTCCCGGAGGCCACCATATCCAGCTCCTCTTCCCTTTCGGCATCGCCGCAGATGAGGAAGGAGCTTTTGCCGTGGATTATCCTGAGGCAGACCGAGCAGTTGTTCAGGTTATCGGGCGATACTCTCTGAGGTGCAGCAATAAAGCACTGCGCATCGCCGAGTTCAAAGGTCATGCCGGGGTAGGTCTCCGTAAGCTTTATACGCTTCTTTTCGGCAGTCTCCAGAAAGGAGGTGAACCACCACGCTGTGGGTATCATCATATCCGGCACCGGCGGGAGCATGACCTCCTCCGCTTCGAAGCGGTCAAGCAGCTCCGGCATTCCGCCCATGTGGTCGGAGTGGGGATGCGTTGCTATGATGCGGTCGAGCCGCTTTATGCCGTGATGCTCGAGGTAGGAGCAGACCTTCGACGACTCTGTGTACTCGCCGCAGTCTATAAGCATTGTCCTGCCGCCGGCTGTGACGAGGGTACAGTCGCCCTGCCCCACATCGATGAAATGTACCGTAAGGACATCCTCAGGTATCTTTACCCGGTGATAGCAGCCGGAGGGGATAAGGTAGAGGACTATGGATGCCAGTATGAGAACGATTATTGTAACGCCGGTCAGTGTTTCCTTCCGCCGCTTTTTCGCCTCTCTTTTTCTGGAGCGCTCCTGCCTGATCTCTTCGAGGAGGCGTTCCTGTTCTTCTGTGAGCTGGTCTGACGGTCTGAGTTCTTCTGCCATTTCCTGTCACCGCCCTTTCCTTGTCCGCCGTTATCCTCCACAAGGCATTTCGGAGAGCTGCCTATAAGATCACGTCTTCCGGCGATCTTCAGAGCCTCCAGCACCAGCTCTCTGTTCTTCGGCTGGAAATACTGGAGCAGAGCCCTCTGCATGGCCTTCTCCTTGGGAGTCTTCGGCACGTAGACCTTCTCCATGGTATAGGGGTCGAGTTCTGTATAGAACATACTTGTGGATATAGTTCCGGGGGTGGGGTAAAAATCCTGCACCTGCTCGGGACGGATGTGGTTGTCCCTGAGGAAGAGCGCCAGCTCTATGGCCTCGTTGAGGGTGCTTCCCGGATGTGAAGACATAAGGTAGGGTACAAGATACTGCTCCTTGCCCATGCCCTTGGTTATCTCGTAGAACCGCTTCTGGAAGGCCTTGTAGGCTTCTATATGCGGTTTTCCCATCTTGTCGAGGACTGCCGCGGAGCAGTGCTCCGGTGCCACCTTCAGCTGGCCGCTTACATGGTATCTTATGAGCTCATGGAGAAATTCCTCGTTCTTGTCCTCCATAAGGTAGTCGTAGCGCAGGCCGGAGCGTATGAATACACGCTTTATACCCTTGACCTTGCGTATCTTCCGGAGCATTTCAAGGTACTCCGTATGGTCCACCTTCAGCGCCGGACAGGGCTTCGGAGCAAGGCACTTCTTGCCCTGGCAGAGGCCGTGTTTCAGCTGCTTGTCGCAGGAGGTGCGGCGGAAATCGGCTGTCGGGCCGCCCACATCGTGTATGTAGCCCTTGAAATCGGGCATCTGTGTTATGCGCTCTGCCTCTGCAAGGACCGACTCCTGACTGCGTACCGTGATTCGCCTGCCCTGATGCAGAGCTATTGAGCAGAAGTTGCAGTAGCCGAAGCAGCCGCGGTTATGGGTTATGGAAAAGCGTACCTCCTCTATGCCCGGCACACCGCCGAGGGCTTCATAGGAGGGATGATAGGTGCGGGTATATGGCAGGGCGTAGATGCGGTCGAGCTCCTCTGTTGTGAGGCTCAGGGCCGGAGGAGTCTGGACGAGCATCATCTTTCCGTGGCGCTGTATTATAGTCTTGCCGTAGACCTCGTCCTGCCAGTCGTACTGTATCTTCGTCGCCTTGGCGTATTCCTTCTTGTTGTCGCGCACCTGCTCGAAGGAGGGGCACTGCGCTGCTCCTATAGGGGTATTCACCGGCTCTGTCAGATAGCAGGTGCCTCTTACGTCAGTGATATCATGTATATCCTCGCCGGCGGCAAGGCGTGTGCATATCTCCTCTATCTGGTGCTCGCCCATGCCGTACATCAGGAGGTCTGCGCCGCTGTCAACAAGCACTGACGGGCGGACAGCATCGTCCCAGTAGTCATAGTGGGCAAACCGGCGGAGGGAGGCCTCAAGTCCGCCTATAAGCACCGGTATATCCCCGAAGTATTCTCTCAGCTTCTGGCAGTAGACTATTACTGCACGGTCAGGACGCTTTCCGCCGACGCCTCCGGCGGTGTAGGCATCGTCCGAGCGCTTTCTCTTGGCGGCAGTATAATGCGCCACCATGGAATCGATATTTCCCGCTGTAACGAGAAAGGCGTACTTCGGTGCGCCGAAACGGCGGAAGTCACGGTCGGAATGCCAGTCCGGCTGCGAGATGATACCGACGGTGAAGCCCATGGACTCGATAAGGCGGGTCACGATGGCCGCACCGAAGCTCGGGTGGTCAACGTAGGCATCGCCTGTTATGTAGATGAAATCGAACTGCTCTATACCCAGCTCGTCCATCTCTTTTCTGGTCGTAGGCAGAAAGCCTTCGTACATACTATCACCTCATAGCAGGACATATCTCCTGTATTATACATCTTCGCCCATTCTTCTGAGCTTCCAGTCATCGAACTGCATCTTCGACATGAGCACTCTTCTGGGCTTTGCGCCCTCGCTCTCGCCGATGATGCCCATATCCTCCAGCTCGTCCATTATACGTGCCGCACGGGCATATCCCAGCTTCAGCTTGCGCTGGAGCATGGAGGTGGAGAGCTGGCCGGCATTTACAGCTACCTCTGCCGCACGGAGGATGTAGTCCTCGTCGCTTCCGGCTTCAACGGATGAATCCATACTTCCGGAATCACCCTTGGTCTGCGGTACATAGCTGTCTACCGCAGCGATTATATTGCTGTCGTATTCGCTGGTCTGCTGTGCCTTGATGAACTTCAGTGTCTCGTTGATATCCCTGGTGGAGGCAAAGCAGCCCTGCACTCTGACGGGCTTGCCTATGCCTATGGGCATATACAGCATATCACCGTTTCCGAGAAGCTTGTCAGCTCCGCCCATGTCGATGATGGTACGTGAATCCACCTGCGACATTACGGAGAGTGCGATACGGCTCGGGATATTGGCCTTGATAAGGCCGGTGATGACATCCGTGGTAGGACGCTGTGTAGCTACAACGAGGTGCATACCTGCGGCACGTCCCATCTGTGCGAGACGGCATATCGAATCCTCGACCTCCTTGCCGGCAACGAGCATCATATCAGCAAGCTCGTCGATGAAGATGACTATCTGCGGCATATGCTGGAGGTCGTCGTCCTCCTCCGCTATCTCGTTATAGCTGCGGAGGTCATTTGCTCCGGCCTCGGCAAAGGTATTGTAGCGGCGCATCATCTCGTTGACTGCCCAGTTAAGTGCTCCGGCAGCCTTCTTGGCCTCGGTTACGATAGGTATGAGCAGGTGCGGGATGCCGTCGAATATCTTGAACTCTACTATCTTCGGGTCGATGAGGATTATCTTTACCTCGTCCGGTCTTGCGTTGTAGAGCAGGCTCATGATTATGGAACGGGTGCAGACGGACTTACCGGAACCGGTAGTACCGGCGATGATGACATGGGGCATCTTGGTGATGTCTCCGACGATGCACTTGCCGGTTATGTCCTTGCCGACTGCAAAGGCAAGCTTGCTGTGGGAGCTGCCGAACTCACTTGAGGCGAGTATCTCCCTGAGAGTTACGGTGTCCTTGTGGTCATTCGGCACCTCTATGCCGACTGCCGCCTTTCCGGGGATGGGGGCTTCAAGGCGGACGCCCTGTGCTGCCAGGCTGAGGGCGATATCGTCCTCAAGACCTCTTATCTTGGATACCTTGACTCCTGCGCCCGGCTGTATCTCATAGCGGGTGATGGAGGGGCCGCGGTAGATATTGCGTATCTTTACCTCAACGCCGAAGCTCCTGAGGGTGTTGACAATGGTGTCTGCCTTCTCACGCATCTCGGCAGCCGCAGCTGCGCTGTTGGAGTGATTATCAGGGAGAGAGAGAAGGTCAAGTCCGGGAAGTATGTAGAGGGGTGCCTCGGGTTCGGCCGGTATCTCCTCCTCCGGCTCGGGATCGGGTATGTCCTCCTTCTTCGCAGGAGTGAGTGTGACCTTGGCTCCGGCGGCACGGTTTATCAGCATATCGAGGGCGTCGTCCGTCTCCGGTTCCTCTGTCTGCGGCTTCTTTGCGCCGGTGCGCTTCAGCTTCGGAAGCGCCGGCTCTGCAAGGGGAGCATCAGTCTCACCGGGCAGGGGGATATCAAAGACGAAGCCGTTTTCATCCGGGATCCCGCGTTCCTCTTTCTGTTCCGTCTGCTCCGGAAGTATCTCAGGCTCCGGCGGCGGGGGCGGTATTACCTTCCTGCGGCGCTTTCTCGGAGGCGGATCCAGTCCGAGCATGGCAAAGGCCTCTGCATCTGCTATATAGTCGGGATCGTCCTCGTAGAGATCCTCCGGCGGGGCCGCATCGTGTATCACAGGCTCCTCCGGCAGCGGGTCTGCTGCGGGAAGGGATCTGTCGGTAACGGGGGCAGGCTCGAAAAGCTCGTCCTCCTCGTCGTCCTTGCCTTCAAAGCCGTAATCGAACTCACCGCCCATGATAACGCTGTGCAGGCCGTCAAGGCTCTTGCCGACAAGCACGAAGGGTTTTGATATGAGCTGGAAGAATTCCTCTACGCCCTGTCCGGTGAGCAGGAGGACAAATGTAAATATACCGAGTACAGCTACTATCTGGGCGCCGACCTTGCCGAACACGGTAAGGAGCACTCCGGCAACGGGGAGACACATGACTCCGCCGCCCTTCAGCTGCTTGCCCTGGTCGAATACTGCCTTGATAGTGCCGGTGAGTCCGTGGCCGGGCAGCTCGCCCACAAAGAATATCTGTATGGCTCCGCAGAGCACAAGGGTAAGGATGATGCCCCACTTCGCACGTACTGTGGCATCCTCGTTCCGCTTGTCGCTGCCTATTATCATTGAGGTCATGATAAGGGTGACGGGGGTTATCCATACGGATATGCCGAACATACCGAGCAGGAAGTTATGTACGCCTCTCCAGCCGGCGGTGCCGGGGATGAGTGCCATAAGAGCTATGAGCACGCCCACGGAGAAAAGCGCCACGGATACGGAGCGGTTCTTTTCGCTCGCAGGTCCTGCAGTCTTCTCCTCCGGTTCAAGGAACTCGGGCTTCTCGTTGATGACGCCGTTCTTGTATCTCTTTTTCGGCTTCGTTTTTGTCTTCTTTGCCTCTGCCATATTTATCTCCTTTCGTTCTTCCGTTCATTTTTCTGTATACAGGGCGAACATCAAGTCCGCCCTCGTTTTCTTTATATCAGGGGTAGCGCCTTTCGCTGTCTGCGATGAGGTCATAGAGGCAGTCGACTGCCTCCCCGAGTCCGCCGAGACGGTCTATAAGGCCGCAATCCACGGCACGCCGCCCTTCGAGCATGGTACCGATGTCGAGAACGAGCTCCTCGGTATTCATCATCATCCGCCGGAATTCCTCCTCCGGCACCCTGCTGTTCTCCGTCACAAAGCGGACTATCCTGTCCTGCATCCGTGTGAAATAATCAAAGGTCTGCGGCACGCCGAGAACTGTCCCGCTCATGCGCACCGGATGCACCGTCATGGAGGCGCTCGGCACTATGAAGGATACATCGGCACATACCGCAAGAGGTACGCCTATCGAATGGCCGCCGCCTACCACAAGTGAGACCGTCGGCAGCTTCATTCCGGCTATAAGTTCGGCAATGGCAAGGCCGGCCTCTACGTCTCCTCCCACTGTGTTGAGTATGATGAGCAGGCCTTCTATACTGCGGTCCTGCTCGGCCTCCGTAAGCGCCGGTATTATGTGCTCATACTTCGTGGTCTTGCTCTGGTCACCCAGGACGTAGTGTCCCTCTATCTGCCCGATTATGGTCAGAGTCCGTATATTGTGGCGAAGATCCGGCTCTCCGGACTTTCCGGGAGCTGTGAAAAGCTCCTCACCGGTCTCCGGCTTATCGCCGTTTTTGTTTTCACTTTGGCTCATGTTACGCCCTCCGTAATGAGATATGGTTCACTGCACTGCAGCAGTGATGTCCCGCAGCTATTCTGTGTACCTTCCGGAGGGATATACATATTTATTATATACCATTCGTATGTCAAAGTCAATAAAAAAGTGTCGGCAGCACTCATGTATAATTCGGAATGCTGAATGCGGAATTATAGGAAGAGTATCGCACGAAGGGCGTGGCGATGCAGGCATCGTCCCCTACAGTCATGTTCGCATTGTAGGGGCTGCCTTCGGCAGCCCGCATCTATTAAGCGATTCGTCAACCTGCGGACCGCCAGAGGCGGTCCCTACACAATTTCTTCTCTCCCTTGTGTTTCATTGATTCCAACTTGTATGCTTGATGGCCAAAGGGGGAAACCATGGGAGGGGGGAGGAACAGAAA
>CAMKMD010000047.1 GCA_946413815.1 uncultured Ruminococcus sp.
GACTCCGCTAAAGGGGCGAAAGCCCCTTTAGAATCCCAAACGTTTGGTTTTGTCGATGAAACCACTTTTTTGACAAGCTGAGGCTGTGCATAGTTGCACAGCCTTTTTTACACCTATCTGAACAAGTATCTCAAAGCACATCTTCATTATACCACGATCAGCTGTTTTCCGGATTCCGCACTTATTTTTCGCCTTTCCCTGCATAGTATCGTCATTATAAAGCAATAACCTGAATACATTTTTCATATAACATACGATACAAGGAGGATTCTATATGAATATCAGAAGAAAAATGATCGGAAGCGTTACAGTACTCTGTGCTGTACCTGCCGTAATAGGCGGCGCAGTGCTTTTCGGCAGCGGAAAAGCAGAGAAGGCCATACCCGCAGCAGTGATAACTGACCTTAGTGAACCGCCTGTTATTATCCTGGATGCAGGACATGGCGGATCAACTTAAACGAGTTCATAAAATGTCGACAAAAAGGCTGTATTCCGGCCTTTTTCTTATATCTGCCGCTGACTTGCACCTCCCGCCTGTACTTCCTGCCGTTTATCCCTTCCCACGCAGGAACAGAAAAAAGCAAGGAGAGCGGTTCTCCTTGCCTTATATGATCTGTATTGCTGTCAGGAACGATCTGAAGGATAGTTTTTGTAATGGTTTTCGATATAATTGATATTGTCTTCAATACCGGCTATTACAAAGGAACTGCGAACGTTATTATTATTGATCCATATTTTTGCCGCGATCCTTAAACATTCAACGAACTTTTCAAACGTAAGCAGAAAGCTGTGATCATTGCTTCCGCAGACCTCCCACACTTCGATACAGCCGCTGTATTTCCATTCACAATCCTCGTCTTCATTTTCGGGCAGATTATATCCGATAGAGTCGCAGAGCATACAGCTTTTACCATTTCTCATCATGCTGAGAATATACAGGAAGTCTCTTCTGATCATATTGTCAAAAAATACGATAGCAGTATAATGCTCTTCATCCTCTTTCATGCCATCAGGAAAGTAATCTTCAAATCTCATTATTCCGGAACTCTCATTTCCATTCATTTTTCATGCCCCGCTTGATATATTATTTAGTTATACAGACATTTCGCCTGTCATCAGCAGTAATTATACATCATCGCAGGGAAATAGTCAAGCAAATATAAGCTGATATGCCGAATGATGCAGTCAGAAACATCTATATCTTCATATAATCAGGCTTGGGCTCAGGGTAATCCCTGGCCTTTTCTACTATCATATTGCTCAGAGCCTTCTGAGCGATCCTGCGCGGATCGCTGTCAGGCCTTACCCAGTCCCTCAGCCACTCCTTACTGAGGATGACAGGCATACGGTCATGTATGCTTTTAACAGGTCCTGCTGCCGCTCTTGTAAGAACAGCGAACTTGGGAACCTGTATGCCGTTATACACCTCAAATCTGTAAAGCCCCGCAAGATAGGTGACATCTGAGCCCTCAGTCTGAATGACATACTTCTCCTTCCTGATATTATGATATTCATTAGCGCTTCGGAAGCCGATCTCAGAGGGCGGTATCCCCCACTCATAGTACCAGGATGCAGGGATGACACACCTGCGCCTGCACCATGAATCCCTCCAGAGTTCCTTCTGATCAGCAGTCTCAACGCGGCAATTCACAAGAGGCTTCGATATAGCTTCATGCCTGAACCCCCATATCATCGGGAAAACTGCCATCTCACCATGCTTGTCAGGCGCAAGCACAGCAGCCATGTCGGTTGGCCTGATGTTACCGGACATAGCCGTTCCCCTGGCGGTAGCCAGAGATATAGCCGCTGTAAGATCCAGCCTCTGCGCCCTTTCTATAAAGAACGAGAGCGGATTGCGGCTGATATAAAACCAGGTGCACATTACAGATACCTCCCCTTTGCAATATCGCATACAGAGCGTATGTTCTATTTTTATTATAGCACATGATTCCGGGTTTGTAAAGAGGCAAATTGTCCCGGGCAAAATGCCCGGGACACACATCTGTTTTATCAATTCTTCTTATCACTGATCCGTCTTTGCCCGATAACTATCCCGGTGACAATCAAAGCCGCTCCGACAGCGGCCATAGCCACGCCGGTAATCATGACCATATCCGTCACATTCCCAAGAAAGACGGTCACAAGATTATAGGTGGTGTACTCCTTGACAGAAAACCTCTGTATCATGCCTGTCAGCAATACTGCAGCCGCAGGGATACCCATAAGCAGTCCTGCTGCGAATAAAGCCGTACCCGTCCAGTAGACCGGCTGCCTCAGCAGTATCAGTATTATGAGCAGCACCGCAGCACCCCCGATACACATCCAGATACACTTCCGTGCAAGGTCTGCATAAGAGGACAGCTTTCCCAGGATGCCCGCCTTCTCCATAACATCAAACCTGTAGACATCAGCAGCATTCAGGGCAGTCTTCTTCGTCCAGGTCACGGACTCAGCCAGCTTCTTTTCATAGGTCTCGTCCTTCATGACATGATTTTCACGGGCGTATTCCTCAAAGTACTCTGTGATGCTTTCCTCGGCCGCCGACATATCGATATCAGCCTCACGCCCTTCAAATGCGCTGTGTATCTTCTCATTGACAGCATCACGCATCCATTCATCCGAAAAGGCCTTTTCGTAGACCTCAGAGGGGATATCCGACACGCTGTAGTTATCCTCGAAGCCCTTCATCAGGGAATTATAAGCGTTCACGTAAGTGTCCGACCTCTCCACCTGCTCAGTGAAAAACTCCGGCGTATAAATCCTGTCAGCGAATATCACACCCGCTGAGCCTATAATCGCGAACACCATGAGTATGCTGACAAGGGCACTTACAGCCGCACTTACCTTACTCTTCATCAGCTGCATCCCCCTTTGCCTCAGTGTAGAATTCACGCTTTTCAAGCTCACAGATGCAGCCTGTTCTCTTGTCAGATTCAGCTAGCAGGTCACGTTCACAGGTATACAGGGTCAGGATATCCCGCGTTCCCTTTTTCAGGTACTTCTTGTCACTGGCATTGAAGGAGATAAGCTCCGTCACCTTATAGGTGAAACGGCCGTAATCTGTATAAACCGTCACCTTGTCCCCTGTCTTCACCTTATCAAGACCGGCAAAAAAGGTATTTACATGAGCGCTGATGACCGTATTTCCCTCCCCGCCCGCAGGTACAGAGGAAGGCGTATTACAGCCGCCAAGCTCCAGCAGCTCAGAACCTCCGCCCCAGTAAACAGGCGCAAAGATGTCCGCACTCTCACACTCCACGACCGCGTACTGAGTGCCGTACTCAGGATAGACCACCTCGCCCTTTTCAAAGGTCTCACCCGCAAAATCCGTATCGATATCAGTCTGCACAATGTTCAGCCCAGCAATGCCTTCGCTCTGCGGGATAACATTATTATTGTCCATGAAAGCTACCTTCAGATAGGTCTGTGCCTTCTCATACGGTCTCAATGACAGAAGAAACAGCACACCGCCGCAGAATGCGGTTATAAGGAAAGGCATGGCGATCCGGGGCCACAGTGATTTATTCCCCATCTTCCGCACCTGCCTTCCGTAACAGGATAACTATACCGGCAGCCGAAAGAAGTACAGCTCCGCAGGCGCCAAGAACTGGATAAGTGTAGGCTTTGCCCGTCTTCTCCACTGAATCACCCAGCACAGTCACGCCGACAAGCCTGTTGTCATCGTCCCGCGCGCTGATGATAACTGTGCCGTCATCTATATCCTCAATGGAGAAGTTATAGCCAAAAGGCTCACCGAATCCCAGCATACTGGATATGACCTCCACCTGCTGTGAGGTATCCAGCTGTTTAAGGAGCTGATTCTTCTCTTCACCGGTCATCACATCGAGGTACTCCTGCTTCTGCTCAGCCGGCAGCGCAGTCAGATATTCCCGTTTTTCCTCTATGGAAAGCTGTCCGAACTCCTCCGGCTCTATGGGGGCGGGAGCAGTCTGCTGTGTCTGTGTGCCTGCGCTTATGGAGTAATCTCTTTCATCAGCCCAGGCATCCAGCGCACCTATGGCCTGGTCACACTGTTCGGAAGTCCACTGCCTGCCGCTGCCCATAGCGATATATCCCTGTATCATTTCCTCAGGCATACCCACCTCGTAGGCGTGAGCGATAACATCGGCAACTGTAGCAGCCGACGTCCTGAGAGGTCTGCAGTTTACAGATATGACAACCGCAGCAGCCGAAGCTGCTGCAATAAGCTTCACCCTTCTTTTCATTCTATCTGCCTTTCTGTATCTTTAGTGCTATGCCTTTACGGCACCCTTGATTTCTGTTGTTGATTGATGTATAATATATCTGGACGATACTGTAATTATCCCTGCAAGGCCGGCATACCCATGCCCGTCGAAGGGAAAGACCGCCACATATACTGAAACGCCGGGTCATCCCCGGCCATACAAACACGTTTCCTTTATTATACATCACCTTCCACAACAATGTCAATGGAAATATCATATCCGCTTATACCAGATATTGCTATACCATACAGAAAGCGAGTTATACTATGAAAGCAAACAGCCCCATAATGACCTATCTTATACGTAACGACATGATCGATGATTTTGTATCCTATGCTGTATATATGCGATTCTATGCAGGTCTGTCATACTTTAATTCGGCTACAATCATTGCCCAGAGACCGGGGGCAGGGTTTGCCGCTTCTGAGGCTGTATGGCAGAAGCACTTCGGAAGAGAGATTAAGCCCGGTGCAAACCCGCTCATCGTAATGAAGCCCTTTGCACCTCTGGATCTGTTTTTTGAAGCTTCTGATACCTTCAGCCCCGATGGTTCTGACCTTCCGGAGTGGATCGCAAAGGAATCGTCGAAGCTCCCGGAAGTACCTGAGATTCCGTTCGGACTGGACAGCACAGCTGTTGCAAGAATGCTCAATAATCACGGTATTTACTATGACGAACGTGAAATGGGTGAAAGGCTCGGCGGTATAATGGAATACCATGAGACGCCCCTCAGAGTTGATGCATATCACAGCAGGATAACAGAGAGTATACAGACCCACTATGCCATGGTCGTTAATTCAAGACGATCATCAATTGAAAAAGCCGCGGCAGTCTTTCACGAGATCGGACATCTGCTCTGCGGTCATCTGCCGCAGGACGCGGCACTGAAAAAGATAAACTGGGTAAAGCTTTCCATCCCGAAGCGTGACTTTGAAAGCCTTTCCGCCGAACAGAAGGAATTTGAAGCTGAAACGGCCTGTATGCTGATAATGAACGGCCTCGGCTTTGAGTATGACCGTACCAAGTATCTTGACGGATATCTGATAAACGGCAGACCGCCTGTATATGACCTTGGAATGTGTATATCAGCGGCAGATCAGTTTTTTGATTGGATGACGGAGGATGCTGAACTCAGGCATTGTGTTCCGAGAGTATAAGGAATATTGACATTTTCTGCAATATGTGGTATAATTCAAGCATCGGTAGTTTAATCAAAACAGCTGTCCGTTCAGCAGATGCGTCTTGCGCCCGATGCCCGTATAACTCAACGTGAGAGATCACGTCCGTCAGACGTGTTGTGCGACGGTTCAACTCCGTCAACGGGCTATTTTGCATGATACTGCCTTCTTCGGAGGGCAGTTTGTTTTATAATCCCGGAGGTGATATTATGAGTCTGAATCCTGCCAGATTCCAGAAACCGCAGATCTATTATCCGAAGCTGTTTACTGCGACATCAGCTACAGTACCGCACATTGCCCTTACCGCAAAGGAGGCTGTTGCCGCGGGCTATTCCTTCCGCAAGAAGCGGCACAGCATGAAGATCACCAAATATCGCGGAAAGCCGCAGAATCAGCTGAATATACCTTATACCATCGACGGGATGCCTGTGGATGAGATCTGTGCGCACACCTTTGAAAAATTCCCCTGCAACACTATCTTTATCCACGGAAATATCCGCAAACTCGGTCAATTGGCTTTCTTTGAATGTACTGCGAAAACAGTGATATTTGAAGACGGTCTGACTGCATTGCATGAATATATATTTTATTATTGCGAATCTCTGGAAAAGGTCCATCTTCCGCTGACCTTGAAGTACATCGGAAAAAGATGCTTCATGTGGTGCAAAAACCTGAAATATATCGAATTTCCGAAAAGTATCTGTAACATGGAGGATCTTGCTTTCTGTAGATGCGGACTGGAAGGCTTCAGTGTTGAAGCGCTCACACCGGGCATCAACAATGCAGAAGCCTTTCGCTGTACACCTTTGATTGAAGAAAATCAGGTCGTATGTGCCTACCCCGATTCTTCCAATCTGACTGTTCTCCATGTAAACGGTCCGGTTCGTCCGGGTCAGGAATGCGGCGCCACGTTAAAATTCAAAGCAGATTCGATCACATTCTGCCGCTGGTCTCTGCGAAGCTTCAGCATTGATCTGTCTGAGTGCAAAAAAGTCCGTTTCTATCGCAATGCGATTCGCGATGAACGTGAAAGAGACAGTGAATCGGTCGCCTATGTTGTCAACCCCAGTCTCATGATACTTCCCGAAAGTGAAGAAAGCAAGCAGCATTATGCGTTCCCGAAGCATGTAAAAGTCCTCAATTATTTTCCGAATAAGAACAGGTCATACAAAGGTCCGGTCGAGATCAATTATGATGATAGCGATGACAGCTGTGTCGTTACCCCGGTCGCAGATTTCCTTCCGGCAAGGTCTGTCACCGAGGACTGGGACAAGTTCAGGATCGCAAAGAATGTAAAGATGGACAGATATGCGATAAACTCTTACCATATGAAAGAGATCACTTTTGAAGATTTCTGCCCTGAGGACACTGTTTTTTCACTGTATTGCTATGATCTGAGAAAGGTATCCTTCCGTTACAAAGGGCAGATGTACACAAAGTATATCCCGCCCGGAGAACTGGTAGCCTATAACGTTCACACGATCATGACATTTCCATTCGCTCCCTGCAAGGTTCCGTGTGAAGGCGGCTTCAGACACACGGTCTATGACAGACAGATCATAGATTCGTTCTTTCAGCATCGGTGGATCAATTCAGACAATAACAGAGCCCTTGCCATGCTGAGCGACAGAGAACATAAGAGAATGGGAGAAAGTCATTGGAAACAGAAGCACTATTTGAAGGTCACCAATACGATCAAGGCGCTCATTGCCGTGGATGTGCTGCGAAGCGACCGCCTCGACCACGAGCCGCCGGTTGATATGTACCTTGATTTCCTGAAAAAGCACAGCAGATACTGCCGCCAGTATTTCCAGAAGATCAGCGGCAAATATCCGGAATATCTACAGGCGTTTGAACAGCTCATTTTAAATGCGTGAATCATCAGGTTTGTTTATTTGTTTGATTCAATAATACCCTGCGGCATAATATGATCAATAAACGAAATGGGAGGAATCAGCCTTGCAAAACAGAAAGTTTCTGACAGTATATTTTTCGTGGAGCGGCCATACAAGAAAGGCTGCGGAAAAGATAGCAGCCGTTACAGAAGGCAGGCTCTTTGAGATCACTCCGGAAGAACCATATTCAAAGCTCTATCACGCCTGTCTGATAAGGGCAAAGAAAGAACATGACAGCGATGCCCGACCGGCCTTTACCGGCAGTATTGAAGAAATATCACAGTACAGTGATATCGTCATCGGCTATCCTGTATGGTGGTATACCTGTCCGCAGATAATTCTGAGTTTTCTTGAGAAATATGACCTTGCGGGAAAGAATGTATATCTGTTCAATACCCATGTGCATACAGGCGCTGTCGGTACTGATGATGTGAAAAGGGTATGCAGGGGCAATGTTCATGACAGTATAGTCGGTAATCATCTTACAGAAGACAGCATCCGTGAATGGCTCGGCTTATAAAGACGTTTTCAATTGCAGGAACACATGACACATACTCTGCTGTGTCTTCAGTTGCATAGTTTCCTTCAGCGGCCGCAGTTACGGCCGCTTTCGCTGACAATATGAAGCACGGCAAAAAGAGAAAGGCTGCGTGACCTTTGCGGTTACGCAGCCTTATCTTCGTATCATAAAAACTTCTTTATCAGTACCCGTCTTTTCCGGACGGCTTTTTTGTTTATAAGACTCAGTCAAGCTTCAGGATGCCTGCGTCTATCTGCTGTATAGCTATTATGTCATCGCCGGTGAGCCCCTCTTTTCCATCAAGGTCTGCAAGCTTCTGTTCTTCATCCGTCATGGGATACTTGGACCTGTTGCAGATGAACTGCATCACCTTTACGGCATCGGCTACTGTTATCTTGCCGTCGCTGTTGGCATCACCCTTTTTTCCTGTTACAGCCGGTATTCCGCTGGCATCGTTGATGGTGAAATAGTATTCCGAAAGCTGCGTATAGTCGTTGGCCGGCAGTCTGAAAGCGATCTGTGCCGTACAGGGCTTTCTGGCTGTCAGCTTGTATTCTGTATACGTATCATATGCGTGACACGGAACAGTGACATCCCTCTTCTCAACGCTGATCTCTTCGACGCTTACATACTCGCCGGAATCGTCAAATGTACGCACCCCTTGGTCACCGTTTATCCTGAATGTCATTTCATAGTTGTTTCCGGCGATTATCAGGGTCATGGATTCGCCCACTGCAAGTTCTCTTTTGCCGAGTTTCGAGACAGTTGCGCCATACGTATGTCCGGCTTCGGAGCTGTCTGTCTTTACATTTATAGTACCATAGTCAGAACCGAAAGCGCTGACATAGAGAGCCCCACTATCGGAGCCATTCGATGTAATAGCATAATACGCCTTTTCACTGTCGCTTCCGAGAAGCACGCAATCAATACGTATACTGCCGCGGGGAGTCATTTCTGAACCGGCCGGTATACTTACGACCTTTGTCTGACCTGGGGCAATCGTCAGATCAACAACAGGATCTTTCCGGAACGACAGGGGGATCACATCATAACCTCCGGCAGCGCAGGTCAGGTTGCAATTGAGCTGTTCAGGACCGAAAGATACAGTGTTTCCATTATCGCCGTAGAGTACGTAGTATGAATCTGCGTTATGCTCAAAGCTGTACTCGCCGTCCTCAGTATCCATGGGTACTGCAAAGCTTACAGCTTCATTTTCGCTGACCCATCTCGATACAACCGCATGCTCGGGAGTATTATGTATAAGCCTGCACCTGATATCGCTGTAAGGCCATCCGGTGATGCCTACGACTGCGAAGCTGATGGTACGGCAGGTATAATAATCGCCTGTCTCAGGGTCCTTGCAATGGAGTGCTGTATTTTCGGGGAGGACAGGCCTTTTATTGAGATGGTTCCAGTCATCCATAGAGCCTTCATACCAGATATCGGTAAGTGAGTCGCATTCTTCGAATGTTTGCGGATGGACAGACTCCACACTGGCAGGAAGATGTACCTCTTCGAGACCACCGCACATCCAGAAAGTCTTATCCTCCAGGCTTTCGAGGCCCTCCGCAAATGTTACTGATGTTATTTCGTCAGTGTTAGTGAAGTTACATTCAAGGCCCTTGACCTCGCTGCCAAAATATATGTCTCCGCGGCAGCCGTTATTACGGGCTATTCCGTCGCTGCTCACCGTAATGAAGGGATCGGTCATCTCCCCTGCCTCGCAGTGAAGGGTAACTCCTTCGGGGATATATATATCTTCCGGTATATTGTTCCAGTCTCTTTCTGTGCCCTTGTAGTATATATCGGTAAGGGCGGTGCAGTCTGTAAAGACAGTGCTGCCGATGTCAGAAACTGTTCTCGGGATGGTGATGCCTGTCACCTTGTCACAGCCCTTGAATGTGCCGTTGCATATCTTAACGATATCGGCATCAGGCACTTCTACCGTGATATCGCCCTCAGCCTCTGATGAGCATTTTGTTACGACAAAACCGGCAGAGGCTTTTGTTCCGATGAACAACCCGTTCTCTCCCTGAAGCGGATAGGACTGGTTGAACACGAACTCATTCGGAAGTATGGTATCGGAGTATTCCTTGTTTTCGACTACAACTTTGCTCCACTCCTGCTCTGTGCCGGCATAATAAGCACAGCATTTCTCGCTGTCATAATATGCACAGCAAAACGCTCTGTGACCGATAGTTTTAAGTGTAGACGGGAAGAATATCTGCTGCAGACACTCTATGTAGTCAAAGGCCTCCTCTCCGATGTATTCAACGCCCTCCGGTATCACAAGTGTAACTATTCTTTTCCTTTCGTAACTATCCGGTGCAACACGCGGCGTGATACGTACAGCACCCTCAGGTATCTCCACTACTCCCTGATCCTTGACAGACACAACTGTACCGTTTATGACCATGGCATCCTTACCGTTATAGTACTTTTCTTCTGCCGGAGTTCCCTCAAGGATATCTACGCCTATATCAGTGATACTCTCGTCTATGTACACATCCTCAAGGGATTCGCACTTGTAGAAGACATGACCTTCGATAGTCTTTACTCCCTCAGGTATCACCACCTTTGTTATTCTGTCATTTAACATAAATGCGCTCTCTTTTATCACCGTTACAGGCAGCTCATCAGGCAGCTCGGTCTTGTCTGCGTAGTAGCTGACATCGTACATCTCTTCTTTAAGGCCCGCAGTCGCTATCTTCCCGGGTATGACTACTTCTCCGGAAGCACGGCTGCCTTCTACAAGTTCGATGTGATCTGAAAAGATATCATAGGTGATGCCGTCAATATCCACCTTGCCGACATCCGTATCACCGTACGCGGCAGAAGCTGTGATCGTCCCTTCCGTCAGGTTTAACACATTAACCGGCATAGCAGTGACGACTATTGCTGCAGCCATCGCAGCAGCAAGAAATCTTCTTGTTCTCATAATTGATTTCCTCCCGAACATTATTATCATGGCGGGACTCCTGTCCCATCTTCTATTATAATCTTTCAGCCTGTAAATGTACACATGATGGGAAAATATTTACAATTCTTTGTAGTATTGCACAAAAGCGAAAATGTTGATTTGTACAACAATACCTTTCAGTCGTGAACAGATAAAAAAGAACCGCCGCAGTCTCACGCGGCAGTCCTTTACATACTTCATCTTTTTATTTATTCACTACGGTATCAGCAGGGTAATACCTGATATCCGAGAGCAGGATCTTATCATAGATATAGCCGTTCTGCTCTATGTAGTGCTCAACATTCTGAGGATGATCCCACCTCTGCTGGTAGCACTGACCGTTTGTTGAAGGTTCTGTGCTTACATAGACATATGTATCCTCAGCATTGATCCAGCCCTGTTCTTCAGTCCAGCCGGGCTGGTAAGTAATACAATCCGCACCTCTTGCAAGGAGATTGCCGTTTTCATCCAGCTTGTACCTGTAACCGCTGTCGGCTACTATGAGCCTGTAGTTATAGCTCTTTTTTGTTCCGTCAAGACCGTGCTCGATATCTGTTCTGGGCGGATCCAGCTTTTCTACACCCAGTATGGTTATTATATGCCTGTGCTCGTTGATCCTGAGAGCAGCCGGAACGGTTATGCCGTACTCTGTCAGCTTTGCATAAGCCTCAAGCTCATCGGCGGAAAGGTACCTGTAAGC
Source organism: uncultured Ruminococcus sp. (assembly GCA_946413815.1). Taxonomy (GTDB): domain Bacteria; phylum Bacillota; class Clostridia; order Oscillospirales; family Ruminococcaceae; genus Ruminococcus. The sequence goes on from CAMKMD010000047.1 coordinate 11,500, forward strand.
ATTCGGATGGTAGTATTTATCCTGATTGCTGTGATAATCTACCACCATGTCTGTGAATGTCTTGTATTCCGGCAGATGGTCTGTGAATGCGTTCCCGGGAACATCGATAAGTTCCTTTCCGGCAGGCAGTATGGTTGAGAGATCTACCTTGTTGGTCATTGCCATCAGCTGCATGACACTTATGCCTGCACACGATCCCTTGTATGTTTTGTCATCAAGCTCTGCAAACCTGCTTATACCCATAAAGTATTTCTTGTTGTCGTTCATGATCTTCTCTGTACCCTTGCCGATCTCAACCTTTTCATAGGGTATACCGTAGTCGGAGGCATATTCGTTGCTGTCGGCAGTTCCGAAGATTTTGAACCCCGGATTAGATGTACCTGAACCGAAGGCGTTATGATCTATCATCACGCTGCCGTCTACTGCCGCCGCTTTGATCCTGCTCTGGAAGAAGGAATAATCGCCGACTGTTATATTGTTGCCCTTGAAGACTGCATACTCTACTCCGGAGGTATTGAAGGCAGCTCTTCCGATATAAAGTCTCTGTCCGTTCTCCCTGATGAATATCTGGGGATTCCTGATGTTATTCGCCTTGTAGAAGGCAAACTCACCGATGATTTCTACTGTATCCGGGATATCAAGCTGATATATGCCTGTGCAGTTTTCAAAAGCGTGCTGTCCTATGGTCTTTGTGTTGATAAGCTTAAGATCATTGAGCAGCTGGCAGTTTACAAAGGCATATGTACCGATCTCAGCTACATCAAGCTCGGCATCACCTATATTCGTCGATCTTGAAAAGCAGTAAGTACCGATGGAATCTGCCTTGATCTTTACATGGCGTAGAAAGTCGCACTTCTGGAAGCATCTGCCCTTTATCTGCTTTGCTGTAACATTTATTCTTTCAAGGCGGGTGCATTCATTGAATGCCTCATAACCTACTGTGTCTGCGGTGATGTCGATACTCAAAAGATTTCTGCATCCGTCAAATGCATGATTTTTTATAGTTTCACAGGTTATCCCGCTGAATTCTGTGATACCCGAACCTGTAAATGCATAAGAGCCGATCTCCTTGTATACAGGCGCGATAAGGGTCTGTGTTCTGCTGTTGAAATATACATCTTCAAGACTCTGGCATCCGTAGAATACCCTGTCACCTATGGTTACCTTCTTGTCGCCGAGATTTACATACTGCAGGTTTTTACAGCCCTCAAAAGCACCTTCGCCTATTTCGGCCAGCCTGCTTCCTCCTACTAATGCGACACGGCCATAGAACTCGATGCCGCGGTAGCTGTACTTCTGGTAGAGTTCGCCGTTGATGCCGTAAAATGAAATATTGGTAATATTTGTCTGATCCTTGAAAGCGTTCCTGTCAACGGCAATAACATCCTTGCCGCTTAGGCTCCTGGGGACAGCAATCTCAGTGTATTCCTTTGTTGTTCGGCATCCGGTTATGACCGCACCGGTGCTTGTCAGCTTGTAATACAGCTTGTAGCCGCCATACTGCTGATTATACACGTAGCCGCTGCATTCTCCTGACGAGATAGTTCCTGCTGCGCTGGCTGTAAGTGTAAGTGCGGGAAGTGCGTAATCTGATAATGCGGGAGCTGTGCTCAGCGGTGTACAGACTGCTGCGGCAGCGCATATTGCTGCGATACTGCGTTTGATCTTCTTGTTCATAGTTCTCTTCTCCTGATTTATTATTATATTCAGCCGGTATGCAGTGTGCACTCCTGCAACGGCTCTGAAGCGTTTGTAGAATGTCCTGTACTTTATCCTGTCATCAAGATCTTACCATATCACTATTATAGTTTTCAGATGCGGTCAGAGTCAATGCATTTCCGGTAAGCTGTTTTTGTAAGGATGTAAGTTGCATTTTTAATGGGGTAAGTTGCGGGCATAAAAATACCGCCCGGAGTTTTCCGGACGGTATTGAGGTATTATAAGTCATCAGTCAAGAGTAAGGATGCCTGCATCCACCTTCTGTATAACTGCGGCGTCGCCTCCTGTGATGCCCCTTGAACCGTCAACATCGGCAAGCTCCTGCTCCGTTTCCGTCATGGAGTATTTACCCTTATTGGCAATGAACTGGAGAACTTTTACAGCATCGGCTACTGTTACCTTGCCGTCGCTGTTGGCGTCGCCCATTTTGCCCGTTACAGCTGGTGCCTCGCCGGCTCCGGTGATGCAGATATAGGAATTTGAAAGCTCTGTACAGTTGTCTTCCGGCAGTCTGAAAGCGATCTCCGCATTACATGGCTTTTTGGCTGTCACCTTGTATTCGGTTAATATATTATACATATTGCAAGGATTTCCGGTCTTAATCTTTTCGGTTCTTATTACTTCAAGACTCAGGTATTCTTCTGCATCGTCAAAGGTACGCACCCCTTCGTCTCCGTTTATTCTGAATACCGGTTCATAGCCTTCTCCGAGAACTGACATTGTTGTTGAATCTCCGACTGAAAGCCTTCTGCTGCCGACATCTTCGACCCTTCCCCACTGCCAGCCGGCACCTGTGGAACTATCGATCCGAATAACTATAACCGCATAGTCTGTACCGTCACGACTGATATAAAGGTAACCGCCTCCGTAGGAATCAGCTATTACTGCATAGACCGCCTTTTCACTGTCGCTTCCGAGAAGCCGACAGGACACTCTACCGCTGCCGCGTGCTTCCATAACAGAACCGGCAGGAATGCTGAACACCTTTGTCTGGCCGTGAACAAATCTCATCATGCCATCATCTCCATAACTTACATCAAGCGGGATGATATCATAATCTCCAACATAGCATTTCACGTTACAGTTGAGCTCTCCGTCAGCGAAGGATACGGTATTATCGTCACCACTGTAGACTATGCATCGTGAAGCCGCATTATGCTCAAAGCTGTATTCGCCGTCCTTCGTATCCATCGGGACAACAAAGCTGGCAGGTTCATTCCCGGTCTCCCACTCGCATACAACAACGGGCTCGGGAGTATTATGTATAAGCCTGCACTTGTAGCCTTTTAATGACCAGCCATTGATGTCTGCGACAGCAAAGCTGATGCTGCGGCAGGTGTAGTACTCACCTGTCTCAGCGTCCTTGCAATGGAGCGTTGTTTTTTCAGACAGCAAAGGCCTTTCGTAGAGCTTGTTCCAGTCATCCGCAGAACCTTCATACCAGATATCCGTCAGTGAGGGGCAGTTTCCGAATGCTTGTGCATGGATGGACTCCACACCGGCGGGAAGATGTACCTCCTTAAGATTACGGCCGTCATAAAAGGCCGCATCCATCAGGCTCTCCAGACCCTCGGCAAATGTGAGTGAGGTTATTTTATCGTTTCCGAAGAAATCATAATCCCATTCCACCTTTTTGATCTCGCTGCCGAAATAGATGTCGCCGCGGCATCCATTATCATGGATCACCCCGTCTTCATCCGGCTGAATAAAGGGATCTGTCATTTCACCCTCCACCCAGTGAAGGGTAACGCCATCGGGTATAGTTATCTCTCCCGGCATATTCTTCCAGTCTCTCTCTGTGCCCTTGTAGTAGATATCGGTAAGGGCGGTGCATCCTGTAAAGGCAGTGCTGCCTATGGAAGCAACTGTTCTCGGAATAGTGACGGAGGTTATCTTATCGCAGCCGCTGAAAGCCTTATCAGCTATCTCTATGACATCAGCATCAGGCACTTCGACTGTGATATCTCCCTCAGCCTCTGATGAGCATTTTGTTACGGCAAAACCAACGGAGTTCTTAGTACCGCTGAAAATATCTGCGTTCTCAAGAAGCGGATATGACTGATTATATACAAACTTTTCAGGGAATACATTTTCATTGTAAAAATCTTCTTCCAGTACTACATTGCTCCACTCTTCCTCTGTGCCGGCATAGTATGCACAGCAGTCCGGCCCTGAATATTTATCAGTACATTCAAAGGCTCCGGCGGCTATAGTTTTAAGCGTTGAGGGTAAGAATACCTGCTCCAGATGTACGCAGAAGTCAAAGGCATCCTCTCCGATGTATTCAACGCCCTCCGGTATCACAAGGGTAACTATTTTTACCGTGTCAAACCACTCTCTTGTAAGACGAGGTGCGATGCGTACAGCACCGTCAGGAATCCTGACTATCGGCTGGTTTTTGACCTCCACAACTGTACCGTTTATGACCATGGCGTCTTTGCCGTTGTAGAACTCTTCTTCTGCCGCAGTATCCTCAAGGATATATGCGCCTATGTCGGTTATACTCTTGTCTATTGATACCTTCTCAAGTGATGTGCAGCCGGCAAAGAGACGACTGCCTATGGCCTTTACGCCCTCCGGTATAACCGCCTCCTTCAGTGAAATGCAGTTTTCAAAGGTCTTCTCTTCAAGGACAGATACGGTTGACGGGATAACTACCTTTGTGATCTTTGTATTACCGGCAAATGCCCGATAAGATATTTCCGTTACAGGCAGTTTTTCCGGTATGTTGTATTGAACGCCGTCAATTGCAGTATCGATCATTTCCGGGATAACAACTTCTCCGCTTGCCTCATATCCGTCCAGTAAGGTTACATATTTACTGCCGATGGAGTAGCATAAACCATCGATAGTCACCTCTCCGATATAATAGTTGTCATCCTCTGCCGATGCTGTGATCGTCTCTTTTGTCAGGTTTACCGCATTCACCGGCATTGCTGTGATGGTGAGTGCTGCTGCCATTGCGGCAGCGATTAGTCTGTTTGTTTTCATAATTGATTCCCTCCCGAATAATATTACCATGACGGGACTCTTATCCCATCACCTATTATAACTTAGAAGGCGGCTCTCATGTGCGGTTCCGGGAAATTATTTACTATTTTTTGTATACATGAACAAAAACAGACACTATTATTTGTACAATAAAACCGCTGCCCCTTTTTAGGCGGACAGCGGTTTTATGTATATCATGTTTTCTTTCCGGCGGTTATGTTCATTCAATGATAAGGATACCTGCATCTATTTTCATTATTGCAATGGCATCATAGCCGGTGATTCCGGGATCGCCGTCGATATCGGCATTAATCATACCAATTTCGCTCATGCCGTATTCTCTCTGATTCGTGATGAACTGGAGCACTGCAACGGAATCAGCTATGTTTACTGCACCGTCGCAGTTTGCATCGCCCCATATACCTTCGGAGACAGGCATATTTACATATTCAACGGGCTTCACATAAGGTTCTGTCGGGCACTCGGTGTGAGCTATAATTATGTAATCTGCGCTGAATATTCTGGTCTCGTCCTCAGCTCTGTCATCGGAGCTTGCTGTCAGGGCGTAGCTGCCTGATTCGCTTGCTGTGACCACGTAATATGACCTGTCTCTTTCCTGCTTTAACAGCTTGCAGAAAATAGCTTCACCCGCCACGCTGCTGAGAACTGCATTTCTTCCCGGGACGGAGATAACTACGCCCCTGTCTGACATGAACAGCTTTCCGGGTTTGTCAATATCTTCGAAAAGGACGGGTTTCTCACCTCCTGCGACTACCTTCCCTGTGCAGAATGGCTTGTCCTTGGTCAAGGTCACCTTCTCTCCAAGTTCTGAGTAGACCTTATAGTTATGATATGAATCACGGGCTATGATATACTCTGTTTCCTCGCCGGTGAGAGGGACAGCTACTGACACATAACCACTTCCGCTATACCAGTCGAACAGTACAGTATTGTCAGGCCCGGGATATGCTCTGAATTCATTATTATAAGAACCGCTGACATCCTCAAAGCAGACATTGACAACACCGGCTGTTACATACTCTCCGCTCTCCTCATCCCTGCAATGCAGGCTGACACCCTCTGGTATACATGGGTGAACACTGATGCCGTTCCAGTCTTCGATAGTTCCCGAATACCATATATCTGTAAGAAAATCGCAGGATATGAAAGCCTCTTCATCACAGTAAATCAGGCTTTTCGGTAGCCATATCTCCCTCAGCTCATAACAGAATAATTCACCGTCGATCTCCTTCAGGCCCTCTTCAAAAGTAAGAGAGGTAACAGTTTCATTGCATCCAAAGCCTGAAGTGTTTATGAATTTTCCCTCGCTTCCGACGTATACATCCCCCCAGCTGCCGCGGTCAACGATTTTTCCGCCGGCTTCTACAGAAACAAAGAGATCTGTCTCCTGCTTTGTTTCAAAGTGAAGTTCCACTCCCTCGGGGATCTCAACATCGGAAAGGTACTTATTCCAGTCTCTTTCAGTGCCGGTGTAATAAATGTCCGTAAGAGAGGTGCAGCCCTCAAAGGGAGCTTTTCCTATCATGTATACCGATCTCGGGATCGTAATGCCGGTTATCCTGCTGCAGCCGCTGAAAGCACCGTCTGCTATGGAAGTAATATCATGGAAGTATCTGTCGGCCGGATCTTCAGCTTCAATTATGATATCACCGCTGGCATCAGCAGAGCATCTCTCGATCCTTATGTCGCTGTTCATTTTTGATATGGTGAATATACCAGACATCTCAGGGGTATCGGCTTTACCATAAATGACAGCACCTTCACCGGACAGACCACTGTTTCCGAAATAATCTATTTCGACTTTTCTCCAGTCATTAACGCTTCCTGCATACTCAATAGTTATACCTGTATCGAAGTTGTAACTTTCTATCGCTTTAAGTGTTGAAGGCAGGCAAACCTTTTCAACACAAGTGAACTTAAACCCGTAAATGCCGATGGTCTCAAAGCCCTCAGGGAATGTGATGCTTCTGACATCATCCGTAATATAGCTATTGACAGAATACGCTGTTCTCACAGCACCATCCGGTATCACTATATCCACCTTACCCTCACGCACTTCAAGTACAGTACCGTTAATTACCATGGCATCGGAATCGCCCATGTATTCTTCACCTGCCGGAGTATTATGGATAAATCCGGCACCGATATCAGTCAGCCCTTCGGGGATAACGACCTCAGTAAGAGATGTGCAGTCCGCGAATACAAAACAGCCTGCCCGGGTCACGCTTTCCGGTATGACCGCTTTAGTAATACTCGTATTGCCCATGAACGCATCTTCATTTATCATCGTGACAGGAAGACTGACCTGTTTACCGAAATCTATTCCGCGGATTATTTCAGCCTCAAGGATATCCGGTATGACTATTTCTCCCTTCACATCGGATGAATACAATACCTCTGCATGGTCGCTGTAGCAATCGTAGGTTATCCCGTCCTTTACAGCCTGTCCGCAGTATTTACTTTCTCCCTCGGCATATGCTGATATTATGTTTTCTGTTCTGCTGACTGTATAAGCCGGCATTGCTGTTATTGTCATTGCCGCTGCTATTGCGGCAGCAAGCAGTCTGTTTGTTTTCATAATTGATTCCCTCCCGAATAATATTACCATGATGGGATTCATATCCTGTCACCTGTTATAACTGTTCAGCCTGCTCTCATGTGCGGTTTTCAGGCAGACTTTAACGATCTTTGTATGAATGCACAAGTCATAACAGGTATGTTTGTTCAATTATGCCAGTATTTCATCTGAATACACAGGAGTGCGGATAAGGCCGGGTAACAAAGAAAGAACTGCCGGGTCTCCCCGGCAGTTCCTTCTGCAATCATTCTATATATCATCTTGTAGGTTTCGTATTCAGTACTGTCTTACCTTTTCTTTGAAATAGACCGACGGCCCGGGGAATATCTCAAGCTTATCGATGGTCGTTGCGGAGTAACTCTTCTCTTCTTCATTAACGTTTATCTTGTCATCCCATCTCTGCTCGTAGCACTTTCCGGTAGCTGAGTCTATATACATATATGTGTTTTCCACATCGATCCAGGTATCTCCGCTTGTATGCTTGTCGAATCCTACGCCCTGCAGATGACCTTCCCCGTTGATCCTGAACATATAACCGTTTTCGCAGGTTATCATCCTGTAGTCATAGGTCTGTGACGGATCGACGTAGGCGTCCTTGAACTGTGCAGGCGTATCGAGCTTGTATATGCCGAGCAGCAGTACAGCATGGTAGTGGTTTGAGATACGGAGGACGGAGGGTACACTGATGCCGTATTCAGTCAGCTTTGAATATCCCTTTATTTTGTATAGATCAAGGTTCTGAATGGAATCACGGTGCAGGTAGTTCTCCTGACCGGAGTGCAGATCAACTATGGCATCTGTGAATGCCTTGTATTCCGGCATCTGTTTCTTGTATGCAAGACGCGGCACGTCTATGAAGCTCTCACCGGGCGGAAGCAGAGACGAAATGTCTACATCTCCCCTGAGAGCCCTGACCTGCATTGTGGCTATTCCGGCACAGCTTCCGTTTTCGTTTTTCAGGTCTCGCACTCCGTTGAACATACGCTTGTTATCCTCTATTATCTTCTCATATCCCTTGCCGGGTTCGAGTTTAACATAGGGGATGTTATAATCATCTGCGTAGCTGTTGGAATCTGCGTTGCCGTAGATAGCAAATCCGGGAGCTGACTGCTCCTTGTTGAATGCGTTATGGTCTATCCTGACATTGCCCTCAACTACTGCCGCCTTGATATTGCTCATAAAGAAGGAATAGTCGCCGACAATGATATTATCACCGCAGAATACAGCGTACTCAACACCTGAGGAGTTGAATGCGGCTCTGCCGATATAGAAGCGCTCTCCGTTCTCTCTTATAAAGAACTGAGGTGTGCTTATCTTCTCGTCCTTGTAGAATGCAAAATCGCCGATAGATTCTACAGTCTCGGGTATATCGAGAACACTCAGCTCAGTGCAGTATTCAAAGGCGTTCTGGCCGATGGACTTTGTGTTTATAAGCTTAAGATTACTGAGAGAAGCGCATTTTGAAAAAGCATATGCTCCTATCTTAGCTACGTCAAGCTCTGCATTTCTCACATTTGAAGACCTGGAGAAGCAGTAGGAGCCGATGGAGTCAGCCTTGATGGTAACGTTTTTAAGTGTGGCGCACTTCTCGAAGCATCTGTTGCCTACTGTGCGTGCTGTGACAACAATAGTCTGAAGCGACGGACATTCTTCAAAGGCATAATTGCCGATGGAATCTGCTGTTACCCTTGCGCCTGTAAAATACTGACAGCCTTCAAAGGCAGATTCTCCTATACTGCTGCAGCTGATGTCAACGCCGCTGAGACCTGTGCCAGCAAAGGCATAATCGCCGATATCACTGTATGTATGTTCATAGATATAATAGCCGTCATTGTCGATGAATCTTACCCACTTGAGTTTTTCACAGCCGTAGAAAGAATAGTCTCCGACAGTAAGTGCATTGCTGCCAAAATAAATGGTAGTGAGGTCTTTACAGCCCTCAAATGCGCTGGCACCAATCTTTGAAAGAGCACTGCCGCCGCATATGCCGGCTGCAAACTTGCCGCCGTATTTGTCCCAGTAGTAAACGTCATTATATCCTGAAAATTCGACTGTTGCGATATAATCCTGGCCTTTGAAGGCTCCGTCGGCAACCGTCGTTACATCATAGCCGCCAAGCCTTTTGGGTATCTTCAGGGTGACTGTCGCTTTGCCGTTCTGATTTGTCTTACAGCCTGTGATAACAGCTTCATTATCCACTATCTTGTAGTAAAACGTACAGTGTTCCACATCGTCATAGTAAGTGTTGCCGCTGCATTCTCCGGATGACTTCTCCTGTACTGCAAAGGCTGTGAGTGATTCAGTGTCGCTGACGCGGGGAAAGACGTTGGATGTGCTGAGAGACATACTTACCGCTGCAATAGCACAAAGGGCAGCAATGGTGCATTTTGTACTTGTTTTCATAGTTCTTTCTCCTTGTAATAGTATGAGCCGGCGGCAGGGTGCACATCTGCCGCCGGCTCAGTAGTCCGTTATGTGACAGGTACAGGTACGTATTTAACATAAGCCCATTATAGCGTCACAACAAGGAGAGAGTCAACTTATTTCGGGTAAGCTGTCTGTATGCAGAGGTAAGCTGCATTTTTTAAGGGGTAAGTTGCAAAGGTTAAAGCATTATACTGCCGTATATCCTTACAGTCTCGGATCGACGGGCTCGCTCTCAAATGCAAGTACGCCGAAGGAGCATTCATGTACCCGATAAAGCGGCTCGCCGTTTACAAATCTGTGCAGGGATTCCATACCGAGTGAGAACTCTTTCAGCGCCAGCGTGCGCTTGCGGTTCAGGGAGCGTACCTTCAGGCGTTTCAGATGAGCAGGTTCGAGATACTCAGCACCGTAGATGATACGCAGATACTCCCGTCCGCGGCACTTCACCGCAGGCTGCAGGAGTTTAAAGCCCTGCTTTGCCGTATAGGTCTCCGGCTTTACTACCATTCCTTCTCCGCCGTTCCCGGTGAGGGAGAGCCACCAGTCTATGCCCGCCTGAACGCTCGCCTCGTCCTCCGTATCTACGCAGAGATAAGGCGTTTCCATATATACAGGGTCTATGCCTGTGATATATTTCCGGATATTCTCCATGTGCCAGATATGCTTCTCCTCGGAGAAAACCTTTCCTTCCACTGCAAGGATGTGGAATGGCGCAATGCGGAAGTCATCAACGCTCTTCACCGTCCAGCAGTACTCACGGTATGCTTTCCGATAGCGGTCAATATCATCCTGCCTGGTCCGGTATGCTTTTAATACAGCCTGCAGGTCCACATTCTGTCCGGAAGTGATGCTGCTGACTTCAAAGGCATTATTCTGCCGCGCACAGGCTTTCTCAAGAGCATTTACCGCTGCGGCAAGACTTCCCTCGGCCGCATTTCCTGTAGGGGCATACTGAGATCGGATAAGTCCCTGAGCCTTTTCCGACCAGGGCATGAGCTCTGTATCAAGGCATACCCACTCAGTCTCAAAGTCGTTCCAGAAGCCCGTCTGCGTCAGCACCTTGTCCAGTCTGTCAAGAAGTGCGTTCTCCGTTGTATCGTCATCGAAAAAGCGCCTGCCTGTACGGGTATAGATGATGCCTCTTGTACCGTCGGTGATGCCGAAGCGTTTCAGTGCTGTATCCGGTGATTTGCAAAGTACTATGACTGCACGGGAGCCCATGTGCTTTTTCTCGCAGACTACGTTCCGTATACCGCGGCTGCGGTAATACTCGAAGGCCTGTAAGGGGTATTCGAGATATCCATCCTCTTCGCTCGTCTCGCAGGGAGACATGGTAGGCGGCAGATAAATTAGCCAGTGGGGATCTGCCGCAAAGCGTGACATGGTCTCCAGTGCAGCTGCCGCATTGTTCTCGTGTATATCGATCGAAGGCATAAGCGCCGTTTCAATATGCAGCTTGCGGTTGAAGTCTCCGACTGTGAGCATATCGCCCATATCGGTATCAACAGCTTCTTCAAGAGGTTTGACGGGCTCGTAGTACTGCTGCAGCGCCGCAACTTCCGCGAATTCTCTTTCGGGATAGCGGTATGCCGTCAGCTTGCCGCCAAACACGCAGCCCGTGTCGATGCAGTAGGTACTGTTCTGGCTTCTTACCTCAACGCCTGCGATATGGCCGTAGACAACCGCCGCACGCCCTCTGTAATCTGCTGCCCAGTCAAGGCGGACAGGCAGACCGTAGGAATCCGTTTCGCCGGTAGTCTCGCCGTAGAGGCAGAATTCACGGACTCTTGAGGAGCCTCTGCCGATGTACTCCTGTTTCAGTCCTGCATGAGAGATGACCAGCTTTCCGTCATCGAGAACGTAATGACTTATCAGTCCGTCAATGAATTCTGCGACCTCATTCCTGAAATCCTCTCCCTGCGCTTCGATCTCTTCTATAGTCTTGTCAATGCCGTGGGTCATGGCTATGCTCTTGCCCCGCAGATACTTCAGCAGCTTGACATCATGGTTTCCGGGAACGGCGATAGCATTTCCGCTTTTCACCATATCCATGACCAGACGCAGCACATCGGCGTTGCGGTTTCCTCTGTCGCAGAAGTCGCCCAGGAAGGCCGCAGTTCTGCCGTCAGGGTGGGAATAAACGCCGTCAGTCCTGATATAGCCCAGCTTGTCAAGCAGCATCTCCAGCTCGTCGCAGCAGCCGTGAATGTCGCCGATGATATCGAAGGGGCCGTGGAGCTCCTTCTTGTCATTCCACAGCTTTGTGCGGACTATCTCCGTATTTTCAAGCTGCTCCAGGGAATTGATGACGTAAACGAAGCGGAAGCCTTCACGTTTCAGTCCCTTGATACTGCGCTTTACATCACGGCAGTGCTGACGGATGACACGCTCCGGGAAATTGCGCTCGGGACGAGCCTTGTTGCGCTCCAGCATTACCTCCTCCGGAAGGTTCAGCACGATAGCTGCCGCATGGACGTTCTGCTCTCTTGCAAGGTCGATGATCTGCTTTCTGGCGCTCTGCTGGATATTGGTCGCATCAATGACTGTCAGCTTCATGTTGTTCAGCCGCTTGTTTGCTGCGTAGAAGAGTATATCAAAGGCGTCTCCGGAAACACTCTGGCAGTTTTCGTCATCGCACACCATACCTCTGAAAAAGTCAGAGGAAAGCACCTCTGTCGGCTTGAAATGCTTTAGTGCAAAGCTGCTCTTTCCCGACGATGTTCCGCCCACCATTGCCACAAGGCAGAACTCCGGTATCTCAATTATGTATTTATCCATTTTTCGTAAACACCCCCATCTGTGTCGGCGTGCCGTATACCTCGTCTGTATCTCCGATGCCGCTTATCTCGCAGGTATAGCCGAATTTTTCGCAGATATGCTCTGTCCAGGCACGGAATTCCTCTCTCGTCCACTCAAAGCGGTGATCGCCGTGACGGAGCGCATTCTCCTGCATATGCTCGTAGTTAGTATTGTACTCCCTGTTCGGCGTTGTAAGGATCACTGTCTTCGGTGCGGCGAACTCAAAGACTGAACGCTCGAATGCAGGGATACGCATGGGCTCGATGTGCTCGATTACTTCTACCACGCAGGCACAGTCGTGCCCCTCGAAGCGCTTGTCGCGGTATGTAAGAGAGGCCTGTATAAGTGTCAGCTTATTCTTTTTATACGGCTGCATACGGTCAAGGTGGAGACGCTGTGCAGCCTTTTCAAGCACAGACACAGACACATCGCAGGCAGTCACTTTCTTTATCTGCTGTTCACTGAGCAGAAGGGACGTCAGGCGGCACTCTCCGCAGCCCAGGTCAATGACACTCGATGCACCGCTTGCAAGAACGGCGTTTTTCACCGTTTCAAGACGCTGCGTATTCAGCGGAGTGCGGGCTTCCTTTTCCTCTGTACTTTCGGTTTCATCGTTGTTCTCTGTCTCAGTCATTTCATCTGACAGGAGGATATCCAGCGCCTTGCGTGCATAGCTTTTTCTTGATGTAAAATAGCGGCGGGTGATCTTCTCCTTGTAGGGATGACCCGCAAGCCAGCCCTCGCCGTGATCGAGGAGCTTCTGTATCTCGTCCTCGTCGATATAGTAATGCTTCTGCTTGTCAAATACGGGTATCAGCACATAGATGTGATTGAGGAGCTCCGACAGCTTCACTGTGCCGCTGATGGTCAGGTCGATATAGGGCGATATTCCCCATTCGGGAAAGCTGTCATCGAGTTTTGTGCGCTCAGCCGTCACAGTATACCCCAGGGGCTCGAACATTTCCTTTGCAAGCTCAGTATCGCCGTTATCCTTCAGAGAATAGATCCTTGCGGTAAGCTTCAGGGGTGTATCAGCAAGCTCCTGACGCTTGTCACAGCGTCCGCTCATTGCCGTTCCGAAAATGCGGACGATGGCTGTACTCATAAACGAAGTGGAGGCGTAGGGGCGGTCATTAACATAATCAAAAAGGCCGCCATCCTTGCTGCCGACTTTTCCCCTTGCAAGATCAAGCGGGTCTATGTCAAGCAGCAGAGCGGCGGTCGTTCGTGTATCAGATACTTCAGGGTAAAACACATAGGCCTTACCATAGGATAGTTCAAACTGCTGCGACCGCTCAGGGTTTTTATGTAAGAGGTAGCCAAGCTCCTGTGTATTGGTTCCTTCATAGGTTATAGTCAGTAACAAATGATTTCGCTCCTTTCATGATATATATTAACATTATAGCATATCTCGTCACGTTATTCAAGTAGCTTCATGGTATATTTCTGCTGATATGAGAAGCCGGCTGCTCCCTGACGGAAGTATCCGGCTTCTTGTGTTATACATCTTCATTCATCATCCAGCGTATACCCTTTGCGATACGTTTATCCGGTTCGTTGAAGTGTCCGCCTTCGTTCCATTCAAGGATATGGCGTGAAACGTTTCTGTCGCTGCACACCAGTTCGTACTGCCTTCTTGTACATTCCCCCACGGTTGCCATTATTCTGTCCCGCGCCTTTTCCTCACGGTCGCCGAGACTCAGATATACGCTGCTGCCGGAAGGTGCGGTGTGACCCTCCGCATAGCTTATCCAACCGCCGAACCACAGGGATGCCGAGCAGCTGATGACTCCGGCGAATGCCTGACTTTCATAGAACGCCCACAGGCTGAACAGGCCGGAAAGTGAATAGCCGCAGAGAATGCGTTCTCCTGCCAGGCCGTACTTCCTCTCGCAGAAGGGTACGCATCCATCTGTAAGCCATTCCAGCGTCCGACGGGCGCTGCCGGAGAACGACATTTTCCTGTTCAACACAAACTCCCAGGGGGAGAACTCTGAGTTCCAGTCCCTTACTTCATAAATAACATAGTTGCATCTGACTTCACTGCACAGGGCAAGCACCTTCTCTGCTCTTTCCCTGCAATCCGGCATCTCTCCCCAGTAGACGGTGGGAAGGTCTGTACCGTTTATGATGATACGACAGAGCCTGCCGCCTGTTTCTGTTGTATACATTTTCACACCTCCGTTTTTCTTGATTATATCACATATCAGCCGATCAGGCAATAGAAAAAGCGGAGAGTGCGAAACGCAACAATTTTCCGCCGGCTGTAAATTAAGCTACATTCCCCTGTCTTTCTGTAGCTTATACTACACCTGCATCCCCTATTGAATATTGAATACCGTACAAAACCATGATATCATATAATCACAGCAAAGGAAAAAACGAAAAGCTGAAATGAACTACACTAACCGGAGGAAACCGAAATGAAAAAGTTCAGAAAAGTTATGATGATCACAGGTACACTCACACTTGCTCTTATGGCTTGCAGCATGGTAAGCTGCTCCGGAAACGCTCAGACACAGATACAGCAGACAGCTCACGTCGCTGCATCTGAGATAGCACAGACAGTAAACAACAAAACATCAGACAGCGCCGCTCCGGCACCTGTCCAGATACCGACTCAGACTGCCGCACAGACACCGGTACAGACTGAGACTCAGGTACCTGTTCAGGCTCCGGCTCAGACTCAGGCTGCTCCTGAAGCACCCGCTCCCACTCAGGCTACCGCTGCTGAGACAGCACCTGCAACAGCCGCTCCGCAGGCAGCTGCAACGACCGCGGCTCCTGCACCTGCAGCTCCGGCAGCAGCACCTCTCACAGCTTCAGATATGAAGCTTCCTCAGGGCAAGCTGAAACAGGGTCAGTCCTTCACAGTAGGCGGCTCTCTTTCAGCCAGTGAGATCACAGAGGTATACGGCGGTGTATACGAAACAGACGGAAACCCTGTTCTCTACTGCGATGATGCTCCTCACGCCGCCTCCTATGACCTTGGCAGGAAGTTCGACAACACCCTTGAATTCGACAGACTGAGACCCGGCAGCTATGTTTACAGAATATATGTACGCACCGGTAACTCCGGCAATAACGGTCAGCTCATTGCAGAATCATATTTCACAGTTGAGGGAGCTTCACCCGCAGCCGCAGGCACTAAGGTATCAGCATCAAATGTTAAGTTCCCGCAGGGCAATCACGAATACGGCAAGTCCTTCACAGTGGGCGGGATCCTTACTGCATCAGATATTACAGAGGTATTCGGCGGTGTATACAGGAAGGATGGTATGACACCTGTTCTCTACTGCGAGGATGCTCCCCACGCTTCCGCTTATGACCTCGGTAAGAAATTCGACGACACCCTCGCCTTCGATACACTTGAACCGGGCAGCTATGTATATAAGATATTCGCACGCACAGGAAATAACGGCGATACAACTCAGGCAGTGATCGAATCAGAGTTCCATGTTTCCTTCCTCCCACCTGAAAGCATTTACGCAGATGTATGGGGACAGAGCGCTATTGTCACTGCTCTTGAGCTTGCCGGCTCTGATTACAAGGCAATATCCACAGACAAGGGCTTCGATCCCTCAGGCCTCAAAGCATGGGTCGTAAAGGTACAGAAGTTTGACGGCTCCGACCCCACAGTACTTACATGCTACGTAGGCTCCGGCTTTGCTTACATGGCTGAGCAGAGCGTTAGGAACTGAATGCAGAACATACCAGAGAAAAAAGCACCGGATCCAGTGCTTTTTCTATTCACGGCGGTTTCATAGAGGTAAACAGTTCCGGTGTGCCTGACGGGGCGTGAGAAGCGTCTTCCTTGTCTGATGAGGGTGCGGCGGAGGATATCGTTCTCACTATCGGAACTCTCTATAATTTGTCAGAGGTTGTACAGGAGGTCATACCCTTACGGCGGGCTTACCTCTCAACGAAGCTTCGAGGAAGAATATCGCGGGAAGCACCTGCTTTTCTTCTGTCTATTGTTTTCTCATCTGAGTCTTTTGCTTCATTCTGTCTTATCTACGGAATAAGCCGGATATACCGAGTAGTTTTCAAGGCTTGTCATTGTATAGATCTTTTCGTGTTTCTTCTTGTAGTCATCAACGTTTTGGGGATGGGTCATACGGTAAAATTCCGCACACGCCGCAAATCCTACAAGAACAAGCATAAGATCGAAAATCCGAAAGAGGACTGGCTCATCTTTGAGAATACCCATGAGCCTATCATCACTCAGCAGGAATTCGATTTAGTGCAGGAGCTTCGCAGTAATAAGCGAAGAAATCAGAAGCAGGAGGCTGTAAATCCGTTTTCTGGTGTATGTTACTGTGCTGACTGCGGTAAAAAGCTATACCTGTGCCGTTCAAGAAGTCTTAGTGAAGATCAGGAGCATCTGAAATGCTCCACGCATTCAGCAGATAAGAATAGCTGTTCAGCCCATTACATCAGGACTGTCGTTCTGAAAGAGTTGGTTTTGAATGCACTGAACAAGCTCCTTGATAATGTCAAAGACAATGAAGCTGAGTTTGTGCAAACAGCTATGGACAACTCTGCGTCAAAGCATTCCTCTGATGTATTTAAGGCAAAAAAGCTCTCAATCAGGCTGAAAAGCGAATTGCTGAACTTGACAGGCTTTTTGCAAGGCTTTACAATGATCACACAGGATACATAAGGAATATATAAAACCGGTGTTTCCCTTTTCGGGGATGCACCGGTTCTTTTTTATGAACTCCCCTGACCGGAATGACATCTGAGAAAAGCCGGTCGTCTAACTTGACAAATTTTCTCTGAAGTAGTAAAATATTATACGAGGCCTCAATATATTTACTACCGAAAGGAAAAGACAGATGAAAAACACTATCAAAAAAGTCACAGCAATTTTATCAGCAGCTGCATTTGCAGCGCTCCCCGCAGCAGGCTCTCTCACAGCTGACGCAGCAGGAACAGCCTACAATACAGACAGGACCTATGTAATCCAGACCCAAATACGCACCTATCCCGAGCACTATACCATGCCTGTACTTGACATCAGGTTCAACCGCACCTTCAGTTCTTCCTATACTCAGATAAATGCAGGTACGATCAATGGAACGATATCCGGCAAATACAGCGGATTGGAGCTCCTTCCCTATCCTGCCCCGGCAGGAATGACTTCCACCTACTTCAACGGCGCTAAGATCACACCCACATCAACAGGCTATGGCACTCTCATGTCATTCACCTGCACTAATTCGTTAAGCCAGACTCCCGAGGAACTGGGATATTCTGTAAACGTTACCACCGTGAACAACAGCAGCGCCGCTTCAGCCATTACCTACAACAGAACTGTTCGCATTGGCGATGTTTCTGCATACATTACCAGCTTGCCGGCACCGCAGTATAACGGTCTCACTTCCAAGGATGCTCTCTTCGTACAGAATCTCATTAACTACTTCGGCAGAGGCAGCTTTGCCACCTTAACCTACTCCTATGACAAGGTGATAAGTCTGAGCAATGACATTTTCAGAAGATACTCATGGGCTACCCTGAACAGCGATTCATTTATAAACATCAACGGCTCATATGTATCCTGGAGAATGGCTTTTAATGCTATACTGGCTTCAGATATAAACAATGACGGACTGGTAACACCTACCGATGCATCAGCTATCATGAAAAAGATAGCCAACCCCGGAAAGTATCCGAATTTCTCCTGCTTCAACGGCAAATCCGACAGAACAATGAAGCTGGAGCTCGATAAATAAGCCGGAAAGCATTATCATAATACAATACCACGCTTTGCCTCCGCCCTGTGGCGGGGGCTTTTTCTCGTCTGCTGTAAAGCAGGCCGACAATGGATGATGTATGTACTATGGCGGTGATTTTCGCGGCAGTACGGCCTGATACACTTCCGTAGGATTTAATATATAATTATTGACAAAATACTGCTCCCGTGCTATACTTTGTATAATAATCTGAGGAGGCTCATAATGAAACTGAGGAAAACTGCTTTTCTGCTGTCGCTCTGCACTGGATTCAGCGTATGTGCTTCCGCTGTCCCCGCTGTCCCCTTCATGCCGGTGACTGCTATGACAGCTCCGGAGGTCAGCAGTCAGACTGAACCGGCTACGGAGGCACCTGATGAGCGTTCTATTGAGGAACTGAGCGAGATCATGGAAAGCGTAAAAGGCAGACCTGTAGACGAAGCAATCAGAAAGTTTTTGGATACAGTTGCTTTTTTCGGGAGTAATTCTCAGAAGGAGTTATACTGACCTTGCAGTATTGAGCATACTTATGCAGGGCTGAACAGGGAAATTAAATGATATAAAAGAAAATCAGGGGCTGCTCCGCATTATCCTGTATCAATATGTTTTTCAGACGATCAGTCTGTTCTTTATTCCTCTGCCATCCATTCAGAAAGCATTATTCTTTCTGAATCAAATGATACGCCTATCTTGTACAGCTTGCAGCAGGTTGCGGCAGGTTGCGGCAAAGGGCAGTGTGCAGCCGGATTTGTCATATTCCTCAATAAGAACGGCACAGCGCAGACATGAAATGAAAAGGCTATTGCCGAAGCGGTGTGAACGGATCAGAAGACGGATAATGCTCAATTGTTCGCACTTCGGTCATTTCCATACCGACAGACAGCTGCCGGGTGGAATTACAGCGGTGAGATGATAAGGATATTATATAAACAGCCGTGCACCTGCACGGCTGCAATTATATGTATCTGTT
Source organism: uncultured Ruminococcus sp. (assembly GCA_946413815.1). Taxonomy (GTDB): domain Bacteria; phylum Bacillota; class Clostridia; order Oscillospirales; family Ruminococcaceae; genus Ruminococcus. The sequence goes on from CAMKMD010000047.1 coordinate 30,740, forward strand.
CCTGCAGATTTCAATATGTTCGCTTCACTCTGAATCAAAATATGATGCATATAGAAATGAAAATGAAACCGTTTAATTATCAAGACAATATAATTCTTTTTTTAAAAATCGAGCGAAATGCTTGACAGATTTTTCCGATATGGTATAATAGATAACAAGCTAAACAAGATTGAAAATATTAATCTGTTGAAACAACTGTGCACAGATTAATTGTCAGCGGTTTTTACGCCTTTGGTTAATAGATATGATATGAAAACGCATTGTAATTAACCGTATTGTATAGTGTTTGACCGCATTGAGAGCAGTGCGCACTATAAGTTGTCAATGAAATTAACATTAATCAATCATATATTAGATGGTAACTTAGATAACAAATTTGTTGGCTGAATAATAGCAATTTATTTATAACGTGTCATTTCAATTATTAATATCATATAAGGAGCAATATAATGAAAAAAGTTGCAGCAATTTCCGTTTTAATGTCGTTTACA
>CAMKMD010000048.1 GCA_946413815.1 uncultured Ruminococcus sp.
CCGAGACGAGCCTGATACTTTTATATTGGGGCGTATTATACTTGACACTTACGAATAACAGAATTGTTGGGATATTATAAACTAACTACTGAACGTATAGTGAATGCCTATTCAGTCCCTTTCAACAAAATCAAATAAACTGTCATGGTAATAACATTATAAGGACATTGTTGAAAAAAAAGCAACCAGTTGTAATTGATATGAAAACAATAATGGATAAAAAACATTATGATACTTTTGAAATACTTCTTTAACAAAAAGGTTGGATATATAATACCTGTATGATTATTAGAGTGTAGTCCAATAATCCTTATTCATATTATAGACTATGGCGGGGCATTATTGCCCCGCGATTCCTTCTGTCATACCGCCCGCCTGCCGGGTGGTCTTTTCTTATGCCTGTTACCGAACACAACTCTACATCGATAATTCCGGTTCTTCCGCCTCCTCGTCAGTCTCCTCCTTTTCCTCCGTCTCAACTGTCTTATTGAACGATAACGCATTTGTAATAGCATCACAGTTGCGTACTCTTGCCTCCTGAAACATATGGCTGTACAAGTTCAAAGTTGTTCCTACGACGCTATGTCCCATATCAGCAGAAACTGCGACTACATCTACTCCCTCAAAAATAAGCAGGCTTGCGTGCAGATGGCGAAGTGAATGTATATCACAGAAGCGGAAGCCGTTATTTTTGCAGAACTCTCTGAACCAACCATATGGAGTCTGCGGATTCATCGGCTCACCATTCCATTTTACAAACAGCCTGTCGCATTCTATCCACTTGCTGCCGATCCTTTCCGCTTCTGTCCGCTGCTCAATTCTGAACTTCTTCAGCAGATCCATTATCAAAGGCGGAAACTTGCTTACACGTTTTGAACGCTTTGTCTTTGTCGTATCGGTATATATACCCTTGTCTTTTGTATATTGTGAAGTTCTCTTCACAAAGATGATGCTGTTCTGGAAATCCACATCCTTCCACTCCAGTCCCAGCATTTCACTCCGCCGGAATCCGCTGTAGATCGCAAGCATTATATACAGCTTCCATTTCAGCGGTTCGCTTTCAAGCTTTTCAAAAATCTGTCTGACCTCGTCTATAGTGTATATCTCTTTTTCCTTAGATTCACCTTTAGGAACAGTAACTCGCCGGCAGGGGTTATCACTCAGCATATCCATCTTTACAGCATATGAAAAAACATCGGATATGAAGTTAAGATGATGAACGATAGTTTTTCTAGACAGTGGTTTTCCGTTGCGCTGATTCTTGCCGTTAATACAAAGATCAGAGATAAATGCCTGTATATGCCTTGCACTGATCTTATCAAGCTTCATATGCCCAAGCGCCGGATACACTCGCTGAGTTGTCTGGCGCATTCTTTCATATGAAGTCGGCCTCAGGTTTATTATGGCATATTCCTTAAACCACTGTTCAGCAAAAGTCTGAAACTTTATTGAAGCAGTAATCCTTCCCTTTCTGCACTCTTCTTCAAACAATACCGCCTGACGCTGGAGTTCTTTTTCTATCTGTCGCTTTGTCATACCATCCGGCGGTTTCCAGTGTCTGAACTGAAGAACCTGTTTCCCGTTGATATCATATCCGCAAGATACCTTTATCTCATAAGTACCGCTTTTCCTTTTGCGTATCGTTGCCATCACACACCGCCCTTACCCACATTCACCGCAAAGAAAGCGAAGCAGTATCTCCTTGTTTATGAGATACTTCCTTCCGGCCATAACACATGGTATCTGATTCTGTATGCACATCTGACGAACTCTGTACTCAGTCAGTCCGTCAACTAAAGCTGCTGCCTCCTTGATAGTCAGCATGGTGATCTTCTTTTCATTCATGTTATTCTCACTCCCGCTTTCATTCTGTCTGTTATAAAAAACTTTCATTTCCCCTTTTCCTTAAAATCCCGTTTCATTGCGGCAAAGCACCGCCAGATTCACCTTGACACCGCCGTTTTGTCCCGCTGCAGCACCGGAATCTGTTCTGACTGCAAATTACGACCCCGGATTACAGATCCGTTTTTGTGCCAATATGCGGTCGGCTTTGCCGTCCGCTGTGACCGCTGCGACACCGCAGCTTTATCTTGCAACACTATACTCACTGCCCCGGATCAGATATTTCACCGGAGCTTTTTACCGTTCTGTTCTTCCGTACCGGTTTGCTGCTCGAGGTCATCTCTATGTATTCACGAACATTCTGCGGTACGTTCTTGCTGTAAAGCTGCTCTGCATACCTGTCAAGTTCTGCGGTCAGAGATGTTTTCTTCTGTGCCAGGTACATCTCCAGTGCTGCTGTCTTTTCCTCGCTAATGGATAATTCTATCTTTTCCTTCATGATAACTCAGCCTCCTGTTTTTCATTTTCTTCCTCGTCCTCTGCTTCTTCATCGCTGACAGTCAGCGCAGAGTAAAGCTCTTGTCCGATACCTGAGACTATGCCGTATGAAGTCAGAGCTGCACCCTTGCAGTCAAGTATCCTGCTGCCGACAGTATTAAGATACTCCGAATTCAGAACACCTGTATCAAATCCTGACGGAAGCTGTCTGCGCAGATATTCCATACCATAACCGGTATCACTCCTCGCTTCCCTGTCAAGCTCGTAACGATCAAGTTTGCTGAGTGCCTTCAATGCTCCGCCTGCACCTATGTAATAATTGCTCTCCATGACCGCTTTCAGCTTCACAAGTTCGTCAAAGTCAAGCCCCGCGATCTTCTCTGCGACCTCATTCAGCTTTGTGATATCTTCAGCTCTCTTTATGTTCGGCAACGGAGAGCGTATGTCATAGATATTAAGATCTGAGAGATCGTTTCTGCATGGAAGCGTATACCACTGAGCTGTTTTTTCATCTGTTCCGAGAAGAAGCTGAAATCTGTTCCTTTCAGGTTTCCGGATCGTGATCTTCATATCGGGCAGGGTAAAGTCTGCGGTCTCACAGTAATATCCGTCGACGAACATTCCTTTGAATCGTTCTGCAGCAAGCTTGCCGATATATTCAATGCTAAGGTAGTCTATCAGCTCGTCGGGACAGTTTTCAACTTCCGGTATCATCTCGTTGTCAATTACTATCTCACCAAGTTCCGCATAGCTTTTGCATGGATAGACAGGATATGCGTCAAGACCGTAGGTAACGAGTATCACATCGTCAAGGTTGTACTCTTCATGATCAACGAGAACTGCCGTGAAGCCTGCCCTGTCTGCCGGAGGAAGCTCTCCGACCCTGACGGCAAGAAGATTAAGCTTGAAAATATCATCATAAAAGCCGCCTTCCCGCATTATCCTCGGGATATACTCCTCCTCGATATTGATATAAACATTACTGTGACCATTATCGGTTCCGATCCTGTCCAGCATATCATAAAGCTCCATCGGCTCTGCCGGAAGATGCACGGTAATGCCGTATTTATCATCGTATCTTCTTCGTATTCTTGCTCTCATATTATCACTCTCCTGTTTCCGGTTCGGTTATTTCCTCAGGGTAACTCACTGCCTCAAAGGTACACCAGTCTGTCCAGTTCCCATCTGCCAGAGACTCACACTGAACGCCGCCGATAGCAGAGGAGAAAACAGCCTGTCCTGAACCTGTGTATACCCCGAACTCTGTACCGTTGAATACGCCGACTCCCTGTACATCCGGAATAGTATCAATACTTCCGCGAATGGTATAGTACATATCGGTTATGCTGTCGGTAAAACATCTGTTCAGCGCATCGTAACGAACATAACCCATTATAAGGCCGACATTGTCAGCACAGCGGATGCGGTCAGCACCTGTTCTCTCTCCGATGGTGTAGTCCGCGTATCTCCAGCCGGATACCAAAGCATTCCGACACCACGCTGCAAGATCGGCAGCATTTTTCTCTTCCGGATCAGTGAACATATACTCATTGATAGTTGAATTCATCACCATCGTATACGTTCTCATAAAACTGTCAAAGTCAATTTCAAGTCCGTAATCTGTATTCAGATTCTGTATCAGTGCTGCGTCCTCCTGAGTAAAATGTGCAGCATAGGCTGTAATATCTCCGGGGCTGCTGTCGCCAAAGTATGAAAGAAAGATAAGCTGTGCCTTGATCGTCTGCTCCTGCAGGCCTGCTTCTTCCATTGCCTGTGCAATAGTCTGCCCGGCTGACCCGAACGCCCTGATCTTTTCACTCTGCTCAGGAGTGAGCTGAGACAAAAAAGCCGCCTCTTCAAACTGGATACCAGTTCCGGGCGGCTGTATATTTCCTGCTGAAAATAATATGATCATGGGCATAAGAAGAAAGAGCATCAGTCCTGCAGCTATGCTTCCAATAACAATAAGCAGTGCGCTGCTGTTGTCCCTGTCAGAAATGAATCCTGCAGCAATCATTCTGAATACTCGTTTTGCAGCTGTCATAAACACCTCCGTAAATAAAAAGGAGCCGCACGCAAGCAGCTCCTCAACTTGTTTTATTCTTATTCGTTCATTATCCGAAACTGTTCTCTCAGCATCCCGATCCTCGCAAGGACTACCTCAATGATACGGTTCATCCTTTCCTCGTCGATATAAGCGCCTGCCATCGGGGTTGACATCAGCTCCGTGATGTCCTTCTCTATTCCCTCAAGCCTGCCAAGATCAAATCTCTCCGGATGCTTTACCAGCTTTATCTGTTCATTGTGGAATCCGGCAAATGGCTGTGATTCAACATTAAGCGCCGGCTCGATATATACCGCCGGAGTATCATATCTCAGGCTTGTTCCGCAGTCAAATATAGGCGCCATGCCGGTATAATCAAGAGTGTCCGCATTGCGTATCGCTCCGAAATTGCCCATATGCCTGTCCTGATTGGCTATAATGTAGTCGAGCACGATCATCTCATCAAGGCTGCACTGAACATCCGGGATACATAGTTTTTCACAGCACCTGAGAAAATGTTCATATTTATTTTCACCGTCTCTGTAGGGCAGTACTTTGGCAATCGCGCCCGCCGTCACAAGCTCTGTGTCCCGGGTTATAAAATCGCCGCATACACTGACGGGAGTGTGCTTTGTTCCTTCATAGGCGATAGTGTATTCAACGTGATCAAGTCCGAGACGATCAGCGATTATTGAAGCTATAACTTCGTTGAACGGCTCCTGGAAGAAATTGGCTCCGCCCTTGATCAGGCAGCGTTTTCCGTCTGTGATCTTCCATTTCTTCTTCTGATATCCGTCGGCTGTACAGTCGGGAGACCGCATATCAAGGCTGTCGCTTCCCGGTCTGTTGCCAAAGAGTATCTCGCCGACATCTTCAGAGAATTCGTTGTCAAAGAAGTTTATGTCCTCCCAGGAGAGAACGCTTCCCTCCGGCTTTACCCAGTACTGGTCTGACAGACTGAGGCCGAAGCATTTCGTAAGAAGCTCCTGCGGAGTATTTACATCGAGTATCCGCAGTGCCCTTGACAGTCCGCTTCTGCTTATCGGAATAGAACGTCTCCGCCACCAGTGATCAAGAGTATCGCATATACTTTCCTTGTCTGTAAGCTTTGTGCCTACAGGCAGTCTTTCAGCAGAACATATCTCACCGATACCAGTTATCTCAGAGCCGCCTTTAGCTATATCAAGCTCTGCAACAATATGGTTCTTCTGCATAAGCGTATACTTCATACTCTCACCTCCGGGCTGATCTGTTTCTATTATATCATTTTCACCGTCACAAATCAAGTCTTTGTCACCTCCCGCCCGCATTCCCGAATAACGCTTCCTTGTATGCCGGAGCGTGTACCTGTAACAGATACCGCTCATTGCCGCAGCGGTAAAGACAGGTACCGCGTTCGGGATGAGAGATCAGATCATATTCGACTCTGAGAAGCTGCACCGTATCCATGAACTCCTCGGCAGAGCAGTTACCGGCATTGAAGAAGAAAGTATGCGTAGGTATGCTGAATAACGGTTTTGTAAACTCGCGAATCTCAGGTATGAGAAAATCCTCGATATTCTGTGAGGCAAGTATAAACGAAGATTCTTTCTTGCGAACCCGCTTCATGCCGTTCCTGATATACTCAATAGCAGTCATATTGGAAAGGAAAAGGTACAACTCGTCAATGGAGGCAACAGTATTCCCTTTGCCTAAAAGCTGAGAGGTCATGTAGCTGAGAATATTGAAAAGCAGTGTGCTTCTGAGTCTCGCATTTGTCTCCATGATGCCTTTGACCCCGAAGCAAAGGAAGCAGTTATCCCTGATGCTGGTATGTCCGCAGAAGTACTTAGCCTCTGCCCCCTTGCACATACTGAAAAGTCCAAGACAGATATTCTGAAGCGTTTCTTCTGTAAACAGATTCCTTTTCTCGCAGTCATAAGCTTTAAATTCCTTTTCAGTAAGCTCATACAGATCTTCCATAGTCGGATAATCATCTGCGGCAAGACGAGAGTAATCTGTATTATCGTCTATTCCGAAACGGTTATACAACTTGATAAGCATTATCTCCAGTGTGTCGATCTCGCCATCGGAAAAGTCCTTGTAGGCTCTGAAAAAGTCTTTCAGGTAACTGATATGCTGGCTTAGTCTTGTTACCCTGCGAAAGGTATCAGGTACATCATCGCTTCTGTCAGCTTCTCCAAACGACTTGGGCTCAAGAGGGTTTATCATGTATTCACCTGACATCAGATCAATGTATGTACCACCTAGAGCGTTACACAAGTCTTCGTATTCACTTTCGGGATCAAGACAGATCACTGATTTTCCGGCTTCACGCATATTACACAGCAGAAGCTTCATAAGATAGCTCTTTCCCTGTCCACTGTTGCCGAGGATAAGGATATTGCTGTTGGTCTTGTCATCTGCACGTTTGTCAAAGTCAACGATCACGTTGCTGCCGAACTTGTCTCGCCCTAAATAGAAGCCTCTGGGATCAGTCTTGCCAGAATAATTCAGGGGGTACAGATTTGCTGCAGAGCTTGACGGAAGTATTCGTTCAAACTGTGTTCCAAAGGCATTGTTACCGGAAGGCAGAACGGAAAGGAAGCCCTCCTTCTGTCTGAGAAGCAATCTATCAACTGATATCTTAGAACGTATAAGCTCCATCTGTATATCCGCCTGAAGCTCTCTGAGCCGCTCCTCAGTTTCAGCTCTGAGTTCAATGAATACCGCCGTATGAAGAAGCGTTTCTCTGTCACGTTTAAGTTCCGCGATAAGCTCAACTATATCATCATGTTTAAAACGATGATGAAATCAGCTAAGGAGGATATATACTTTGAATCATGAATATATAAAAACAGCGCCTATCATTTGCAGATTTGCATCTGATAGGTGCCGTTTCATATTTAATATGCACTGTCAGTTCAGTATAAGAGTCAGAAGGAGTTACAGCAATTTCAAATAGTTTTGCTGAAATTACCAAGGGACAATATCTTGTCCTACAGTGCTTAAAGGACAATAAAACTCCTCCCGTCAACCGTTAGTGACGGGAGGAGTACAATCCAACACCAAAATCCCGTCAGAAAAAACCGGTTTTTTTTGACGGGTAAATGTTATATATGAACTAGCAGTTCAGTAAAGTTGTATTGCTATGCCATTATAATATAACCTCTATCTCGGTATAATAATCCTTGAAGGAGGTGAACTGAAAGTGCATAGTTATACTGAAACACTTGGTCAAGCCATAAAAAAAGCAAGGAAACGCAATAATCTTACGATTGAAGCCCTTGCTGACAGAGTTGATGTATCTGAAAGATACCTGTATCGGATCGAGAACGAGAACAAAAAGCCCAGCTATGATGTGCTCTATAAGCTGATACGCTGTTTGTCCATATCGGCGGACTCGATCTTCTACCCTGAGAAACCGACCAAAGAATCTGAGATAGAAGATCTTGTCCGTATGCTCCACAATTGCAATGAACGTGATATAGAGATCATTAAAGCAACTGTAAAAGCTATGATTGAATTATAGTATCATTGCTGACTATTACTGATTACATCAGTTGTTCTGGAGTTGCCTCCCGGTTTTGAGTACACCGGGAGGCTTTGGTATTAGAGGAGATAATATCAGTTAATTCTTGGTGTGAATGAGTTTGATCAGAAAACGCCGGCATCTATCTTCTGTATAGATATTGCGTCGCCACCTGTGATGCCTTCTTCGCCATCGATATCGGCATTGAGTTTTGCTTGTTCGGAGAGAGGGTATTTCTCTGCGTTGGCTATGTACTGGAGCACTGCTACTGCATCTGAGATTGTAATCTTGCCGTCTGTATTTGCATCACCCTTCACTTCTGATACTGTTTGAGAAGTCGGAAGTTCTGTACGTTTGAATATGGTCTCTATTATTTTACTATCACTTGTCTTTGTATTGTAAGCCATAGATACATGGAAATCAAGTATATAATTACATCCACTGTCGGAAAGTCTCTTTAAAGCTGTATATGCTTCTGTATAACTGCCTGTTCCATAGAAATCAGATAGTGCCCTTTCCAGTTCAAAAGCATGAGTGTACCCCTCTTCGACCGCCCATGCCTCAGGTTGTGAAACTGTTAGTCCAAGTTCGGGATTTTCAGCTATAAAGTCAGCATCTTCAATCTCTCCTGATACAAACATATACGGTGCGAATATGTATCCCATGCCTTCATTGTATATCATGACGTCATAAGAATTTCGTATCTCACCGATCTCTTCAATGTCCTCAAGTGCTTTATATGCTTCATTATCCTTACCGTATTTTATATTGACCTTGACAACGTCATTAACTGACTCAGCATCGCCATACTCACCGAGCTTTGCATTAATAACAGAATTATCCAGCTCACATCCTTCTGCCGGAATAAGCTCCGTATAAGCCTTTGAACGAACAAACGCATGAATCGAGCCGTCTTCGGAAATAAAGAATGTAGTGCCGTCATTCCATTCTCCGAGTTTTAATGCCCCTTCACCGTAAGAAGCAACTATTTCATCTACACTTCCGTAGACAGGCTCATCAAGAAAAGCTTCAGAAGTAACTGGAATGCAAGATGAAATTAATACCATAGAGATTGATGTTGCAATTATTATCTTTGCCTTTTTCATGTTTTCTCCCTCCCAATTAACCGAACTGATTATAGAACAGGTAGATCTCCGGTGTAATTCTAATAGAATCGTTATATGATGAAGCACCTTGAGTAGTTATAGCAATTGCCGTCTCTGCTGTTACAGGGATACCGTCAACAATAAGACTATCATAGATATAAACAGGTCCCCCGCTCTCTCCTGGAATGATATCAGATGTAAATCTAAGTATATAATTATTTCCCGGATATGGATATGGAGAATATGTTGTGCCGATAGATGAATACTTCTGCCATAAATTTAAACCATAGGTACTGGCTGATGTGCCAACAAATCCTGCAGCATAAACCGGAGATGTACTTGACACAAATGCTTCAGTTGCAACACCTAAATTGTATTTTCCGTAAGAATTAACATTTATTTCATCTTCAACATAAACAAGAGCATAATCATATAACCAAGGTGAAGATTCTGAAGAATTATGATACTTTTCAGGAATATGAATCGATGTTGGATATATTGTACAGAGTATAGTGTTTTGGGAATTTGTGACTTCCATTGTAAAATTTGAAAACTCATTAGCATTTCTATCGTATACGCAATGACCAGCTGTTACAATAGTGTGCTTTCCTATAATAAAACCGCTTCCATAATAGTACCCGGAATTTGATTTGAAACGTACAAGTGATTCTTCAGTTGCAGGGACAAAGTCATTAGTTCCTATTACTGTTTCTGTATTATCTCCGCCGGATGATATGCTAAGATTTGGATTAAGACTATATGAACTTGATATTGATGAAGGATCTGAACTATTACAATTATGTACACAATACATTCTTCCTGAAGCTGATGATGAACTATAAAGCATGGTACTGTTTCCTGAGAAAACAAGGGTGAGTAATGATACAACGAAACATAATGTCATTTTCTTGATGTGTTTGAATGCGATCATGATAAAACACCTCCTGAATCATAAATAATTATTGAATTTGCATCAACTATGCTTATTACGCCGTTACAATTCATATCAAGTTGGTTTATTGCGGCATCTGTAAGAATATAATGTCCTGTAAGATATTGAACAATATAGACATAGTCAGCAATGTTTATATGACCGTCTCCATTAGGGTCTTTGCTTGAATCAAAAGTTGCAATTGCATTGATAGATAGCATTGTCAGAATAGTCATAATACTTGCAACAAATAAAGCTATTACTCTCTTTTTCATTTTCAACACTCCTTAAAATATTTATTAGGATGATATAATACTTTTGACTTATATATTCATTGGAATCACCTCTGCTATACTATACGTCTTACACTTTTACATTTTAGTTTGCCTCCCGGCTCTGAATGAACCGGGAGGCTTTTGGCAATTTAAGGAGACATTACTCGCTTACGATCTTATTTCTCATGGATACCATGTCGAAGGTATCAACGGAGCTGTCGCCGTTCATATCGCCGTAGGCAGCGCCTGTACTTACATATCTGCCGAGGAGATGTCTCTGGAGGGTAACTGCATCGGCAACACTAACCTGTCCGTCGAGGTTTACATCGCCGGTCTCTGTTTCGATCGGTATAAACTCACAGTTCCATTTTTCTGCATAACGCTCTGCTTCTGTTCCTCTATAGCCTCTGATCTTGCAGGCAGAAGAGAATGTGCATATCTCCGCATCTGTCAGGTTATTGTATGCCGGAGTATCGATGTCACCGGTAATAACATCGTGTGAAGCCTTTAATGTACCGATAATCTCAACTGACGGGTTGATAGTTATCTCTGCTTCGATCAACGCAAATGAATCTGAGCCGATGATCCTTACTGAATCAGGCAGTTCCAAAGAAGACAGGCTTGTTACAGATCTGAAAGCACTGTGGCCTATTGTTGTAACTCTGTCTCCAATCTCGACCTCTTCGATGTTTTCACAGTTATCGAACATAACATTGTCTATCTCAGGAATATTGACATATACCTTTTTCAGACCTTTGCATCTGCCAAACGCTCCATCGGTGTCAATCAGTCCGGGACAGTCAAGTCTTACCTCTGTGAGTGATTCACAGTTGACGAATGCCTCTGAACCGATAGAGATCAATCCCTCGGGGAAGTTTATTTCTGAGAGATACTTACAGTTTGAAAATGCACGTAAGCCAATAACCTTGATAGTCTCAGGAAGAGTGATGCTTGTGTATGCTGTGCCTGCAAAAGCATCCTGTTCAATAGCTGTCACAGGAGCGCCGTTTACCTCGCTTTCGATCACGAAAGACTCTGTGATCGGTTCAGTAGCCGTAGTATCGGTGCAGCCTGCAAAGGAAGCTGTTCCATCCGGAAGTATATAATACCAGCCGCCGTTCTTCTCTATAAATCCGTATTCCTCTTTGTTTTCAGCCTGTCCGGGGCTTGTCATGGCCTTTGCAGCAACAGCTGCCGGTTCATAGCCTTCCTCGCCCTGCTTAGTACGGTCATAGATTGCAAACGCCTTGTTATCCGGAGTTTCTGAGTCTTCAAAAACAACATATGTATTCCCGCTGTCTTCAAGCCAGTATTCTGCCATAGCGCTGAAATCACTGTTTGTCTGTCCAAGAACAAACCTGTCAGTATAGATCACATCCGGAACACAGTGTATGTAATTCTGCCAGCCGTAAGAACTTCCGTACTTATCCCATACGCCATAAGCATCATCAAGCTGTTCAGTTGTGATGCGCTCTCCAACATCTTCACCTGCAAGAATTCGTCTCGCCCGCTCACAGCGGAGCATTCTTTCGGAATTCTGCTCAGTATCGAAGATAAAATGACAAAGCTCCTTCTGCTCAGGTGTAAGAGCAGTATAGTCAGTGATGCAGAGATCATATTTCAGGAACTTCTCCCAGAGTCCGCTGTCTGCCGCACTCGCCGTCATACTTCCCGCTGGAAGCATTGCTGCAGCCATCATAGCCGCCATAATTCTTTTTGTCTTTTTCATGTTTTTCCTCCTTTATATTTTACAACAGATAATATCAACAGAATATGGCAGATATTATCCGCAGCATAATCAGTGTTTACTTCTCAATTTTCATTTAATTATGTGCCGTAATAAGGGGTACCTGTACTGTTGCTTGAATGACCATCTCCATGAGCTGAATTATAGATATTAGTGTGTTTATCAATTATATAATATCTAACTTCTCCCGGATTATAACCACAGTACTGTAAGCTATAAGCATAATTTCCTATATTGTAATCACACAATTGAATTGAACTGTTATTACCGCAAGTATCCTTTACAGTGCCTGATCCTATCTTATGTGACCATTTACTGCAATTTGAACCGTGACTCGGGTTATCACACGTTCCATTTCCATTTCTCAGATAGTAGTGATAATCCAAAAGTCTTGTTTCCCAACCTGGCCCGTAATAGCGATAATACTCATATGCAATTAAAGCAATAGCGCGTTCACTATTAGGATCAAATGTACTTGGAAGTGTAAATGTATTATCAGGAACATAGTTGCTTGCGTTGTAATTATTCTTTAAAGGGGTAATATTAAAACCTATTGTTGCTGCATCTCTATCCATCTGAACTTCAATGAATTTCATCATATTACGGCATACCTGCCTTCTCTGCGCATCAGTAATACCTGAAACATAGAATGAATTATTAAATCCCGTATAATATGAATTGAGATCATTATAGTTATTGATAGTATATGGAGATGACATATTCTGGCTAATTCCAAATTCTCCAGGTTTCAGTAGATATGAAGTACCAGATGCTAATGTACCTCTGTAATATGTCTGAAGCGCATATGCATAACAGTTCATTCTGTTCTGGAAATTGTAAATACTGCCAAGCGGAGAAGAACAAATAATATTGTCGTACTTATGAGGCGCATAATCCAGTGTATTAGATGACGATATTGAATACGTGATATAGTAATAGGGATGATTGGTCGTTGCTCTTTCTGATGTTGCGGAAACAGTTGCTGCCGGTGAAGAAGTTGTAACAATTTTAAAGCCGTATGCAGGAACACCGACAGCATAGCTTGAATCAGCATAGTTCTTCCATGACTGAGCAAGTTTTGTGAAATCAACGTCCTTCCATAAGTATGTATCTGCTGCCGAAGTTGTGAAATCGGAGATCTTTGTATTGTATGTATTGAGTGTCGCTGCATTGCTCCATGAGCAATTCACCGGCTGTGAGTTGACTGAATAAATCTCACAGGGTTTTGGCTCTGTGATGTTATTAAAGCTCATATACATCCAGAATCCTGCTTCAAGGATCGTTCCGTAGTATCCGAATCCGTTAAAAAGATTGCTAGATGAAACATAAGTCTGATAGCCATGTCCTGACTCATTTCCAAAGCGTATATAATTGTTGTAGTAAGTGTTGTTTGGATAGTATTCTGAGTTGTAGAATGTCTGAACATTGATCTGAGTATAAAAACTCATGCTCATTATCAAGGGATAATTGATATCGTTATTATTCTCTATAGCATCAGAAGGAGACAGGCTTACCAAATATCCGTCTTCCTCTGTTGTTATCTCAAAAGGAACGGGGATCGCCGTAGGATCATATGACGAATCAACGATCATAATGGGCGGGATCTCAAAAACCTTTTCTCCGCTGCCGTTAACAATATCAATCCCGTTATTGTCATTTTCTTCCGGAACAAGTTCCTCAGATGCTATCTTAAAGGAAAGCATTTCAGGAACATCTTCGCTTTTTTCAAAATCTACGGATTCAATAACCGAATCCGGCCTTATTTCGATATTGAGGTCGTTGTTCCCATAAACAGAATCATATTTTACAGATGATACTGTTCTGCTGAATACATCAGCGGCCGCTTTGGGAAGCTGGCTGTAATCTGAGCCATTCTGCTCAGGCTGTGTAATTATTGCTGCTGAATCTTTATCTTCAGAATCAGGTGAAACATCAAGTGCATATCCCTTGTACGCAAGATGGATCCCGTCATCTGTATCTGATAATACCGAAGGGAGTGTAATATGAAGAGCACTGCTCGAATTGGTGTAATTGCCCTTTCCGTCTGTGATAAGGGAGTTATCGATCTCAACCCACTCATCGCCGTCCAGGTAGTGGATCGGAACAGTGTTGATATAAGCTGAATATGTTCCATCGCCGTTGTCAAAGTGTTTTTCATACTCTGAGCGCTTAGATATGATCTCTGTCGGTTCATTCTCGCCTGCAAAAGCCGAGCTGCAGCACTGTGCTGCTGTAAGTCCAAGTGTCATTATCATCGTAAGTGATGTTGCAATAAAACGCTTATTCATAAATAAACCTCCTTCAGGTCTTGAAATAATTATTGTTTTCCTATGTTTTCATGTGAAGGCTCCTTATCATTGGAATCTCCTCCTTGCTATAGTTGAAAAGGTTTATGCTATCCAGACTGAATTTGAAGTATTGCCTTGGCTCTCGCTTATCGAGCCGTTATAAGCATAGTGATCAAGAACAACTCGATAGTAATGTCCTCCGAGAACAGAGACTTCATAATTTGAATTCCTGTATTCACTTGTAGTGTAAGCATAGTCAGCAGATGCAGTTTTCTCTTCAGACCAGTTAGAATTGTCTGAGCTTCTCTGAATATGAATATTGTTTATACCAATAGTATTCATGGTATTACCACTATACGTTCTTGCGTTAATATGAATCTTTTTAGTACCTACTGTACATTCAAGGTAATAGATAGATATCAGTCCTACTGAGTTACCTCCCCTCTCACCATTGATTTCGTCTGCCATTACAGTTGGATTTATACAGCATAATGACATTGTTATTATTGATATTATAATCACTAAAAGCTTTTTCATAATTACACACTCCTCTACGCACTTTAATTCATAGAATTAACGATCTTTTCTGCTTCGTCATATTCAATACCATAGGTCTGAATGGTATAAAACAACTTATCATTAAGGCATAACGCCTTGTATTGACCATCTTCTTTAATGATAGCAAATGGAATTGAATTAACATTAATTTCATACTGTATTCCTGTATCAGCCGGAATTCCAACTGAACCGGCATCAGATTTGCAATAAATATATCCAATTATTATTCTTTGTTCTCTACATTGATATGTTAATTGAATATCTGTTGTATAGCTATCATCTGATTGTATTAGATTTACTAACTTAAAACCATCCGGAATAAAAGAAGGAGTTAAGGGATAGAGTTCATAATTGGCACAAACCGCCTTGATACCATAAGGATCCCCTGGATAAGTCGGCAGCTCCATGACTTCTTCCGGCACTGATACGTCTGTTGCAGGCGGGGCTGTGGGTGGCTCGGTCGGCTCGGTATCGTCGTTCTCACCTATCATTATGCTTACTCCGCCCTTTGTGAAGTGGTATGCCCGCTTGAAAACATTCTCACCGTAGGCGTTGAGAGATGCCTGATTCAGACCGAAAAGCAGAGCGGCACAGGCGGCAAGGGCTACGAGCTGCTTTCGTCTCCTTGTAATCCGTACCGATCTATCAGCTTTGACTCTTTCCTTTATCTGTGCCTTCTGTCTTCTGAATGCTCCATCGGAATCATCTCCTTCGATTTCTGAAATAGAATCTATAAGATCTCTGATCTTTATCAGATCTCTTTCGTCTGACGGTTTATTCATCTCTTCATCAAGCTCTGTTTTGAGATCAGAGAGTCCGGTCTGCTCTATCTTTTCGAGCAAATCAATCATATTATTCTTATTCATTTGAATCACCTCTGTTTAATAATCCTGTTTTGAGAGCAATTGTTACATCCGGGAATAAAACTTTGTACAGATGCACAAAGTTCAGTTAAATACATTGGCAGTATTCACCAAATCAGATCAATTGATCACCCTTATCAATCCCATGGCAACAGTATGGAAATATCTGTCATTTTTGCGATAATACTCAGATTCATTTGAACTTCTTCTTCAACTCCAGTGGAATGCCTTGAAAATAAACCTTGCACAACTCTATTTCATAAGCTATTGACAAAAAAGAATGAAAATGATAAAATCCAGATAACGTACTTGTCATATAAAGGGTGTGAACAGTTATGATAAGCGAAGAGATGTGTGATCTAATTATCGATCAGTATTATGATACGGTTTTTCGTTATTGCCTGAAGAGGCTAAGAAAAACAGAAGATGCTGAGGATTGCGCTCAAGAAACATTTCTTATTTTCTTCCAAAAGCGAAAAATCCTCTTTATGCGGTCAAATATCAAAACATGGCTGTTGAAAACTGCTGATAATGTCATAAAACGATATCAGGAGAAAAACTGGCATAATGATGCGAACATTGAAGATTTATCGGAAATATTGCCCGATACCAGTGGTGAGGCAATCAATCCACTCCGTGATATTGAAAAGTTCATCTGCAAAGAAGATGCAGAATTACTCCGTAAGTATGTAATGTGCAACTCAAAGCAAGAACGTGAAGCTCTTGCAAAACACTATCATATGACTCTCAACAATCTTACAACAAGAATTTCGCGTATCAAAAAGAGCATAATAAGCAAAATCGACAACTGATGCAATGTCATCTGTTGTCGATTTTGTTTATCTATACAAAATTAAAGCGTGTTTTGTAATAATCGTTGAAATTTCAGGATTATTATACAATGAAATAAATGTAATCATTTTGAAGATGTATTCAAAAGAATCTAAATAGAAAATCGTAGAGTAGTTTGATTAACTGCACGAAAAGATTATAAGGACATTTAGTTGCATTTTATCAAAACAAAATTGCTATACAAACGATATTTGTTTTTGAGCAGAATGATGATAAACATATATAGCAAAGATTATTAATTATTTAAACACAGGTTGGTAGAAGGAGATGGTAAGCTGCAAAAAAAATAGAAGTCAACAGGGTATAACATTTCTAATGAATGTAAAGGAGAAAAAAATGAGTGAAGTCAAATCTTTTGCCGTAGGAAATGGAGATATGTTCTATATTCTTCATAACACTGATAATTTCTCGATCATCGATTGCTGCTACAACGATGAAGAACAGTGGAACGTAATTATTGACATTATTAAGAATCTTGCAAGTAAAAAAGGAATTACAAGGTTTATTTCAACGCATCCCGATGAAGATCATATAAAGGGATTGGTTGAATTAGATGACACGATACATATTTTAAATTTTTATGTCGTTGAAAATTCAGCAACTAAAGAAGATAAAACAGATAATTTCAAAAGATATTGTGATTTGAGAGATGGAGATCATCATTATTATGTTTATAAAGGTTGTAAACGTAAATGGATGAATAAGTCTGATAAAGAAAGAGACTGTTCTGGAATTAATTTTTTGTGGCCGGATTTAGAAAATGAAGATTTTAAAAATGTGATTGAAAGTGTAAAAGAAGGAAACAGTCCTAATAATTTATCTCCTATATTTACATATTCAGTAAAAAATGGTGTTGTGATGATGTGGATGGGAGATATTGAAACGGAATTTTTAGATAAGATAAAAGATGAAATTGACTGGCCAAAAGTTGATGTTCTTTTTGCACCACATCATGGTCGAAAATCAGGACATGTAAGTTCTGACATTCTAAAAAAAATGTCTCCTAAAGTAATTGTTATAGGAGAAGCTCCCTCGGAAGATTTAAATTATTACTCTGACTATAGTACGATCAAGCAGAATAGTTCTGGTGATATTACCTTTATTTGCAAAAGTGAAGTCGTTAGGATATATGTAGAAAATTTTGATTATAGTTATGAGATAGAAACATTAATTGATGAAAGGACAGCTGATTTGGCTGAAGCTAAGTATATAGGGTCATTTACACCATATGCTGCAGAGTAATGGTTCGTTAGATATTGTATTTCTTAGTATTAAGGTTTCATTTGATATGTTATAAATGATTGTCTTATATATTAGTGAGGCTGTTAAAATGAAAGATTACAGAAAAGAAGAACTTAAAAGTTATGCTATAGGAAATATACTCTTTATTCTGACTTTATCTGGAGTATTTGATTCCGTATTGAGTAAGAATATTAAAGACTTGATAGATGTTGCTCATCTTATACTTGAATCGACATTATTGTCTTCCATTCTCTATATATACATATTTATTATTGACTCTATGATACCTTCATCTTTAAAAGACAAAATATCATGTTTTCCATTTAACAAGCCCGGAATGGTTGTATTTATAAAAATAAAATCAAACGGAATACTATATCGAGATGACAGGTTTACTGTTAATGACGCTAGTAAAAAGTACGAAGAAATATATAGGGGTATTGACCAGATAAATCAGAAACTTAAAGTCGCAAAGGATAATAAGCAAAAGCGCGATTTGAAAAAGGAACTAAAAAAGTATCAGAATAATAAATGGTTTGATATATATTTGCAGCATAAAGATGATAATGCTGTGTCTGAGATACAAAAAGATTCGCTTTTGAATAGGGATATTAATGTAATTACTGTATCAATACTCGTTTTATATCTGATTATATGTTTCTGTAGCTCTGCAATTAAGTTAAATAGTACAATTATATATCTCTTGTTAGCTGAGTTTGTGGTTACTAGTATTGCCGCTAAGTCAAGAGCAATACGCTTTGTGTTAACGGTTATTTCAAGAGACATTTGTAATCAGTAGCGTATATGATGAATGATTGAGAACATGATTATTACTCCAGGTGGAACTCAAATGGTATGATATTCTTAGTATATACATTCGCATTGTTACTGAATTAGTAGACTTAAGCATAATCTGACTTTATGCCTATATCCTGTTTCTTTCTATCAATAGTCCGGCGCAGTTTTTTATCGAGTTTTGAGTTGGGAATACACTGAAAGTTTGCACTGTCATTAAAAATATGGCTTAAATTTACAAGTAATCTGAAAGCGGTTGCGTTGAATATGGCATCGATGGTTTCGCCGTCAAATGTACTCACGATGGGTCTGCGACTTTCTTCTGAACTGATGCTGCTTTCATCTGACACGGTCGTTTCTGTGGAAACGTGACCGTCGCTGAGTGAAGTTCCTGATTCGTTTTCTGGTGCGACAGAAGGCTGATTCAGCTTTATCTCGATCACAGAACGAATTATCATGTTCTTCACTGACTTAAAATGATCATTATCAACCATATCTGGGAAATCAACCTTTGCAGAGGAATAGTAATCGTGTTTATTCTGCTCCATATCGCACCATATCTGGTACTGCTTCTGAATAATGTCTTGCTGAGATAGTCGGAAGAATATCTCGTTTACTATCCTTTTCATATCTTTCTGTAGATAGCCATACACCTTTCTTCCGCTATAAGTATTAAGCTGTATATAGAGTTTTTTCACAAGTTCTACTAATTCAGTATCCGCAGAACAGCTATCATTCAAATCATCGAACAACTGCTTCATTAACCTTATGCTTTCATCTTTCAGAAGATCACGGATATCGGTCTGCTGTTGATATAGATGCATCATTTCGTCTGCATAGATATCGTTCATAAAGCCGCTGCGGATCTTTTCAATCCCCCGTTCAGTTAGAAAACCCTCACGTTCATTTGTCGAGTAAACGACTATATGAACATGAGGGTTTGTTTCCTTATCATGAAATGCTGCATACCATTTCAGATTTGCTATATTTATCTTTGTCTGTTTGGCAATATTAGGTATCTGCCGCTTTACAAGTTCACGCCAAGCGTTTAGATTATCGTAACCCATTTTTTGAGCATCATCCCGGCGAAGCGATACGACGTGAGTCCATACATTCCCGCTATGCTCCGCAATCTCTCTCGCAGTACGTTCAAGGCTGATCGGCTCGTCAGTCTGTGAGAACAAACCATGTGTTCCGAATTTTACTGCTCCGGGACGATTTGCAAGATAGCCTATATAGTTTTTCTTGTTTGCAACTATATCCGCGTTATCTCCTGCGGAAACTTCAGCGTTCTTTGCGACTTCTTTGTCTTGGTGATATCGGTGTACGTTCCCTTCTTGCCTGTATAGTTGCTTGTACGACGGACGCTGATGATATTTGAGCGTCATGCAAATCTGAAGTATAAGTATGGAAACAGACATTTCTGGTGTACAGGATATTATGTTGATACAGTAGGAAAGAATGCAAAGAAGATCGAGGAGTATATAAAGAATCAGTTGCAAGAAGATGTGATGACAGACCAGTTAAGTTTGTTTGAAACAACAGATCCATTCACTGGAGAAAAGTATAAAAAGAAATAAAAACCCCTTAAGGGGTAGCTGAGAATGAAATGCAGTTGGCATACCTTTCTCAGCCCACTTAAGGGGCAGTGTCCGTATCAAGCCCTTCCAGGGCATAATCAAAACCACCCGTTTTACGGGTGGTTTTGATTATGCCTGTTATTTTACTTCGGAGCCGAAAGCGTACCGTAAGACGATGTCTTCACTGCGATCAGGGTGTTATTATCATACACCTTGAAGTTCTTACCGCAAAGAGATATTTTTCCGGATTTCCAGAGCGGGATATCATTATTTCCATAGAACCTCAACAGCTGGTAGCTGCTTGAACTGAGGTTGTTGACATAAATGGTTGTCTTATTGCTCTTTCCGGAAGCAAAAATACCGCTGTATTTACCGAGGGAGATCGAGCTGATACCGTAAGGAAGATTGATGGACTGAAGAGAATTGCAGCCTGAGAATGCAGAATCTCCGATAGATGAAAGATACGGGCAGTATCTCAGATCAAGAGACTCCAGATCAGCGCAGTTGTAGAACGCATTACCATCTATAGTTTTCAGGTTCGAGTTGTTTCCGTTGAATATGAACCTTTGCAGCGGCGTATTGCAGAAGGCATAAGGTTTGATCCTTTTGACGGTGCTGGGAACCACTATGCTTTTCAGCTTTCCGCCCATATTTTTAACAGGCCCCTTGTAATCTCCGCCGATATCGGTTACAGTATACGATCTGCCGCTGCTGTCCTTTACAGAAGCACGAACGATAAAGGCTTGTGTCTCCTTTAAAAACGGTTTGACGAATGAAGCAGTGCCGTCGCCGTTGGATTTATATATTCCGTTTTCACAAACAAACCCACCGTCGAGAGCATATCTGTCAGTGTAGTATTCGTCTGCTCTTCCTGTGCCGAATAAGTGTCCGTCTACGTAAGAAAGGTTAGCATAGTACTGCAACTGAGTATAATCTGCCTCTGTTAATTTTCCGTCACTGTTGATATCGAACATCTCAGTAGGATTGCTGCCCGTCTGACCATATTTGAGGTAGGTTTTGAAATGTTCGACATCGGAACTGTCGATCCTGTCATTGCTGTCGAAATCACCTTTGAGGATCGGACGGTAATAGTATTCTGTATGAGATTTCAGATAGTCCTTTGTAACTTTGACCATATTCTTACCTTTGGAACGGCCGGTTACGACCTCGAAAGAATCGTAGTATTCGGTCGCCTTCCAGCGTATCCTGCAATCGTTCAGATCGGCATTGCAATCCGCAAACGTGATGTCAGAGCCCGAGATACCTGTAATGAATAAGCTGTGTCCGATATTACGTGTTGTAATACCGTCAGCCTCCTTTGCTGTGAAATGAAGACGAACAATATCACCTACTTTAGGATCGGTGTATGTCGTCTTACGGCGAATGAAATAATCTGTACCCCAGAAGTGCTGTGCGAGCTTATAGGCAAACCCGAAGCACTGATTTGACGGCTCACTTTTTTCTTTTGCCTCTTGATAGATCTGGCCCTTATACTCGTATGCTGCATGGTAATAAACACTGTTGCAGTTATTCGTGCCGTCTCTGCTATGATCACAGGCAGTATGAGAATAGGTGCCGCCATCTTTGTTGTTCCAGTAGTAGTCCTTGCTTAGATCTCTCATTTCACTGGTGAATTTTGAATCCCAGTTGTTAAGAGCCTGTCTGTAGCTTACAGCACCACTGGCTGCTTCTGCGTTCAGACGGAGCGGTTCTCCGACAGATGATATGCCTGTCATAATGGAGACTGATAGGATCGCTGTTGCAAAACGTTTGAGTAGTTTCATAGAATTCCTCCATAAATATTTATTATTAAAAAACAGCCTTATGACTGTTCTTTAATTCGTATAATGAGAAGCGCTTGCGGCTGTACCGGATGAACTGCCGGTGGCTCTTGGACCGGGACAACGCCGAAGAGAGAAGTCTCCCCCTCAGCATCCCTGATATGAACAAATTATCGGCAGGGCGCAGTATTCCTTTGCACAGCATATATATGCGTGTGCATTAACTGACTGCCTTGCTGCCATGTCTTTCACCCCATTATAATTGATGATACTTAATTTTACCACACATCAGCGCTTTTGTCAATTTAAATTCTGTATTTTGTTTATAAATACAAAAAACAGGCAAAAGCCTTATGACTTTCGTAAGAGCCAATTCTACAGCTTCATTTGTTCGCGGCTCTTGTGTTTGCCTGCAAAACATGGTATACTGAGAATATCACAGAAACCGAATGGACGATAATACAATACTGTTATCTCAAATGTCTGAAAGGAGAATGATCATGTTACCGGAATTCAAGTATCACCCTGATCCGCTTGGAACAGAAATGTTCCGTCAGGACGAGCCGAAAACCTGCTGTTGCTGCGGCATACAGACCGACATCTGGTATGACGGGCCGTTTGACGGCGACTGGCTGAATCCTGCTTTTGACCGGAACGCTGATGAACATGAATACGAAAAAATGGACTATGTCTGCCCGGACTGCATCGCGGACGGTTCAGCTGCCAAGAAATTCCTGTGTGTGTTTACGGACTGCAATCTTGTCGGCGAAAAGCCCGCTGATGAATCCGCGAAGGACGAATGGAGACATCGTACGCCCGGCTATTACAGCTGGCAGGAGCCTCTCTGGTATACGCACTGCGGTGATTACTGCGAGTTCCTCGGCTCTGTGGGCTGGAAAGAGATCGAAGAAATGGGGCTGGAGGATGAAATAGCAGATACCTACGACGAGGACGTCAACGGTTTCGAGTTCAGCTTTGTACGCGAGGGCACCTATAAGCATGGTCATGTGCAGTGTTTCCTGTTCCGCTGCCGGCACTGCGGCAAGCACTATATCACGGTTGATCCTGATTAAGCGAAAAAGAAGGGAGGATCCACCATGGATAAGATCAGCGGTTTTGATATAGAAAACGGCGTTCTTCTTAAATACACAGGCAGATCGGATGAAGTCACCGTGCCGGACGGCGTGACGGCGGTCGGCTCCTACGCATTCAAAAACAAGTATAAAGTTCGAAGCATTGTAATTCCGCAGAGCGTGACAAGCATTGCTGACCATGCGTTCATCGGCTGCAGTGCGCTGGAACAGATCACGCTGCCGGATTTTCTTACCGGCCTCGGGGAGGATGCATTTGAGGACTGCCAGAATCTGAAGACAGTCACAGTCCCGCACGGCGTGACCGAAATCATAAGCGGTACCTTCGGCGGCTGTGAAGCACTCAGTGAGATCACGCTTTCCGATACCGTGCAGAGCATCGGCGAGAAAGCATTCTGGGGCTGCAAATCACTGCAGAAGCTGCATTTCCCCGCATCGCTGAACGCCTTTGAAAAAGATGCGTTCTATCTCTGCAAAGTGTTTTCCGAAATTACCATAGATGAAAATAATCCTGTTTTCTGCTCAGTTGACGGAGTTGTGTATACCAAGGATATGAAGGAGGTCGTTTACTGCCCTTGTGAGAAAGATGGCAAAGTCGTGATCCCGGATGGCGTGACGACAGTCGGCGCACATGCCTTTGATGGGTGCAGCCGACTGACGGCCATCACAGTTCCCGAAAGCGTGACCGCTTTCGGCGAATGGGCATTCTATAATTGTTACGGGATTCAGAGTATTCATATTCCGCACGGCGTTACAGAGCTGCCCGAGCGAGTATTCGGAAGCTGCGGATTTCCGGAATTTGACATTCCGGATCATGTGACAAAAATCTGCGATCGCGCATTTGACGGATGCCGTTTCACGCGGCTTTCGATTCCGGAGAGCGTGAACGAAATTGGCAGATATGCCTTTTCCGGATGCAGTAATCTGAAAGCCGTGACAATCCCGGACAGTGTGCAGGTACTTCCTGACAACGTGTTCTGTATGTGCAGAGCTTTGACGGAGGTGCATCTGCCGGAGGGAATTCAAATCATCGAATCCGGTACATTCCATATGTGCGTTTCGCTTGTGGAAATAACATTGCCGGACAGCGTGAAGAAAATCTGTAACTCGGCGTTTTCTTCCTGCGATTCACTGCAGACAGTTTCCGTTGCTGCCGGAACAGAAATCGGGCAGAATGTATTTCCTTATTCACCGAATGCCAGAGTTGTTTTCAGATAACAGTGAGTCGGATCATCCCTCCTGCTGGTTGACTTATTGGCGGTGATGATGTATAATCATTGTTAAAGGCAGTCAATCGGATTGCTCGTCAGAATCGGAATCAAGGAGACAATGTAATGACTGCTTCAAAGAAGAAAGTAAAAAAGATACTGCTGATATTTCTTGTCATAGTAGCTGTGTTCTTATTGTTCACCTTTGTCCGGCACAGGATCATGCTTAAACAGGAGGAAGATTTAGTAAAACCTGTGGGGCAGATGATCGATGTAGATGGTCATAAAATGTGCGTATATACCGAGGGTGAAGGCGATAAAACGCTGGTGTTCATGTCAGGCAGCGGAACGATCACCCCGATACTCGATTTCAAAAGCATATATCCTCAGCTGACCGATAAATACCGTATAGCGGTAGTAGAGAAGTTCGGTTACGGATACAGTGAACACGTTGATAAACCGCGCGATGTGGCTTCGCTCCTTGCGGATACGAGAGCTGCTCTTGCAGGTGCGGGAGTGGAAGCGCCTTATGTGCTTTGCCCGCATTCCTTATCGGGAATAGAGGCATTGTATTGGGCGCAGACCTATCCTGACGAGGTAGAGGCTATCATCGGGTTGGATATGGCGGTTCCAGAATACTACAACTACACACCCGACGGTACTTTCGCTGTGCCGTATTACAGACTGCTGCACGGATTGCTTGACTTAGGTATAGGGAGATACCTGCCCGACAGTACCTTTCTGCCATCGGGCGATTTTCTCACGGAGGAAGAACGCAGAACGTGGGTAGCGCTTGGCAACCGCAATTACGCCAACATAGACACCGCAAGAGAAGCCAATATGGCTAAGGATAATGCGGCAGTGGTAGCTTCGGGTGACAAGCCCGAAGTCCCGATGCTTATGTTTGTAGCCACAGGCAAGGGAGATAAGTGGATGGAGGTAAGCTATCGTTTCGCCAGAAATATGCCAGACATAAAGACGATCGAGCACGACTGTGACCATTACATCTTTCACTATGAATCCGGTAAGATAAGTGAGGAGATCTGTTTATTCCTTGATGATCTCTGAATAAGTACATACTAATATATACATATCACCACGGCATGGAGTACGCTCTCCATGCTGTTTTTTATTCAGGCTGATTTTTCTTTCCCCTGGCAGTAAGCGTAAACCGCCGATACATAGTATCAAAGAAACAGGCTCACCTCGGTGAGCCTGTCTGTATATCATGTATTGAATGGAAGGAGAATTGTTCCTGCCGGCTGTGAGAACAGCTCTGTCAGGTATTGCTCTGTGTTCAGACCGTTAGCCTGTGCCGTTGCAGTATACCCACATCTTCGATCACTTGAATCTACAAGTCCGTCGCCGTTTATATCGGCTACAGCCTTCTGCTCTTCGGATAATTCTCCTCCGCCGGTTGATACCAAAGCGTAGATCATCAGCACCTCAGAAGCGTCTGAGGAATCAACTATGCCACGCAAGAAGAAAACTGAAACCGCACCTGTTGCCGAAGTCAAGGCAGAGGTTGTGACCGAAGCTGTCAAGGAGACTGTCGCAGAAGCTCCGGCTGAAAAGCCTGTAAAGAAGCCTGCCGCAAAAAAAGCTCCTGCTAAGAAAACAGCTACCAAAGCAAAGACTCCTGCGAAAGCTGCTGAGAAGAAAACTACTGCTAAGACCACAAGAGCGACTGCTCCCGTTGAGACAGTCAAAGTCCAGTTCGGCGGCGATGAATATGATTTCGCTGAGATCAAGAAGGCAGTTGAAGCCGATTATAAGAGCAAATTCAAGGGCAAGGTCAAGACTATCGAGTTTTACATCAAGCCGGAAGATAAGGCGGTTTACTACGTTATCAACGGTGATTTCTCTGATAAGATCGAGCTTTGATTTGACGGTATTGTAACGGGTGCGACTCGCTCAGGGTTGCTCTCGTTTTTTCGTATTGTGGATTGAAAAGCAGGGCTGAGTATGGTATAATTGGTAATATAATCAATGTGCGAGAATGCTCGCACAGATCGGAATTTAGGTGATTGCCTGTGAGAATCAAAAAAGCATTCAAAATCGTTCTTATCATCGTTTTAAGTCTGCTTGTTTTGTGGCTGATCGTTTTTATCAACAGCCGCATCAGAATGAATAAAGACAGAGAATTCCTGACGGAAAACGGCTATTCGCACCTTGTTTCAGTAGGAGATCATTCGGTAAATGTACTGTCTTACGGAAATGAAAACGGGCAGCACAGGATCGTTTCAATCGCTGGTTTCGGTGATCCCGACCCATGCCTTTCATGGAGACGAATGACCGCTGCTCTGGAAGAAGAAAACCGGGTCATATTCATTGACCGTGCGGGCTACGGGCTCAGCGATAACACATCACAGGAAAGAACAGTCGAAAACATTGTTGCGGATTACAGATCAGCGCTCAGAAGTGCAGGTGTTGAGGCGCCGTATATCCTGCTGCCGCATTCGATCGGAGGTATCTATGCTTCCTATTGGGTAAGCAAATACCCAGAGGAGATCGAAGCTGTTGTATTTATGGACACATCGGAGATCAGAGAATACGCCCCCGATCAGATGCGTACAGAACCTGATCCTGCGTATCTGCGTGCGTATCGGCTTGATAAAATGGGTGCAGGCGGGCTTGGAGATCTTCTGGTGAAAACAATGCTGCCGGAAAAGGCGTATTATACTGCTGCTGAACAGCGTGCGGAGTATGCACTTGCCTTGCTGACCTTTCAGAATTCTGCTGTCATCGAGGAAGATGCCATGATGTCCCGCAATATGAACGAAACATGGAATATGCTTGTTCCGAATGATGTGCCGAAGCTGTACATCTCTGCGGAATTCGGTTACAATACAAAGAATGAACTGATTGCAGACGGCGGACTGGACAGAGGGACTTATCTGAAATTCTTTCATCTGGCGCAAGATACAGATGACGATACGCTGTATGACAGATACCTGGAATTCTGCAAGAAAATTCGGGATAATACACTTTCCGTCTATGCTGAAAAGCTCGGAAACTGTGAGATTGTGTGTTTACCGGGCGATCATTGTATTTATGATCAGAAGCCGGATGAATGTGCTAAAGTCATAAAAGATTATATTGATAAACTGTATGATTAAATTCTGATTTAGCATAGCAAATAAGAAAGGAGTGAACCCCATGTGTACTTGGTTCTATGCAGAAAGATCCACGCTGTCACCGATCATCACAAAGGCACAGCAGCTACCACTGACTGATACCATAATGAACACTATGGCACGATCAGCAGCAATGTCGGGCAATATCCGTCCGACCGATATGGCAGCGGTGTTTGCTCCGAACAAACAAGGCAATATGGCGGTGTTTCCGATGATTTGGAGATTCACGGTCGAATAATCATCAAAACCGCTTATCAACTGCCGTATCGAAACAGCGGATCAGAAACCCGTATGGAAAGACTCATGGTTCAGGCGGCGGTGGGTGATTCCTGCATCGTGGTACTACGAATGGGGCTTACCGCCCTCCGAGGTCGGCTATCATAACGCAAATGAACAGCGGAACATCAAAAAAGAAAAGTATGCGATACAGCCGGAAGGGGCTGAGATCACATACCTCGCAGGACTGTACCGCTTTGAGGAGCATAGAGGTGTCCGGATACCGATGTTTGCTGTCATAACAAGAGAAGCGGTGGAACCTGTAAGCTCTATCCATGACCGGATGCCCCTTATTCTCGGCAAAGACAGCTTGCGTGAGTGGGTGCGCCCTGACGGTGATCCAGGCAGGATAGCGAAAAAGGCTCTGACGAAGATGGTTATGGAGAAAGCAAAGGACTATCCTGAGCCGAAACCGTGGTTTATGCAGATATAGAATGATGATAATGAAAGGAACTTGATATATGTTTTTCAGAAAGCCGAAAAAAGTAAAAAAAGAAAATGAAACAATAACCGACGCAGTTTTCGGAGAGCTTGAATTCATTGATCAAGCGTGGGAAGGATATTCGGTAAGCTCGCTGTTCGGTGAAGAAAAGACCATTGATCTGTATGTATTTGCTGATGAAGACGAAAAGACCATTGGAGAGCATCAGGAAAAGGTTTATCAGGATTATCTGAAGAATCGAATAGAGATCGAAGACGCTGTCAGAAAAGTCATTTTCAGAGAATTTAAGCTCCCGTATGATTTTGATCTTACATCACGATTCAGAGTTAGTTCGATCATTGTGACCTGTGACGGTAATTGTGGCATAGCCATCGTTGACAACACCTATGAAATGGGACATAACCGTTTTAAATTTGTGGTAGAAACCGAACCCGACTACGAATTCACCGATTCAGAAGAGTATTTTTTAGAAACAAAGGGCGGTGAAACATGAAAGCTAAGTTCAGAAAAGATCTGGAATTTGTTCGGATAAACGGTCATAAACTGCATATTTTCAGGTGCGGTGATGTGAATAAGCCGAAGCTCGTATTTATGTCAGGCTCAGGCACGGTTGCACCGATGTATGATTTCAAGGTCTTATATAAAAAGCTGCTCGATGATTATCGGATAATCGTGATAGAGAAGTTCGGTTACGGCTATTCCGATCTGTATGAATGTCCGTGTGATATAGATTCAGTCGTTTCCTATCAGAAACAGGCTTTGGAAATGATCGGTGAAAAAGCCCCATACATACTCCTGCCGCATTCAATGAGCGGAATAGAAGCTATACGGTGGAAGCAGATGTATCCTGACGATGTAAAAGCGATAATCGGTCTTGATATGGCAACTCCGGTTACATATATGGAATGGGGCAATAATGAGATAAAAAAGCGTTTAGACCTTATGCGGAGATTTAAGAAGCTGAATGATCTTGGGTTGTTGTTCTGGTATCCGATAAGCAAGAGAAGCCTTAGCAAGGGCGAAATAAAGCAGCACAATCTCCTTAAAAGGCGTAACCTGATGAACAACTGTTATATCAATGAGGCAAAGCAAGTTCTGAAAAATGCCAAGATCGTTGCCAGGGGGGGGAAAGCCGAATGTCCGACTTTAATGTTTGTATCTGACGGAAAACAGACATCACCAAACTGGATAAGCAATGAGCGAGAGTACGCTAAGTCAGTAAATGCTGAGACAGTCTTACTGAACTGCGGACATTATATCCATTATTATGAAAGCGACAAGATTGGTTCAAAGATAAAAGCCTTTCTATCAAAACTGGATTGAAAGCCCCGATACATCGCATATGACCAAAAGGACGGTGAAACATGGAAAAAGTATATGTAGCGATAGACCTCAAATCCTTCTATGCATCATGCGAGTGCGTAGAGCTTGGGCTTGATCCGCTGAATACAAATCTTGTGGTAGCCGATCAGAGCCGTACCGAAAAAACAATATGCCTTGCCGTTTCGCCGTCACTCAAAAGCTATGGTATTTCGGGCAGAGCAAGGCTGTTTGAGGTCGTACAGCGTGTTAAAGAGGTCAATGAGCAGCGGCAGAAGAAAGCTCCCCACAGACAGCTCACGGACAAGAGCTTCATCAACTCGGAGCTTATTTCAGATCCGTCCCTTGCCGTTGACTATGTGGTAGCAACTCCGCAGATGGCACACTACATGAAAGTGAGCGCTCAGATCTACGGCATTTACCTGAAATACGTTGCTCCTGAGGATATTTTCGCATACTCGGTCGATGAGGTTTTCATAGATGCTACGGGCTATCTCAGCACCTATCACACGGACGGTCACGGTTTTGCCCGTATGCTGATACAAGATGTGCTTGACACAACGGGTATCACGGCTACGGCAGGAGTCGGCTCGAATATGTTTCTGTGCAAGGTCGCTATGGATATTGTGGCGAAGCATATCCCTGCGGACAAGGACGGTGTGCGTATCGCAGAGCTTGATGAGCAGACCTACAAGGATAAATGGTGGTCACACACACCGATAACGGACTTCTGGAGAGTGGGCGCAGGCACGGCAAAACGCCTTGAAACGCTCCGTATCTACACTATGGGCGATATTGCAAGATGGTCGCTTGACCGCTATCATATCGGCAAGCTGTATAAGCTCCTCGGCAAAAATGCGGAGCTGCTGATAGATCATGCGTGGGGCATTGAACCGACTACCATAGCCGATGTGAAAGCCTATAAGCCGTCAAACAACAGTATCACATCGGGGCAGGTGCTTCAAGAGCCTTGCGACTATGAGCGCACACGTCTGATCGTGTGGGAAATGGCGGATATGCTGTCCCTTGACTTGGTGGACAAGGGGCTTGTGACTGATCAGATCGTACTGACGGTCGGATATGACCGTGAGAGCCTTGCGGACGGTCACTACCGGGGCGAAGTGGTTTCCGACCGCTACGGCAGACAAGTTCCGAAACACGCCCACGGTACGCAAAATCTCGATAAGCACACATCATCCACAAGAAAAATGGTCGAAGCGACAATGACGCTTTTTAACCGTATTTTCGATAAAACTCTGCTTGCAAGGCGTATCAACCTTGTTGCCTGCAATGTCATCAGGGAAAGCGATGTGCCTGAGAGTGAGAGTTACGAACAGCTTTCCCTGTTCGATACGGAAGAAACGATTGGGGAGCGTGCGGACGATGAGAAGGCTCTTGAAAAAGAAAGAGCATTACAGGAAGCGATGCTCACAATCAAACACAAATTCGGAAAGAATGCCGTTCTGAAAGGCACAAACTTCACGGAGGGAGCTACGGCGAAGGAACGTAACCGGCAGATAGGCGGGCATAAGGCTTGAGA
>CAMKMD010000049.1 GCA_946413815.1 uncultured Ruminococcus sp.
TGTCACCACTGTAGTCAGCAGTTAGGACTATGCTAATATTGTACCAAAGGAGTTAAGGAATGAGCGAAAGCGAAGTAAATGACAAGCTTAAGCATCTCTCGGTCATGTTACTACAGGCTATATTGTAAGATTTAGCTGTATGTGCCTCTTCACCAATCAGTATATAATTCTTATTACATTCCTGACGAAACCACCCGAGTGTTGAATTATTGGAATTCCAGTGAAGAAATGTATATGATCCAGTCAGAAAAAGAAGTATTAGAAGAAAGACTATTGTGATTCTGGTTGCTACTTTATTCATTTTGAATTTCCTCCATTAAAAATTGAGTAAAAGCATCTCTGGCTGCTTCCGATTGACAAGGGTGATTGTCTTCCAGCGGGTAGCGATGAAGGCCTCGTACTTTGTTCCTTCGATATCTTCATTTCCCATTCGCAGATGTTTTGTTATAAGACGGCGGGGCATAATGCCCCGCCAATAGTCAATGGTTCGGTTATTTGTCAGATGTGATTATTGCACGGATGGGGAGGTGTTTGTCTGTTCCTTATTCGCTTTCAGATACTCCTCCATTATCCCGATCTTTTCGTCAAGGGATTCCTTGTCGTTTATCATTTCTTCTGTAAGGCCGTATTTGTCAAGGCCTTCATAGTTGCCTGTTGTTAACTTCTGAGCCATTTCCATGATTTCGTCGTGATAAGTGCCATTCATATAGTCCATCGTGACCTGCATTATGTATTTATCTGCTAAAAATACTTTAAGGAAATCATCACCATATTCTTCTTTAAACCATTTTGGTGAATCAGTTATAGATGAATCTATACAAAAATAGTTCCCGTCTGTTTTAAGTCCGCAAATATAAAAATTCTCTTTTGAATTTGCAAACCTATAGCACCTAAAAATACTCGTATCACAGATAAGACTCAGATCCTCCTTAGAGTCGTAATATTTGATAGCGCGCCAAAAGTTATGTTGATAGTTTTCAATTATGTATGATTCACCCCATGTATCACAATCAACTGTAAAAACGTCTCCGGTTTCTATCTTGATCCTGTGTTTTATATTTTAACAATTACAGCATAATGCAAGCATTATTACTGAAGCAAGGATAAGTAATGCTTTTTTTTTCATGTATCCTCCTCGTTTAATCCAATCAGTTTTTCAAATACATATTCAAGAGCGTTCGATTCTTCGATTGTAACCTCACTTGGATGAGGTAATGATTCTGTAATGTAAATTGGTGAATCCACCCCAGCACCTGTTTCGATTGTATCAATACTATCAATATATATCATTTTAATCCTATCGCGGTCAGCGGCATTATTGGCAAAATGATGTAGTATCATATGCTTTATAACGCCATCACCTCTTGTGTACTCGATTATTTTTTCTTTTAAGCTTTTGCGTCCGCCCATATTAATAATAAAATCATCAACTCTGGATTTGTATTGTTTACAATAATAAAAGTTTAAAAGCTCAGATAAGTATTGTGATTGATAATCCATATTATGTATATTTTTGGCATCCAGATCTGAAATGAAGTCTTCTCGCGGGAATTTTGGATCACTGAAATACGTATTATAGCTTGCGTAGTCCGTTATTATATCATATGCTTTATCCTTTAATTCGTTTTCTGAGAGATTTAAACCATATGTTACGAGCTTTAAATCTCTGATAAACGATTGCAAGTCTCCTGCCCATCCAGCAAGGTTAGGATCAATAATCCCATCATACCTTTCTGCCGCAAGCGTCGTTAGCATATGTAGGAAATCAACCTTCTCTCCCTTCGCATCAAATAACGTGTAATTCTCTAAATAGTCAAGAATTGATTGATTCTGTCGATTAATATAATTTTAAAATTCAGTAAAAGAATAGCCGTCTGTAAATGTCCAGTAAAACCACTTTTGTAAATCTAATCTTAGATGATTAGTTAAAGCCAACAGCAAATCCAATTCATCCTTAGTTAATCCTCGTCCATTCCAACCGTTTGTTTTATTGTAATATGCTGAAAAATCATCTATATAATCCTGTTTTCTGATTTCATCAGAACCATAGTGAAAATTTCTGAGTATATTAATGGCAATTGTTGAATTTGAAGGTGCATACTCTATCGGAATGTCACATTCTTCACAGTACTTTGGTAATAATTCTGGCATTGCTTCATCAATATACTTTTCCATCAACTCAAGATTCTGAGTAAGGTCATATAAATAGATGACAAGCGGTTCAAGGTCTTCGCTATCGACAAGATCATCTCCGTCAGAATCAACCATCGTTGGGTCTGAATCAACAGGAAGAACTCTTTTTGTCCACACATCCTCATAAGGTATTTCATAAGGAGTTCCTTTATAACGATCATTGTTTACGACTATATCGGCTACGTTAAAGGCATCAACGAAATAAGGAAGCTCATAAGTCCCATCATCCTTAAGCGTCAGATACTCATTCTTTACCTCATCCCAGTCTGTCAGCGTATCAAGATCCATATCAGTATCATTATCAGGTGAAAGAGGTGTATCAAGGGTGATTGTCTTCCAGCGGGTAGCGATGAAGGCTTCGTATTTTGTTCCTTCGATATCCTCGTTTTCCCACTCGCAGATATATCCGCCTATAACCGGATCATCTGTCTTGTAATCGTTCCATTCGTTCGTAGCGCCCCACGAGTGATACAAACGAGTTATTCCAAGATAGTCTTCCAATAATGTGTCAGCAGGTGTGCTCGCAATGGAACTGTTCTGATCTGACGGCTGACCGTTTCCCCAGTTTTCATATAACCAAGGCTCACCGGTTATCCACGACCAGTTTCCCTCATCGGCTTCATCTGTTCCGCCAAGCCAGTAGCTGTCCTTCGTGCCGCTGTCAATAAGCTGCTCAATGAAATGCTGCTCTGATTCATCTGTGATAGTACAGAGATGACCGCCCATATTCTCACAGGCAGCTTTGGCTTCAGACCATGTGATCATGCCCGATTCGATAAGTGCATAGTCTCTGCCGTCAAACCGCTGCTTCTGAATAACTGTATCATCAGCGCCGATAGATGCACTCTGCATGGTCATGAAACCAATGGAAGGTTCACCGGCACCTGCCGGTTCGATACCAAGGCCGTCCATCCAGTATTCCATATCAACAAGGCAGTATGTACCGGGCTCTGTAGTATCAGTATACACCACATTGTTCTCTGTGTCAAATGAGGTCTCCATAGGCAGCAGCATATTCACGCCCTCGTAGAAATGGAAGACGTTGAAGCGCTTTATACCGCAGAGTTCCTCACAGTCGGTGTACTTGTTCAGCTTGTTTCCGACCTGATCGTCCCTGATGCTGAAGGAGACGCGCATAGTTTCCGTTGTGCGTTCCTCCGGCATACTTATATCAACGTTCTGACCGGTTATCATTTCATTCTCGATAGCATGAGAGTAACCGCTCTCAGTTACGGTCATTTCGTCCTCTGCACAGCCTGTGGTATTTATCCTTACAGACAGGTCATAGGGGCTGTCTTCGGTGTTGATAAGTGCGAAAACAGAGCTGTCGGAGGCTACGGTCTGCTCAATGCTGTATTCGCCGTCAGGTACTCCATGAGTGCTGCCGTTTGTCGGATCGAGACCTATCTTCCATTCGGAGCCGTCCACCGTTGCGGAGCGGAAAACTAACCGATGAAAAAAGCGCCCTCTCTGAAAGCTCAGAGAGAACGCTTACGGTTAGTGTGTACCTTTTAAGTATCTGCCTGTTATGGAACGCTCCATAATACCGATAACGACTTATGCGGAACAGAAATCGTGTGTGCCAATAGGCTATGGTCATTTGTCAAGTCCGTCGATAAATTCTCTCATAGCCTCAGCTATCTCATCGGGCTTTTCCTCAGCTCCCATATGACCGCAGCCAAGCTCGATCACCTGTGCATCGGTAAAATCGTCAGAATAATCGTACATTGCGTCTATCCATACCTGTCCGCTTGTCTCCTTGCCGTCAGACAAGAATAGCAGTGTGGGAACATCAGGCTTGTCTGCACTGTTTATCTCCTCGATCACATCGGCAATATGTGTTCTTTCATCGCAGGCATTCTTGTTGGAAAATTTTGTGAATATCCTTGAACGCTTCAAACTCCCGCTTTATATCAGCTTTATTATGACTGAGCCTGTCCGGTTCCTTGATAACTAGCGTATCTCCTTTGCGGAGTATCTGACGTTTCAGATACTGATTCCTGACTTCAGTACAGCGAACGCACCTGCGACAGCAAGCAGCACTGCCGAAACAGCTGCTCCAGCTGTGCCGAGGGAATTATTTCCGGTCTGGGGGAGATCTACCTCGCTGTTATCTGAGATGATCTTGCCCTTGCCTGTGTCGGGATCAAGGTTATAGGCATCAACAGGCTCTGTGTTTTCATCGTATAATGCTATTGTCACAGAATTGTTGTCATTGACGATCGGATGTGTATTGGAAGGCTTGATGCCTGTCTTTTCCTCATAGTCCTTAGCGGCCATGTCAGAGAGCTGTTCTACAGTATAAGTGCCGGGTTCTTCGCGGCGTACATAGTGGGTGGAGCTGCCCTCCTGATCGAGATAGATGTCATTGCACGGTGTCTCATCAGGTGCCTTGAATCCTGCAAAGAACTGTGATGAACCGTCCTTGACAAGCTCAATGCCTATTACCTTTTCGCCGTTTTCATCCAGCCAGTATACAGCCTGGACCGTACCGAAATCAGTACCGCCGTCGTAGGTGTAGGAAAATGCACCGTCTGTCCTGATATTGAGAACACTGCTGTTATATTCTGTATCTTCATACCATATACCTGCTAAAGCAGAAAAATCGTAATTCTCAACTGCCATAAACTCACGCCGTGCGCCATACTTATAGTCGCTTATCTTCCATCTGCCGTCCTCGATCCTGAACTCTGCCCAGCCGCTGCCGAAGAGATTATCTTCGCCCATTGTCATGGCTGAAAAGCTGTCCATAGCGGGATCAAGGACTGCAACACCGTACATGGTTTCAAATGTGAAGAAAGAGCGGCCCACATTCTTTACATAGAGGGAACCCTCATGCTCAGTGAAGCAGTCATCGCATTCACTGATGATCTGGTCTCTGAGCTCACCTGTAAGGGTTTCGGAAACAAAGCTCCTGAAAGTCTCGATAGATGTAAAGAGGCTGTCTTTTACCTTTACATGATCGTTGACAACAGCATCATTCTCTGTGTACAGAGGACTTGCATTCATGATCGCAATGATCGTATTGAAGTCCTCCATTCTTGAAACAGCTATATCCTTTTTCTCTGCTGATTTTTCATCTCCCTGTATAACACGTACAAGCTGGGACATACCGCCGTTGCCAGTGAAGAAAAGATCGGTGTTTTCCTGCTGGCAGTAACAGCCTATAAAGAATTCCTCTCCCTCGTAGAATGCAAAGAACGGTACGTGGAATTCTCCGCCGAATGTGTCATAATCTACCTTAACCGTTCCGGTGTGTGTGTTGCCCCCGAGGTCCGTATAAGTATATGTTCCGTCCTCATTTACATCGATATATCCGCTGTCGGTCACGCCTGCTGTCACGTTCTTTCCCTCTTCTGCCACCTGATACTTCCAGTGGCCTGTGATATTGCGTATGTCTGTTAAATCATAGGATGTGCCGGTGGTCACAGGTGTTTCTGCTGCTGCGGAAGGTTCCTCTGTCTCAGGCTTCTCTGTATTTTCCTTATCCTGTGTAACACGGACGAGCTGGGATTCACCGCCGTTGCCTGTGATGTATACATCCCTGCCATTCTGATCGCAGTAGCAGGTGATGTAAAAATCGCTGTCACCGCAGAATGCAAAGAAGGGTACGTGGAACTCGCCGCCGAATGTGTCATAATCTACCTTTACCGTTCCGGCAACGGTCTTGCCGTCGAGGTCTGTGTAGATGAATGTTCCGTCTTCCTTCACGTCAATGAAGCCGTTGTCAGTCACGCCTGCTGTAACGTTCTTTCCCTCTTCTGCCACCTGATACTTCCAGCGGCCTGTGATATTGCGTATGTCTGTTACATCATAAGCTGTTTCAGATGTTACAGATAACTCTGCTCCTGTGGCCGGTGCGGATTCGGCTGCAAATACTGTTGCTGCGGGTGCTGCTGCTATAATTGCGAGAGCAGCGATACAAGAGATCATTTTTTTCATAACTGTTACCTCCGTTTAATTATCGTAGAGTGGTTTGTTTCGGCTGTGTGCCTTTCTGTGATTATATGATAGCATAAAATTTTCCCTGCGTGCACGGAATTACAGAACTGTAATCCGATTACAATCCTGTAATTGGTCAATAAGAAAAAAAGACAGCCCGCAGTATTTGCGAGCTGTCCCCAGCTTGTCAAAAAAGGTAGATGCACCAACAAAACCAAATGGTTGGGATTCCAAAGGGGCTTCGCCCCTTTGGTCAGGTCAAGGGCTGAAAGCCCTTGTGGGGTGTGGGGCAAAGCCCCGCATATAGCCTTCGGGCGCTCCGCAAGGGGTGAATTCAAAAACAGTCCGGGGGACTGTTTTTGAAGAGGGGACGCCCTGCAAGAGAGGGCGTCCCCTAAGTAGATATAGTTTTTTTGACAGATTGAGGACAGCCCGCAGTATTCACTGCGGGCTGTCCATGTATCTTATTTACTGTGTCTTGTCGAATTCATAGTCACGGAAGGTGTCATCCTTATCGTCCAGCCATGAGATGCTGTATTCGTGCAATACTCCGCACTGCCATTCACGGTTTTTCACATTGATCTTCATTGTGGCTGTTCCGTCCTCATACACCTTTCTTTCTTCGGTTTCACCGTCGCCCAGATACTCCGTTTCATAGAGCACTCCGCCGCTGCATACCATGACGGAATTGCTCTCGTCATACACGCAGTTATAGGTAAGCCTGCTGTCCGTCATGGAAGCTCCGCCGCCTGTGCGCCACTCAATATCAGCGATATAGCCGTCGCCGTTTTTCTCTATCGATATCCTGTTCTTGCCGCCGGACCATTCCCCGATGAAGGTATCCCCGTTTATATCAACAGGGGCAGGTTCGGAGGAAGGAGCATATTTCGGCGGTGCAGACGGCTTTTCTGTCTCAGCAGTATTTTCAGTCGCTGTCTGGACAGCGGCTTTCTCAGAGCCTTCAACTCCGCAGGATACCATTGAAAGCATCATTGCAGATATTACAAGGCAGGAAAAGATCTTTTTCATAATGTATCTCCTTATTATGGCTCTTGCGGCATAACATTCAGCTGCGTACTATCTGGGACTCACCGCCGTTGCCCGTCATATAGACATCGGAGTGGGCATTCTGGCAGTAACAGCTTATGAAGAACTTATCGCCCTCATAGAATGCAAAGAAGGGGATTCTGTAATCGCCGCCGAATGTATCATAATCCACCCTGACCGTACCGGAATGAGTATTGCCATCAAGGTCGGTATAGACGTATGTGCTGTCTCCCTTTATATCGATAATGCCGTTATCAGTAACTCCTGCTGTGATATTCATGCCCTCAGGAGCTACCTGATACTTCCACCGGCCGACAAGCTCGCTTATGTCAGTGAGGTAATACCCTGTATCATCAGAGGGGATCTCCTTGACAAAGTCAGCGCTTATATAGCCTGTCTTGCCGTTAAAGCTCGTAGCATACCAGCCAGCCTTGCCGCATGAGAAAACGTTTATCTGTGTTCCGTCGGGGATAGTACCGATCACCTCAGCTGATGTGAAAGGCTCCTCCCTCATATTCAGATCGCCGCCCTTTGTATCAACATAGCCGCCGAATAAACGCTCATCCTCATTCAGCACAAGGGGTTCCTTTGCAGCTTCATTTGCAGGAGCCGCGGTCTGTTCAGGAGCCTTAGGCTGTGCATTGTCTGCCGCCGGAGCTTTCTGCTCTGCATTCTCTGCTGCCGGAGCAGCAGCTGTCGCTTCGTTCTTTTCAGCGTTCGCAGGAGCCTTTACCTCAGTTTTTTCTTCTGTGGCGGCAGGGGCGTTCTCCGCAACCTCAGTCCCAGCCTCAGAAGGCTTTGTTCCGGCAGTCTCCGTTGAAGAGGTGGTGGTTATGATGTTAGGTGTATTTCCGGAAGCCTCTCCGACATCATCGATTCCGCATGATACCATTGTTGTGAGCATTGTGAGTATTGCGAGACAAGTAATCATTTTTTTCATAATAATCTCTCCTTTTAGATCATTTGTAAGGTCTGTCCTTACCTGTTGTATCCATTATAGCATATCGACGGAGAACGTGTTGCATAATTACAGAACTGTAATCGGAAAATAATTTTCAGAATACAACTCTTCTAAGAACATACTCTCCTCCGGAGGTGGATGCTATCTCATAGGTACTCATATCGTCCATATTAAGATGCTTTTTCAGGCGGGAGATATTCACTCTTATAGTATTCTTGCTGTCGTCGGTGTCGCAGCCATAGATATTCCTGTATATGTCACTGTAGCTTATGCGTGTGCCGAGCTGGGAGGCGAGCATATAAAGTATCTGGAGCTCACGCTGGGGCAGCGGGCATTCATTGCCGTCAAGAGTAGCAGAGCCCGCAAAAAGGTCTACTGTAAGACAGGGGAGTTCTATTTTCGGGTGCTGAGGCGCCTGCTTTGCATTCCGGCGCAGCTGAGCCTCTATGCGTGCCTTCAGCACATTAAGGTCATAGGGCTTGGTTATGTAATCGTCGCCGCCGCTGCGGAAACCCATTATCACATCATCATTCTCGTCACGGGCGGTAAGGAATATTACCGGAGCCTGTGTTTTCTGGCGCAGTATCCTGCAGAAATCCATGCCGTCACCGTCCGGCAGCATAACGTCAAGGAGGACAAGATCGGGTATACATTCCTCCAGCTTGAAGGCGGCGGTCTGGACCGAATCCGCACAATGCACGGTATATCCCTCATTTTCAAGGAATGAGCGGTTGATCCGCATGATGTCTGAATCGTCTTCTACTAATAATATGTGCGACATAAAAAACCTCCAGATTACAATTTCGTAATTCAGTTCACTTTTTAATAATAATATGGTATAATGTATTCAGCCGATAAAGGGGGCGATTACTATGAATAATAAGAGTTCCGGTCTTCGCCGGAGATTGTTTATACTGATACTTGTTTCAATGCTTCTGCTTCTCCTGTGTATGGGAGGTGTATTCGCATTCTTTACAAGGCAGATCATGACGCAGGAAAGAGAATCCCTCACGAAGTTCTCCGATGATATGAAGGATGTGTACTACGAGGATCAGAAGTTCATTCTGTCCAAGGAGACCGAGTATTCCGTAAACTGGCTGAAGTATCTCGGAGAATACCGCTTCTGCTATACTGATAATCAGAACGGCTTCGATATACAGTGCGTCAATCTGCTGGATCAGTATTGTTCCGTTTACGGAAGGACATACGAATTCTCAGATGATGAAGTCATTATCATCTATCACGGAGATTACTTCTTCTGCGCCAACGGTTACACACGGGAATACGTGGAATGGCTGCTGAATGATCTGTATTTCGACGAGCGGCGTCAGAGCGAGGTCAGCACCGATTATCCTGACGGTGTGACATGGCTGAAAGAATGCCGCGTTGAATACTCCTACATAAAAACAGATGATTCTCTTATATCCATAGGCATCAACACCGTATATGATCAGGATGATAATACGCCTGTAAATCTGTGTATCATCAGAACATACACCGATAACGGCCTTATAGATAATTTCTCCGAGGAATTCATCAGTAAATATGAGGATAACGCAAGTGCTGCCAATCACCGTGCTCTCCGGAGAGCGCTCCTTACAATTGCCGCGGTGCTCCTCCTCATTATTCTGCTCTGTCTGTTCTATACACGCAAGATGGCAGGATATATCGCCGATCCCATCGAGCTTGAACAGCTGCGTGCCAAGCAGGAGAAAGAAGCCCTTGAGGAGGCCAACCGCATGAAAACAGCCTTCCTTTCCGATGCATCACATGAGTTGAAAACTCCTCTTGCGGCAATGTCCGGCTATGCACAGAATGCAGAAATGGACCTTGCAAACGGCGGGAATACGACACTTATCCAGGAAAAGCTCAGGCGTATAAGCTCTGAATCAAACCGCATGGCCCTTATGGTAACGCAGATCCTTGATGCTACACGTATCGAGGAGGGCCGGATGGTGCTCGAGCTTGCCCCCTGCGATATCGAAAGCCTTGTGCGTGAGACCGTGGAGACATATTTCGGTGTTCTGAACAAAAACAACAACCGCCTTGTACTTCGCATACCCCTTGAACTGCCGGAGGTCGAGGCAGACAGTTCACGATTGCAGAGGGTATTCGTAAACCTTATCTCAAATGCCCTGAAACATACCAAAAACGGCACCATACTTGTAAAGGCTGAGGAAGAGGAGGATCATGTCAGGATCACCGTCAAGGACACGGGCTGCGGTATCTCAGAAGAGGATATGCCGCATATCTGGGAGAGATACTACAAGGGAAAGCACTCCGAAACAGGCACTGGCCTTGGTTTGTTCATATGCAGATTCATTATCGAATCCCACGGCGGAAAGATATGGGCAGAAAGCGAGGCAGGGAAGGGGACAGCCTTTATTTTCACCCTGCCGCTGAAATAGCATACTTTAACACTATGGAACATAGGCGGAGAAGAGTGCTGTAATTGCAGGATAAGCAGGGAGCAGTCTCTGATCTGCGCATCTGCAAGGGCATTCAGATAAATAATAATGAATGCTTTTGCATTTATTATATCATAAAAGCGCAGAGTTATGATATAATTGCCCGATTTGCAGGGAGCAGAGCTCTGATCTGCGCATCTGCAAGGGCATTCAGATAAAAGAATAATGAATGCGTTGCATTCATTATATCATATATCATTATAAAAATCCAGTGATTTTTATATATTAATATTGAAGCATCGCAGATAAAGAAAAAAGCCGTTCGTCAGCACCGATACGAACGGCTTTTATGTTACCTGCAGAAGGCAGTTTCAAATGAAATCTGTCATAGTTTATGCCATTACCCTTGGGGGTGGGCTCAGCTTACCGTATATCTGATCCTGAAATGCAGCGCCGGAAGAGTTGCCCGGAGCTTACTTCGCAAGCTCTGAGCCTGTATCATCTGCGAAGAAGGAGATCTGTACGCCGTCTTCCAGCAGGAAAATATAGATCTCTGTACCATCACCGACCGGACTGTAAGTCCATGCTGCATAGTCACGCTGCGATTCATCAGGGCTGCCGTAGATCTCAGTTAGCCGTTCCTTCCAGTCACCGAAATGCTTCGGATTGCTGTCGAAATAGTTGATACCCACAAGCCCGAGGCTCGTATAGCAGAGTATGCCGTCGCAGCGGATACCGAGGTATTTCAGGCTGCTGTATTCCCGGATAAGTTCCCACGGCTGCCCCGCTTCCTCTGTGCGGTACTCCGAACGCTTCTTATAATCCTTCATCTTCTGCTGCTCGTCAGCCGGACTGCCGTAGAAGGTAAGGCCGTTCAGCAGGAACTCTGTCTTCCTGTCCGCCGCCTCAGTCTCTTCGGCCGCAGTCGCTGCCTGAGCAGCTGCCGTTTCCGTCTGAATGTCTTTTGTTCCGGTGTTCTCCGCTTCCGCAGCTGCGGTCGTGGTTTCCTCTGCCGCTGCCTCTGCGGATACTGCGATGGCTTCCGTAACCGGCACACCGGATATTACCTGCGGCTGTGCTTCCGTGACCGGAACTGCCGCTGTCTCCTGTGCTGCTGCGGCTTCGGAATGGCCCGTATCCGACGGCTGCTCATCCTCCGCCGCCGGCATGACCGGCGTTCTCAGCTCCGGAGTCATGACCGGATGCTGCTGCCTTTCCTTCCTACAGCTCCTGTCCGGCGAATCTGCGGTCACATAATATGACACCTGCACGCCCTCTTCCAGATTAAAGAGATACACCGCCGTATCCTTGCCGAGGGGATCGTCATACCATGAAGCCATTCCGCTGCCCTCTTCCGTGGGCAGACCGTACGAGGTCTCCAGAGTGCTGTACCATTCACGGTAGCTCTGTGCCTTCCCGACATCGTGATAATTCAGGCCGACCAGTCCGGATCCCGTAAAGCAGAGTGTCAGGTCGCATGGCTGTCCGAACAGCGGAACACCGCTGTAATCCTGCATCTTCTGTGCAGTTTCCGTATTCTCCCGCTCACGTATCAGCTTATAGTCTCCGAGGGAGTCTTTCACCGTATCGTATTCCGCAAACCACGAAAGCCCGATGAGCGGTCCGGTATCCTGCACTGTTTCGCCGGAACAGGCGCTGAGCATCAGGCACAGCAGCACTGCTCCGGCTGTTATGATCTTTTTTCGCATATAATCTCTCCGATCTGACAGTTCTGACCGCCGCGCCTATTTCTTCCTGTCATTTTCCTCCGGGTATCCGGAGGGTAACTGTGCGATCGTGTAGCGGTCTATCCGGATACGCTTTCTCCGTTTTCCCGTCCACCACCACCACAGAAGCAGCATCACCAGAAGCGGTACAAATATTGCCGTCATGACCGTCAGGCTCTCCACCTGAACAGCGTCACCGTTGACACGCACACGCCTGTCAGATGCCGTTTCGATACGGTGGCCGCGGATCAGAAGACGGTGTGAATTGATACCGTAGGGCGTACAGGTCATAAGCGTTACCAGATCTTCCCCCGGGACAACTGCAAGAGCGTCAGTATCCGTCGGCAGGATTATCTGTATCCGGTCCACCTCGTAGGTCAGCACCTCGTTCAGGATATGCACTGTGAAGGTATCGCCCTCCACGATCTGATCCAGATCTGTAAAGAGCTTTGCGTTCGGCAATCCGCGGTGTCCGGAGATGACCGCATGGGTAGAGGCACCGCCCACCGGCAGACTGCTGCCCTGGATATGTCCGGAGGCTATCTGCAATACGCCTTCGGAAGTGCCGTGGCAGATAGGAAGCTCCACACGTATACTCGGAACGGAGAGATATCCCATAACGCCCGTACCGGCGACATTCAGTGCTTCCTCATATCCCGGGACCTTCTCATAATCCGAAAACGGCGCATACAGCCGTGCCAGATTCTCGTTATATTCACGTGCTTCGGCGAGGATCCGTTCCGAATCGCCTGTTTCGATCTGCGCAACTGTCTCCTTATAGCCTGTGACCGTGTGGGACGCCATATTCCGGTTCCACCAGTTCGCAACGTACGGATAGAGCATCACGGAGAGACCCGCAAGAAATATGAAGCCAACGATCGCTTTTATGATTTTTTCCCGTTTCTTATACATGACTTCTCCTTGTGGATATCTCCCTGACCGCCTCCGGCATTTCTGCCGGAGGCGCAGGTTTATTTTATATTGCTTTAACGTTCAGCTTTGAAATTACGCCTCTGCTTCCTCGCTG
This sequence comes from uncultured Ruminococcus sp., assembly GCA_946413815.1. Taxonomy (GTDB): domain Bacteria; phylum Bacillota; class Clostridia; order Oscillospirales; family Ruminococcaceae; genus Ruminococcus. The sequence continues at coordinate 13,306 of CAMKMD010000049.1, forward strand.
CGCTTCTTGGAAACAATATAGATGCCTGCGAGCGCTGCGGTCAGTCCGCCGCCTGCAATGAACAGCTTTGTGCCCATGCCGCCGGTGTCAGGAAGAGTGGAATTCTTTGTATCGACGATCTTATTATTATCACCTGTCTTGCTCAGTGTAAGATCTGCTCCGGACTCAGACGAGTTCTCAGTGTGTGTCGCAGTAATGGTGATTTTAACCGGTGCAGCTACATTGTATCCCGCAGGAGCAGAATCCTCTACAAGATAATATGTACCTGCATCCAGGCCGACAATATCAAACTTACCGGTTCCCGCATTACCCTGACCGGAAGTCATGTCGCCCGAAGTGGTGCCGTTCGTGACATAAGCGTTCAGATCAGCATTCCATGTAACGCCGACGACCGCACCGTCTTCCGTATCCTTGTGAAGCGTGAATTTTGCACCGTCCAGCTCATTTCCGGGATCTGTATTGACCCTGTACTTCGTATTATCGATACCGTAGGTGAATACCCATACAGAATCTTCCGGAGTTTCACCGGTTTCATCTGTTCCGCCGGTGCCGAGGCTGTCAGGATTGTTGGAGTATTCGAGCTTCACCTTGTTGTTGTTCACTACCTTATTTGTTTCGTCTGTATCCGATACGACAGCACTCTCATTCAGATGAGCCTTGTAGATTACTTCAACCTTGACCTCAGATGCTCCGAAAGCAGAACCTGCAATCGCCTTCACATCTTCGATCGTCAGTGTCCATTCCTTTACCGCAGCAGCGGCAGTTGTTGAATAAGCAGAAGCAGCGACAGGTGTTCCATTGACCGTAACGCTGTCGATACTATCAAATGTTACACCGGTAGACAAGGTATCGTGGAATATCAGCTGATAGGTATCATAAGCAGCGAGGTCTGCATCCTCAGGGATAGTTGCAGTCAGCTTGAACTGGAAAGGCTCATTTATCGCATGGTCTGCTGCTTCACCCCAGCCCGCTGCTGCACTTCCGTCAGCATTATCAAAAACCTCTTTATCAACTGTAGGCTTTGCCTTCTTGATGCTGATGGTTGTAGGACCTGCTACCTGAATGATCCATGCGGAATTTGCATCATCAGATGAACTTAGATTAGTAACGTCCTTGATGACATAGTAACCTTCCTCAAGATCATCAATCGTTATCGTGTTTGGACCGGAGACATCTTTCTTGGTGCTTGAGAGCGTCAGTAAGGGAGCAGCACCGGTCACCAGTGTTCTTGCATTAAAGCCGCTTGCTGAGAGTGCATCCAGCACATCGTTCGGAACATCTGCGCCGGGTGTGACTGTTGTACCATTGTATTTGGAAATACCGGTACCCCATTTAAGTTCGGTGAACACTTTATCTGTAGATGTTTTTTTACCGGTCATGATCTGATATACTTCAAATTCGTGTGCAACTGTACCAACGTTGTCGATCGTAATGGTTGTAGTCTCTGCTGATGCTGTCATAGTCACAGCCGGAAAAGCGATAGCTGCGGCCAGTGTCATTGCTGCGGCCATAGCCGCGATTCTTGTAGCTTTTTTCATAATTATACTCCTTTTCATAGTTGGGATTTGTACGGGGACGTTGTAGTGAACGCCCCGCACTTCGACAATTCAGTTTACTCTTTACGCCGTAGTCTATCTATTCATCCGACCACCCCCGGCGCTTTTTGATTGCATAGCCGGCTGCGCTGATCATAAGCAGCAATCCGATAACGGTATAGTTCCGTCCGCTGCCGCCCGTTTCAGGCAGATCGACTGAATCAGGTATCTGATTCTCTGTGTTCCGGATCTGAATCGCAGCTTCGCCGCTGTAGGCTGCATTGATGCTGTAATTCGTATTGCTGTCTGCGTCCGTGAACACGTAGCTTGCTTTGTATCCTCCGGCGCCGGAGATCTCCTCCGCCCAGTAGTAACAGCTGACGATCGTACCGTCTTCATTGAACTGCCAGACCGGCAGATCGCTGAGTGTCACCGTCCAGTCATCAGATGAGGATACCGTTATGTCGATATAGCCGTTTTCCCCGAAGTCAGCTGTTCCCTGTGAGGTGATGCGCAACGGCAGGCTTCTGCGCGTTTTTGCATTCTGTTCTGCCGTCGGGGTCTCCGGCGTGATTATGTCTGTTTCATCAAGCTGTGTTGCGTATGTCCTTGCGGAACCCAATCGCAGCGCACTTGAGTTGAATCTTGTCATGCGTCCTGCGTTCTGGTTTGCAGGGGCCGTGTCCGAAGAAAGAATACCAAGTGTTACGGAACCGTCTGCGGTTGTAATTGTGATCGTTTCTGCCCAGTTCAGCCCGCTTCGCTGTACTTTCACGGTGAAGAAGGTTCCGTTTTCCGCATATTCCACCTGAGACCAATAGCCTTCACCATTTCCGTTGACAGAAGTATTGCCGGTATTGCCGGAAGTGATATTTGTTATCGGTGTGTTTGTGTTGATACGGTACACTTTGTTCGGATCAAAGTAGTAGTTTCCGTTCTGCACATCACTCAGATTCAGCGTTTCATCGGGTTCGACCGTTCCTCCTCCGTCATCGGACTGGACTGTAATTTCGATGATATGCGTACCGATATAGCTGATATAGATAAAATCATTGTCATTCATATCAGAGAACGATTTTGTATTCGCCAGATTCCCGATCCAGGTATTGGTACTGTACTGAATACCGAATTCAGACATATTCCATTGCAGCTGACCCGAACCGTTGTAATTTGTCATCTCGTACCTGACCGGCACCAGATCTTTCAGTTCCGGATGATCAGATAGCTTCATCGTCATGGTTATATTATTTTCATACTGTCCGGTTGTTGCCGTAACCGTGATCTTATGCGTAGCCGGATCGTATACATAATCATACAGCTGACCTGTATTCTTATCTGGTATCGTTCCTGTAATGATACTTGCCGGTTCCGTTACAGTCACATCCATCGTTGCTGTCACGCCGTCCGAGCGTGTTGCCGTGATCGTCACCGTTCCGGGTGAAACGCCCGTCACAACGCCGTTGCTGTCAACAGTCGCTATAGATGTATCACCGGAAGACCATTCAAAGGTTCCGAAATCGGGTGTTACGGACAGTGTGACCGTATGATCCTGCTGTACCGTATTCTCTCCGGTGATACTGAATGTTTCCGGAAGTGTGACCGTTACCTCTGCCGTTGCCGTTTTTCCGTCATACTCAGCCGTGATCACAGCCGTACCGGCGCCGTTTACGGTCATCTGACCTGTCTGCGGGTCGATGCTGATCACGGATTCATCCGAGCTCCGGTATGTTGCTTCCGCCTTGACATCGATTCCGTCGATCGTCATAACGGACTGCACTACAGGAGCCGCATCGCCGCCCACAAGTGTATTCTTGTCAAGATTCAGAGTCAGAAGCGGTGTATCAACAATATGCACTGTCAGCACTGCTGTCTGACCGTCCTCTGTCCGGAAGGTGATGGTTCTGTCGCCCGGTGAAGCATCTTCCTTGAGCGCTATCGTTATCGCCTGCATTGTGCTGTCAAGCGTTACTTCAAGCTGATCGGTGTCATACTCCGCATCAGGCCGTACAGGAACAGATGCAGTCAGCGCTGCGGACTGTTCTGAGCCTGTCACCAGCGTAACTTCGTTCTCGCTGAGAGTAAGCGTCAGCGGATTCTGCTGTGAATCTTCCGGGTCCGGCGTGGTCTCACGGTGGATCCGGACGGTTATGGTGTCGTCGACGTGGTTTTCGTTTCCGTCGCTCCATATTTTGCTGATGTGGATATCAGTTGTCAGGATCGTGTTGTTTATCGTTATTTCGCCGTTTGTCAGTACGGTCTTGCCGTTGCCCTCGTACTGAACGCCTTTGATATACCGGAACCGGCTTTCCGTCAGCCTGTAGGAGCCGTTGTTCTCAACATGATTGCCCTCCTCACAGACGTAGTAGACATAATTGATGCCCGCTGCATTCTGTTTCGGAAGATTTTCAAGCTCCAGTCTGTAGCCCTCCGATCTCTGGACCGTATAGGTCCCGTAAGGCGTGCCGGCTGTAAGTGTACTGATATCGCCTTCACCGGAGGGAAGACTGATATCTGTCGGATTCGTGACCGTTCCGGACTGTGTCTCCTCTGTCTCAAGCTTCTGGTAGACATACACCGTGATCTGCTCCGGCAGACAGTTGTCTGTGCTGCTGATCTCATTTCCGGCCGTATCGTACCATTTCTTGATGATGACCAGATCAGTCGGCATACGATTGGTCACTGTTATATGCTGTGCATCCGATTCATCAGTCCTGCTGTAGATAACATCATAGCCCTGCGGGACATCAGTTTCGACTGCGTAATAGTAATAGGAAGCGCCATCATCGTTCATTGCGGGGAGATCTGTCCATTCCGTGCGCCATTCGTTCTCATCGCTGAGGGTTGCTGTCGGCTCGATAACCGATACGGTCAGGCTCTGTTCTGTCTGATCCGTATAGGTCACGGTAAGCTCTGCGCTTGTGACACCGTTTCCGCCGGATATAGTCAGCTCAGTTCCGCTGAACGAGTATTGCAGGCCGCTGCCGCCCGGAGGTGAGATGCTCTGTATCTCTTTCCCGAGATCGGCTGTCTTTGATGTGCCGCAGACTGCAAGAACGGCTTCGCCGCCCGAACGTATCTCTGTGCCCGTCCTGAAATCCTTGCCCTCCGGTGATCCGCCGGCTGCTATCTGCATCAGGTCTTCATTCCTGAGCGCCGGATTAGTGGACTGCACGAGCATCACATGGATCTGCTCACCGCTGTGAGACAGGCCGTTGTCGTCCCATGTCTTCACAGCCTCGGCGTTTACTGTATCCAGACGCATATCGGTATTGATTATCTCGAGTATACCGGTTCCGTCTGAGATCATGCGGGTGTACTGTGGATTTGCGTATTTCCCGAGCATTGCGTTGCTCTGCTCGTCTGTCAGTTTCTCTTCTATCTCGAAGTTGTCGAAATAGGAGAGCTGGTATTTCTTACCGGCTGTGTATTCCAGCGCCGCTGTCATTGTCTGCCCGGTAACACCGGTCAGCCCGACCTCAGACGGCAGGAACAGTTTATACTGATTGCTGCTGTCAAGTGTGGACTGCTCCTCTGTCAGATCCAGCTTCACACGGTAATTGCCTTTGATACCGTATACATCGAACCGGATCGCCATCGGCGCATCAGAATCCGGCTCCTTCGGCGGATCGACTGTGTTTCCGTTCAGATCGACCCAGGATTTCTTCACGAGGACGCCCTCGGAATTGTTCACCAGTATCTGTGTGTCGTCTATATTGGTACCGTTTCTTGTATAGACAGGATGGAACCTGCTTTCGTTTCCGCCGCCGTCTTTGTATTTTCCGTCAGACGGATCGAAGGTATAGGTCTTCCCGCCGTATGTGAAGTGTTCCTCCTTCACGAAATAGTAAACCGGGATTCCGTTGACGCCGCTTGGCAGATCAGACCAGCTTGCGGTCGGCTCTGCCTGTGTAATCTTATTGTAGGTCAGCGTCACCGGATTTGTGAATGTAGTCTGCTCTGTATTCTCCACCAGCATATCAGCTGTCACTTCTTTCAGATTTATGCCGCTGCGGTTTGTGGAGTAATACAGCTTCATCGTCACTGAAGCGGTGTCGGGCAGGTCTTCTTCCTGACCGGTGAATGTCTTCTTCGCACTGAGGGAGATGCCCGTTACATTCGGGATATTCATCGTGCCGTGTGCAACTGAATTATGTACCTTGCTCCTGCCGTCCGAATCAAGTGCATCGGCAGGATATTCTCCGCTGTAGTCGTTATAGGCATAGAAGAAGACGAATTCGCTGTTGTCTTCCAGTGAACCATCCGGATCGGGTGCGAGGTAATCCTCCGGCGCTGTGATCTCAACGAACTTGTACAGCGATCTGTCAGACAGCGAGAACTCGTGTATATTCTCAGCATCGTTCTCTGTGGAAGGATCGTCTGTATCCGCAAAGACCAGCAGCGCGGCGTTATCCGGCGCATAATGCCCGCCTTCTCCTTCTGTTTCAAGATAGTCCGCTGCATCCTCCCATGACGGGAAGGTGAACTGCCTTATCTGTTTATCGCCTACCGTCCGTATCGTCACGGCAGAGGCATATATCCATTTGTGATGATCGGGATCATACTTTGCGATCTTGAATGATGCTCCAAGGTTATTGAGTGAGTAGTTGTTGACATCGACCTTGAAGATCTTAGGGTACTTCACGACCTCTGAACTTGCCTGTGCGTCCTGTACATTCAGTGCGGAATGTATCTCGGAATCCCAGCCGTCGCCGTTGTCTTCGTTGAAGGAAGCAGTATTCGTAAAGTAGATGCTGTCGCCCTCCGAACTGCCGTCAGCCGGTTTCGGCGTATATCCCGTTACATGATAGGTGTACTCTACACGCACATACTGCTGATCGGGAACACTCATGTTCAGGATGACCGGTGTTTTCTTTACCGCATTGACCGAAATGACATCTGAGATCGAATACGGGCTGTTTCCATTGTTAGTACTGCCGTGATCATAGATCACCACCCTGGAAGTCGGCTTGCTTGTGCCGTCCATTACAATGGAATCCGGTATCGTTAATGATACGCTGCTCTTTGAATCAGTAAACCCAGGGAATCTTACATTGACACTTCCGTTTCCGGAATACATAAAATATCTTGCATCATCACGTGCAGCGGAAAGGTATGCATTGGAAGTATAATTCTCATTCTGCCTTACCTCTGCAACGATCGTATCGCCCGGCGACCAGCCCTGTATCTCCCATAACTGGTCCGATTTTTTCACAACGGGCAGCAGCTTTTCTTCCGTCACATCGTATTGCACCGTATAGCTGAAATCCTCGATCGGATTCTGCTTGTCGAGCACGCCGTTCACGTAGGGATAGACCTTTATGTCATCGAGGACGATATTAAGATCGTCCATTGTCTTCGTGCTGCCGGCATCGAGTGTGAGCGAATCGGTGATGTTGATGTAGCCATCGTTGGACATCTTTTTACCGGTGGGGTTGATATCAAGGTAGTATTTTGCGGTACCGCCTACAATGGTCGGTATCCTGCCCTTTCCGAGATGCTGTGTTTCATTGCTGATATCCTTGTTTACCGTAAGAACGGCTCTTGTTGCATCCTCCTCGCCCGCAACACGGACGGTATTGATCAGCTTGCCGTTCTGCAGCACAGCATCTATCTGATTTACCGGGATTGCTGTGTAATACCGCAGGCATTGTACCATGGGATCATGGTCTTTCAGTTCGATGGACATATCCGTTCCGCTGACAGATACTACAGCATTCCAGAAATACAGATCCCAGCTGTTGCCGTAGTCATCATAAATGGCCTTCGGCTTGTATTGGTTCATTCCGTCCTCCGAGCCGGTAATATAGACCGCACCGGCAGGAAGCGTATCGGTATAGAACTTTTCGCCTTCCTTGAAGTAGATCTTCCAGCCGAAGATATAGCATTCTGTTTCTGTACCGTTTACCGCGAGGGTTGCCTTCGGGACAGCCGAGAGATCAATTTCCTGTATCTCTGTGCCCGCTTTGTTTACGGGGAACTTCATAAGATCCTGATTGAATTTATTCGTCAGGTTCATAGTAGTCGAGTCATACCGTGCGACCACGGGGGCACTGATATGTGAAACTCTGTAGCCGCTTTCATCGTCAGGGACTTCGGTGATCTTGTAGCAGTAGCGTGAGATCACTTCCTGCCCGTCCACGTTCTCCACGATCCACTGCGGGAACTGTCCGAGTTCGTGGCTGCCCTGTGTTGAATCGATAGGATATGTGCCGACCGGATCCCATACGTCTTCTGCATCAGCAGCGGGGCTGCTGCCGTCAGCATTGACTCTCGCTCTCCAGACCATGACCGTGTAATTATCCGGACGGGTATGGAACTTGTTATTGTTGTCATCCCAGTTCTTCTGCACCCGTATCGTCATGTTCTTGACATTATTCGGATCTTCACGCTCGAAGGTCAGACCGTGCACAGGCTTCGGCGTCTGATCGCCGAACTGCATGGTATTGTCAAAATGCGCTGTATCGCCGTTTTCGACGTCCTTTACCTCCGCCGTAGTCTTATACGATACGGAGATATGACGTCTGGTCGGCTGAGATATTGCGTCTGTGAAGCTGATCACGTATTTCACGGCATTTGTGCTGCCGTTTGCGAAATCAGGTATCACGTTGTCGTTTTCATCGTAGAAGGTTATGGTATAGCAGCTTGCCGGTATCAGCTCCTCGCTGCCCTGATCTGTCGCCTTTCCGTAGATACGGAAATCCGCTGCCTGAGACGGGGTGATATAGTGGCTGCCGCCTCCGGAATCGCTCAGGGTATCGGTGATCCTCGCCGTACAGTCGAAGCCGCTGTCATTTGTCACCATGATCTTCCATTCGAGGGTCCGGTCTTCCATGTCGCTTCTGCCGATGACCTTTTCGTTCTGCGCCGACAAATAGACCTTCGAGGATTCGATGCGCTTCTGTTCGGTCCTTGTGCCGGTGCTCTGTTCGCCGATACCCGTTTCCGGCATCTGACCTGTAGCTGTATTGCTTACTGTTGCCTGACCGCCGTTCAGATATGCCTGCATCGCACTGTCGCTGAGGTTTTCACTGACAGGCTGCTGATAGAAGATCTCAACGCATGAGATCGGGATATCCTCAACGCCTTCCTCAAGCCTGATGGTCACTTTATTTGAACCCTCGTCCTTGACGAGCCGGACCTTGTCGGTAATGTTTATCGTTTCGCCGTTCCGGAAAGCATTGAATGAGAGGTACTGTCCGTTAACCTGATTATTGTCATAGATCTTGCTGACGATCGCTTCATCGGTGATGACGTAGCCGTCAAGCGTTGCGCTGCTGTTATTGTTCGCACCGTCCTGCGTCGCCCAGACCTTGATCTTCCACTGGAGCATATCCTCCTCGGTATTGAATACCGAGCAGGTCTTCTCCATACTGTACTGATGATGATAGGAGACCGTCTCATCGGAAGTTGCCGGATCCGGATGCTCTTCATCCGGCGGCTTTACAGACGAGACCGTTACTCCGTTGCTTATCTCAGCTGTTCCGGTGCTGTCATAGCTGCCGCTCACATCGGTTTCGTAAACGACAGTCACCCTGCTCGGTATGGCCGGGTTATCTTTCAGATGGATGACGCACGGGTTTTCGCTGTCGATCTCATAGAGGCTGCTGTCCAGTTCGCTGCCGTTTATATCATAAAGCTTTGTTCCGGCAGGGAATCCGCTGGTATCAGTAATATCCGTCAGCTGCAGACTGTCGCCCGACTGGTTCCAGACTTCGATCTCCCAGTGTATCTGTCCATGCTCGCCTCTGCCGTCGATCTGATAATCAGCCGTACCGGTCTTGTTCACGCCGAGCTTATTCTCGATAGTGACCTCAGAGGTCTTTGAATCCACCGGTGTATCGCCGTATTTGATATCAGCAGTGTTCCGGTAGCTCCTTCCGCTTTCCACACGTTCTCTGTAGGTGATGGTCACATGCTCGGCATTGCCGGAGAGTGCGAATCCGTCGCCGGATTTCACGGCGGCGCCCGCAGGATCCACTGAGATCAGTTCGATCCGGCTCCAGTCCACTGCTTCGTTGTTTTCCGTTATCGTATCTTCTATGTGATAATCATTGAGATTGAAGTCTCCGTTCGGATTGTCGATGGTAATGGTCCAGTCGATATACTGTCCGTCCGCATCACGTCCGGTGTGGTTCGACTTAGTCATGCCCAGCTCTTCATCGTCAAACTCCACATTGACCTGCTGACCGGCGAGGGTGAAGGAATGATCACCGTCTACGCCGTCATTCCTGTCCACATAGCATCGGAAGAGTATCTTTCCGGCAAAGCCGTCATTGCTGTTCTGCAGGTAGTTGATGTAGTCATCGGTAAAGCGGATGACGATCAGACCGCTCTTCGAAACAGAAAAGTAACCGGAAGGATATTCATCGCTCCAGTCGGTATCAAGAACGATACGTTCGGGACCGAAATAGTCCTGCGGGATATTAACCGTTCCCTCCGGCACCTGATAGTAGATACAGTGTGTCTGGAAAATGTCTGAACTGCGGAGCTGTGAATTTGTATACAAATAATTAAGCGTCAGATTCAGATCGAGCGTGCTGCCGTCGCCTGCATTGATGGTTATCGGCGAACTGGAATATGTCTGGCCGCCGTAGGATATCGATATGGACTGCAGCTTGTTGTCCGTGCCCAGATCATCGCCGAGAGGCGTATTCTGAACGTTGCTGAAATAGGTCGTCTCCGTTCCGCCCGGATCCGCACCGAGCAGCGTAACGCTGCTGACAGGGTCATCGAAGCCAAGACCCGGCCTCGTCGCACTGATGCCCGGCATCACGCTGATACAGAAGATCACCGTTAAAAGCAATAAGGACAGTACAGCCATCACCGCCGCTGTCCGTCTCCCGTGCCTGCGCTTTCGCAGCAGACGCTGTATTCTGTTCTGAATGTCTTTCAAGGCTGTACCCTCCTTTCCGCAAAGATTTCAGTCGTGCTCCGTTCAGAGGAATCTGAATGACCGGAGCGGACCGATGACAGCAAAGACTGTACCGATGATGTTTTCCTCGGAGATACATCCGACGCTGACCGAACGGCTGTCAATTGAGACCGCACGGTGATCGCCCATTACAAAGAACCGGTTTTCCGGTACCTGATACGGCAGATCAATGTCACATTCACCAAGTGCCGCTTCGCTGATATAAGGTTCGTCGAGAAGTTCGCCGTTGCACCAGACCGCGCCTTCCTCGGAAATGTCTATGATATCACCGGCCGTGCCGATGACACGCTTGAGCAGCACCTTATTATTGTAATAAAATGCCACGATATCACCCTTTTCGGGGGCTGAGAGCCTGCTGCAGAGCAGTATTTCATCATTCCGGAGCGTGGGCGTCATGCTTGTTCCTTTCACACGCAGCACCGGCAGCAGCATCGTTGAAATGATGACTGCGATGGCTGTGATGACGATCAGGGAAGAAACTGTGCTCCAGACTGCTTTTGCGAAGCTTTTCTTCTGCCGGAGGCGTCTGAGCTCCGCTGCAAATTGTTCCGTTGTAGGGATGTCCCTCTGATTTTTCTTCATCGCTTCTTCTTTTTATTCTTATGCGTATTGCCGCTGCCCTGAGCTGTCCCGCCGCCGGAAGGGTTCACGCTGTTTTCGCCGGCTGTGCGCCGTACTGCCTCTGTATATATGGTATCAAGCTTCTGCCGCAGACTTTCGTTTTCCTCTCTGAGTTCGTCGTTTTCTCGCCTGAGATAATAGAGGATCTCGATCAGATCAGCTCGTCCGAGCTTCCGCAATTCCTTGTCAGTCATGTTTCATCACCAGCAATTCTGAATCTTTCCGGCAAATCCTGCCGGCTTTTTACCAATGGTATATTTGTGTCTTTTTTTCTCTATTAGAACTATCTTTGAATCATCTTTATAATATAATTATACTATAAAACTAGGTTTAAAGTCAATCGCGCTGTGGATTCTTTGTAAATAGTGACATAATTCCGACCGTTTCGTTGTGCAATATGCAACACTTCTAGGCGTATACTCACAGTAATATTTGAGCCGTATATTGTTATGAGTAATTATTCTCTGACTTCCGTACTCTTGTTACGTACATATCATCAGAAAAGAACCGGCATTTCTGTCCGGTTGCCTGAGCGGTAAATACAATTACTTTTATGATCATCAGCCTGTCCGGGCAAAAACAAAACCGGCCCCGCTTGAATTGCGAGGCCGGTTCGTTGCTTGATTCATTTTGCCATAGGGGCTTTTTTATGCTGTACGCACAATGCGGGGCGGTTCATTACCGGGGCCGCTGTTATCATGCAAAATAGTTCTTTGCTGATGTGTAGTATACCATCATAGACCTGATGATTTCCTTCAGGCTTTCGTTTGTTGAGTTTGCAAGCTTCTTGCTGGCGTAGGTGGGGATGCTGTAATACAGTGTATCGCTGATAGTCACGTCGTCTTCCCGTATAACAGCCCTGATCCGCTGCATGGAATCCTTTGCGGAAAGGCCTGTGAAATCGTATCTCAGCTCGTTCTCATAATCGCCCTTTGTGAAACTGCTGTATGGGATAGATAATGTCTTGTTCTCACCCAGGGCGTTAGTGTAATGGAGTTGCAGCTTTACCTTGCTTGTGTCAACATCACTGTTGAATTCCATGAAGTATACAATACCGATGTTGTTGCCGAGATTCAGGTTCTTTCCGGTGAACCTCGCCCTTGCGCCTTTCATCTTCTTTACAGCCTCATGGTTCTCGACTGTAATTGTATCGAAGCTTGTTGCAAGCGCCTTCTGTTCGTCGGTGAGAGACTTATTTACAAGGTCGCCGGTGTTGTAGCCGAAATACTGCTGAGCCTGTGCGCCGTAGTTGAGCATATCTACAAGGAGCTTTTTCAGCTTTTCCTGTGTGCCGGAATTGTTCAGCTTGTTCATGGCGTACTGCTTTATGCTGTATACATCCTCGGGGGAGGTAAAGGTCTCGCCGTCCTTCTTTACGCTGAGCGTTGCGGTAACATTGCTGCCCATTTCCTTGGCGGAAATGCCCTTGAAGCGGAATTCGTATTCCGGGCCGTAGCCTTTGTCAACAGGTGTGCCGGCATTGAGCGTTGTTGTCTTGTAAGTCATGTTTCCGTTTGCATCGAAGAACTCTTTCTTGAGAGTCAGCTTGATATCGGTGCAGTCTCCAAAGCCTGTGGCGGGAACGTAGTAAACTATGCTCAGGTCATTGCCGAGGGAGACATTGTGGCTGAATTTGATTTCCTTAATTTGAGTTGCCAGGTCCAATACAGCGACCGCTGTGGAATCTTCTGTAAGGGTTACCGTATCATTTGGATGATAGATCTTGTCTCCTATCTGCCAGCCCTCGTATGAACGCATAGAATAATCATAAAACTGAGGTATGGTGAATTTTCCGTCACCATCCGTATAGCCTGTTACTGTTCTTACATCTGAGATAAATGTAATTTTCTTGACGTTCTCATCAAATATAGGCTCTATAGTAAAAGGATCTTCTTTTGTTCCGCTGCCGCCTGTTACCTCAATACCTCTCGCGCTGTTAGCATCTCCAGAGAAAGCAATAGCATAATATAAACTACGTAATTCCTCAACGCTGCAATTATAACCCACATTGTATACATCAGAGCCTGTGGTAATATTTTCAAATACCCACAAAGGGAAACCGGTGAGCTCCGGATAATTACTATCATTAAAGTATCCGATTTTTGCAGGCGACGTGAGTTGTTTACGATAAAACTTCAAGATTTTATTTTGAAAACCTTCGCCATAGAATTCATCGGCAGTTACAGAATAACCAAATCTATGAGCAGGTAATTTGAAATACGCATCAGTATTTAGCATATCACCGATATACCATTTCTTTCCGACTGTAACTTCTTCAAAATCGACTGCAACAGGCTCATCCGCATATACAAGCTCCAACCGATAAGGTGATGATTCTGTTCCGTTGCCGGAAGCAATTCTGACTCCTGCTGGTTCTTCTAATATTCTGTCATCAGGTACATTTACATACACATCTTCGTATCTGAGACCCTGTGGAGGAATGGTCGTGCCAATACATATTCTTGGGTTATCAATGTCATATGTAAAAGAGACCCAAATACGAGTGGTTTCAACATACTCATTACCGGAATAGTAATAGTATCCTTCAGGCAATTTATCGCCCTCATGGTATATATCCTCCGCATTTGCTACGATAGCGTTTCCGAACAGACTGTTCCCGCTGATAAATGGCGGCATACCACCGCCCACAACAGTCAGGGCAAGCGCCGCTGCCAGTGTCTTTCTGAAAATTCCTTTCATAAGATCAACTCCTTTATGGTAATAAAATAAGCGCATCTCACAGGACATAACTATCCCGCGGAATGCGCTGCTTCAACCTGTGCTTCTGTCATAAGGGCGCAGTTATACCCTCCGCCTGAGATAAGTGTTCTGAACGGAAATGATGCTGCTCCCATATTTTTCACCCCTGTGATGTCACTGTAGCTTTATTGTAGCATATTTAACTGTGATTGTCAAGGCGCTTCAAACAGGAAGTATGTTTCCCTGCCGGAGATAAGAAACGCAAGAATCGGGGAGGCAATAGCAAGAATCAGCTTGAATATTCTGCCATATATGGTAAAATACAAATTGCAGGCCGTACAAGCTGATACGGCAATATAATACGAAAGTGAGGCAATGATCCGAATGACAAATCGCACTATCAGAACACTCTCAGCACTGACGGCGGCTGTATGTATGCTGTGTGCATCCGGATGCGGCACAAAGCCCGCACCTGATCCCGCAGATACTCCGGCCAGCTCACAGCAGGAAACCGGACCGGCAGGTGAAACACAGGTATTTACTGAAAATATCACCGGCACTGCGGACGGCTATGACTATGAACTGTGGAAGGACGAGGGAGACACAACCTTCAACGTGGAGCCGGGCGGCGGCACCTTCTCCTGCGAATGGAGCAACATCAACAATGCACTCTTCCGCCGCGGCCAGAAGTTCGACTGCACACAGACCTATCAGGAGCTCGGCAATATCTCCGTTGACTACGACGTGGACTATCAGCCCGACGGAAATTCCTATATGTGCGTCTACGGCTGGACGAGAGAGCCCCTCATCGAATACTACATCGTGGAATCCTGGGGTTCCTGGAGACCCCCCGGAGCACCTTTTGCTATCGGCACAGTTACGGTGGACGGCGCTACCTATGATATCTACAAGACAACACGTTACGAGCAGCCTTCCATCGACGACATCCAGACCTTTGACCAGTACTGGAGCGTACGCAGAACGAAGCCACAGGGCGACGGTACAAGGCTTTCAGGCACCATCTCCGTTTCAAAGCATTTCGATGCATGGAAGAAGTGCGGTCTGGAGCTCGGCAAGATGTACGAGGTCGCACTGACCATCGAGGGCTATCAGTCCAAAGGCAAGGCGACAGTCTACAGGAACGATCTGCAGATCGAGGGCACCTACGCAGAAGCGACGGATATCGAAGTGACCGTGGACGAGGAGGCTATCGCAAAGCTTGCCGAGGCAGACAGCGGCGAACCTACGGAGGTCGGCTTCTTTGATATCGGCTTCGAGGAAGGCGCTATGGGCTGGATACCCCGCGGCGGTTCAATGGTGACAGTTGACAAGGAAAATGCCGACGAGGGCTCGCAGTCTCTGTTTGTCAGCGGCAGGACAGATAACTGGAACGGTGCAGCGATCATGCTCAGCTCTGATACCTACAAGCCCGGCGAGGCATATCATTTCAGAGCGCGCGCCATGCAGAACAGCGGCGAGGACATCACCATGAAGATGACGCTGCAGTATAACATGGACGGGGAAAAGTATGACGAGATCGCACTGGTGCCCGCTCCCAACGGCGAGTGGATAACACTGGAGAATCTTGCATATACTATCCCTGATGGTGCTGAGAGTCTCCAGCTTTACCTTGAGTCACCCGACAGCCTGGCCGATTTCTACATCGATTCCGTTTCCGGTGCGGAGCGCGCAGACTGATCGGAAGCGGACATCTGCCCGAAAACAAGGCAATGATCCCCTTATGAATAACAGAAAGGGTGCTGACGCAGCTGTCGGCACCCTTTTTGTACATCCCGGGCAAGCGGCCTGTATCGGTGAACACGCTTTCACCGGCTCCGGATCCCTTAACACCCTCTCCCGCCTTGACAAACACAGTTAAATATGCAACAATAAAGCTACAGTGACATCACAGGGGTGAAAAATATGGGAGCAGCATCATTTCCGTTCAGAACACTTATCTCAGACGGAGGGTATAACTGCGCCCTTATGACAGAAGCACAGGTTGAAGCAGCGCATTCTGCGGGATAGTTATGTCCTGTGAGATGCGCTTTTTGAATCATTTTAAAGGAGTTGATTTTATGAAAGGAATTTTCAGAAAGACACTGGCAGCGGCTCTGGCACTGACAATTGTCGGCGGAGGACTGCCCACACTCACAGGCGGCACTGATATATTCAAGTCTGCTATTGTGGCTAATGCTACTGATGAAGCTATTATCCCTGCTGTTGGTGTTACTATCAAGTTTGACGAAATATTTAAATGTGTCAAAGACCATGACAAACATATTCCGTACTATTTCACTTGCGACGGCGAAACAACTTTTTACAAGACATATGGTGACGATAATTCTATGCTTAGCCTTATGATGTATCTTCCTTGGTTTAATTCTTGGGGCATAGCTTTCCGTCCGTCTAGTGGTGGAATTAATTGGGATTATGGCTGTACAGCGACCTCTTTTGTCGATGATCATATTGTTCAACCTGACGAAAGACACTTTGAAGAACCGATCGGCGTTAAAATAGTATCGGGTACTGGAACAGAATCTGACCCGTTCAAGTTAGAACTTGCTTATGAAGGCGACCCATTACCGCTTGAAACAGATGTAAAAATCGGAAAAAAATGGTATATTGGAGATACTATAAGTACAGATGCAGTTTTTGAGGTTCGCAGCAGATATTTTGATTACTATATTTGTGAAAGACAGTTACAAACAATCACAACAAAACTTCGTGGAAAGAAGCTGCCGAAATGTATTACTTCTACTGTTGAAGGTAAAACTGGTGCCGATTTCGATGAAGTTACAATCGGAGATATTTGGGGAGATGATGCGTCAAGCATATTCTTCCCTGGTTATGATGATACAATTCTTGGAATCAAAATTGTAGGTGGCAGCGGAACAGAGGAAGACCCTTTTACTATTGCGCCGATATTGGCTGATGAAGATCCCCTTTCCGATATCAAATTCACCCACAATGTCTCCCTCGGCAATGACCTTAGTATAGTTTACTACGTACCCGCCGCAGACCTTGAGGGCTGCACCGACATCAAGCTCACTCTCAAAAAAGAGTTCTTCGATGCAAGCGGAAACAAGACCTACAAGACAACCA